>NZ_FUYH01000036.1 GCF_900167605.1 Caloramator quimbayensis | reverse complement strand
TCTTTTTAAAGATGATGATGATAAAGTAAAGTTTATGGATTTCGTTAAAAAAGCTCAGGACCAGTTCGAGTTTAAGGTGTATTCATACTGTCTTATGGATAATCACGCCCATTTTATTATAGATTCAAACGGTGCAGACATATCGAAGATTATGCACTTTATCAATTATAAGTACGCTATGTACTATAACAAAAGGCATGAAAGAATAGGTCACCTTTTCCATGATAGATTTAAAAGTCTTATTGTTGACAGTGACAGGTATCTTTTTGCTTTAACTGCCTATGTTCACTTTAATGCAACAGATATAAAGGGGTATGAAACAAATCCGCAGGATTACCGCTTTTCATCTCTTGGGATATTTTTAGCAGAAAAGAGAGATGAGTTTAATCTTATAGATGACAGTTTTATACTTTCTATGTTCAGCTTAAAGGAAGCAGCTGCAAGAGCAATGTACAGGGATTTTATATTTAAAGTGAAAAGTGTTGTAGATGCAAAGAGGCAGGAGTTTAAAGATGAACCTACGGAATATAGAAGCATGAGAAAGGTACTCGTTAGAGACTTATCCCCTGAAAAGATAATAGAAATAATTGCAGAAAGATTTAACATAGATAAACTAATGCTTAAGATAAAGAATTCAAAGGGAGCTAAGGAGGCAAAGGCAATACTGTGCTTTGCTTTAAGAAAGTTTTGCGATTTAAAATGTGCTGACATATGCAGGATACTTGGGAGCATGGGGCAGGCTAATGTATCGAGGCTGTGTGCTTTAGGTGCTGAGCTTATAAAGGAGGAAAGATACAGGGGGATTGTGGAGGAGATATTGGCGATAGGAGCATAGTAGCATAAAATAACTGTATATATTTATAATTATTTAATGTATAAATAGTATTAAAAATGGAACTTAATAAATGTTAAAAAATTATAAAATATATAAGCAATAAAATTGGACAAGCAAAATTAAAAATTACAAGCATAGTTAACTTCTTGTCTAAAATAAAAAGTTAACTATGCATTAAATTAATATTGCCTATAATAAGTAACCGTCCCTCACTTTTCCTACATTTTCAAGTTTACAATTCCTAAACTCTCGTTAATTCCATGTTTAGAAAATTTACGCTATATTTTCATTTAATACGTACTTATAAAAATTAAACTACTTGATAATGAAAATATAATAAATAAGTAAGTAACCGTCCCATACAAAAACATGTGATTCCATGAATTAACTGTGATAAAATTATTTGGTAGAGAGTATATATAATTTAAATAAAATGTCAGATAAGGAGGGTTATGTTGAAGGATAAAAATATCGTACCTAAAAGTAAGAAAATTAAATCTTTTTTTGCAAGAGTAATACTTTATTTTTTGGGGAGAGCATTTGTTGCGTCAGCAAAGCATGATATATATGTAAAAAAGGAGATTGAAAATTGGCCGGATTCTTTAAAAATTTTAATCAAGATTCAGTCCTTTGGTCCATGTCTTCTTATGAAAAAGGAAAAAGGCACATTAAAATATCTCGGCTCTAAGGAAGAAGATTGTGAATTCGCAGTGTATTTTAAAAACATTGAAACAGCTCTTTTGGTTTTAACAGGAAGGCTTGGAATAGATATGGCCTACGCACAGCATAGATTTAGCATGAAGGGGGATATTATTGCCTTTGGAATGCCCTTTGTCAGATGCCTTTATATTGTAGAAGCGCATCTTTTCCCAAGTTTTATTGCTAAGAAAATACTTAAAAGAATGCCTAAAAAAGGAACAAGCAGCTTTAAAATTTACATGGGAACTCTATTTGGAATATGAAAAGGGGGATATTATGATACCTTCATATTATGAATTTTTAAATTCGGTTAAAATTATCTCAGGTTTTAAGGCTTTAGAGCATATACCATCAGAACTTCAAAATTTGGGAGGCAAGAGACCTCTTCTTATAACAAATGATTTTCTCATTAAAATTGGGCTTGTGAAAACCGTTTTAGATGCTTTTGGGCAATGCGACATCACTATAGGTGCTATATATGACAGTGTTCCTCCCGATTCTTCTGTTAAGGTAGTAAACGAAGCCTCAAAGATATACAGGGAAAATAAATGCGATTCTATTATTGCAGTTGGGGGAGGTTCGGTTATAGATACTGCAAAGGGGCTTAGCATATTAATAACTGAAGATACTGATGATCTTATAAAGTTTATGGGGGCTGAAATACTTACAAAGAAAAGAGCTGTTCCCTTTATAGTTATTCCAACAACAGCAGGAACAGGCTCGGAAGTAACATTAGTTGCAGTAATTGCAAATCCTGAAAGAAATGTTAAAATGGAATTTGTATCCTATAATCTTTTGCCGGATGTTGCTGTCCTCGACCCTCGAATGACAAAATCTCTTCCACCGAAGATGACAGCATCAACAGGAATGGATGCGCTGACCCATGCTATAGAGGCATATACCTGCATTCAAAAAAATCCTTTAAGCGATGCCTATGCCTTTGCAGCTATAAAAATAATAGGAGAAAACATTATCAGTGCAGTTGAAGATGGAGAAAATGAAATTGTAAGACTTGCTATGGCAAACGCTTCTCTTATGGCAGGGGCAGCCTTTTCAAACTCAATGGTAGGAATGGTGCATGCAATAGGTCATGCCTGCGGTGGAGTATCTCATATACCCCATGGAGATGCTATGAATATACTTCTTCCCTATTGTATGGAATATAATATTGAAGCGGTTGGAGATTTATATGGGGAGATATTACTTCCTCTTTGTGGGGTTGAGGTTTATGCTTCAACACCTAAAGATGAAAGAGGGAAAAAATGTATAGAAGCTGTAAGACAGCTTCAAATTAAACTAAGGAATCTCAGCGGTCTTACTTTATCCTTAAAAGAAGCAGGGGTTAAAGAAAAGGATTTACCTAATATTGCAAATACAGCGCTGAACGATGGAGCGCTTATTATGAATCCTAAGGAAGCAGATTTTAACGATATAATGGAGATTCTAAAGGAAGCATATTAATAAAAGGGGGAATCATATGGCAACAATATATGGAGGATATACGGGCAGGGTTCTTAAAATTGATTTGAGTTTAAAAAAGGTATATGAATATCCTTTTAGCGATAAAGAAAGAGAGCTTTATATAGGCGGCAAAATAATGGCAGCAAAGATACTATATGATAATATAAATGAAAAAACAGAGCCTCTGTCTCCTGATAACTACCTTGTAATAACCACAGGTCCCTTAACAGGAACAGGAGCCCCAAGCTCAAGCAGGTTTAATATATCTACTTTATCTCCCCTGACTAATCTATTAACATCTTCAAATTGTGGAGGGAGCTTTGGAATATATCTAAAAAAAGCTGGGTACGATGGAATCGTTATAACTGGAAGGTCTGAAAATCCAATATGGATTGAGATAACGGATAAAGAGGTACAATTTCACGATGCAAAGGATATTTGGGGACTTAAAATTAGCGAGACTCAGAGTTTTTTTGGAGATAAATGCGGCAAACTTGTAATAGGGCCTGCTGGAGAAAATATTGTAAAATACGCTTCAATTTTCAGCGATGAGCGTGCAGCGGGCAGAGCGGGAGTTGGGGCAGTTATGGGATATAAAAATATTAAGGCAATAGTCGCAAGAGGAAACAATACTGTTAATGTTCATGATAAAGAAAAGCTGAAAAATTTATATAAAGATTGGGTGAAAAAATTAAAGAATCACCCAATAACAGGCAAACAGCTTCCACGCCTTGGCACAGCGGGGCTTTTAAGCGTCATGAATGCAAGAAAAATGCTTGCAACGAGGAATTTTAAATATGGACAGTATAAAGACTTTGAAAAGGTAAGCGGAGAGTATCTTGCAGAAAAATATCTAATAAAAAACAAAGGGTGCATAACATGTCCTATTCAATGCGGCAGGGTAGTTGAAGTTGAGGGAAAGCAGGTTAAAGGCCCTGAACTTGAAACCTTAGGTCTTTTAGGAGCAAATATTGAAAACAGCAGCCTTGAGCATATAATAAGGTGGAATTATGTGTTAGATGAACTTGGGATGGATACGGTGTCAGCAGGAGTAACCATAGCTTTTGCCATGGAACTTAATGAAAGGGGACTTTGGGACTGCGGTCTTGAATTCGGGAAAATAGACAATATAGAGAAAACTTTTGAAGATATTGCCTATAGAAAAGGAATAGGAAATCTTCTTGCAGAAGGAACAAGGGCTCTTTCAAAAATGTTTGGAGGAGAAGAATACGCTATGAATTCAAAAGGTCTTGAGCTTGCAGCCTATGAACCAAGAGGTGCTGTAGGCCAGGGGCTTGGATATGCAGTATCAAACAGGGGAGGATGCCACCTAAACGGAGGATATCTTGTGGTTCTTGAGGGATTAGCGCTATCAATGGATGCCTATACCAAAAAGTCAAAGGCAGCACTTACAATACTATTTCAAAATCTTATGGAAGCTGCATCTGCCTGTGGGAGCTGCCTTTTTACAACCTATCTTTTTATTCCTAAGTATCTATTAGAGCATCCAAATAGCTTTTTAACAAAGGTTTCTCTTTGGTTTTTAAAAAATTCCTCTCCCTTTGTAAATATTATAAATACTTTACCAGGAAAATTTTTTAAGTTTAATGTTTCGAGACTTCCTCATATTCGTGCATTAAAATATGTAACAGGGATGAACATGAACTTTGGAATTTTAAAAGAGATTGGAGAGAGGGGATATAACCTCGAAAGAATGGTAAACATAAAAAGAGGAATAAATGCAAAGGACGATACACTCCCTAAGAGATTGATTTCAGAGTATCAAGACAGCAGGGATAAAAGAAGTATTGTTCCTATAGAAGATTTGAAAAAGGATTATTATAAAATAAGAGGATGGGATAAAAATGGAATTCCATCACAGAAAAGGATTAAAAGATTAAGAGCTTTTGGAGGGTAAAATTGATTAAAGTTAGGTATTTCGGGATTTTAAGGCTTGATATTAAAAAAAGTTTCGATGAAATCGAAGCTCAAGATGTTGAAGTTTTGATAAATATAATATCATCAAAATATAATCTTGATATCGATGAGCTTAAAAATTCGATTGTTTTTGTAAATGGTAAAAATATAAATGAGTTAAAGGGCTTTAAAACAAAACTTTATGATTGCGATGAGGTTCAAATTTTTTCTCCCGTTGCAGGGGGATAAACAGTGCCCATAGGCTTAAAGAATACTTTAAGCCTATGGGCTTTAAAATTATATAATAAAAATTTTACTTAATTTATCAGCAATCCTTTAAGGTATATCCCATTATATAGTGGCAATGCCCCTTTGCTTTTTTTGTTAATCCACAGTAGTAGTGAATATGCCTTCCACCCCATATCGGGATTTCAAAGCAGGTTAGGAATTTGATTTCATGGCAGTGGCCGCAGGTATAATCAGTTTCGCCGTATAAGCAGTGTTTGTGGCATCTAAAATTTTCTGATGCATCTGAGATGCAGTTATAGTAATGGCTATGGCATTTACATACTGTAGTACAACCACAATAGCGGTGTACATGGCAGCTATATCCGCATTTTCCCACGTTATCACCTCAAAATATTGTTCTGATACATATTATGTTATCTTTCAAAAAATGACACAAAAAGCCTGATTTTTTATCAGGTTTTTAAATTGTGCGCCGACGTTGGCGACGGCTTTGCGGTGAAAGTCCGCTATGGTTTTATATGATGATGTGATGAGGGACAGTTACTTATTATTTAACATTAATATTATAATAGTGTACCCCCTCAAAATTAAAATAGGAAATCTTCTTGCAGAAGGAACAAGGGCCCTTTCAAAAATGTTTGGAGGAGAAGAATACGCAATGATTACTTTTTTAATTTTGAGCTTAAAATTATTGTCTTCTCTAAAAAATTAAAATGTATTAAGTAATTGCTTTATTATATGTGAAATAAGTAACAGTGCATGACTAAAAAATAGCCACAACGACGGAATGAAAAAGTTTGTCACTTGTCAACTGGGTGGCACTTTTTTTGCGGTATACCTCCTTTCTCCGGTATCTAACACTGCGTATTGTCATATATATCCAAATATGGGAATGCAACATTTTCACACTAACCGTCCCCCAATACCCCAATATCTCAAAATAATAAGATTAAATATAACTTAAACACATAAAATAAATAAACATATCTTAAAATTAGATAAAGTGTAAGAAATAAGTAACCGTCCCTCAAAAAATTTAAATTAGTTAATCTTTAGCATTTGTCCATAGTTATAAGATAATTATAAAATGAAGCGTGCCTTAGTTCGTCGGTTAAGATGTTAAATACCTGATCCTGATAGCAGCCAAGGGGAAGACCTTCTTTTATCTGCCTGTATTTTACAACAGCAGAAAGTTCTCCTTTTAATGCTTTTTTAAGTCCATCGAGATAGGAAGAGGGCTTTTGGAAAGGTTCATCTACTGATTGTATATTCTCTCCGGTAAAATTCTTATAAATCATTCTAAATATTTGATTGTGTCTTCTTTCATCGTTTCTTATAGATTCAATTATATTCTTTGCTTCCTCGTTTGGAGCAACACTGATAAGATAATCGTAGAAAAGTTCATCGTTTCTTTCGCCCTGTACAGCCTCTTTAATCATCATTAAAGATTTTTGAAACAAGTCATAATTACAAAGCATTCCGGGAAGCGGGGAGCTATTCATATTTAACCTCCAAATATTTTTTAATACAATAATATTCTATGCAATAAGTATTATTTTGTTATTGATTAAGGACTTTAATTTTTAACTTGCATTCAGAAAGTATTCATTATAATAACTAATACATATTTAACTTAGATTTGGAAATTGTTTCTTATAACCCTTTGATATATCTAAGTTTTATATTAAAATTTTTTTGAAATAGAAATTTAGTGCTATCAGTGTTTTCCAGCATTACCTGCCGAATTAAGGTTTAAATTTTTTATAAAACTTTGTATCAATGGTTTGCTATACTACTTACCGAATTTAGATTTAAATGATTTTAATAGGCAATAAGATTTTCTTACTTCAAATATTCATGATTATTTCATTAAAACAAATCAGAAAGGTTTTTTAAATTTGTATTATATAGTTTGGAGGATTAATCTGTAGTTGCTTTAAAATTCAAATTATTAAAATATTGTAAAAATATAGATTTAATTGTAAAATAAAGCTATAGAGTATAAATAAGCAAAGGATTGATGATATGAAGATAAAAGTAAATGATATAGTACCTGGATCCGTATTGAATGATAATATATTTATTAATAATGGACTTCTTTTGGTTCAAAAGGGAACAGCTTTAAGTGAAAAAATTATAGATAAGTTAAAGGAATATAATATTGAATATGTTGATGTTGATATAAGCTCTAAGGATGAGGATTTAAAGAGAATAAGTATTGTTTATACAGAAACGGTAAATAAGGTTAAGGATAAATTTAAAGTTGTAAAATTAAAGAATACAGTTGAGATATCAGAATTTAATAATATAGTAGAAGAACTTATGGACAATATAAATTCAAATGAGATACTTTTTTACAGCAAACTTTTAAGCGGAAAAGACGATTATACCCTTGAACATTCAATAAATGTATCATTAACTGCTATGCTTATGGGCAAATGGCTTGGCTATTCTAAAGCAGATATAAAACTTTTAGGAATTTGCGGAATACTTCATGATATTGGTAAAGTTTTAATACCCGAGTATATACTTAATAAGCCTTCCAAATTAACTCCAAGCGAATATAATATAATGAAAAATCATACTAAACTTGGATATCAATTGCTAAAAAAATCTAACTCAATAGATGAGAGGATAAAAAACGTTGTGCTGACTCATCATGAAAGGGTAAATGGAAAAGGATACCCCTTTGGACTTTCAGGTGGTGATTTAAGCAGCTTTTCAAAGATTATTTCGATATGTGATGTATATGATGCGGTAACATCAAAGAGGGTATACAAACCTAAGGAAAACGTTTTAAATGGACTTAAGGCTGTTTTTGAGGACAGCTATAATGGCCTCGATCCATATCTTTGCAGAGTATTTTTAAACAACGCATCTGTATCCTATCAAGGATGCAAATGCCTTTTAAATAATGGTCATATAGGAAGAATAATTAAAATACCATCAGAAAATCCTGAAAAGCCATGGATAGCTATAGATGATGAATTTTTAAACCTCGAAGTAAATAAGAATTTTAAGATTTTAGATGTTTTTTAAAACCTATTAATAAAGCCCATAAACTGCTAAAGCCAAAAAATTATAGATGTTCTTGCCCTGCTTATATCCAAAATTATATAACTTTTGGCTGCCTGAATTTCTGATAGTTATTAATTTTGAAAAAGACAAGGCTTAGAGCATTTTTATAAGTCAGAGAAATTGGCTGCGCAATTTATGGGCTTTTTAAATATTCTTTGAATGGTTTATCTTATATTATCTCAATATTTTTGGGGTTTAAGAAGTTTAATTTATTTTTTAACTCCAAGATAAGCTTCCTTTATGCTTGGATTGTTTGCAATATCCTTTGCGCTTCCTTCCATTATTATCTTTCCCTGCTCAAGAACATAGGCTCTGTCAGCTATTGAAAGGGCTTTAAAGGCGTTTTGCTCAACAAGGAGAATTGTCTTACCCATCTTCCTAATGTCAGTTATAATATCGAATACTGTTTGAACAAGCAGAGGAGCAAGTCCTAAGGAAGGCTCATCTAAAAGCATAATATCAGGACTGCTCATAAGCCCTCTTCCCATCGCAAGCATCTGCTGTTCTCCTCCGGATAATGTTCCAGAGAGCTGCTTTTGCCTTTCCTTCAATCTTGGGAAGAGAGTATACACCTTTTCAAGATCCTCTTTAATCCCTTTTTTGTCGTTTCTTAAATAAGCCCCAAGGAGAAGATTGTCCTCAACAGTAAGATTTGCAAAAACAAGCCTTCCCTCGGGAACATGACATATTCCCATTTGAACTATTTTATTAGGAGAAAAATTAAGCTTTTGATCTTTATATATTATTTCCCCTTTATATTTCAAAAATCCTGAAATAGAGTTTAAAAGAGTAGATTTTCCTGCACCGTTTGAACCTATTATAGTCAATATCTCACCCTTATTAACATTAAGGGATACACCCTTTAGAGCATGTATACCGCCGTAATATACATGAAGATTATTAATCGTTAGCATTATTACCCCTCCACTCCAAGATATGCTTCTATAACCTTTGGATTGCTTTGAATCTCAATTGGGGTACCCTCTGCAAGTTTGCATCCAAAATTTAGAACCATAATCTTTTCACATATTCCCATAACGAGATCCATATGATGGTCTATTATGAGTATCGAAAGGTCAAACTTTTTCCTGATATCAGAAATAAGGTTCATAAGCTGTGCAGTTTCATCGGGATTCATTCCCGCAGCAGGCTCGTCGAGCAGTAAAAGTTTTGGATTTAAAGATAGAGCCCTTGCAATCTCGAGCCTCCTTTGAAGCCCATAGGGAAGATTATTTGCAATAAAATCCTTTCTATCTATAAGCCCCATAATTTCAAGAAGGTTTTCAGCCTGCTCCTTCAGCTGCTTTTCCTGCTTTCTGCATCTTGGAAGATAAAGCATCGCTTCAAAAAGGCTGTAATTTGCGTTATACTGGCAGGCAGTTAAAACGTTCTCGTATACTGAGAGTTTCTTAAAAAGTCTTATATTTTGAAAAGTCCTCGTAATACCCATATCAGCTATCATGTAAGGTTCTTTATTTGTAATATCCTTCCCATCAAAGGTTATTTTTCCCTCTGTTACCTTATAGACTCCTGTTATAAGATTGAATATCGTAGTCTTTCCCGCGCCGTTAGGACCTATAAGCCCCGTTATGCTTCCTTTTTCTATTTCAAAATCAACGCTTGAAACAGCAGTAAGTCCTCCAAAGCGCTTTGTAACATTTTTCATTTCAAGTAAGTTCATTTTATTCCCTCCCCTCGCTGCTCTTTAATCTTTTTCCCTTAAGGTTTGAAAAAAGCTTCTTCATGCTTTGAGGAGTAAATTCATATCCTCCCATAAGTCCCTCGGGACGAGTAATCATAATAATAATTACAGCAAGACCGTAAATAACGAGCCTCCAATTCGAAAAGGCACGAAGAATTTCAGGAAGGGATGTTAGAACAAGGGCTCCAAGTACGCTTCCAGATATACTTCCAAGGCCTCCGAATATAACTATAATAGTAAGCTCTGTAGATTTTGTAAGAGCAAACATTTTAGGCTGAAGGAAGGTCATGTAATGAGCCATAAGACCTCCTGCAATACCAGCATAGGCAGCGCTTATCATAAGAGAAATAAGTTTATATTTAAAAACATTAATTCCCGCTATTTGAGATGCGAGCTCCTCTTCCCTGACTGCAATCATGTTTCGTCCATGCTTTGAACGTATGAGGTTGGCTAAAAGAACTATTGCTATTATATTTATTATTACAACGTTTGTAAGATTGGTGTAGGCAGGGATTCCAGGCCATCCCCTTGCACCACCGAAATACTGCACATTATCAAGTATTAGCCTTGTTGCCTCTCCAAAACCAAGGGTTGCTATACAAAAGTAATCTCCCTTAAGTTTTAATGTAAGTGCACCTATTATTGCGCTTACAAAGGATGCAGCGATTGCTCCAATTAGCAGTGCAGGTATAAAGGGCATATGATATTTAACAGTCATGGCAGCAGCTGTATAACCTCCTATTGCCATAAAGCCTGCGTGACCAAAGGAGAAAAGCCCAGTAAATCCTGTTAAGAGGGACAGGCCGAGTACCGCCATTAAATTTATTCCTGATAGTATTAAAATACCTTGAATATAAGCATCCATCTAAACTACCCCCTTTACGCCTTATCCTCATTTGATTTACCCATAAGTCCTCTGGGCCTTATTACAAGTACTGCTATTAAAAGAACAAAGGCTATTAAATCTCTATACTGAGATGAAATATAACCCGAAGTAAATGTTTCTATGATTCCAAGAAGAACTGAACCTATAACAGCCCCGGGAAGGCTTCCAAGTCCCCCGAATACTGCGGCAATAAAGGATTTATTTGTTATAACTCCGATTTGGGGATAAACAGTATATTTCATTCCAAAGAGAACTCCTGCAATTCCTGCAAAAAATCCTCCAAGAGCGAATACTGTAATTATAATAAAGTCAGTATTGATTCCCATAAGTGCGCTTGCTTTTATGTTATATGAAGTCGCCTGTATTGCCTTTCCTATCTTTGTAAAGTCTATGAAATAAACTAAAAGCCCAAGGCATATTGCAGATATTATAAACATCAGTAAATCGAGCCTTCCAACCGCAAGACTACCGATTTTAATAGGGGTTTTTGAAAAAATTTCAGGGTATGTTCTAAAGGTAGGTCCTATAAAGGGAAGGGCGATTATTATATTTTCAAGAAATATAGACATACCCATTGCACATATTATAAAGTACAAAAAAGGTGCTCTTCTGTTTCTCAAAGGCTTGTACGCAGTTCTTTCGATTATTATTGCAAGAATTGCTGTACTTAGTGCAGCACCAATCAGTGCTACAGGAAATGGAAGACGAAAAAGGGTGAGATAAAAAAATCCAAAGTAAGCTCCAAACATTATAACTCCGCCGTGGGCAAAGTTACTGAAATTCATTATGCTGTATACAAGCGAATATCCAACGGCCATAAGGGCATATACGCTTCCTATTGAAAGACCGTTTATGAGCTGTTGTAAAAATTGAGTCATAAATATATCACCTCTTTACATATAAAGAGCAGAATGAAGGATATCCTTCTTTCATTCTGCTCTGATATTTTATCACTGTGGAGTATATTTTTGCTGGAATATATATTTTCCGTCAACTATTTTTATTATAGCTGCTTCCTTGCCCTCTGGGTTGTGAGTATCCTTACCGATTTTAATTGTTCCTGTTATACCTTTAATGTTAGTTTCTTCTAAAGCTTTTGCAATTTTTTCTGAGTTTGGCTCTCCTGCTCTTTGAAGTGCATCTACGAACATGAGCACAGCGTCATGAACAAGATATCCGTTAAGCTCAACTTCTTTTCCATATTTGTTTTTATATCTTGTCTTGAAGTCTTGAACTTCAGGATCGTTAAAATCAAGGTGGTTAACAAAGTACGAACCTTCAACAGCATTCTTTGCCATCTGAAGCAGCTGATCTGATGGCCAGCCGTCTCCTCCCATTAGAGTTGCTGTTATTCCAAGCTCTCTTGCCTGATTAGAGCTTAGAGCAACTTCTTTGAAGAAGTATGGCATAAATATAACTTCAGGATTTGCGGCTTTTATCTTACTAAGCTGAGGTCTAAAATCAACATCACCGCTCTTAAATCCTTCCTTTGCAACTATTTTTCCGCCCTTTTTAGTGAAGGTTTCTTCAAAGAACTGGGTGAGTCCCTGTGAATAGTCATCTCCAACATCATATAATATAGCAGCAGTTTTTGCTTTAAGTATGTCAGCAGCATATCCTGCAGCAACTGCTCCCTGATATGGGTCTATAAAGCATACTCTGAAGTTATAGGGTTTAACTTTTCCATCCATAACAGTAACCTTTGGATTTGTAGCAACTGTTGCAATGTCTGGAACCTTTGCTGCTTCAAGAACTGGTGCTATTGGAATCGCACTTCCGCTTGCGTTTGGTCCTAAAATAGTTACAACCTTGTCCTGGGTTGTAAGCCTTTTTGCAACGTTAACGGCTTCCTGTGGGTCGCCTTTTGTATCATATCCGACAACTTCAAGTTTCTTGCCCAATACTCCGCCCTTTGCATTTATTTCTTCAAAGAGCATTTTAACAGTATTTAATTCACATTGTCCCCAAACAGCCTGGTCACCAGTTAATGAGCCCATCCAGCCGACCTTTATAGTGTCGCTGCTGACTGCACTTTTCTGGCCGCAACCTGCAAACAGGGAGATTGTCAAAAGACTTATAAGCAATAATGAAATGACTTTTTTGTACATTGTTTCCCCTCCTTGATTATACATTTAGTTTAATAATTATAAAATATTTTACTTTAAAAACGTGTAAAATGCAATAAAAAAATTGTTTAAAGTGATATAAATGAAATTAATTTAAAAATTAACGTCTTTCCTTAAGTATGCTTTATATAAATTCAATTTGTAGAAAAATGCTGTTATGTATACTGTATAAATATAATTGGATTATATAATAACAGAATTATCAAACATTTCAACATGTAATATATTTTTTCCAACATATAAAATAATTATTAATGATTTGATAATAATATGTTAAAATTCAAAAAATAAATAAAAAAAGTAGTATAATGTTAACAATATAGTATAAAAATGATATCATTATATTGGTTTAAAGTTACTCATAAAACAATAAGGAGTGATGATTGGTGAAAGTACCCTTTTATTCTTCAGTCAGGGAATACAATAATAGAAAAAAAGAGTTTGATGATGCAATACAATCTGTGATAAGTCAGGGTAATTTTATTCTTGGAAAACAGGTTGTTGATTTTGAAGGTGCTATAGAAAATTATACAGGAGCAAAGTATGCAATAGGCGTTGCATCAGGAACTGATGCTCTGACAATTGCTGCTGATATTTTGGGGTTTAAAGATGGCAAGGAAGTTATAACATCCCCTTTTACATTCTTAGCCTCCGCTTCATGCGTGCTTAGAAATAAAGGCAGAGTCGTTTTTGTAGATATCGACGAGGAAACTTTCAGCATTAATGCGGATTTAATCGAGGAAAAAATTAATAATAATACAGTAGGAATACTTCCTATACACCTTTTCGACCAGATGGCTGATATGGATAGGATAATGGAAATTGCTAAAAAGCATAATCTAAAAGTTCTTGAGGATGCTGCAGAAGCCTTTGGAATGAGATGGAGGGGGAAAGGAGATACATATAAGCATTCAGGAACGATAGGGGATTTTGGTATTTTTTCATTTTTCCCTACAAAAACCCTCGGAGGATATGGCGATGGAGGTATGATAGTAACCAACGATGAAAACCTTGCAAGCCTATCAAAAAGTTATAGGGTTCATGGTGCTTCTAAAAAATATCATTATGATTATATAGGTTACAATTCAAGACTTGATACCCTTCAGGCAGCAGTTTTAAACGTTAAACTTAAATATATAGATGAAGCTATTAAAAAAAGAGAGCATGTTGCAAAGCTTTATATGGAGAATTTAAAGGACTGTCAGCATGTAAGGCTTCCTAAGATTAAACATGAGCAAAAAGGGGTATACTATGTATTCAATATATTAGCAGAAAAAAGAGATGAGCTCTCTTTATACCTTAAAGAAAATGAGATAGGATACAGCATATACTATCCTATGCCTCTTCATCTTCAAAAAAGCTTTGAGCATCTTGGATATAAGAAGGGAGATTTCCCTGTTGCAGAAAAAGTTTCGCAGAGCATAATAGCCCTTCCGATATATCCTGAAATAACCGATGATGAAGTATTATATGTATGTGAAACAATAAAGAAATTTTACAGCAGATGATTTGAAAGTGAGGATGATTGTTATGGAAAAAAAGATACCTTTTTCTCCTCCGGATATTACTCAGGAGGAAATAGATGCTGTTGTTGAAGTTTTAAAGTCAGGCTGGATAACAACAGGACCTAAAACCTATGAATTTGAAAAAAATATGGCAGATTATTGCCAGACCAATCACGCTGTAGCATTAAACAGTGCAACAGCAGGGCTTGAGCTTATTTTAAAGGTGTTTGATATAGGAGGAAATGATGAGATTATTACAACTCCCTATACCTATACAGCAACTTCAAATGTAATACTTCACAGAGGAATTAAACCTAAATTTGTTGATGTAAAAAGGGATAGTTTTCTAATTGATGAGCAGGGAGTTTATGATGCTATAACTGAAAATACCAAGGCTATAATTTCTGTAGACATTGCAGGCGTTCCTGTAGACTATGATAAATTAAGACAGGTTTTAAAGGCTAAAAAAAGGGAAGATATTATATTGATATCAGATTCAGCCCATTCCTTCGGTGCAGAATACAAAGGCAAAAAAGTTGGAGGGCAGATGGACTTTCATGTATTCTCTTTCCATGCAGTAAAAAATCTTACTACTGCAGAGGGAGGAGCTATTACATATAATAATAACAATTTTAAAGGAAAAGAAGATTTATATAAAGAGTTTAAATATACAGCTCTTCAGGGACAGACTAAGGATGCACTTTCAAAGATGAAGGCTGGGGCTTGGAAATATGATATATTAACCGATGGATTAAAATGCAACATGACTGATATAATGGCTGCAATTGGAATAGTTCAGCTTAGAAGGTTTGATGAGATGCTAAGCAAAAGAAGGCAAATCGTTAACATTTATAACGATATTCTTTCTAAAAAAGAGTGGGCAATAATTCCTTTTGCAAAGGACAGCATTAAGGAAACATGCTACCATCTATATCCTTTAAGGATAAGGGGTTTTGATGAGGAGAAGAGAAATCAGGTTATACAGATGATGGCGGATATGGACATAGCAACAAACGTTCACTTTATTCCTCTCCCAATGCTTACATTGTATAGGAACCTCGGATATAAGATAGAAGATTATCCAAACGCCTATGACCAGTATAAAAATGAAATATCGCTGCCTCTATATTCAATCCTTACATTAGAGGATGCACAGTATGTAGCTGAAAAACTTGTTGAATGTGTAGAAAAAACGATGTAGTGTATATTTATGCAAGGATATAGTAATAGGGCATAATAGAATATAAACAATGCTTCCTGTATAAATTCCTACAGCAGGAAGCTTTGTTTTGCTGCTATGAAGAATTTTTAAACAAATTACAAAATATATAACTAATTGCCATGAATGTTAAGTATATGTTAAAAAAAGAAAAAAATGTTTATTTAATAATAATTATCGTGTATAATTAAACTAACAGAGGAAGAAAATGTATAAAAATATGAAGGGGTGAATGATTATGAAGGACTTTGGAGATTTGTCAAATAACAATAGTCCCGAATATTTTAAAACCCAGATAGAAAGTTTAAAGATGGAACTTGAGGAACTCATAAATAAAAATGATAAACTTATTGCCCCTCAAATTGTATCAATAAGCCAGAAACTCGATGATCTGATTTTGAAATATATTAGTACAAGCCATAGAAAATAAATATCTTTATATTATTAAGGCTGCCAAGATGTAGGCAGCCTTTAATAATATATTTTAAATAGGGGTTAGCGCATTATATCAACTATATAGGGGTTGTTCTTTGAAAGTTTTAGCTCATTATCATAGCAGAAAACGGTTAAATCCTCTCCTTCAATTAAATCAAAGCAGACCTTTTTCATATCAACGGATACTTTTATAAGTCTTTTTTTGTAATTTACTTTAAATGAATATCCTTGCCATGAACCTAAGAGGGCAGGTTTGAAGAAGACTTTATCCTCAAAGACTCTAAAACCTCCAAATCCGAATACTATATCCATATATGAGCCTGCCATGTTTGCAGCATGAATACCGTCTTTTGTATTTCCGTGATTGTCGTCTAAATCCATTCGTGCGGTTTTTATAAAGTAATCATAGGCTTTATCGATATATCCTACATCGCAGGCAGCTATGCTGAAAATACAGGGAGAAAGGGAAGAATCGTGGGTTGTGATTTTTTCATAATATTCAAAGTCCCGTTTCTTTTGCTCTATAGTAAATTTTTCGCTGAATAAAAACAGGGCTAAAACCCAGTCAGCCTGCTTGCACACCTGGTGCCTGTAAATTACAAGAGGATGATAGTTTAATAAAAGAGGATATTTTTCCTTTGGAGTATTTTCAAAGTCCCATATTTTTTTGCTAAGGAATGTATCATCCTGCGGATGAATTTTAAGATTGTTATCATAGGGTATATACATATTATCAGAGATAGTTTTCCAATTATCTATTTCATCATCTTCAAGACATAGTTCGTTTTTTATATTGTTAAAATCGCTTATATATTTTTCTTTTAGGAGCATTGCTGTGTCAAAGGCGTATTTTAAATGCTCCTTTGCCATAATATTTGTATAGGCATTGTTATTAACAATTGCTGTATATTCATCAGGACCAGTGACACCATCAATACAATAGCCTTTATTCTCAACAAAGTGGCATATATCAGCAAAAATCCTGACACTTTCAAATACAATCTTTGCTCCCATTTCCCTTAAAAAATCAAAGTCTTCTGCGGCCTCAACATATTTTTTAATTGCATAAGCTATGTCTGAATTTATATGATACTGTGCGGTAGATGCAGGAAAATATGCAGAGCATTCCTCTCCATTTATAGTCCTCCAGGGAAAGAGAGCTCCTTTTTCATGGGACATCTGCCTTGCGCGCTCTCTTGCTTTATCTAAAGTATTATATCTATATTCTAAAAGTTTTCGTGCTATTTCAGGTTTTGTATAGGTAAAAAATGGAATAACGTACATTTCTGTATCCCAAAAATAATGTCCTTCATATCCTTCCCCAGTTAAACCCTTTGCACCTATATTTGTTTTTCCATCCTTTCCAGTTGACTGTAAAAGGTGGAACATATTAAATCTTATTCCCTGCTGAAGATACAAATTTCCCTTTATTTCAACATCTGATTTGTACCAAAAATCCTTCATATATCCTATCTGCTCAGTTTTAATTTCTTCAAATCCTTTATTTAAGGCTTCATTCAATATTTTGCTGCTGATATCATCCATATCATGCTCACAGCAGTCCCTCGAAGTTATATAAACTATATATTTATTAAACAATATTTGTTGAGATTTTTTTATATTAAATTCATAGCAGATGCCTATTTTATATTCTTCTTTATAATCATAAGATATACAATCATTGCTGCCTTTTAATATATTTTTTGATGTACATAAAAGCCTAAGTCCTGAATTTTTTGTTTTTATCTGCATTTTTAATATATCTTTATCTATTCCTTTATCATTAATTAAAAAAGCCCTGTCTAATATTCCTGAACCTAATCTGGGATCTTCTATTGATATAGAATTTTTAACGTCCCCATCAAGCAAAGATATTAATTTAATTTTTCCTTCAAAATCTATTGATTTTAATGAAAGCCTTATTATGCCAGAGATTTCGCACTTGAAAATTTTTAGGGCGATAAGCCCGTTGATTTATAATGGTTAAGAAATAGTAAGTAGAAATTAGGTATTTTCCGATTTTTACTGGAAAATATAGAGAAAAAAATTGCATAAAGAAAGCATCCTTTTTATAATAGTTTTACCACAAACAAACATAAAAAGGATGCTGATGAAATGAACAAAAGTTATTTAAAACAAATGCTCACTTACTTTTCTAAAGTATATCATCTTGGAGAAAAAATCAATACCTTAAATAAAAAAAGAGTGAAATCCCCATTTGAAATTTCAACGATTACATTTGTAGTTTTGTTTGCATTTATGCTTCAAATAAG
>NZ_FUYH01000034.1 GCF_900167605.1 Caloramator quimbayensis | reverse complement strand
CATTGTGCACTATGAAAATTTAAAATTTGACAAAAAAATAAGCCTGTATCAAGGCTTTAAGGCACTTTTTTTGTATTGCAACTGTCAAAGACCCGGTTTAAGATTCGCTATCAGAGAAGGCGGAAGAACAGTAGGTTCTGGCGTTGTTTCTAAGATTCTTGAGTAATAATTAGGGGAGGGAAAACCTCCCTGTTATTTTTTACGATAAATTAATATATTGCTATTGTATTTTTTTAAATAATATTGTAAAATATAAGAGTTGTAAAGTGCTTGGACTGCGATGAAGCAAGAGGTTGCCGCAGTGCGGGGAATTCTTGTGGAGAATGTCCGGATCTTAGAATCGGGCGACGAAGGTTCTGCACTGTCTTAGTTTGTGTCCATTTATAAAGACACACCCGGAATAGTGTACAGAACAGCTTTCGTCGTGCGTAGTAAAAATAAAGCGTGCGATGAAAAGGAGGGTAAGTTTTATGGCAAAACAAAAAATCAGAATCAAATTAAAGGCATTCGATCATAATTTACTTGATGCTTCAGCTCAAAAAATAGTTGAAACAGCAAAGAAGACAGGTGCTAATGTTTCAGGTCCAGTACCACTGCCAACAGAAAAGGATGTGGTTACAATTTTAAGAGCTGTTCATAAGTATAAGGATTCAAGAGAACAGTTTGAAATTAGAACACATAAGAGGCTTATCGACATATTGAATCCAACTCAAAAAACAGTTGATTCTCTAATGAAACTCGATTTGCCTGCTGGTGTAGATATCGAAATTAAGTTATAATCTGTATTTATTATGAATGCAATTTATGCATTCCGCTGATAATTTAAGGAGGTGCACAGCATGAAAAAAGCTATTGTTGGAAGAAAGTTAGGTATGACACAGATTTTCAACGAACAGGGAAAGGTTGTTCCAGTTACAGTTATAGAAGCTGGTCCAAACGTTGTAATTCAAAAGAAGACAGTTGAAACAGACGGATATAATGCTGTTAAGATTGGATTCGGAGATATAAGGGAGAAGCTTTTAACAAAACCAGTTAAAGGCCAATTCGAAAAAGCTAATTTAAAGTTAAAGAGATTCATAAAGGAATTAAGACTTGAAGATATATCAGGACTTGAAGTTGGAAGCGAAATAAAGGCTGATGTATTCCAAGTTGGAGATAAGGTTGATGTTACAGGAACTTCAAAGGGTAAAGGATATCAAGGTGTTATAAAGAGATGGAACGCTAACAGAGGACCAATGTCCCACGGTTCTAAATACCACAGATCAGTAGGTTCAATGGGTGCGTCATCATTCCCATCAAGAACATTTAAGAATAAGCACATGCCAGGACATATGGGAAATGTGAAGTCTACAATATTAAACCTTGAGGTTGTAAGAGTAGATGCGGAAAGAAATCTAATACTTATAAAGGGAGCCGTTCCTGGACCAAAGAAAGGCCTAGTAATAATCAGGGATTCCGTTAAGGCTTAATTTTGATGGAAAGGAGGATGTAAAATGCCTAAAGTAGCTTTATATAATATAAATGCAGAGCAGATTGGAGAGATTGAACTTTCCGATGCTGTATTTGGTGTTGAAGTAAATAAAGAAGCTATGCATCAGGTTGTTAAGATGCAGCTTGCAAATAAGAGACAGGGAACTCAGTCAGCGTTAACAAGAGCTGAGGTTAGTGGAGGTGGCATAAAGCCATGGAGACAGAAGGGAACAGGTAGAGCAAGACAAGGCTCTATAAGATCACCTCAATGGACACATGGTGGAATTGTTTTCGCTCCAAAGCCAAGAGATTACAGCTATACAGTTCCAAAGAAAATTAAAAGACTTGCATTAAAGTCAGCATTATCATCAAAGGTTCAAGAAAATCAGATAGTAGTTCTTGATGAACTTAAACTTGATGCTCCAAAGACAAAAACAATAGCAGAAATGCTCAAAAAATTTGATGCATGCAAAACTTTAATCGTAGTTAAAGAATCAGATGAAGTTTTATATAAGTCAGTTAGAAATATAGAAGGAGCTCATATAGTTCCAGTAAACAATTTAAATGTTTATGATATTTTAAAATATGAGAAATTCATAATAACAAAGGATGCAGCTTCGAAAGTTGAGGAGGTGTACGCATAATGAAACTTACAAATTATGATATAATTTTAAGACCTGTTATAACTGAAAAGTCCATGAATCAGATGGCTGACAGGCAATACACCTTCTTGGTTCATCCAAATGCAAACAAATCAATGATTAAAAAAGCTGTAGAAGAAATATTCGGAGTAAACGTTGAAGACGTTAAAACTTTGAACTATGAAGGCAAAGTAAAAAGAGTTGGAGTTCACGTTGGAAGAAGAGCTGATTACAAGAAAGCTATCGTTAAGCTTACTGCAAACAGCAAGTCAATAGAGTTCTTTGAAGGATTTAATGCATAATCAGATAGATAAAAAGCTGTTATTGACGAGTGTCAGATAAGCGTAGAAAAGGAGGGAACAGTAATGGGTATAAAACAATACAAGCCAACTTCTGCAGGAAGAAGAGGCATGTCAGTATTGACTTTTGAAGAAATAACTAAAAAGGATCCTGAAAAATCCTTATTAGTAACCTTAAAGAAGAATTCAGGAAGGAATTCCTATGGAAGAATAACTGTTCGCCATAGAGGCGGTGGAGCTAAGATAAAATACAGACTCGTAGATTTCAAGAGAGATAAGGATGGTGTACCTGCAAAAGTTACTGCAATAGAGTACGATCCAAACAGAACATCATTCATAGCTCTTTTAACATATGTGGATGGTGAAAAGAGATATATAATAGCTCCAGATACTTTAAAGGTTGGAGATACAGTAATGTCAGGAGAAACAGCTGACATTAAAGTTGGAAATGCGCTTCCTTTAAAGAATATCCCAGTTGGTACAATGATACACAACATTGAACTTTATCCAGGCAAGGGAGGCCAGCTTGTTAGAGCAGCAGGCGGA
This sequence comes from Caloramator quimbayensis, assembly GCF_900167605.1. Lineage (GTDB taxonomy): Bacteria > Bacillota > Clostridia > Clostridiales > Caloramatoraceae > Caloramator_B > Caloramator_B quimbayensis. The sequence goes on along the minus strand of NZ_FUYH01000034.1, from coordinate 17,404 downwards.
GCAGCTCAGCTTATGGCTAAAGAAGGAAGCTATGCACAGGTTAGACTTCCAAGCGGTGAAGTTAGATTAGTAAGACTTGACTGTAAAGCAACTATAGGTATAGTTGGAAACCTGAATTATGAACTTATTAATTGGGGAAAAGCTGGTAGAATAAGACATAAGGGTATCAGACCTACTGTTAGAGGTTCTGTAATGAACCCAGTAGACCATCCACATGGTGGTGGTGAAGGTAGATCACCTATAGGACATCCAGGACCACTTACTCCATGGGGTAAACCAACACTTGGATACAAGACAAGAAAGCACGATAAATATTCTGATAAGTTTATTGTTAAGAAGAGGAAATAGTAAGGGGGCAGGAGGCATAGGTTACTATGTACTCTGCTTCCTGATGTATTATCCTTTATGTAGTATGAAGGGAGGCATATAAATTGAGTAGATCAATTAAAAAAGGGCCGTTTGTTCAGGAAGCTCTCATGAAGAAAATAGTTGAAATGAATAAAGCTGGTGAAAAGAAAGTTATAAAGACATGGTCAAGAAGTTCAACTATATTTCCTCAAATGGTAGGGCACACAATTGCTGTATATGATGGTAGAAAGCATGTTCCAGTTTATATAACTGAAGATATGATAGGACACAAGCTTGGAGAATTTGCTCCTACAAGAACTTTTAAAGGACACGATGATACTGAAAAGTCATCTAAAGTAAGGTGATGAAGGGAGGCACTTAAATGGAAGCTAAAGCGCATGCTAAATACGTTAGAATGTCGCCAAGAAAGGTTAAAGTTGTACTTGACCTTATAAGAGGAAAAAACGTTGGCGAAGCAATGGCTATTTTAAAGCACACACCAAGAGCTGCAGCAGCAGTTGTTGAGAAGCTTTTAAAGTCTGCTATGGCAAATGCTGAAAATAATCATCAAATGGATGTATCAAAACTTTTTGTTGCTGAGACCTATGCAAATCAGGGTCCAACATTAAAAAGATTTCAACCTCATGCTCAAGGAAGAGCTTTTAGAATTTTAAAGAGAACTAGCCACATAACAATAGTTCTAAAGGAAAGAGCATAACCTAAAGAAGGAGGGTTAAAGCGTGGGACAGAAAGTAAATCCACATGGTTTAAGAGTTGGAATAATTAAAGACTGGGATGCAAAATGGTATGCTAAGGACAGAGATTTTGCTGACCTGCTTATTGAAGATAATAAAATAAGAGATTTCATAAAAGCAAAGCTTTATGTTGCTGGTATATCAAGAATAGTTATTGAAAGAACAGCAAATAGGGTTAAAATAAACATTCACACTGCAAAACCAGGAATAATAATTGGAAAAGGTGGAGCAGGAGTTGAAGAATTAAAGAAAGACGTTGAAAAAATTGCAAAGAAGAACGTATTAATAAATATCGTTGAAGTTAAAAATCCAGAAACTGATGCTCAGCTTGTTGCAGAAAATATTGCTCTTCAGCTTGAAAAGAGAGTATCCTTTAGAAAAGCTATGAAGCAGGCAATATCAAGAGCAATGAGATTTGGAGTTAAGGGTGTTAAGACATCAGTAGCAGGAAGACTTGGCGGAGCAGAAATTGCGAGAACTGAGCATTATCATGAAGGAACAATACCACTTCAAACATTAAGAGCTGACATCGATTACGGATTTGCTGAAGCACATACAACTTATGGAAAACTTGGAGTTAAGGTTTGGATATACAAAGGAGAAGTATTACCAAAGAAGAAAACTAACAAAGACAATGCTGCAGTTGTTGAGAATGAGGCAGCAAATATATAGCCGTTTACAGGAAGGAGGAACACATCATGTTAATGCCTAAAAAAGTAAAGCATCGTAAGGTTATGCGTGGCAGAATGAAAGGAAAGGCAACAAGAGGTAATTTTCTTGCTTATGGAGATTTCGGAATTATGGCATTAGAGCCAGCATGGGTTAAGAGCAATCAGATAGAAGCTGCCAGAGTAGCTATTAACAGATATATAAAAAGAGGCGGAAAGCTTTGGATAAAGATATTCCCAGATAAGCCAGTTACACAAAAACCAGCTGAAACTCGTATGGGTTCCGGTAAAGGTTCACCAGAGTTTTGGGTAGCAGTTGTAAAGCCAGGCAGAGTACTTTTTGAACTTTCAGGTGTCAGCGAAGAAGTTGCAAGGGAGGCAATGAGACTTGCATCATACAAACTTCCTGTTAAGACAAAGTTTGTGACCAGGAAGGACTTCGAGGAAATGGGTGGTGAAGTAAATGAAGGCTAATGAATTAAATACAATGAGAGAGAATACTGCGGCAGAACTTCAAAAGAAAGTTGGAGAGCTAAAAGCTGAACTCTTTAATTTGAGATTTCAGCTTGCGACTGGTCAGCTGGAAAACCCAATGAGAATCAGAGAGGTAAAGAAATCCATAGCTCAATTAAAGACTGTTATAAAGGAAAAAGAGCTTAAGGCTGCTCAAAAGTAATGAAGGGAGGTTAGGCCTGTGGAGAGAGGACATAAAAAGGTTAGAATAGGTAAAGTTGTTTCAGATAAAATGGAAAAGACAATTGTTGTTGCTGTTGAAACAAAGGTTAGTCATCCACTTTATGGTAAGACTGTAAATAGAACAACAAAGTTTAAAGCGCATGATGAAAACAATGATGCTAAAATTGGTGATACAGTAAAAATAATGGAAACAAGGCCACTTAGCAGAGATAAGAGATGGAGACTTGTTGAAATCATTGAGAGGGCTAAATAATATAGCAATCGAAGGGAGGTTTAAGTATGATTCAGCAACAGACTATACTTAAGGTTGCAGATAATTCCGGTGCAAAGGAAATAATGTGCATCCGTGTATTAGGTGGATCATTAAGAAGGTATGGTAATATTGGTGATATTATAGTAGCCAGTGTTAAAAGTGCAACACCCGGAGGTGTTGTTAAAAAGGGAGATGTTGTAAAGGCTGTAATAGTTAGATCCGTAAAAGGATTAAGAAGAGCGGATGGTTCATATATAAAGTTTGATGAAAATGCAGCTGTTATAATAAAAGAAGATAAAACTCCAAAGGGAACAAGAATTTTCGGACCTGTAGCAAGGGAATTGAGAGATAAAGAATTTACAAAAATTCTTTCACTTGCACCTGAAGTACTATAACCAGGGAGGTGACTTGAGATGAATAAATTACATGTTAAAAGGGGAGACACAGTTGTTGTAATCTCCGGTAAGGATAAGGATAAAAAAGGCGAAGTTTTGATGGCAATGCCTAAAGATGGAAGAGTAATTGTTAAAGGTGTAAATATAGTTACAAAACATCAAAAGCCAAATGCAAAGAATAGAGAGGGAGGAATAATTCATCAAGAAGCTCCTATTCATGCATCAAATGTAATGTTATATTGCAAGAATTGCAACAAGGCAACAAGAGTTTCATATAAAATACTTGAAAATGGAGCAAAGGTTAGGGTTTGCAAGCATTGTCATGAGACATTCTAAACCATGAAAGGAGGTTTACAAAATGATACCAAGACTTAAGGAGAAATACGAAAAAGAGGTAGTACCAGCTCTACTTGAGAGGTTTAATTATAAAAGCGTCATGGAGGTTCCAAAGCTTGAAAAAATCATTTTAAACATGGGTGTAGGCGAAGCTAAGGATAACCCAAAACTTCTTGATGCTGCAGTTAGCGATATGACACTTATTGCTGGACAGAAGGCTGTTGTAACAAGAGCAAAAAAGGCTGTTTCTAATTTTAAGATAAGAGCAGGCATGGCAATAGGCTGTAAGGTTACATTAAGAGGAGCAAAGATGTATGAATTCGCTGATAAGCTATTCAATGTTGCTCTTCCAAGAGTTAGAGATTTTAAGGGAGTTTCAAACAAAGCATTTGATGGCAGAGGAAATTATTCCCTTGGTGTTAAGGAACAGCTGATATTCCCTGAAATTGAATATGATAAGGTAGAGAAAGTAAGAGGTATGGATATAATTTTCGTTACCACAGCAAAGACAGATGAAGAAGCTAAAGAACTTTTAAGGCTTCTTGGTATGCCTTTTGCACAGTAAAAAGGAGGGAAAATCGTGGCACGCAAAGCAATGATTGAAAAATGGAAGAGAGAACCTAAATTCTCAACAAGAGCCTATACAAGATGCAGAATTTGTGGAAGACCACATGCAGTGCTTAGAAAATATGGTATTTGCAGAATATGCTTTAGAGAACTTGCATACAAAGGAGAAATTCCAGGATGCAAGAAGGCAAGTTGGTAATTAGGTTAATATGAAAGGAGGCAGTAAATATGGTTATGACTGACCCAATTGCTGATATGCTAACACGTATCAGAAATGCAAATATAGTAAAACGCGAAAACATCGAGGTTCCAGCCTCAAAAATGAAGAAAGCTATTGCCGAAATATTAGTAAACGAAGGTTACTTGAGCGGTATGGAAGAGTATGTTGATGGTTCAGTTCCAATGTTAAAACTTTCTTTAAAATATGGTTCAAATAAGGAAAGAGTAATAACTGGACTTAAGAGAATATCAAAGCCAGGACTTAGAGTATATGTAGAAAAGGACAATATACCAAAGGTTCTTGGCGGACTTGGAATAGCAATAATATCAACTTCAAAGGGAGTTATGACTGATAGAGAAGCAAGAAAATTAGGAGTAGGTGGAGAAGTTATCTGCTACATCTGGTAATAACGATTGATAGGAGGTGCAAACATGTCAAGAATAGGTAGACTTCCGATTGCTCTTCCTCAGGGTGTTACAGTTTCAATAGATGGAAATAACGTTGTAACTGTAAAGGGACCAAAGGGAACACTTACAAAGGAAATGAGCAAGGTTATAAATATAAAAGTAGAAGATGGGAAAGTAGTAGTTACAAGACCAAACGATGAAAAAGAAAATAGAGCTCTTCATGGATTAACAAGAGCTTTAATAAAGAACATGGTTGTTGGTGTTACTGAAGGATATCAAAAGACATTAGAATTAGTTGGTGTTGGTTATAAGGCAGCAAAGCAAGGAAAGAAGCTTGTTTTAAACGTTGGATATTCACATCCAGTTGAAATAGAGCCAGTTGAAGGAATAGAATTTGATGTTCCAGCTCCAACACAAGTTATCGTTAAAGGTATCAATAAAGAAGTAGTTGGTCAAGTGGCTGCTGTTGTTAGAAGCGTAAGAGAACCAGAACCATATAAAGGTAAGGGTATTAAATATTCAAATGAAGTTATTAGACGTAAGGAAGGTAAGACTGGTAAGAAATAATGGAAGGGAGTGAGCTTGAATGATCAATAAGCCATCCAGAAGTGAACAAAGAGAAAAAAGACATCTCAGAGTTCGTAAGAAGGTTTATGGCACTAATGAAAGACCAAGATTAAACGTTTTTAGAAGTGAAAAGCATATATATGCTCAAATAATAGATGACGATTTAGGAAATACATTAGTAGCTGCATCTTCTCTTGATAAAGAGATAAAGGAAAAGATAGGTGCAGGTAGCAACAAGGAAGCAGCTAAAGCAGTTGGTGAATTAGTTGCTAGGAAAGCTCTTGAAAAGGGAATAACTAAGGTTGTTTTTGATAGAAGCGGTTATATATATCACGGAAGAGTAAAGGAACTTGCAGAAGCTGCAAGGCAGGCTGGACTTGAGTTCTAAAATGAGAAGGAGGGAAATAGATGAGAATTGATCCTAGCAAGCTAGACCTTAAAGAAAAGGTAGTATATATAAATAGAGTTGCTAAGGTTGTTAAGGGTGGTAAAAACTTCAGATTTAGTGCTCTAGTTGTAGTTGGAGATGGAAAAGGCTATGTTGGTGTAGGACTTGGAAAAGCAGCTGAAGTACCTGAAGCAATCAGAAAAGGAATAGAAGACGCGAAGAAAAATCTTATAAAGGTTGCTTTACTTGAAAACACTATTCCTCATGAGACAGTTGGAGAATATGGAGCAGGTAAGGTTCTTATAATGCCAGCAAAGGAAGGTACTGGAGTTATAGCCGGTGGTCCAGTTCGTGCGGTTCTTGAACTTGCTGGAATTAAAGACGTTAGAGCAAAGTCTCTTGGTTCAAACAATGCAAAGAACATGGTAAATGCGACTATGGATGGTCTTTCTAAATTGAGAACAGCTGAGGAAATAGCAAGACTCAGAGGAAAGACTGTTGAAGAGATACTAGGTTAGGGGGGAGTACCATGGCTAAGGTAAAAGTAACTCTTTTAAAGAGCACTATTGGAAGAAAAAAAGACCACATAGCAACAATAAAAGCTCTTGGCTTAAATAAAATAGGTAGCACTGTAGAGCATGAGGAAACTCCTGAAATAATGGGAATGATTAACAAGGTAAATTATATGTTAAAAGTTGAGAGAGTATAAGAGGGAGGTGCTGAAATGAAACTTCATGAATTAAGACCAGCTCCCGGAACAAATAAGGAGCCTAAGAGAAAAGGTAGAGGTAGTGCTGCTGGACTTGGAAAATCAGCAGGTAGAGGTCAAAAGGGTGCAGGAGCACGTTCTGGTGCAGGAAAAGGAGCAGGCTTTGAAGGAGGTCAGATGCCGCTTCAAAGAAGACTTCCAAAGAGAGGCTTTACAAATATATTTGCTAAAGAATACGCTGAAGTTAATGTTGAAGTATTAAATAAATTTGACAACGGAACCGAAGTTACCCCAGAACTTCTTAAAAAGCTTGGAATCGTAAAGAATTTAATGGACGGAGTAAAGATACTTGGGAACGGTGAACTCACAAAGAGTCTAAATGTAAAAGCCCACAAATTTACAAAGTCAGCTGCTGAGAAAATTGAAGCTGCTGGAGGTAAAGTAGAGGTGATTTAATATGTTTAAAACCTTACGTAATGCCTGGAAAATTCAAGATTTAAGAAAAAAAATAATAATAACATTAATATTGCTTGCTGTATATAGATTAGGTATATTCATTCCTGTTCCAGGAATAAGAACAGATGTAATAAGGCAAATGGTAGATACAGGAATGCTCTTTGGCTTCCTTGATATCATATCAGGAGGTGCCTTTAGAGACTTCAGTATTTTTGCGATGGGTATCGTTCCATACATTAACTCATCGATTATAGTAAGTCTTCTTACAATTGCAATTCCAAGCCTAGAGCAACTCTCAAAGGAAGGCGAGGAAGGAAGAAGAAAGATACAGGAATATACAAGGTATGGAGCAGTCGTATTTGGATTGCTTCAAGCCTTTAGTATTTCAATGTACCTGAGAAATAATGGGGCACTTGTTAGTGAATCATGGCTGCTGTTTATTTTAATAATTATAACAGTAGTTGCAGGTTCAACTTTTGTAATGTGGCTCGGAGAGAAAATTACAGAATATGGTGTAGGTAATGGTTCATCACTAATAATCTTTGCTGGAATACTTGCAAGAATACCTGCAATTGGAGTACAAATAGGTACATTATTAAAAGGTGGAACTGTAAATATAGTAGAAGTTGTTCTTCTTTTAGCATTTGCAGTTGCAATAGTTGTAGCTGTAGTAGTTATGGATCTTGCAGAGAGAAGGATTCCAGTACAGTATGCCCAAAGAAAAGTTGGAATTAAGACCTATGGCGGTCAAAGTACTCATATTCCAATAAACGTTAATTCAGCAGGTGTTATTGCTATAATTTTTGCAATTTCATTTATGCAATTCCCATTGATAATAACACAATTGTTTTTAGATCCAACCAACCCATGGCGTCAGGTTTTCGAGTCAGGATGGTTGAGCTCTAAAAAACCTATATATCCTATAATATATGCAATTCTTGTTGTATTCTTTACATGGTTCTATACACTTATTACATTTAAACCTGAAGAAGTTGCTTCAAATCTTCAAAAGAGCGGAGGCTTTGTACCAGGTCTTCGTCCAGGAAAGCCTACAGAAGAATATTTAACAAGAGTAGTTACAAGGATGACTATAATAGGAGGTGTATTTGCAGCAATTATAGCTGTAATTCCTATTATACTTGCACAAGCAACGAAATTTGGTAACCTTCAATTTGGAGGTACTGCAGTACTAATCGTTGTTGGTGTAGCAATGGAAATTGATAAACAGATAAAGGCACAGCTTGTGATGAGACATTATGAAGGATTTTTAAAATAATTGAAAGTGGAGATGAGTGGGTATGAATATTGTTCTTCTTGGGCCTCCAGGTGCAGGTAAGGGAACGCAGGCGAAGCAAATCCAAGAAAAATACAGTATACCGCATATTTCGACAGGCGATATATTTAGAAAAAATATCAAAGAAAAGACTCCCCTTGGCGTTACAGCTAAGGAGTATATCGATAAGGGATATCTTGTTCCTGATGATATTACTGTAGCTATTGTGGAAGATAGATTAAAACAGGATGACTGTTTTAAAGGTTTTTTACTTGATGGTTTCCCAAGAACAATAGAACAGGCTGATGCCCTTGATAAAGTGCTTAAAATGCAAGATAAAAAAGTAGAGTTTGTAATTAACATACAAGTTCCTGAGGAGGAATTAATAAAAAGACTCACAGGAAGAAGAGTTTGCACTGCCTGCGGTGCAAGCTACCATATGATTTTTAATCCGCCAAAGGAAGATGGAATTTGTGATTTATGCGAAGGAAAGTTGATTCAAAGACCTGATGACAGCATTGAAACTGTAACAAACAGATTACAAGTATATAGAAAACAGACAGAACCGTTGATTAATTACTATAAAAATAAACAAATACTATATAATATAAATGGTGAACAAGATATTCAAAAGGTCTTTAGCGACATCTGCAGCATATTAGGGAGCGGTAATAAATGATTTATTTAAAATCCGGTAGTGAAATCGATAAAATGCGAAAGTCGGGCAGAATTGTTGCTGAAACTTTGGCAAAAATCGAAGAGGTAATTAAACCTGGAATTACCACAAGAGAACTTGATAGGATTGCAGAAGAATATATCTTAAGGTGCGGAGCCCGTCCTTCCTTCAAAGGGTATTGCGGGTTTCCGGCAACCCTTTGTACTTCAATAAATGAAGAAGTTGTTCATGGACTTCCTAAGGATAGAGTTCTTCAGGAAGGAGACATCGTAAGTGTAGACTGTGGAGCCTACCTTGACGGCTTTCATGGAGACGCTGCAAGAACGTTTCCAGTTGGTCAGATTTCTTCAGAGATGCAAAAATTAATAGATGTTACCAGGGAAAGCTTTTTTATAGGAATAAAGTATGCAATAGTTGGGAATAGAATAGGTGATATATCTAATGCGATTCAAAAATATGTAGAATCCTTTGGATTTTCAGTTGTTAGAGATTATGTGGGCCATGGTATAGGTAAGGAAATGCACGAGGAACCTGCTGTTCCAAACTATGGCAAGGCAGGAAGAGGTCCTAAAATTTTAAAGGGCATGGCACTTGCGATAGAACCTATGGTTAATATGGGTACCTTTGCAGTTAAAGAAAGATTTGACGGGTGCTCTGAGATAATGACTGTTTTAACTTATGATGGGAAACCTTCAGCGCATTATGAAAATACTATTGTAGTACTTGATAATGGTCCGGAAATTTTGACTCTAATATAGATGAGGTGGAATTTATGGAAGATGTGACCCTGGGACAAATAGTGCATTCAAGAGCAGGAAGGGATAAAGGAAGATACTTCGTTGTTATAGGCATTGTTGATAAAAATTATGTGCTTATATCTGATGGAGATTTAAGAAAGGTTAGCACCCCTAAGAAGAAGAAAATATTGCATCTTGTTTGCCATGATAAATTTGCGCAGGACATTAGAGAGAAACTCTTACAAGGCAAGCGGATTACTGATGCAGATATTAGAAAAAGTCTGCAATCAATGGGTTTATTTAAGGAGGTTTGATTACCTTATGTCAAAGGATGATGTAATAGAACTACAAGGAACAGTATTAGAGGCTTTACCAAATGCGATGTTTCAGGTAGAATTAGAAAATGGGCATAAAATTCTTGCACATATATCAGGAAAACTTAGAATGAACTTTATTAGGATACTTCCAGGAGATAAAGTAACGGTTGAAATATCGCCCTATGATTTGTCCCGTGGAAGAATTATATGGAGAGCAAAGTGATAAGGAGGGATAACCATGAAGGTTAGGCCATCAGTAAAACCAATATGTGAAAAGTGCAAAATAATAAAGAGACATGGTAGAGTAATGGTTATATGTGAAAACCCAAAGCATAAACAAAAGCAGGGTTAAAAATGCGCGGCTGCACTGAAGGACTTCTTCGGTGATAACATAATAAATTATATGTAGTAGGTATTTGAAGATTACAGGAGGTGTGAATACTCAATGGCTAGAATAGCTGGTGTTGACTTACCAAGAGAAAAGAGAATAGAAGTAGCTCTGACTTATATATACGGCATTGGAAGACCAAGTGCAAATAAGATACTTAGTGAAACCGGTGTAAATCCAGACGTTAGAGTTAAGAACCTTTCAGAGGATGACATTGCAAAGCTTAGAGATTATATCGATAAGAATTTCACAGTTGAAGGTGATTTAAGAAGAGAAGTAGCACTCAATATAAAAAGATTAATGGAAATTGGCTGCTATAGAGGATTAAGACACAGAAGAGGATTGCCGGTTCGTGGTCAGAGAACTAAGACAAATGCAAGAACAAGAAAAGGACCAAGAAGAGCAATAGGTGGCAAGAAAAAGTAATAGATATAAGGAGGGACAAGAATGGCAGCTCAAGCAAAGGGCAAAAAAGTAAGAAAAAAGAGAGAACGAAAAAATGTTGATCGTGGAGCAGCACATATTAAGTCCACATTTAATAATACAATAGTAACAATAACTGATACTGCTGGAAATGCAATTTCATGGTCCAGTGCTGGTGGACTTGGATTTAGAGGTTCAAGAAAAAGTACACCTTTTGCAGCACAGATGGCAGCTGAAACAGCAGCAAAGGTTGCAGTTGATCATGGAATGAAGAGTGTAGAGGTTTATGTAAAAGGTCCCGGTTCAGGAAGAGAAGCAGCTATTAGAGCTCTTCAAGCTGCAGGTCTTGAAGTAAGCCTTATAAAGGATGTAACACCAATTCCTCATAACGGCTGCAGACCACCAAAGAGAAGAAGAGTCTAATTGATTGGAGGTGCAAAGTAAATGGCGAGATATACAGGACCAAGCTGCAAACTTTGTAGAAGAGAAGGTGTAAAGCTTTATCTCAAAGGAGATAGATGCTATTCAGAAAAATGTGCAATAGCAAGAAGAGCATATGCACCTGGGCAGCATGGACAAAATAGAAAGAAACTTACTAACTATGGACTTCAGCTAAGAGAAAAACAAAAGGCAAGAAGAATATATGGTATTCTTGAATCACAGTTCAGAAAATACTATGAAGAAGCAGATAGACAAAAGGGTATAACAGGTGAAAACCTTTTAAGGCTTCTTGAATTAAGACTTGATAATGCTGTTTTCAGACTTGGATTTGCAAATTCAAGAACTGAAGCAAGACAGCTTGTAAGACACAGTCACTTTACCGTAAACGGTAAGAAGGTTAACATCCCTTCCTATGAACTTAGAGTTGGAGATGTTATTGCTGTGACTGAAAAGAGCAGAAGCAGCGAAAAGTTTAAAGCATTATCAGAAGTTGCTTCAAATGTGCCAAAGTGGCTAAGTGTTGATAAAGATAAGATGGAAGGCCAAGTTGTAGCACTTCCACAAAGAGAAGATATAGATATTCCTGTTAATGAAACACTAATCGTTGAGTTGTATAGCAAATAATTGATTAGTAGAATCAGTTGCCCTCGATATATATACAATTATTTAAAAAGGAGGGTTAGTTAAATGTTAGAAATTGAAAAGCCAAAAGTTGAATGTATTGAAAAGAGTGAAGATGGAACCTACGGCAAATTTGTAGTTGAGCCTCTTGAGAGAGGATATGGAACTACTCTTGGAAACGCAATGAGGAGAATACTTTTATCCTCATTGCCTGGAGCAGCAGTAACTTCAGTTAACATCGATGGTGTTCTTCATGAATTTTCAACTGTACCGGGAGTAAAGGAAGATGCAGTTGAAATAATACTTAACCTTAAAGGTCTTGCAATTAAGTATGAAGGAGAAGAACCAAAAACAGCTATTATCGATGTAACAGGGCCTGCAAAGGTAACAGGTAAGGATATAAAAACTGATGGAAGCATAGAAATAATAAACGGTGACCATGAAATTGCTACTGTAAGCGATGGAGCAAAACTCTATATGGAACTTACCATTGATAAAGGAAGAGGATATGTTCCATCAGAAAGAAACAAGCAAGTTAATCAGCCAATAGGAGTTATTCCTGTTGACTCAATTTACACACCTGTTAAAAGGGTAAATTATTATGTTGAAAATACTCGTGTTGGTCAAATCACAGATTATGATAAACTTACTCTTGAGATTTGGACCAACGGCACTATTGCTCCAGATGATGCAATAAGCCTTTCAGCAAAAATATTAATAGAACATTTCAAGCTTTTCCTTGGCCTTACTGACCATGCTGATACTGTTGAAATCATGGTTGAAAAGGAAGATGAGAAGAAGGATAAAGTTCTTGAAATGACTATAGAAGAACTCGATTTATCGGTAAGATCATATAATTGTTTAAAACGTGCAGGTATAAATTCTGTTCAGGAACTCGTTCAAAAGAGTGAAGAGGATATGATGAAGGTTAGAAACCTTGGAAAGAAATCCTTAGAAGAAGTTGAACAGAAATTACAGGCACTTGGCTTAAGTTTAAAGAAAAGTGACGAATAGGAGGGATATTAAGTGGCAGGATATCGCAAACTCGGCCGTCCAACAGACCAGAGAAAAGCTATGCTTAGAAATCTCGTAACAAGCTTTTTTAAGTCAGAGGATGGAAGAATAGTTACAACAGAAATGAGAGCAAAGGAAGTTAGAAGTATTGCTGAGAAGATGATAACCCTTGCTAAAAGGGGAGATCTCCATGCAAGAAGGCAGGCTCTTTCATATATAACAGAAGAAGAAGTTGTTAATAAGCTTTTTAACGAAACAGCAAAAAGATATACTGATAGAAATGGTGGATATACAAGGATAGTTAAAATAGGACCAAGAAGAGGAGATGCAGCAGAGACTGTAATCCTTGAACTTGTATAAAACATGTGGGATTAAGTGAAGCATGCCTATACTTAATCCCTTTTTGCTATGTAATGCCTTAATATTTTTAGGAAGGTGCGCATTATGGGAGACAGTATGCTCTGGGCAAATAATATATACTTTTACTATAAAAAATCCGATGATGAAAACAGCGAAAAGGGTATTGCTCTAAAAGGAGTTAATCTAAATATTAAAAAAGGCGAGTTTGTCGTTATAATAGGGCACAACGGTTCAGGAAAATCAACTCTTGCAAAACATTATAATGCGATACTCATTCCATCAAGCGGTGATGTTATAGTTGATGGTATGAATACTAAGGATGGCAGTAAGCTGTGGAATATAAGACAAAAAGCAGGTATGGTATTTCAAAATCCTGATAATCAAATAGTTGCAACTATTGTAGAAGAAGATGTAGCCTTTGGACCTGAAAACTTAGGAATTCCGCCGGAGAAGATTAGAAAAAGGGTAGATGAATCATTGTCAGCAGTTAACATGCTTGATTATGCTCATCATGGTCCTCATTTGCTATCGGGAGGTCAAAAGCAGAGGGTAGCAATTGCGGGAGTTCTTGCTATGAGACCGGAATGCATAATACTCGATGAACCTACAGCTATGCTTGATCCATCTGGCCGAAGAGAAGTTATTGATACAATTAAAAGATTAAATAAAGAAGAAGGAATAACTATAGTTTTAATCACACATTTTATGGAAGAGGCTGTAGAAGCTGATAGAGTCGTTGTTATGGAGGAAGGGAAAGTAGTCCTTGAAGGAAGCCCAAGGGATGTTTTTTCAAAGGTTGAAGAGATTAAAAGATTAGGTCTTGATGTTCCTGAGATGACAGAACTCGCCTTTGAACTTAGAAAAAGCAACATTAACATAAGAGAAGATATACTCACTATAGAAGAGATGGTGGATGAGATATGTCGATTAAAATAGAAAATTTAGTATATAAATATATGACAGGAACACCTTTTGAAAAAACAGCAATAGATGATGTTTCCCTTGAAATAAAGGATGGAGAATTCATAGGACTGATTGGGCATACAGGTTCAGGAAAATCTACTCTTATACAACAGTTAAACGGACTTTTAAAGCCAACTTCAGGTAAAATATATATAGATGGTGAAGATATAACAGTAAAAGGTATAAACCTTAAAAAAATAAGGCAGAAGGTAGGATTAGTTTTCCAATATCCAGAATATCAGCTTTTTGAAGAAACTGTATTTAAGGATGTAGCCTTTGGACCGCAAAATTTGGGGCTTTCAGATGATGAAATACTCAAAAGAGTAAAAAGAGCTCTTAAAATAGTAGGAATAGACTTTGAAAAATATAAGGATAAATCTCCCTTTGATTTAAGCGGAGGACAAAGAAGAAGAATAGCAATAGCTGGAATACTCGCGATGGAGCCTAAAATATTAATTCTCGATGAACCAACTGCAGGGCTTGATCCTAAAGGTAGAGATGAGATACTCGAGGAAATACGGAAACTTCACAAGGAGTACAACAACACGGTAATACTTGTTTCACACAGCATGGAGGATGTAGCAAAGTTAGTTGACAGATTAATTGTTATGTATAAAGGGAAAAATATACTAACAGGAACTCCGAGAGAAGTTTTTAAAGAGATAGAAACATTGGAAAAAATAGGACTTGCAGTACCTCAAGTAACTTATCTAATTCGTGAACTTAGAAAAAGAGGAATTGACATACGAGAAGATATTATAACTGTAAAAGAAGCTCAAGAAGAGATTGTAAGGCTTTTAAGGAGAGATAAAAAATGATTAAAGATATAACTATTGGACAGTATCTTCCAGGAGACTCTTTTGTTCATAAGCTTGATCCGAGGGTTAAGATATTATTATCCTTTGCGTATATAATAATTCTTTTTATTGTTAATAAATTTTCAGGATATATTTTTATAGCAGCCTTTACTTTATTGACGATTTTGGTATCAAAAATACCCTTTAAATATTTGTTTAAGGGCTTAAAACCAATACTCTGGATAATAATATTTACAGCTGTATTAAATGCTATATTAACACCTGGTACAACTATTTATAAAATTGGTCCTATAAATATAACGGATAAAGGTGTTTATCTTGCTATATTCATGGTTTTGAGGCTGATTTTTTTAATAGTTGGAACATCGATTTTAACGTTGACAACTTCACCCATTGCATTGACTGATGGAATTGAAAGGCTTCTTAATCCATTTAAGAGGATAGGAGTGCCTGCCCATGAGCTTGCAATGATGATGACTATAGCCTTAAGATTTATACCGACTCTTCTTGATGAAACAGATAAAATCATGAAAGCACAGATGGCTCGTGGAGCAGATTTTGAAACAGGAAACATAATAAACAGAGCAAAAAGTCTTATTCCAATCCTCGTTCCGCTTTTTATAAGTTCCTTTAGAAGGGCTGATGAACTTGCCCTTGCAATGGAAGCAAGATGTTACAGGGGAGGAGAAGGAAGAACCAGACTCAGACAGCTTAAAATTGAAGCTAGAGACTATACAGCAATAATAGCTACTATTCTTCTTATGATAATTTCAATAGTAAGCAGGCGATGGCCGATATGAGAAATATTAAGCTTATAATAGAATACGACGGTACAAAATACTGCGGCTGGCAAAGCCAGAAGAATGGTATATCAATTGAGAGCACAATAAAATCAGCGATAGAAAATATTATAAATGAGGATGTAAAACTTATAGGTTCAAGCAGAACTGATGCAGGAGTGCATGCAAGAGGACAGGTTGCAAATTTTTATACTGAAACTAAAATATCCTCTGAAAAGCTTCCCTTTGCAATAAACAGCAAGCTTCCCCATGATATTGTGATTTTAAGCGCTGAGGATATGCCTCTCGATTTTCATGCAAGGTACAGCAGCATCGGTAAAAGATATAGTTATACTCTATTAAACAGGAAAATACCTCCTGCAATAATGAGAAATTATGTAGCCTATTGCCCCTACGAATTAAATTTTGACTTGATGAAAAGGGCAGAAGGATATTTTATAGGTACTAAGGACTTTAGTGCTTTTAAATCTACAGGAAGTTCGGTAAAAACATCTGTGAGAACTATAAGAGATTTAAAACTTGATAAAATTGATGATTATATAAGATTTGAAATTGAAGCAGATGGATTTTTATATAATATGGTTAGAATAATAGCCGGGACTCTTATAGATGTAGGATTAGGAAAAATCAAGGCAGAAGATATAAACGATATTATAGATTCTAAGGACAGAAAAAGAGCAGGGAAAACTGCGCCTGCATCAGGGCTTTGTCTTGAAAAAGTTTATTATAAAAATGAGGATAAAGCTTGACACGCCCGGCAGTATGTATTACAATATAGATTGTGTTAAAATGCATATTGTGATCCACTAGCCCCGGATCATATAGATATAGTTTTACACTAACAGTTCAAGTACAATCAGGGAGGGAAAACGATGAAAACATACATGGCTAAGGCCGAAGATGTTAAGAGAAAATGGTATGTTGTTGATGCAGAAGGCAAGACGCTCGGTAGAATGGCAAGCCAGATAGCAACAATACTTAGAGGAAAGCATAAGCCAACATTTACACCAAATGTTGATACAGGAGATTTCGTTATAGTTATCAATGCAGAAAAAGTTGTTTTAACTGGAAATAAGCTTGACGATAAATTATATAGACATCACTCACTTTATCCAGGTGGATTAAAGGAAACTCCATACAGAAAACTTTTACAGACTAAACCAGAACTTGCAATCGAAGAAGCAGTAAGAAGAATGCTTCCAAAGGGACCCCTTGGAAGAAAGATGTTCAAAAAACTTAAAGTTTACAGAGGACCTGTGCACAATCATGAAGCCCAGAAGCCAGAAGTTCTCGAACTTAAGTATTAATTTGGCCTGAAGGGAGGATACGGTGATGGAAAGAGTTCAATACTATGGAACAGGTAGAAGAAAGACTTCTATAGCAAGAGTTAGACTTGTACCTGGTGAAGGAAAAATAACAATAAACAAAAGAGATATAGATAATTATTTTGGACTTGAAACTTTAAAGGTTATATTAAAGCAGCCTTTAACTGTAACAGGACTTTTAAGCAAATATGATGTTATAGCAGATGTTCATGGCGGTGGATTCACAGGTCAGGCAGGAGCTATAAGACATGGTATTGCAAGAGCGCTTGTTCAGTCAGATGCTGACTTAAAGCCAATATTAAAGAAAAACGGTTTCTTAACAAGAGACCCAAGAATGGTAGAAAGAAAGAAATACGGCTTAAAGAAAGCAAGAAGAGCACCACAGTTCTCAAAGAGATAAATGGCATGTATTTTCAATCAAAAGAGCTACAGGAATGTGGCTCTTTTATTTTTAAACTTTTATACTATATATAGTATACATAG
>NZ_FUYH01000026.1 GCF_900167605.1 Caloramator quimbayensis | reverse complement strand
GAACATAGGCAGTTAAAGCAAAAAGATACCTGTCACTGTCAACAATAAGACTTTTAAATCTATCATGGAAAAGGTGACCTATTCTTTCATGCCTTTTGTTATAGTACATAGCGTACTTATAATTGATAAAGTGCATAATCTTTGATATGTCTGCACCGTTTGCATCTATAATAAAATGGGCGTGATTATCCATAAGACAGTATGAATACACCTTAAACTCGAACTGGTTCTGAGCTTTTTTAACGAAATCCATAAACTTTACTTTATCATCATCATCTTTAAAAAGAGGAGCTTCAACGATGCTTTTAACCATAACATGGAAAATTGAGTCATAAGATTTTTGCCTTGCCAGCCTTGGCATGACAAACCACCTCCAACATAGATTATATTTTTAGTATTATTTTCCCAAATTAGAGGTGGTTTTATTCATGTAATTGTAATGTTGGTAGTGAAAATAAGTAACCGTCCCTCAAGACCTATTGATTTGGATGATTGACGCCGGAAAGCAAAACCAAGTATCAAACAGAACATATGATGCTGGTAAGCCCGCTGACTTTGCCTGATCTGTCAGTTCAAGCATGACAGAAGTTGCTTTTGTTTGGGCCAAGCATCTTCTGGAATAACCAGCAGTTCTTTTATCAAGAGATTTCGAATCTACGACTCTGTTTTTCACATTCTCTGATGATAAGAGACAACTGTTGACGGGAAGGAACGTATTTCCGTCAGACCAACCGAGAGTCAAAAGGCGGAAGCCATATTTATATGATTTCTTAGCATGATCATATATCTTAGACAGCAGTTCCACCTTCTTAGAGCTGTTGCGCTCAAACATAGTATCATCAATAATCAATACATTCACTCTATCGTCATTTGTGAGTTTTTCAATTGTTGTTGAGACAATCTTGGCAGAAAGTAAGGAAGTGAAACGCATCCAATTGATAGAAATAGAATTTAAAAATCTGTAAATGGTATTTTTTGCAAATTCCACAGTATGTTTTCCGGTAAGTATGCTCATGTACATGCTTCGATTTAGAAAAATCAGGGTAAAAAGATATTGAAACAAGGCTGCAACTGGTATACCTTTCTGTTTGTATGCATTTGAGCTTTTTAAAATAGATGTCACCTTGTAGATTTTAAAAAAATTTATTATTGAAGAATTTACGTTCTTATCATCGACGTAGTTTTGTGTTATACTTTTCATAGCATGAACCTCCGTTTTTAGTAGTTGTATGTGCTAATTCAATTATACCAAAAACGGCGGATTCATGCTTGTTTATTGCCTAAAATTATTGAATTTTCAAGATTCATAGCGTTAAATTAATGTGCGAAGTTTAAGTTTTATTATCTTTATAAATAAGTATAGTTTTTAAATCTTTAATTGGTTTTAACAGTATTATAGGATTTTTGATATTTAAAATTTAAACGTTTATTATTAATATAAGTCTGTTAATAATTTGCTGATTTTATGCTAATTAAAGTATTAAGAGCTTTATCTCAATTCCTTTATTTTTTTATTATAATATTCTATTTTTGAATATTGCTCTTCCCAGAATTCCATGCTCTTCATTGAGTCGAGATATTCCTTTGTGTATCCAAAGGGCAGCCAATCTTTTTCCTTCTGTGCAAACAGCTTTTCTTTTGCTTCTTTTCTTCTTACATCGAATATTAATTCCTCATCTGCTCCAAGAAATATATCCTTTGCCCATCTTTCAAGTACGAAATTTTCTGTTTCAAGGTATCTTCTGTTTAAATCATCTATTACTGAATTATATCTATCAAATCCATCGGTTGCAACGGTAACGACGTTATCATCAGGACCAAGTCTTAAATATTTAGCCATCTTAATTGCACCAATTACGTTACATATTCCCGATGGACCAAAGGTATCTTTCATGAACTCTGCAGTATTTCTATCCATTCCCATTTTAACTAAAACTTCAGTTCCATCGTGTATTACCTTAACTCCCTGAACTGTCTGTTCATCATATATGTTTACAATAAAGTCAGTTGTTAAAACGTTATGAATCAGGGTACACATCTTGTCACCAATTCCTTCAATCCTGTGCTGTCCACGTCCTCCAGTTGATAAAGTTGAACATTCATAGGGCTCTAATGCTGCAACTTTTGCTTCAGGGAATGCCTTCTTTATCTCATCACCTGCTGCTATTGTCCCAGCTGAACCAGGTGCAGATGTAAAACATGCTATTCTTCCATTACCAATGTTTTTAACAGCCTCTATTGCTGAATTTCCTGTAACATATCTGTGGAACCTGTAGTTTGGGAAAAGCTCAAACTGTGCAAGAGCTTTATATTTTGGATTTTTCATAAGCTCATGGGTTTTTTGAAGGGTTAGTATTACATCGGATTCAGTTCCTGGTGTTAAAATAAGATCAGCACCGTATTTTCTAATCCTCTCATATCTTTCCTTGCTCATATTATTGGGCATAATAACTTTTGCATCATATCCCATAAGGTTACATATATAGGATACTCCAATTCCAAAATTTCCAGTTGAAGGACCAAGTATAGTATGTTCACCAGGGTTTATTTCCTTATCAACGCATCCTTCGATTAAAGTGCTGTAGGCAGGACCAACCTTATGCGAGCCAGACGGGAAGTATTTTCCAAGAAGAACAACTATGTTTGCATCAACTCCTGTAAGTTCTTTTGGAAATACGAAAGCATTAACTTTATTGTCCTTATTCTTCCAAGTAATATTAAAAAGATTAATAGGATCCAGCTCATTTTCTGTTAAAGCTTTTAAAGCCTTCTCTCTAACATCAGGCTCTATTAAATTTGGATTTAGCATTTCTTCATAGTTTGGACCAAAAGGTATCTTATCAGTCATAATTATTCCTCCTTTAAATTTTGAATTATATTATAAAGTTCATTTATATCTGGTTTTACGCTAATTCCCTTTGGACATGCAAGGGAAGCACTCTTTATGTCTTTAAGACCGCTTCCAGATACAATAGTAGCTATACTTTCATAATCATCAAGAATTCCAAGCCTCTTCATTTTAAGTATTCCTGCAAAGCTTGTTACTCCAGCAGGTTCTCCAAAAACCCCAGTATTTCTTGCAAGAATTCTCATGGCATCGAGTATCTCATCATCAGATACATCTATCATAAACCCGTTAGATTCCTTAATAGCATTAAAAGCTTTTATTCCATTTCGCGGTATTCCAACAGAAATGCTATCAGCAATTGTTTTAGGTTTTTTATAGTCGAACACCGGTTTGCCGGATTCAACAGCCCTTGTAACTGGGTTTGAACCCTCAGCTTGTACACCAACCATCTTTGGAATTTTATCCGTAAGTCCAAGCCTGAAGCATTCATAGAAACCTTTATAGGCACCAGCGATTGAACATCCATCTCCAACTGCCATAACTACTATATCGGGGACATTGAAGTTTAACTGCTCGCAAATTTCATATGCAACAGTTTTTTTACCCTCCACAAGATAGGGATTTATTGCACAGCTTCTGTTATACCATCCGAATTTTTCAGCAGCTTCAAAGCATAAGTCTACAGCTTCATCATAAGTTCCTTTAACTAAAAAGACCTTTGAGCCATATATTAAAAGCTGAGTTATTTTAGCTTCAGGTGCAGTTTCAGGAACAAAAATATAGTTTTCAATTCCCGCACAGGCGGCAAAACCTGAAAGAGAAGATGCAGCATTACCGGTTGATGCAGCACACATAACTTTTTTTCCAAGTTCAATTGCCTTTGCAACACCTACAGCGCTTGCCCTATCCTTTAATGAAGCTGTTGGATTTCTTGTATCGTCCTTTATATATATAGTAGGAAGTTTTAAATTTTTACTTAACCTTTCAGCCTTATAAAGAGGAGTCCATCCTACCTTAATGGGTTGAATACCGGAAGTATCCTCAATAGGTATTGAAGGAAGATATCTCCACATAGAATAATCATTATTTTCTTTTAGATATTTTTTACTTATATTTTTTTCTATGTAATCATAGTCAAGAACAACATCGAGTATTCCTTCAATGCCGCATTTAGGACATACATATAAATCGTCCTTTTCATGATACACACTGCCGCATTTTACGCACTTTAGATTTTTAACTTTACTCACAATATCACCTACCATTTTTTTAGTCAAAACATTAATCTGCAAATATCATGCCAAGCTTAACTAAATGAGGGACAGTTACTTAATATTGTAAATTGCATAGCGAAGGAGAAAGATTAATTAATAGGGGAATAGGGTAGGGCGTATATAAATTTTAAAGATGTTTTAATGCAGCTTATTTTAAATAAATTGTATATAAAATCAGGGGTAATAAAAAAATTAATATATTTATACAAATAAGTAACAGTGCATGAGTAAAAAATAGCCACAACGACGGAATGAAAAATTTTGTGGTTTGTCAAAGGTAACAGGAGGTAACAGGAGGGACGGTTAATTATTATATTAAATAATAGACATAATATTTTATGCATGTCCCCCTAATTTAGCAGATATTGTGTATGAAATAAGTAACCGTCCCTCATCTTGAACTTTTTTCCTTATTTGTAAAGCAACATTTTCACACTAACCGTCCCCAAAAGCCCAAAACTTGAAAGCAAATCAATAATACATAAATGATTTTATTAACCGCCAAACAACCCAAAACTAACATAAAAATATTATTAATAAGTAACCGTCCCTCAACTACCTCAACTAATAGAATTCAAAGGGGGAAATATGTATATAGTAAATTTATAATAATGATAAAAATTATCAAAATAATAATTGATTATTAATTAAAATGATAAAAAATATAATAGTCATAAAAGCTTAAAAAATGATTGAAAAGAAATGAAAATAAGGTAAAATTATACTTAATAGAATTTTTCTATAAATAATTAAAAATATTTAAAAAATTCAAATTTGAATTGATGTAGTTAGGAGTTGGCATAAATAATGCTTATTAAAATATTAAAATATATAAAGGGGTGGTTTTTTTGAGTACCAAAACTCAACCTATGAAAGCTAATTTAGACAACAGGGGATTTTTTGACAAATACTTTAAGCTACAGGAAAACAACACCTCGGTAAAGACAGAAGTAATAGCAGGACTTACAACTTTCCTCACAATGGCCTACATCATAGCTGTAAACCCGTCATTTTTATCTACAACAGGTATGGACAAGGGTGCCTTAGTTACAGCAACATGTATTGCAGCAGGTGTTACGACAATAATAATGGGCCTTTATGCTAATCTCCCCTTTGCTCTTGCATCAGGTATGGGACTTAATGCATTCTTTGCCTTTACTGTTTGTGGTGCTATGAAGGTTTCATGGCAGGTAGCTCTCACTGCAGTATTTCTTGAAGGTATAATATTTATAATTTTATCCCTAACTAAGGTTAGAGAAGCTGTTGTAAATGCAATACCTAATTCCTTAAAGCTTGCTGTAAGCGCAGGAATAGGGCTTTTTATAGCATTTATAGGCTTTGAAGATGCAAAAATGATAGTACTTAACGAAGCTACTCTTGTAACCCTTGGAAAAATGACTGATCCAAGAGTTATAATCTGTATAATAGGTGTTATAATAATAGGAGTTCTCGTTCATAAGAATGTTAAAGGTGCTATACTTTGGGGAATAATAACATGTTCCGTACTTGCTTGGCTTTATGCTGTAGTTATAGGTCCTGAAAACGCAGCAAAGCTTTATGGAATATATCTTCCTTCAGCAGCCTTTTCAGTTTATGGAATAGGACCTATTGCAGGTAAACTTGATTTTTCTTTCTTTAATGACAGCAAAGCCCTTTTAAACTTCCTTTCAATAATGATTACATTCCTCTTTGTTGACTTTTTTGATACAGTTGGAACCCTTGTTGGAGTTGCATCTAAGGCTAATATGTTTGATAAAGATGGAAAGGTTTTAAGAGCAAATAAAGCTCTCTTAACAGACGCTATTGGTACAACTCTTGGCTCATTAGTAGGTGTTTCAACAGTTACAACCTATGTTGAAAGTTCAGCCGGAGTTGTTGAAGGAGGAAGAACAGGACTTACAGCAGTTACAACAGGAGTTTTATTCCTGCTTTCAATAGTTTTTGCGCCTATATTTATGGCAATTCCAGGCTGTGCTACAGCGCCAGCTCTTATAATAGTTGGACTTTTCATGCTTCAAAACGTTGTAAAAATAGATTTCTTTGACTATACAGAAGCAATCCCTGCATTCCTTGCAATAATACTTATGCCTTTAACATACAGCATAGCAAATGGTCTTATGTTCGGCGTTGTTGCTTATGTTGTATTTAACCTTCTTGGAGGAAAGAAAGAAAAGATATCAGGTACTATGTATATACTTGCATTTTTGTTTATATTAAAGATGATATTTATGTAAAACTTAATTCAGCATGTGGCTTATCCACATGCTGAATTTTTAAAAAATATAAAGGCAGGTGAAAATAATGAATATAACTAAAAAAAATATAGATAAATCTCTATCAAAGGAAAAAGCAGAAATTGTACTTAAGAATGCTTTTGTTATTGATGTGTTTAATCAGGATATATTTAAGGCTGACGTTGCAATAGATGATGGTAAAATAATTGGACTTGGAAAATATGAAGGAAATTATGAAATAGACTGTGAAGGGAAGTACATATCTCCAGGTTTTATAGACTCCCATGTGCATATTGAATCCTCAAAGGTAATACCAAAGGTATTTGCAGCTGAGCTTTTAAAAAGGGGAGTTACAACCTGCATTGCTGATCCCCACGAAATAGCAAATGTTCTTGGAATAGATGGCATTAATTTCATGATAGAAAATTCAAAGGATGCAGTCATAGATATATTTTTCATGATTCCATCCTGCGTTCCTGCAACAGATTTTGAAGACAGCGGAGCAGTGCTAACTTCAGAAGATATTAAGATTTTTAAGGACAACCCAAAAGTTTTAGGCCTTGGTGAGGTAATGGATGTTCCTTCAGTTATAAATTGTAAAGAAGATATGATAAGAAAGATTAATATATTTAAAGATAAAGTAATAGACGGCCACTGCCCTATGGCAGAGGAAAAAACTCTTAATGCATATATATTATCAGGCGTAGTAACGGACCATGAATGCTCTAATGCAGGTGAGGCTATAGAAAAGGTAAGAAAAGGAATGTACGTTATGATAAGGGAAGGTTCTGCAGCAAAAAATTTAGATGATATAATAGCTGCAGTAAATGATAAGAATTTTACAAGATTCCTATTCTGCACCGATGATAAAAGCATAATAGATATTGTTAATGAAGGTTCAATAGATTATAACATTAAAAAGGCAATAAAGCATAATATTAACCCTATTACAGCTATTACAATAGCAACCTTGAATGCTGCAAAGTGTTACAATCTTAAAAACAAGGGAGCTGTTGCAGCAGGTTATGATGCAGATATTGTAATACTTGATGATTTAAATGAAATAAAGATAAACAGAGTAATAAGAAAGGGCAAGCTTAATTTTGATATTGAAAATAACAATTCAATAGAGTACAAATCCTCTATGAATATTGATTATATATCAAAGGATAAATTCAATGTCAGATGCAGTAAAGAATATACTGAGGTTATTAAGGCAGTAAAGGGCTCTTTAATAACGGAAAAAGTAAAAAGAAAAGTTATATTAGATAATGGATATATAAAAGGTGTTTCAGGGGATGATGTGCTGAAAATCGGGGTGTTTGAAAGACATAAAAAAACTAAAAAATATTCCATAGGTTTTATAGAAGGTCTTTCTCTTAAAAATTGTTCAATCGCACAGACAATATCCCATGATTCTCACAATATAATTGTAGTTGGAGATAATGATTCTGATATGACTTTGGCAGTAAACCGACTGATAGATATAGGAGGAGGTATAGTAGTAGTATCAGAAGGAAAGGTGCTTGAAGAAATAAGTCTTCCTGTTGCAGGGCTTATGACCTATGAAAACAGTGAATTTGTGGTTGAAAAGCTTAAAAGATTATATGACTGTGTAAAAAGATACATGAAATATAAGGATATGGATATATTTTTGACTTTGGCCTTTATGGCGCTTCCTGTTATTCCAAAACTCAAAATAACTGACAGAGGACTTTATGATTTTGAGGAGGGTATGTTTATAAATCAAGGATAGTGTGAAAATGTTTCTGCTTAATATTAGAAATATATTTTAAGATGATATATTATGCAGTAATTGTAATTCATGGATTTTGATGTATAATATAAATAATAGTTAGAATAGTCGCAATATTCATAAAGGAGGCAAGGGGATGGGTTCTATTTTGATGGATGTACAGCCTTCAATAATTAAATATGCAAATATTATATCTAAAGTGCTAAAAGTGGATGTAGAGATTGCAGATTCTAATCTAATAAGAGTTGCGGGGACAGGCAGCTACAGCAAACTTGTAAATATGAGTTTGGAAAAACAGGGATATGTCTATAAAAATGCCATAGAAACAGGAAGTGCTAAGATAATAAAAGAGCCGGGCAAGAGCAGCATTTGCCTTAAGTGTCAAAAGAGAGATAACTGTGAGGAAAAATTTGAAGTATGCACCCCTATTAAACTTGGGAGTAAGATAATTGGTGTTATAGGACTTATATGTTTTACGGATGAGCAGAAAAATCATCTTCTTTCAGATTTTGATACCTATATGGAATTTTTGCAGCAGATATCAGAATTTATAAGCATTACTGCCTACGAAAGAAAGGAAAAGATGAGAGAGCAGACTCTTTTAAAATCCCTGAATCAAGTCATAGATAAGATGGATAAGGGGGTTATTATATTAAGCAGCTCAAACAAGGTAACTCATATAAACAAAAGAGCTGTTGAGATGCTTAATTTTCAGAATATAAATTTTAAAGATGATATAAATCTTCACGAGATTGGAAAGGGGGATGGAAGAGCAAAGGAGTTTCTGCTTGAAATAGACAAAAGGAGTTTTACTGTCTTAGGGGATATATACACCATGGGTTTAAAGGAAAATCAGTTTGAAAGGATGTTTATTTTTAATGAAAACAAAAGCTCTAATCAACAAAACATCAGTAAAAAAGCAGCAAAATGCGATGATATATTGGGCAATTCTCAAATAATAAATGAAATAAAAAGGAATATTAAGAGGATTGCCCCCTCCCGCTCAACGGTTCTTATTACAGGAGAGAGCGGTACAGGCAAAGAACTTTTTGCTATGGCTATACACAATGAGGGTGATAGAAAGGATGGACCCTTTGTAGCTATAAATTGTGCAGCCATACCTAATGAGCTTTTGGAAAGCGAGCTTTTTGGATATGTTAAAGGAGCTTTTACAGGAGCTTTAAGCTCTGGGAAAATAGGAAAATTTGAATTGGCAAATAAAGGTACAATATTTCTCGATGAGATTGGGGACATGCCTCTAAACCTTCAGACTAAACTTTTAAGGGTTCTTCAGGACCATAAAATAGTAAAAATAGGCTCAAACACTCCGATTGATATAGATGTCAGAGTTATTGCTGCAACGAATAAGGATCTTTTAAAACTAATAGAGCAGAATAAATTTAGAGAAGACTTGTATTATAGACTAAACGTAATACCCTTTAATATACCTCCTTTAAGGCAAAGGATAGAGGATATAAATATTTTGGTATGGTATTTTATTGAAAAATATACAAAGCTTTTAGAAAAGAAATTTTCCTCTATAGATATAGATTCTAAGGTGTTTGATATTTTTTATGGATACGATTGGCCTGGAAATGTAAGAGAGCTTGAAAATACTATTGAATATATGATAAACATGATGGATAACGATGGAAAAATAACGGTTGATATATTGCCAAGGAGCATTTTGAATAAAAAAAGTAAAGAGCATGATGGAGAAGAGGAAATCCATAGAATCGAGGAACTTGAAAAAAATGAGATAATAAAGGCTCTTAAAAAATATGGAAATACAACTCAGGGAAAAAGAATTGCAGCGCAAAAGCTTGGAATAGGAATTGCAACATTGTATAGAAAAATAGATGAGTACGGTTTATCAAATTGATAAATATTGAAGACATAAATTTAAACATTTTGTGAGGTTTTTATTTTTGTACTTAAATTATTAAAATGATAATTTTTATTAAATCTATAAAAGAAAAATTAATTTATCATATTTAAAAATATCATTTTAATGGAATCTGCTGTTAAGCAGTAAACTAAAAATAACTATGAACTAAAAATAAAAAATTCTTATAAACTGTTGAAAAATTTTTTTGTGATTCCTTTTACTAAAATACTATATTTTGGCATGAATAATGCTAATAAATAATTAAAGATGGAGTAAGGAGGGGGTTATTTGAAGGCTTTTGTTAATGCAAATATCTATGATTTTAAGAATTTTCAAAAAGATTGCTACATTATTTTTGACAAAAATATAGAAGAAATAGGACCTATAAAAGAATTTAATGGAGCGGATGAGGTTTATGACTGCAAAAACTCAATAGTAATGCCTGGACTTATAAACTGTCATACTCATATTTATTCTACATTTTCAAGAGGAATGAACATACCATTCTCACCAAAAAACTTTAAAGATATACTTGATCAGCTTTGGTGGAAGCTTGATGGAAAGTTAAACAGGGAAGATGTTTATTTGAGCGGATTAGTCTATGGAATGGATTCAATAAAATCAGGAGTAACAACTCTTATTGACCACCATGCAAGCGGGCTTTGCATAAAGGGAAGCTTAAATGAGCTTAAAAAATCGATTTGCGATGATTTGGGACTTAGAGGAATATTCTGCTTTGAAAGCAGCGACAGGTTTAACATAGATGATTGCATAGAAGAGAATATCGATTTTTGCAGTAATAAATCGGACAAGTATTGCGGAGTTTTTGGTATGCATGCTTCTATGAGCCTCAGCGATAAAACTTTAGAAAAAATTTCAAATATAATAGGTAATTTACCAATTCACATTCATGTGGCAGAGAGCACCGATGATGTATATGACTGCCTTGATAAATATAACAAGCCAATCGTTAAAAGGCTTGATGATTTTAAACTTTTAAATGAAAATTCTATACTCTCCCACTGTGTACATATAAATGAAGATGAAGCAAGGATAATAGAAAAGAGGAAATGCTATGTAGCGCTGAATCCCACATCAAATATGAACAATGCAGTAGGACTTTCAGATTACGATATTCTCAGAAGAAACAATATAAAATGCATGATTGGAAATGACGGCCTTGGAGCTAACATAACGAGGGACTATCTAAACCTTACCTTTGCAATGAAAAACAGATTAAAAAGCCCTACAAAATTCTCTTTAGATGATTTAAAAGAAATAATAAATAACGGCTATGAATATGTATCAAAAATGCTAAATATAAAACTTGGCAGAATAGAAGAGGGATATTGCGCTGATATGATAGTTGTTCCCTATAGCCCTCCAACGCCTATGAATAGTGAAAATGCAATAGGCCATGTGTTCTTTGGCATTTTTGATAATTTCCACCCAAAGCACGTCTTTGCAGCGGGGAAGCCTTTAATGATGAATTATATTTTAACCTTTGACGAAAATGAAGTTTATAATAAATCAATTCTTGAATCTGAAAAGGTTTGGGGAAGGATTAAAAATTAGGAGGTGTGTTTATGGATTTAAGTACGAGAATTGCGGGCATAAATCTAAAAAACCCAATAATGCCAGCATCAGGTCCTCTTGTTTCTACTTATGAAAAGATGATGGCAATATCGGGTATGGGAGTTGGGTGCATGGTTGCAAAGACAATATCCATAAAGGGTGCAGATGTTCCAAGACCATGCATTATAGGAAACTCAGACAGCATAATGAACTGTGAGCTCTGGTCGGAGTATCCCTTAGGATATTGGATAGAAAATATACTCCCAAAGCTTAAAGACTATATAGATATTCCTTTGATACTCAGTGCAGGCTACACAAAGGAAGATATGAAGGTAATAATTCCTGAACTTGATAAATATGCAGATGCCTTTGAAATATCAACCCATTATGTAGGGAAGGATGTTTCTGTTATAGGGGAAACGGTAAAAACAATAAAGAGCCTTACAGATAAGCCTGTATTTATGAAAATAAGCCCACATATTCCCGATGTTGTTGAATTTGCAAAGGTTGTAAGGGAAAACGGAGCGGCTGGAATTGTTGCGATTAACTCCTTAGGACCTGCTATGAAAATAGATTTAAAAAATAGAAAGGTTCTTGTAGGAAATGAAAAGGGAGAGGTTTGGGTTTCAGGTCCTGCTATAAAACCAGTTGCCCTAGCAATAATAAGTAGAATTAAAACAGCAATGCCCGACTTTACTGTAATAGGTGTTGGAGGAATACAAAGTGCCGAGGATGTTTTAGAGTTCCTGCTGTGCGGTGCAGATGCCGTTCAAATACTATCCTCAGCAATGCTAAAGGGAAGAGAACTTTATAAAAAAATAATAGATGATCTTCCCGCAGTTCTTGAAAAATATAATTTTAAAAGTGTTAAAGATGCAATAAATACGCCTCTTTTAAAGCCTGAAATAAAATTTAATCCCAATAACCCTGTTATAAACAAAGACAAATGCATTCTCTGTGGATTATGTGCAAAGATTTGTCCTTATTTTGCCTTAACTGTGGATAAAGAAGTCATTGTAAATCGTGATAAGTGCTTCGGATGCGGCCTTTGCCAGTCAAAATGCCCATCAAAGGCAATAAATGGAGTATTTTAAGGAGGTGCCATAATTGAAGGTAAAAGAATATAAAAGAGCAGAAAGTTTAAATGAAGCTTACGATGCTCTGCTTAATGGAAGCGTAATAATCGGCGGCGGTGCCTTTATGCATCTTAGCGATAATGAGGTAAGCATAGTTGACCTTTCAAAATTAGGTTTAAGTTTTATAAATGAAAACGAAGATACAGTAGAAATAGGTGCCTATACTACTTTAAAAGAAATAGAAGACAGCAGCATTATTTCATCATATTTTAATGGAGTACTTTCAAAGACTGCAGGAATAATTGCCGGGGTGCAGGTTAGAAATATAGCAACCATAGGAGGATGCATAGGAGGAAGGTATGGATTTTCCGATATTTTAACCTGTCTTTTAGCCCTAAATGCAAAGGTTGAACTTTTTAAAGCAGGAAAGATGAGCCTTGAGGAGTATCTATCAAGCAGGGAAATAAAGGATATAATCCTCAAAGTGATAATAAATAAAAATAATAAAAAAGCCTCCTTTTTTAACATGAGAAACAGCTTTTCCGATTTTTCCGTTTTAAACGTAGCGGTATGCAAAGATGAGGATTTTAAAATAGCAGTAGGGGCAAGACCTCTTAGTGCGGTTTATGCAAAGGATGCTATGGAATACTTAAATCAAAATGAATTAAACTATGAGAACATTAAAAAGGCAGCAGAAATTGCAGGCGATACTTTAAACTTTGGAGATGATTTAAGGGCATCTTCTAATTATAGGAGAGAGGTTTGCAAAACCTTAGTAGAAAGGGCTCTTTTGGAGGTGATAAAGTGAAGATTTTCTTAAAAATTAACAAGAAAGACATGGAATTTGATATTAAGGGAAGCGAGACAGTTTATGATATATTAAAAAGCATAAATATAACAAGCGTTAGAAAATCCTGTGACAGCGGAGTCTGTGGACTTTGTACTGTTCTTTTAAACGGTAAGCCAATACCCTCCTGTTCATACCTTGCAGCAAAGGCAGATGGAGGGCATATAACTACTATTGAAGCAGTAGAAGAAGAGGCAGAGAAATTCGGTCGTTTTATGAATGAGGAAGGTGCAGTGCAGTGTGCTTACTGCACGCCGGGGTTTGTACTTACTGTTATGTCTATGAAGGACAACCTTAAGAATTTTGACGATGAGAGTATAAATAAATATCTTGTAGGAAATCTTTGCAGATGTTCAGGATATCAGGGACATCTAAGAGCCATTAAAAAATATCTGGGGGTGGCAGAATGAAGGAAGTTAAAAAATCAATTCCCAAAATAGACGGTATTGGACTTTTAAAGGGAAGACCAGCCTATACAATGGATTTTGCTGCAAAAGACAGCCTTGTAATAAAGATTTTAAGAAGCCCCCATGCCTTTGCAAGAATAAAGAATATAGATACTAAAAAGGCAGAGTATCTTCCTAATGTTAAATGCGTTCTAACTTATAAAAATGTTCCAAGAAACATAGTAACAAGGGCGGGACAAGGCTATCCAGAACCCTCTCCCCACGATAAATTTATACTTGATGAATATGTAAGATACATAGGGGATGAAGTTGCTGTGGTTGCAGCAGAGGATGAGGAGACAGCACTGAAGGCTTTAAAACTTATAGAAGTTGAATATGAAGTATTAGAGCCCGTTCTCGATTTTGAAAAGGCAGAGGGACATAAGTCTATAATACATCCTGAAAAGGAATGCCATGAGATGTTCCCAATAGGTTTTAATCCAACAAAAAACATAGCAGCAGAATACAATATGCACTATGGAGATGTTGATGAAGTTTTAAAAGGATGCGAATATGTTGTAAAAAAGACCTATTATACCCATGCTCAGGCCCATGTTACAATGGAACCCCACTGTTCCTATTCCTATATGGATATACATGGCAGGATAAATATTATATCCTCAACCCAGACTCCCTATCATGTAAGGAGAATAGTTGCAGAGGCTTTAGGTATTCCTATTGAAAAGATAAGGGTTGTAAAACCGAGGATAGGAGGAGGGTACGGAGGAAAGCAGGCTCTGCACGGAGAATTTTATACAGCTCTAATAACATCCATAACAGGAAGGCCGTCAAAGCTTGAATACACGAGGCAGGAAGTTTTTGAATCCTCCTATACAAGGCATCCTATGAAAATAGATGTTACTATGGGAGCTGACAAAGAGGGCAATATTAAAGCTATAGATATGCATATTCTCTCAAATACCGGAGCCTATGCAGAACATGCCTTAACTGTATTTATGGTTGCAGGCTCAAAAACCCTTCCTCTTTACAATAAGGCAGAGGCTGTAAGGTTTGGAGGAAAGGTAGTATATACAAATCATACCCCAGCGGGAGCCTACAGAGGATATGGGGCTATACAGGGGAACTTTGCATTAGAGTCAACAGTCGACGAACTTTCTAAAATGTGCAATATGGACCCTGTGGATTTTAGAGCTAAAAACATGATAAGGGAAAAGGAAACCTCTCCTATATTTAGAATAATGGGTGAGGGAACTGAGGGAGTAGATATGATAGTTGAGAGCTGCAAACTTGACTACTGCTTAGACAGAGCAAAGGAAATATGCGGCTATGAGTATAAAAAGAAAAATAATAAATCAAGTGATAAAGTTAGAGGAATAGGATGCGCCATAGCTATGCAGGGCTCGGGAATTCCTGCTATAGATATGGGCTCGGCATTAATAAAACTAAACGATCAGGGCTTTTTCAATCTTTTAGTTGGAGCAACTGATATAGGAACAGGAAGCGACACTATACTTGCTCAGATAGCAGCTGAGGGTATTGGGGTTGGCGTTGACAAAATAATAGTTTACTCCTCCGATACAGATTTAACACCCTTTGACTGCGGTGCCTATGCTTCAAGTACAACCTATGTTTCAGGGAATGCGGTCAGAAAAGCAGCATTAAAGATGAGAGATATGATAATTGAGGAAGGCGCAAAGCAGCTTGGGTGCAGCGCTATGGATATTGAATTTGACGGAAATATGATTAAAACAAAGGATGGAAAAGAAATAACTCTAAAGGAGCTTTCAACAAATCTTTTCTACAGCAAAAATCAAAAGCAGCTTATATCCTGTGAATCATTCTGCGGTGAAGTATCACCTCCTCCGTTCCTTACAGCCTTTGCAGAAGTTGAAGTGGACACAAAGACGGGAAAGGTTGATTTAGTGGATTATACCGTTGTAGTTGACTGTGGAACTCCTATAAATCCTGCTCTTGCAAGGGTTCAGGTAGAGGGAGGAATAGTTCAGGGAATAGGAATGACTCTTTTTGAGGATGTAAAATATGCAGAAAACGGAAAACTTTTAAACAGCAGCTTCTTGACCTATAGAATTCCAACAAGGATGGATATAGGAAAAATAAACGTTGAATTTGCAGAGAGCTATGACCCAACAGGACCTTATGGTGCAAAGTCCGTTGGAGAGATAGGAATAGACACACCTCCGGCTGCTATTGCAAATGCTATATATAATGCAGTTGGTGTTAGAATAACAAAACTTCCAATTAAAGCAGAGGATATATTAAAGGCACTTAAGGAAAAGGAGAAATAAAGTGAAAGTTGAAGGAATAATACTTGCAGCAGGCTTTTCAAAAAGGGCAAATGCATTTAAGATGACTTTAAATTATAAAGGAAAAACAATAATTGAAAATGTAATAGATGGAATGCTCCCTTATGTTGAAAGGATTACAGTCGTAGGAGGATATAAAATAGAAAATTTAGAGCCTGTAATAAAAAAATATGAAAAAGTTCAGCTTATATTCAATGAAAAATATGAGGAAGGAATGTTTTCCTCAATAAAAAAAGGAATTTCAACTGTAAAGGGAGAAGGATTTTTCTTAACTCCAGGGGATTATCCTTTAATTGAGGGCTTTGTTTATGAAAAGCTATTGAGCATAAAGGGGGATATTATAATCCCTGTTTACAATTCAAAAAGGGGGCATCCAATCTTTATTAAAAGCAGTCAAATAGAAAAAATAAATGATAATAAGTATAGCAATTTGAGGGAGTTTATAAATGATAATAACCCATCCTATGCTTACGTTGATTGTATAGGAATTTTAAAGGATGTAGACACAATGGAGGATTATAAAGAAATATTAAAATATTAAATCTCGGGGGTGAAGCTATGGGAAGGGATATAGCATTGTCAATAAGAAGAGATGATGCAATAGCAAAAATTTCAGGTGAGGCTAAATACACCTGTGATGTAAAATTTGAAAATATGCTCTATGGTAAAACCTTAAGGTCTAAAATCGCAAGAGGAAAAATAAAATCAATAAAATATCCCTCTCTTCCCGAAGGATATTATATCGTTGATAAGGATGATGTTCCAAAGCCTAATAAACTTAAAATATTAAAAAGCGATATGAGCGTATTTGCACAGGATGTTGTAAACTATGTTGGAGAACCTATAGCCTTAGTTGTAGGAGAAGATAAGGAAATTATAGATAATATACTGTCAAAAATAGAAGTTGAATATGAAAATATACAGCCGATATTAACCCTTGAGGAAGGACTTAATACTAAGGAGCCTATATATGGTGATAACAATCTTTTTGCAGATTATGTAGTTGAAAAGGGAGACATTAATGAGGTTAAAAATAGAGCTTCCTATGTTTATGAAGGAGAATATGAAACGGGGTATCAGGAACAGTTCTATTTAGAGACTCAGGGCATAATTGCAGATTTTAAGGATGGAAAAATAACTATATACGGCTCGATGCAGTGTCCCTATTATATAAAAAATGCACTTTTAGACTTCTTTAAAGCTGATAGCGACAAAATAAGGGTTGTACAGCTTACAACAGGTGGAGGTTTTGGAGGGAAGGAGGATTATCCCTCATTAATTGCAGCACAGGCGGCAGCAGCTTCTATAAAATGCAAAAGGCCTGTAAAAATAGTTTATGACAGGGATGAGGATATAGAATTTACAACAAAAAGGCATCCTTCAAAAATAAAACTAAAAAGTTACCTTGATGATAATTTCAAAGTTATAGGAATGGAAGCTGATATAATCCTCGATGGAGGTGCCTATGCAAGTTTATCTGAGGTCGTACTTCAAAGGGCTATGTTTGCAATAAGCGGCGTTTATAATATAGAAAATCTATATGTAAAGGGCAGAGCAGTTGCTACAAACAAGGCTATAAGCGGGGCTTTCAGAGGATTTGGGGCTCCCCAGGCGTTTTTTGCAATTGAAATTCATATGGAGCACATAGCAAAGAAATTTAATCTTAATCCCTTAGATTTTAAGATTAATAATCTTATAAAAAGAGGAGATAAGTCCTCAACGGGAGGAACCTTCAGAGATGAAATAAAGCTTAAGGAAATGATTAAAAGGGCAGAAATAATGTCCTCCTATAATGAAAAAAAATCGAGGTTTAAAGAAGAAAGGAAAGAGGGAAAATTAAAAGGCATTGGAATGAGTCTTTTCTTCCACGGGGGAGGCTTTACTGGAAGCGGTGAGAGAGATCATATAAAGGCAAAGGTAAAGCTTTTAAAGAAAATCGATGAAACCGTTGAAATACTGATTTCTAATGTAGAGATGGGACAGGGCGCTATGACAACATCGAGAAAAATAGTTGCCTATACTCTAAATATTCCAATAGAGAAGGTCATATTTGAAAACCCCGATACTGATAGAGTTCCGGATTCAGGACCTACCGTTGCATCAAGAACTACTGTTGTAGTAGGTGAGCTTTTAAGGGAGGCTGCAGAGGAGTTAAAAAATAGATGGAATGAAAATGAAACCTTAATAGTTGAAGCAGATTATAAATATCCTGAAGGTTATGAGTGGGACGGGGATAAATTTAAAGGCGATGCCTACACTTCCTATTCCTTTGGGGTTAATGTTGTTGAGGTTGAAGTTGATTCTATAACCTATGAGAGTACGATAAAAAATGTATATGCGGTGTATGATATAGGACAGGCAATAGATGAGAGAATCGTAAAGGGACAAATAGATGGAGGAATAGTTCAGGGGCTTGGATATGCGGGTATTGAGGTTATGGAAAATAAGGAGGGGAGATTTCTTCAAAGGACGAGCTCTGATTACATTATTCCAACTTCAAAGGATGTTCCTTATATTTACAGCGAACTTTTATGCGAACCCTTCAAATACGGTCCATACGGTGCAAAGGCTCTTGGAGAATTGACTTTTGTAGGTTCACCTCCAGCCTACGCCCTGTCAGTTGAAGATGCCCTTGGCCTTGAAATTAGTAATATACCTGTAAGGCCTGAGAATATTTTGGAGGTGTTAAGGCATGGAAAATAAAATAAAGTTTATATTGAACGGAGAAGAAGTGGAGGTTTTATGCAGCCCTGTAAAAAGGCTTCTTGACGTTTTAAGGGATGATTTTAATCTTTCGGGAGCAAAAGAAGGGTGCGGCAAGGGAGAATGCGGTGCCTGCTCTGTTTTAATAGATGGGAAGCTTATAAATTCCTGCCTGTATCCAGCCCAAATGGCAGAGGGGAAGGAAGTTTTAACTATAGAAGGCCTTAAAAAAAGCAGAATCTTTGAAATATTAAGTGAAAGCTTCATAGATGCAGGGGCTGTACAATGCGGCTTTTGTACTCCAGGTATGATTATGGCATCCTATGCTCTTTTGAGAAAAAACCCAAATCCTACTGAGGAAGACATAAGAGAAGGATTATCAGGAAACCTTTGCAGGTGCACAGGCTATAATATGATAATTGAAGCGGTTAAAATGGCAGCCAAAAGGGGTGAGGGACTATGGTAAAATCCTATAAACCCAAAAGATTAGAAGAGGCTTTACAGATTATAAAAAATGAGGACTGTATATTATTTGCAGGCGGAACGGACCTTATGGTTAATAGAAAAATATATTTTGATGACAAAAACTCTGATAAGAAGGTTCTTTTCCTATCTTCAATAGAAGAGTTAAAGGATATTAGCTCTGATAGTAATTATATTGAAATAG
The DNA here is from genome assembly GCF_900167605.1 of Caloramator quimbayensis. Classification (GTDB taxonomy): domain Bacteria; phylum Bacillota; class Clostridia; order Clostridiales; family Caloramatoraceae; genus Caloramator_B; species Caloramator_B quimbayensis. Next base: position 13,418 of record NZ_FUYH01000026.1, on the reverse strand, counting down.
GCTCTATGACTACCCTTTGCAGCGTAGAGAAGAACAATTTAATTCCAGAGGCTTTAAGGGAGGCTGCAAAATCTATGGCATCTCCTTCAATTAGGAATATAGCAACTATAGGAGGGAATATTTGCAATGCCTCCCCTGCAGGGGATACCCTTCCATATCTTTATGCAGCCCAAGCAACACTCGTTTTAGAGAGTATTGAGGGGAGCAGAGAAGTATATATTGGAGATTTTATAAAAGGACCGAGAAAAAAGGATATTAAAAAGCATGAGATTTTAACTAAGATAAAAATACCTTTGAAGGAATATGATATATGGGAATTTAGAAAGGTTGGAACAAGGAAATCAACAGCCCTCTCAAAGCTCTCCTTTACAGGGCTTGCTAAGAAAAAAGACGGTATTTTAGAAGATATAAGGCTATCCTTTGGGGCGGTAGGGCCAACGGTTGTAAGATGCAGGGATTATGAAAATAAAATAATTGAAATTGGTAAAGATATAAAAATCCCTGAAATAATAGATATGTACAGCAGCATTATAACCCCCATAGATGATCAAAGGTCAACGGCATATTATAGAAAGGAAGTTGCCTTAAGCCTTCTATCAAACTTTCTTTTAAAGCTTTAGGCGGTGAGTTTATGAGAACCCTGATAAAAAACGGCAAAATTGCAGATGAAAGAGGAATCTATGAGGGTGATATATATATTGAAGATGGAATAATAAAAAAAATAGGAAAGGATTTAAAGGACGACTGTGAGAATTTAGTTGAGGCAAAGGGGAAGCTTATAATCCCTGGTGGAGTAGATGTTCATACTCATTTTAATCTCCATGCAGGAAATTTTATTGCAGAGGATGATTTTTACAGCGGAACTGTTGCTGCTGCCTGCGGAGGAACAACAACTATTGTAGACCATATGGGCTTTGGCCCTAAGGGCTGCAGCCTTTTCCATCAGGCAAGGGTATATCATGAATATGCAAAGGATTCAGTAATAGATTATGGATTTCATGGCGTAATACAGCATATTGACGATGATATATTAAATGAGCTTGAGATTATGATAAGGGATGAGGGAATAAGCAGCTTTAAAATATATTTAACCTACGATTTTAAAATTGAAGACGGCGATGTATTAAGGCTTATGGAAAGGCTGAAAGGTTTAGGAGGCATTCTTTGTATTCACTGTGAAAACGACAGCATTATAAATTACTTAAAGAAAGAATTTATAAATGAAGGGAAAAGGGAGCCTATATATCATTCTAAAAGCCGCCCAGATTTATGTGAGGCTGAGGCTGTTGGAAGGATAATAGATATTTGCGATATGGCACAAAATCCTAATATATATATTGTCCATCTTTCAACCTTAAAGGCACTTGAAAGGGTAAAAAAAGTAAAACAAAGCGGGCAAAATATTTTTGCTGAAACATGCCCCCAATATCTCCTTTTAAGCGAGGATAAATACCTTAATGAGGATGGAATTAAATATATATTAAGTCCTCCCCTTAGAGATAAAAATAATCAGCAGTTTCTTTGGGAGGGAATAAGGCAAGGGCTTATTGATGCTGTTGCAACGGACCACTGCCCCTTCTCTTTACAATATAAGAATTATGGAAAGGATGATTTCACCAAATGCCCCAATGGAATCGGAGGGGTTGAGGAGAGAATACCCCTTATGTTTTCTGAAGGGGTTATGAAAGGGAGGATTTCCCTATCTAAGTTTATTGAGGTTTGCTGCACAAACCCTGCAAAGATTTTCGGGCTTTATCCTAAAAAAGGAACTATAAGTATAGGCAGCGATGGGGATCTTGTAATAATAGATACTGAGAAAGAAACAGTCTTAAGCAAAGATATGCTACACAGCAGATGCGATTATACTGCCTATGAAGGGTTAAAACTAAAGGGATATCCTGTATTAACCCTCTCAAGGGGAGAGGTTATAGTAAAGGATAATGAATTTATTGGTGAAAGAGGAAGAGGACAGTACTTAAAAAGATTAGGTAATTTAAATAAAAAGGGGTGTTAGAATGAAAAAAGAAGTAAATCCTGAAGAAATATTGAGGCTTGCTGAGGGTTATAAAAACGATATGAGTAAATTCTTAAGGGATATGATAGCAATACCAAGTGAGAGCTGTAATGAAAAGGAGCTTATACTTAGAATAAAGCAGGAGATGGAGAAGGTAGGATTTGACAGGGTACAGATAGATCCTATGGGTAATATTTTAGGTTACATTGGAAATGGCAAGCACATAATCGCAATGGATGCTCATATAGATACCGTTGGAATAGGTGATATAAGCCTTTGGAACTATAATCCCTATGAGGGCTATGAGGATGAGGAAATCATAGTAGGAAGGGGAGCAAGCGACCAAGAGGGCGGAATGGCAGCTATGGTTTATGCAGGAAAGATAATTAAGGATTTAGACCTTCTTGATGATTATACTTTAATCGTTACAGGTACAGTTCAGGAGGAGGACTGCGACGGGCTTTGCTGGCAGTATATTATAAACGAGGATAAGATAAGACCTGAGTTTGTTGTAAGTACAGAGCCTACATCCTGCAATATATACAGAGGACAAAGGGGCAGGATGGAGATTAAAGTTACAACAAGCGGTATAAGCTGCCATGGCTCAGCACCTGAAAGAGGGGATAATGCTATATATAAGATGGCTCCAATTATTAACGAACTTAAAGCTTTAGCTGAAAACCTCGGATATGACGAGTTTTTAGGAAAGGGCTCTTTGACAGTATCAGAGATTTTCTTCTCATCGCCTTCAAGATGTGCTGTTGCAGATAAATGCACAATATCAATAGATAGAAGGCTCACATGGGGTGAAACCTTTGAGATGGCTCTTCAGCAGATAAGAAATCTTCCTTCAGTTAAGGAGGCAAATGCTGAGGTTTCAATGTACAGCTACGATAAGCCATCCTATACAGGACTTATATATCCAACGGAATGTTATTTTCCAAGCTGGGTAATTCCTGAGGAGCATGAGGTTTGTCAGACTCTTGTTGACTCATATAGAAGGCTTTTTAAATATGAGCCTATAGTTGATAAATGGACATTCTCTACAAACGGCGTATCTATAATGGGAAGATATAACATACCCTGCATAGGCTTTGGCCCAGGACATGAAGAGGAAGCCCATGCACCTAATGAGAAAACTTTTAAGAGCGAGCTTGTAAAGTGTGCAGCAATGTATGCACTAATACCAATAATATATGTAAATAATTACGCAAAGTAAAAGGGGGATTTATTATGCAAACATTATTTAGAGGAAGACACTTTATAACTCTTCAGGACTACACTAACGAAGAAATCGAAACTATGCTCGATGTATCCTTCGACTTAAAGAGAAAATTCGCTATGGGAATCGACACGCCCTACCTTCTTCACAAGACTATATTCTTAATGTTCTTTGAACAATCAACAAGAACAAGAAATTCAATGGAAGCGGGAATTGCCCAGCTTGGCGGGCATGCTAACTATCTTGATACAAGTACAATGCAGATATCCCACGGTGAAAGCGCAAAGGATACTGGAGTAATACTATCAAGATTTGGACATGGAATAGCATGCAGAAACTGTTTCTGGGGAATTGGAAATAAGTATTTAATGGAAATGGCAAAATACTCCAGTGTTCCAATAATGAACCTTCAGTGTGATCTTTACCATCCTATGCAGGCTCTTGCTGATATCATGACAATAAAAGAAAAATTCAAAGATACAAACAAACTTAAGGTTTCAATAATTTGGGCCTATGCAACAAGCCATAAAAAACCTATATCGGTTCCAGTATCACAGGTTCTCTTGTTCCCAAGGTTTGGTATGGATGTAACTCTTGCTTATCCTAAAGGGTACGAGCTTCCTGACTGGGTTATTGAAAAGGCTAAAAAATATGCAGAGCAGTATAAGGGAAGCGTTAAGATTACTCATGACATGGAAGAAGCATACAGGGATGCAGATGTTGTAATACCAAAGAACTGGGGAAGCTGGGTAACAAATCCAAGCAAAGACGTTGTTGACAATCTTCTTGAATCTAATAAACACTGGAAGTGTACTGAGGATATGATGAGGCTTACAAGCAAGGATTCAATATATATGCATGCTCTTCCAGCAGACAGAAACAATGAGGTTGAAGACAGCGTAATCGATGGACCTCATTCAGTTGTTTATGATGAGGCTGAAAACAGGCTTCATACTGCAAAGGCGGTTATGACTCTCCTTATGGGAGGAAAATAAGGTGGGATTTATATGGGATATCTTCTTTTAAAAAACATATCAAAGGTTTTAACCTTTGATGATAATGACAATATATTTGATGGTTTTGACATACTTATAAAAGACAATGAAATTGTAAGAATAGAAAAAAACATTGAATATGAAGGCTGTCAAATTATTGACTGCAAAGATTTAGTTGCTCTTCCTGGCTTTGTAAACACCCATCATCATCTTTATCAAACTCTTTTCAGAGGAATTGATGAGGTTCAGGAAAAGCCTCTTTTTCCTTGGCTTGTAGGACTTTATGAGTTCTGGAAGCATATAGACAGCGAATCTGTATACTTTGGGGCTATGATTGGATTTAGTGAGCTTTTAAAAACTGGATGCACAACTACTATGGATCACCACTATGTTTTTCCAAAGGGAAAGAGTCCCTATCTAATAGACGAACAGATAAAAGCTTCAAGGGATATAGGTATACGTTTTCATGCAACAAGAGGTTCTATGTCGAGAGGCAAAAGCAAGGGAGGTCTTCCGCCAGACTGCGTCGTACAGGATGAGGAGGAAATACTCTTAGACTGCGAGAGAGTTATAGATAAATATCATGATGACAAAAAATTTGCAATGAACAGGATAGCCCTATCCCCATGCTCGCCTTTTTCTGTAACTTTATCCCTTATGGAAAAGTGCAGGGATATTGCAAGAAAAAAGAAGGTAATGCTTCATACTCATCTTGCGGAAACTTTAGATGAGGAAAAATACTGCATCGAAATATACGGGAAAAGGCCTGTTGAGCTTATGGAGAGCATAGGCTGGCTTGGTGAGGATGTATGGTTTGCCCATGTAATACATGTAAATGATGATGAAATAAAGCTTTTAAAAGGAAGCGGAGTTGCCCACTGCCCCTCTTCTAACATGAAACTCAGCAGCGGAATATGCAGAACAAGCGAGCTTGTAAAAGCAGGGGTTAATGTTGGTATAGCCGTTGACGGAAGTGCTTCAAATGACGGCTCTAATATGTGGGAAGAGGTTAGAAGGGCATACCTTCTTAATCATTTAAAGTATGGAACTGACGGGCTTTGCGCCTACGATGTTTTAAAGATGGCAACAAGGGGAGGAGCTAAGGTTTTAGGACGTGATGACATAGGTGAATTATCAATCGGCAAGGCGGCAGACATAATACTTTTAGATTTGAATGATATAGCCTATGCAGGATGCCATAATGTAGCTGTTGGAATAGTTACCTGCGGGAATTCAAGCCTTGTTAAAATGACTATTGTAAACGGCAAAATAGTTGTAAAAGATGGGCATTTAGTATCTGTTAATGAAGAAGAAGTAAGAAATAGAGCTCATGAAATAGCAGCAAATATAGTAAAAACCGAAAGAGAGAGCAGAATTATTTAGGCGTAGTAACATATTTTAATTAGTATTAAGAAAGCAATTTGAATTATAAATCTGCACTGAGAAATTAGTGCAGATTCTTTTTAAAACTCATACTCTGCTGAATTTATAAAAACACAATAAGTTTTATGTATATTAATAGATAAATTTTGTTTATAATATAGATAAAAGTGAAGTTTTATAACAAATCGACGATTTTGTGACGCTTATATTTTATAATAAAAGCAAAATAATACGAGAGGATGATTGATATGGGCAAGATACCAAGCGATATTGAAATCGCACAAAGGGCGAAGATGAAGGATATAAGAGAAATAGCTGAAAATGTTGGGATACTTGAAGATGAGCTTGAACTCTACGGAAAATATAAGGCTAAGGTTTCTCTCGACATATTTAAAAGACTAAAGGATAAAAAGGATGGAAAGCTCATACTTGTTACAGCTATAACACCAACCCCTGCAGGAGAGGGAAAATCAACAACAAGTGTCGGCCTTGGACAAGCTCTTAATAAAATAGGAAAGAATGCAATAATAGCATTAAGGGAGCCATCACTTGGACCTGTTTTTGGAGTTAAAGGAGGAGCTGCAGGAGGAGGATATGCTCAGGTTGTTCCTATGGAGGATATAAACCTTCATTTTACAGGAGATATGCACGCTATAACCGCTGCGAACAATCTTTTATCTGCTGCAATAGATAATCACATACATCAGGGGAACAGCCTTAGAATAGATGCAAGGCAGATTACATGGAAAAGAGTTATAGATATGAATGACAGGGCACTTAGGGATGTTGTAATAGGCCTTGGAGGAAAGGCAAACGGCTTTGTTAGGCAGGACGGATTTATGATAACTGTTGCCTCTGAGATTATGGCGGTTTTATGTCTATCCAGCGATTTGATGGATTTGAAAGAAAGGATAGGAAGGATAATAATAGGATATAATATGGACGGTCAGCCTGTAACTGCAAAAGACTTAAAGGTTGATGGTGCTATGACTCTGCTTTTAAAGGACGCTATAAAGCCAAACCTTGTTCAAACCTTAGAGAACACTCCGGCACTAATTCACGGAGGGCCTTTTGCAAATATAGCCCACGGCTGCAACAGCATAATTGCAACAAAGCTTGGACTTAAACTTGCGGATTATTTAGTAACCGAGGCAGGCTTCGGTGCTGACCTTGGTGCTGAGAAATTCCTCGATATTAAGTGCAGATTTGGAAATCTAAAACCTTCAGCAGTTGTAATCGTTGCAACCATTAGAGCATTAAAGATGCATGGGGGAGTTAAGAAGACAGATTTATCAATAGAAAACCTTGAAGCTCTTGATAAGGGCTTTGCAAACCTATCAAAGCAGGTTGAAAACATAAGAAAGTTTAACCTCCCAGTTTTAGTTGCAGTAAATAAATTCTCAGCCGATACGGATGCGGAGATAAATCTTTTAATCAATAAGTGCAAAGAATTTGGTGTTGAAGTTGCATTAAATGAAGTCTGGGAAAAAGGCGGAGAAGGCGGAATAGAGATGGCTCAAAAGCTTGTTGAAATAGTAGATAAAGAAGAATCTAATTATAAACCTTTATATGAAACTGAAAAATCAATTCCTGAAAAGATTGAAAAAATAGTTAAAGAAATTTATGGAGGAGATGGTGTTGAGTTTTCACCAAAGGCTCTAAAGGAGATAAAGAGACTTGAGGAGCTTAATCTTGATAAAATGCCAATATGTATGGCAAAAACACAGTATTCATTATCTGACAACCCTCAGCTTTTAGGTGCGCCAAAGGGATTTAAGATTACAGTAAATGAAGTCAGGGTATCTGCAGGTGCAGGCTTTATAGTATGCCAGACTGGGGATATAATGACAATGCCGGGGCTTCCCAAAGTTCCAGCAGCGGAAAACATAGATATAGACGAAAATGGAGTAGTTACGGGACTATTCTAATACTAAACAAAGGCTTTTGCATTAACTTTTTATGCAAAAGCCTTAAGTATATACTATACATCTAGGGACAGTTACTTATTTTACCTAATCACCGCACAATTGGAGGGTAATTTATGGATAGGGATTTTTTTAGTAAAATATATAAAGACATAGGCATAGTTGGTGAAAATGATGATTTGAGAGTGTACGCAGTAACCATTCCCCTTGTTAATATAAACGGGGAAGAAAACATAGTTTTTGAAATAAGAAGCAGAAATTTAAGCGGGGCGGGGGAGATATCCTTACCTGGAGGAAAAGTTGAAAAGTATGAGAGAAAGATAGACGCTGCGATTCGTGAAACCTGTGAAGAGCTGCTTTTAAAAGAGGATAATATTGAAATTTTATCTTTTGCAGATACAGCAGTAACCCATTATGGAAAGGTAATATATACCTTTATTGCAAGGATAAAAGATGCAAACAAAATTAACTTTTCTAAGGATGAAGTTGAAAAAATTATATTCATCCCTTTAGATTTTTTTATAAAAACAAAGCCTCAGGTTATGAAAATAAAAACTACAACCAATCCTTTAGAGGAATTTCCATATGATATAGGAGTAACTTCTAAAAATTATAAATGGGAAAGCACAAAGCTTAATGTTTATTTTTATAAGTATGAAAATTATGTAATTTGGGGGTTAACCGCAAAGATTATTCACTCTTTTATTGACAGAATTATTTTTAAAGATAAATAGGGTGTAATTTTCAAAGAACAATTAAAAATGCAATGAGTTCTTATTAACGTGATAATTGCGAAAAAAATCAATATTCAGACAAAAACTAATAAAATTGATAGAATTTGTGGTAAAATAATAGTAGAATTAGTTTAGCATGGATAATTTATCCATGCTAAACTATTAGGATAAAGGAGGGGTAACATGAAAAAGGTTAAGGTTGAAGATGCTGTGGGGATGGTACTTGCTCACGATCTTACTAAAATTGTGCCTAACGTATTTAAAGGGGCGGCTTTTAAAAAAGGGCATATTATTGAAGAGAAGGATATTTTAGAGCTAAAGAGTATGGGTAAAAACCATATATATATCCTTGAGCTTAACGAAAATATTATTCATGAGGACGAAGCTGCAATTAGAATTGCAAAGGCAGCAGCAGGAAAAAACATATATCTTCAGGGGCCCTCAGAGGGAAAGATAAACTTTAGAGCTGAAAAGAGGGGGCTTTTAAAAGTCAATGAAGAAGCTCTATATAAAATAAACAGCATAGAGATGATTATGTTTGCAACTCTTCATAACAATACTGTGGTTGATAAAGATAAAAGCCTTGGGGGGACAAGGATTATACCTCTTACAATTGAAAAGGAAAAGATAGAAGAAGTTGAAAATATATGCAGGGAACATGGAAGCATTTTGGATATTAAAGAGTTTAATAAATATAAAGTTGGAATAATAGTTACAGGTACGGAGGTTTTTGAAGGAAGAATAACGGACAAGTTCGGACCTGTACTTAAAAATAAAATGGAGTATTACGGATGTGAAAACAATATAAAATATGCCCCAGATGATAAGGATAGGATTATAAAGGCTATTGAAAGCCATATAAATGAGGGATGCGATATAATAATTTTATCGGGAGGAATGTCCGTTGATGCTGATGATGTAACCCCCTCGGCAATAAGAGAGTATAGCACTAAGGTTATAACCTATGGTTCTCCGGTTCTACCTGGCGCTATGTTTATGATGGCGTATAAAAACAATACGCCTATCGTTGGAATACCAGCCTGTGGGATGTACCACAAGATTACTATTTTTGACTTAGTATTCCCAAGAATTATTGCAGGAGAGGTTATAAAAAGGGAGGACATAGTAAGATTAGGACACGGAGGATTTTGTGAAAACTGCAGTGAATGCCGTTTTCCAAGCTGCAGCTTTGGGAAATAGGAGGGGAAATTATGAAAAAAATATTGCCAATAGTTTTAATTTTCATAATAATATCATCTAATTCTGCTTTTAAGCATTTTAATGTTTTTAACAGCAAAGCATCTTCTAAGGAAGCAGAAAAAAGCAATGAAATAACTGTTGCGGCTGCTGCGGATTTGGTTTTTGCCTTTAATGATATAGGAAAGCTTTATGAAAAGGAAACAGGAAACAAAGTAAAACTTATATTTTCATCCTCAGGAACGGCAAGGGAGCAGATTGAAAACGGCGCACCCTATGATGTATATGCTTCGGCAAATATTAAGTTTGTTGATGATTTAATAAGCAAGGGAAAAATAATTTCTGATACCAAACAGCTTTATGCTGTAGGGAGAATAGGAATTGCAACAAAGATAGACAGCCCCCTTAAGGTTAACGATGTTAAGGACTTATTAAAGGAAGATTTTAAAAAGATAGCGATTGCAAATCCTGATCATGCTCCCTATGGAACAGCTTCAAAGGAGGCCCTGCAGTCCTTAGGACTTTGGGAAGATTTAAAAGATAAGATGGTTTACTGCAAGGATATTCAGGATGTTTTAGCCATGACAAAATCCGGAAACGTTGAGGCAGGATTTATATCTTTATCTGTATATAAAAAGGATGAAATGAATTTTATGTTAATAGATGACAAGCTTCATAAACCTCTAAAGCAGGCTATGGCAGTAGTTAAGGGAACAAAAAATGAAAGCATATCGAGGGATTTTATAAAGTTTGTAAATGGCAAAGAAGGAAGAGAGATTATGAAAAGATACGGTTTTGTTTTGCCGGGAGATATATAGATGACAAATATAAATCTTTTTCCGCTGTTTTTATCCCTTAAAGTAGCCTTTATATCAACTGCTTTAAGCTTTTTAATCGGGCTTCCCCTGGCATATTATTTAAGCCTTAATAGAAGCAGGTTCTCAGATTTTTTAGATACCTTTACTAATTTTCCTGTGGTTCTTCCGCCTACCGTTTTAGGATATTATCTTCTCGTTCTTCTTGGGAGGCAGTCTTTTATAGGGAAGTTTCTTGAAAAAAATTTTAATATTATGATAGTTTTTACTCCTGCTGGAGCTATTGTTGCAGCTGTTATTGTATCTCTTCCCTATATGATTAAATCTTCAAAGACAGCCCTTTTAAGTATTAACGAAGACTATATAAATGCAGCAAGGCTCCTTGGAAGAGGCGAACTTAATATTTTTCTTACTATTATGATTCCAATATCCTACAGAGGAATTATATCAGGGGTTACTATGTCCTTTGTAAGAGCTCTCGGGGATTTTGGGACAACCCTTATGGTTGCAGGAAGCATTCCCGATAAGACTTTAACGATGCCGATTGCGATATATAATGCTCTCCAATCAGGAGATAAGGCTATGGCAAACCTTCTTGTTCTTATAATGACGAGCATTTCAGTAATTGTTTTATATATAGTAAATAGGCTTGAAAAGAAGATGAAAAGAGGATGATAAAATGCTTGAAGTATCTTTTGAAAAGAAGTTTGGAAGTTTTGCTTTAAAGTCATCCTTTTGCTGCGATAAAGAAGTTTTAGGAATTTTAGGCCCCTCAGGATGCGGAAAGAGCCTCACTTTAAAGTGTATTGCTGGGCTCTTTCCCCCTGACAGGGGGATTATAAAGCTCGATGGAAGGGAATTTTTTAATTCAGAAAAGAAAATTAATATCCCATCAAGAAATAGAAACATAGGATTTGTATTTCAAAACTATGCTCTTTTTCCTCATCTTACGGTATACGATAATATCGCCTATGGAATAAAAGATTTGGATAAAAGTAAAAGGCATGAAAAAGTAATGGATTTTATAAAAAAAATGCAGCTTACAGGATGTGAAAAAAAATACCCTTCCCAATTATCAGGAGGGCAGCAGCAAAGAACTGCACTGGCAAGGACGCTTATTAAAGAGCCAAGCCTGCTTCTTTTAGACGAGCCCTTTTCAGCCATAGATACCCATGTTAAAAGCATGCTTAAAGCTGAACTTTTGGAGATAATAAAAAAGTATCAGGGCACAGTTCTCTTTATTACCCATGACATAGAGGAAGCCTATGAGATGTGCGATAAGATTTTGATAATGAATGGGGGACAATGCATTCAAAGGGGAGATAAAAGGGATGTTATTAAAAGTCCTGTAAATTTAGACAGCGCACGCATAACAGGATGCAAGAATTTCTTTGATGTTGATATTGTAGGTGAGAGGAAAGGGTATAATCTTTTACAGCATAATGGTCTTTTGATTTATGCAAATAAAAACAATAAAACTTTAAAAGAGAAGATGACAGCAGGTATAAGGCAGCATGACATAAAGCTTTTAAAGGAAGCTGAGGGTGATATGAATACTTTTGAATGCGAAATTGTGGATGTAATTGAAGGCATATCTTATTCAACGGTTTTTTTAAGGTGCAAAGATCTTCTGCTGCAAGCTGAAATTTCAAATTTTAAATATAGTGAATATGAAAATGGCAAGGCATTTTTTTATATATCCCCTGAGGATATTTTTGTTGTAAGCAAAGAATAATTTAGGAGGGATAAAATGGAGGAGATTATTCTTGAGAGGATAAGCTGTGCATTAAAAGAAAATAAAAAAGCGGCCCTTATAACGGTAGTAGACTCAAAAGGTTCAAGTCCGGGAAAGGCTGGATTTATGATGGCAGTATTTGAGGATAAAAGCACAGTAGGAACAGTAGGAGGGGGAGAACTTGAAAGAGAGGTAATACAAAGAGCGTTAAAATCTATAAGTGGTGGTAAGGATGAATTTGCGAGTTTTAAACTAAGCGATGAAGGAAATCTTCATATGCAGTGCGGAGGAAGCATAGACGTATTTATTAAGGTTTTTGGGAAAAAGGATAGGCTTTTGATTGCAGGAGGTGGACATGTAGCCAAATCTCTTTATGAGATAGCAAAATATTTTGATTTTAATATTGTTATTTTTGAGGACAGGGAGGAGTTTGCAAATTCTGATAGATTCCCAAACTGTGAAATAATTCTTGGAGATATTGGAGAAAACCTGAAAAAATATCCTATCGATGAAAGAAGTTATGTTGTTATTGTAACAAGAGGACATTCCTTTGATGAAGCAGCACTAAAAGCTTCTTTAAACAGGGGCGCTGCCTATGTTGGGATGATAGGCAGCAGTAAAAAAACGAATTATATTAAAGAGCGACTTTTGAGCGAGGGATTTTCAAAGGATGAGTTAGAAAAAGCCTATGCTCCTATAGGACTTTGCCTTGGGGGGGACAGTTCTTTTGATATTGCTCTTTCCATATTTTCAGAGATAATGCTCATTAAAAATAATGGTAAACTAAAACATATGAGAGAGATATAAATATTTTCTCATATAAAAATTTAGGCCCTTAATACTTAAAGTAAAATATTTATGCCTATTAAGCCGTTAAAACTTTTTAGTAGTTGTGAAGGAATTTATAAAGAATAGCTTTTAGATTCAGTTTATTTTAGCGTAGAAGTATTAGGGGCTTATATTAATTTTTAAAAAGAGCGTTTAGGCAATACAAATAGAAACCGGTTTCTGTAATTATAAGGAAATTATATGAAATGAACTGTTAAGATATTATATCAATTTATTAACAATAAATATTTTTACAGAGATTTCGCACTTGAAAATTTTTAGGGCGATAAGCCCGTTGATTTATAATGGTTAAGAAATAGTAAGTAGAAATTAGGTATTTTCCGATTTTTACTGGAAAATATAGAGAAAAAAATTGCATAAAGAAAGCATCCTTTTTATAATAGTTTTACCACAAACAAACATAAAAAGGATGCTGATGAAATGAACAAAAGTTATTTAAAACAAATGCTCACTTACTTTTCTAAAGTATATCATCTTGGAGAAAAAATCAATACCTTAAATAAAAAAAGAGTGAAATCCCCATTTGAAATTTCAACGATTACATTTGTA
>NZ_FUYH01000009.1 GCF_900167605.1 Caloramator quimbayensis | reverse complement strand
GCTTTAGCAGCATTATGGTTTCTAAGCAACGAAAGGAGATGTAACCATAATGCTGCACAGATAATCTTTGCCGCTCATTTTGAAGCTCTAAGCCTTGGAAAAATATTATCTTTAGAAATATTTTATTTGTATATATTATGGGTTATAATAATATTGTTAATAGTTGTATGGAATACAAATAGATTGAGGTGATAAAATGAATATAAAAGAATTAAAAAAGGATGTGTATTATGTGGGAGTCAAAAACCCTGAACTTAGAGTTTTTGACATAATAATGGAAACAAAAAGCGGAACTACTTACAATTCATATCTTATAGTTGATGAAAAAATCGTACTTATTGATTGTGCTAAGGATGGATATTTTGATGAATTTATTTCAAATATAAAGTCCATTATTGGAGATAGACAAATAGATTATGTTGTTGTAAATCATACAGAACCAGATCACAGCGGCTGCCTTGGAAAAATACTTGAAACTTATACTGATGCAGTTGTTTATGCATCAAAATCTGCCCTTATAAATATAAGACAGATAATAAATAAGGACTTTATAGGTGAGGAAGCAAAGGGTGAGCTCTCCATAGGGAAAAGGACATTAAAGTTTATATCTGCGCCATTTTTACATTGGCCTGATACTATATTTACATACAGCGAATATGATAATATACTTTTTAGCTGTGATGCCTTTGGATGCCACTACTGCGATAATAGCATATTTAATGATGAAGTCGGAGATTTTTCTGAGGAATTTAAATATTACTTTGAAGTAATTATGGGGCCCTTTAAAAAACATGTTCTTTCTGCAATTGAGAAGATAAAACCTCTAAAGATAGACATTATTGCTCCAAGCCATGGACCGATTCACAGAAATAATCCATTAAAATATGTTGCGCTTTATGAAAATTGGAGCAAGCCTGTTTTAAATCTTGCAGCTGGGAAAAATGCTTCTGTTCTTTATGTTTCAGCCTATGGTTACACAAAAATGATTGCACAGTCTATAGCAGAAGGACTTAAAGAAGCAGGAGCAGAGGTAAAAACAATAGATGTTTCTGAAATGGATATTAACAGGGTGATTGATATTATAGATGATTCTAAATTTATCGCTGTTGGCTCTCCAACTATAAATCAGGATGCTTTAAAACCGATATGGGATATGCTTTCTTTAACTTCACCAATTATTAATAGAGGCAAATTGGCCTTCGTGTTTGGCTCCTACGGGTGGAGCGGGGAAGCAGTTCCTATGATTGAGGAAAGATTAAAAGGTCTTAAGTTCAAAATTTTTGAAGAAGGATTTAAGGTTCAATTTAAACCTACAAAAGAGGATTTAGAAAAGGCAAAAAATATAGGCAAAAGAGCTGGAGAAGCTATATAGTTAGATTAAAAGTTATATCTTATTTATTAAAGCCATGAATAATTCAAAAGTAGATTCTTCAACATAGAGTTTATTTTTGATATTATTTCATGGCTTCTTATTTTATTTTTAATTAAAATGTTATATAATGAATGTAACGGCTGTTACAAAGGAGGAATTTTAGTGGAACAAAATTTTTATTTTATTTCATATAACCTTCCCTCAGAGCCATCAAGAATAAGGGTTTCTATGTGGCGAAGGCTAAAAAAATTAGGTGCACTTAATTTACATCAGTCCCTATGGGTAATACCTGAATTTGAAAATATTTCAGAGGAACTTGAAAAAATAAAGGATTTTACTGAAAAGGAAGAAGGAAATATATTTATTGTTTGTGGCAGATTTATGGAAGGTGTAAATGAAATAATAAAAAAGTTTAATGAGGAAAGAGGCAAAGAGTATAAGGAACTTATTGAGTATTGTGAAAAGTTTCATGAGGAGATGATAAGAGAAACAAATATAAAGAATTTTACATTTGCAGAGCTTGAGGAAAACGAAGAGGAAATTAATAAGCTTATTGACTGGTTTCAAAAGATTAAAAGGAGAGATTATTTTAATTCAGAGCTTTCAGAGAAAGCACAAAGTGAAATTGATAGGTGTAAAGCTGAATTCGAGGATTTCAGCGATAAAGTTTATAGTGCTTACAGCTCATAGGAGGGGTATAATGGAAACTCAGTTAAAAGAAAAAAAGGTTATGGGCCTTGAAAGGAATATTTTTTTCACTGGACTTACAAGTTTTTTAACAGATACTTCGGTAAAAATGATATATTCTGTAATGCCGCTTTTTCTACTTTCAATAGGAGCTACTAAAACAGAGCTCTCTTTAATTGAAGGAATTGCAGAAAGCACAGCTTCAGTTTTAAAGGCAATATCAGGATGGTGGAGCGATAAAATAGGAAAGAATAAACCCTTTATGATAATAGGATATGGGATAACAGCATTAATAACGCCTCTTTATGCCATTGCAAAAGTTCCTTTACATGTTCTTATTATGAGATTTACTGAAAGAGTTGGGAAAGGAATTAGAACAGCTCCGAGAGACAGCCTGATTGCAGGCTCATCTAAAAGTGCAGGGAAAAACTTTGGCTTTCATAAGGCTATGGATAATTGCGGGGCTATAATAGGACCTCTTTTGGCGTATATTATATTATTAAATTTTCCTAAAGACTATAGAAGAGTATTTATTTTTGCTGCAATTCCGGCAGTTTTAGGAGTATTTACAATAATATCCTTTGTAAAGGAAGCCAAGAAGAATAAAGAAGATTTACCGGATAAAATAGTATTAAAAGATTTTTCTAAAAAATACTATATATTTTTATTCATTGTATTTGTATTTACTCTTGGAAATTCTACAGACACTCTTTTGCTTGTAAAAGCTAATGATGTTGGAATAAATGCAGTATATATTCCATTAGTATATTTAATATTCAATTCAGTATCAGTGCTCTTTGCAATACCTATGGGAATGCTTTCAGACAAAATAGGAAGAGAGAGAATAATTATATTTGGATATATGCTGTATTCTGTTATTTATTTCTTCTTTGGAAAAACAAGCATAAAAGGAATTATTTTGCTTCTATTTGCTCTATATGGAATATATAGCGCTGCAACTGACGGTATACAAAAGGCATTGGTTTCTGATTTGATAGATAAAGACAAAAGAGGAACTGGCCTTGGATTATACAATGCCCTTCTTGGGATTACTCTCCTTCCTGCAAGCCTTATAGCAGGTATACTTTACGATAATGTTAATTCATCAGCACCTTTTTATTTTGGAGCTTTGATGTCCTTTATTGCAGCAATAATGATGTTTATATTCTATAGAAGACAGGTTGTTGGGAAAAAGCAGTATAGTATATAAACATATTGCTAAAAAGTGTATTTTTTATATTTTTTTAGTAAATTCACTAATAAAATTAACACTAATATGATAAAATAATTTATAAATAAATTATTTTGTGAGGTGTTAGTGTGATAAAACATAAAGAAATTTTAAATTTTCTCGAAAATGAAGGGCTTGAAGAAATAGATGAGATTGAATACAACAAAGATATTTTTGTCTATAATTTTTTCTATACCTTTGATGAGGCAGAAATAGAGGCGGCAAAGGAATATGCAAATGAAAACTGTGATGCAGAGAGTACAGAAGATGAATGGAACGAAGAGTTTTATCTCCCCTATCTTACTGATATAGCAGCAGATAACGTCAGGGATATAGTTGATGATATTTGTGAAGAGTTTGGGCTTTTTGGAGAATTCGTAGCCTATGAAATGGATATGGGAAGCAGTGAAAGATGTGAATTTACTGTTGTTTTTGCAAAAGAAGGAATTGAATTTGATATTGATGAAATAATGGAGAAGCTCGAACTATAAAAATTTTAAATATTTGTTGATTTTATAACTTTATCGTGCTAATATTAAAAATAATAAAAGCAATTAAGGTTTACTAAGCCATTTTAAATGGCGTTACCCCCTATAGACTAAATGAAAGCACCCATTGGGTGCTTTCATTTAGTCTATATTTATAAATTAATATCTATGGAGGATAAAATGAAAGCAGTAATTCTTTATGGAGGTCCAAGGGAAAATGGCAATACTAAAATCATTACCGATAGTTTTATTAAAGGACTGTTAGATGCAAAATGCAGTATTGACTTTATAGATATTACAAAATTAAACATAAATCCATGTATAGGATGCTTAAAGTGTGAAAAAGATGGTGAATGTTTTATTGAGGATGATATGAAATTTATTTATGAAGCTGTAGAAAAAAGCGATTTAGTAGTTTTATCATCTCCAGTATATTTTGCCTCAGTAACTTCACAGCTTAAAACTGTCATAGACAGATTTCAAAGCTTTTATAGCAAAAAATATGTTTTGAAAAACGATAATAACAAAAAAAGGAAAGGATATCTTATTTTTACTGCAGGCGGGAAAAATGAAAAAATGATAGAATCGATAGGTCTTACTGCTAAATTCTTTATGCTTTCAATAGATGCTTCTTTAAACGATAAAATATATGCTTTAGGAACTGATGAAATAAAAGTAATAAATAGAGAAGAAATTTTAAAAAAAGCATATGATAAGGGTTTTGCTGCAGGAAGAGGTTAAATTTTACATGTTTATATTTTTTTAAAGTGCATACTCTATTCATAGATAAATATGAAAGGAGATGTACACCATGAGAGGAAGGTTTGTTAGCGGACTTACAGCTGGAATGCTGTTAGGTGCTGCTGCTGGGCTTATGATGATGCCTCAAATGGATATGAGAACAAGAAGAAAAGTTAGCAGGGCAAGCAATAGAATAATACACAGGGCAGAAGCTTTATTAAACGATTTAAGAGAATATTCGATGTGATACATCAAAATAGGATAGTTATTAAATTTTGACTATCCTATTTTTTTTATTTTTTGTATAATAATATTAATATCTGCAAAAGGAATGATGTTATGGAGATTTTAACCCTTGGTGAAAAGATAAAACTAAAAAGAAAAGAAAAGAATATGACTCTTAAGGAGCTGGCTGGTGATAGAATAACTGCCGGGCAGATAAGTCTCGTTGAATCGGGAAAGTCTAATCCAAGCATAGATCTTTTAGAATATATTGCTCAAAGGCTTGATACAGACATAGAATATTTTCTTGAGAGCGAAGAAAAACAGGCTTCAAACATTTGCGAGTTTTATATTAGCATTGCAGAATCTGCAATAAACGGGGAAAATTATATAAAGGCGAAGGAGACGATTGATAAGGGGCTTCATTATGCAAAAGAATACAACCTTTCATATTATAAAGGCAAATTTGATATGCTCTTAGCAAGGCTTAAGGAGATAAAGGGAGAATATGAAGAAGCACAGCAGTGCTGCCTTGCTGCAAACAGCTATTTTTTAAAGACCGATAATGTAGATGATATTGTAAACAGCTTTATACTTCTTGGTGAGATTACCTTTAAAATGGATTTTATAAAGGGAGCTTTAAATTATTTTATGCAGGCAGATTCTATTTTAAATGAATATGGCTATATAAACGATATTTTAAAGGCTAAAGTATATTATTATATTTCACTTTGCTATTACTACTTAAATGATATGTATCAGTCTATAAGATTTGCTATGGTAGCAAAGGACAAACTTAAAATGATTGAGGATAAAAAGGAATATGCAAATACACTTATGCTTTTAAGTATAGCCTACGGGGAAAAGAATAATATTAAAGAAGCAATGAAGTATGCAAAGGAAGCAAAAAAAATATTTAACGAAATTCAATATGTAAGAGAGGTTGCTGATATTGAAAACAGCCTCGGAGTAATTTTTGCAAAGGATAATAATTTTGATGAATCCTTTGAGCACCTAAACAAAGCATTAAAAATTAAAACAGAATTAATGGATGAAACTTATGCGGAAACGGTGTTTAGAATATGCGATAACTATTTATCTTTGGATGAAACAGATAAAGCTATGGATATAATAAACAACCTCTTTGAAAAGTTAAAAGATAATCAGATTGATTATAGAATAAAATGCTATGAATATATGTTTAAAATATATAAAAACAAGGGAAATATTATTAAGAGTGAAGAAATTTTATTAAACTTAGTAAAATATCTTGAGACTTTAAATTTTAAGAGACAGCTTGCAGATTGCTATATTCTTCTTAGCAGATTTTATCAGGAAATAAATGAAAAAGATTTATCATTTAATTATATGAGCAAAGGAATTGAACTTTACGAGGAACTTGGAATAATATTGCATAAATAAAATTTCATAAAGGTATGAGGTGTGAATTTCCTTTTTTGTATAGATTGTGTATAATTAATACAAAATAGCTAATCACACCTTTTATTTTAAGGAGGGATATTGATGGAATTTAATGGGCTTGTGGGGATGGACTTTGATTTCTTCAAAAAAAAGGACAAAATGACAAAAGAGGAGTATGAGGCTGCCAGAAATGAAGTCAAACAGCATTTTAGAAGCCTTTGCTATGAGGTTCAGAAAATATATCACAAAAAGACGGGCGGAGTTTTAGAGCTGGATAAGGAGTTTCAGAATTTTAATAAGAGAAGCAATGCGATAGTTGCAGAATGCAAAAACTGTCAAAACAAATTTAAAGTAAATATACATCTTGGCGGCGATAATCTGTCTGTGGAGCTTATTTTTAAATCTGAAACAAAGGAGCAATGCGAATATATAATTGAAATTTTAAAAAACAAGAAAAGCATCATATGGGAATATTTTATGTCTAATAAGTATATGATACTTTGTGTAGATTATATCAGTAAAACTAAAAAAAGCAGCTCCTTAAAAATAGCTTCCTTTGAATTAAATAATAAGAATTATGATAATATTTTGAAATTTATTGAGGGTAATTTTAATGAGGGAAGGTATGAATTTAATTTTATAATTTCATTTTCCTATAATAAAAATGAGTGCTTAAAACAAAATAAAAACTTTGCAAATACAGTTCATGAAGCATTTGTAAGCATTATAGAAATAGAAAAAAGACTTGCATGACAGGAGGATTTTATATGGACATAGAAAAAATGACGTTAAAGGTTCAAGAGGCATTAAATCTATCTCAGCAGACAGCTGTAAGGTTAAATCATCAGCAGGTTGATACTCTTCATCTTTTGTATGCTCTTTTAACTCAGGATGAAGGGCTTATTCCTCAGCTTATTGAGAAAATAGGCATAAATTCTAACCTCCTTTCAAAGGAGGTTTTAAATCATCTTGAAAGGCAGCCTAAGGTTTTAGGTGAGGGTGCTGCATCAAGCAGCATATATGCAACAAGAAGGTTTGAGGAAGTTTTAATAAAATCAGAGGATATCGCTAAAAGGCTTAAGGATGAATTTATTAGCGTTGAGCACATATTTTTAGCCTTTTTAGAAGGTGATTATGCAGGAAGCGATATTATTAAAAAGCACGGCATAAATAAGGATAATTTCATGAAAGCCCTAAAGGATGTTAGAGGTGGCCAGAGGGTTGTAACTAATGATCCTGAGGGAACCTATGATGCCCTTAAGAAATATGGAAGAAACCTAATCTTAGAAGCAAAGTCCAATAAGCTTGATCCTGTAATCGGCAGGGATGAAGAGATAAGAAGGGTTATAAGAATACTTTCAAGAAAGACTAAAAACAATCCCTGCCTAATAGGTGAGCCTGGGGTTGGCAAAACAGCAATAGTTGAAGGACTTGCGCAAAGAATTGTAAGGGGGGATGTTCCTGAAGGCCTTAAGGATAAAATAATATTCTCCCTCGACCTTGGAGCCTTAATTGCCGGTGCAAAATACAGAGGAGAGTTTGAAGAAAGGCTTAAGGCAGTTTTAAAGGAGATTGAAAGAAGCGAAGGAAGGATAATACTATTTATAGATGAAATTCATACAATTGTTGGTGCAGGCAAGGCAGAGGGAGCAATGGATGCAGGAAATTTAATAAAGCCTATGCTTGCAAGGGGAGAACTTCACTGCATTGGAGCTACCACCTTTGATGAATACAGAGAATATATAGAAAAGGATAAGGCTCTTGAGAGAAGATTTCAGCCAGTTACTATAGAGGAACCTGATGTAGATGAAACTATTACGATACTTAGAGGCCTTAAGGAGAGATTTGAGATACACCATGGCATTAGAATTCATGACAGCGCAATAGTTGCAGCTGCAAAACTATCCCACAGGTATATAACTGACAGGTATCTTCCAGATAAAGCCATAGATTTAATAGATGAGGCAGGGGCAATGGTTAGAACTGAGATTGACAGCCTTCCAACAGAACTTGATGAGGTTCACAGAAGGATAATGCAGCTTGAAATAGAAAAGAAGGCACTTTCGAAGGAAAACGATGAAATATCATTAGAAAGGTTAAAGTTTATAGAGAATGAAATTGCAAATTTAAAGGATAAAGAAAGCCATTTAAATGCAAAATACCAGAATGAGAAAAGGGAAATAAAAAACATAAGAGAGATAAAGGAGAACATAGATAAGCTAAAGGGTGAGATGGAAAAGGCTGAGAGGGAATACGATTTAAACAGGCTTGCGGAGATAAAATACGGAAAGCTTCCACAGCTTCAGGAAAAACTTAAAGAGCTTGAGGAAAAGCAGAAAAATGAAGAACTTCTTTTAAAGGAAGAAGTAACGGAGGAGGAAATAGCACAAATACTTTCAAGGTGGACTGGTATTCCCGTATCAAGGCTTGTGGAAGGTGAAAAGCAAAAACTTTTAAGCCTTGAAGAAAACATTAAAAAAAGAGTTGTAGGTCAGGATGAGGCTGTTGAGCTTGTTGTAAATGCTGTGCTTAGGGCAAGGGCAGGCATTAAGGATCCTAAAAGGCCTGTTGGAAGCTTTATATTTTTAGGCCCAACAGGAGTTGGGAAGACGGAACTTGCAAAAACCCTTTCAAAGTGTATGTTTGACAGCGAGGAAAATGTTATTAGAATCGATATGTCAGAATACATGGAGAAATTTTCAGTATCAAGGCTTATAGGAGCACCTCCGGGATATGTAGGGTATGACCAGGGAGGACAGCTTACAGAGGCTGTAAGAAGAAAACCATACAGTGTTGTGCTCTTTGATGAAATAGAAAAGGCCCACGAGGATGTATTTGATATATTCCTTCAGATACTCGATGAAGGACGCCTTACTGACAGCCATGGTAAAGTTGTAGATTTTAGGAATACAATAATAATTATGACTTCAAATATAGGAAGCGACATAATTCAAAAGGGTATAGAAGACAATAAAAATATGGATGATATATATAAGGATGTATTTGAAGTTTTAAAGGTTAAGTTTAGACCAGAGTTTTTAAACAGGGTTGATGATATAGTTCTCTTTAAACCCCTTGATGAAGATTCAATAAAAAGAATTGCAAGGATTTTTATTGATGATATTGCATATAGGCTTAAAGAAAAATATATAGAACTTGACATAACGGATAATGCATTAAAGCTTATATCTCAGGAAGGTTTTGATGCTGTGTTTGGTGCAAGACCTTTAAAAAGATATATACAAAAAAATATTGAAACTATGATTGCTAAGGAGATAATAAAGGGTACAATACATGAAGGTCAAAGGGTTGTTATAGATTCTGAAGGTGACAGGCTTGTTTATAAAGTTTAAGGAGGATTAGTATGGCAACGGTACTTAAGGTTGAAGATAGAAGGCGATGCATAGGATGTCTTTCCTGCCGCCAGGCCTGTGCAAGGCTAAGGGGAGATTTTTCTGCTGCTGATTCTGCAATAGATGTAAAGACACAGGGGGGCTTATCAGGAGAGTTTATAATAAATATCTGCAGAGGCTGCATTGATGCTGCCTGTATGGAAGCATGCAAATTTGGAGCACTGACTAAAAGAGAGGGCGGAGGGGTAGTATTTCATAAGGGAAAATGCACAAAATGCGGGGCATGCAGTAGAGCATGCTCTGTAAGTGCAATCAGGATGGACAGCGAAGGCTATCCAATAATCTGCAGCCATTGTGGATACTGTGCAAAATACTGCCCTCACAGGTGCATAACTTTAAAGGAGGTCTTTTGATGCTGGGGAGAGATTATGTAAATGTTCTTTATATAGACCTTGAAAAAGAAGAATTTAAATATGAAAAAAGGCAGGATTTATTAAAATATATAGGTGGAACAGGTGTTGCTGCAAAGCTCCTTGATGAGAATTTAAAAGCAGAGCTTGATGTATTTGATTCTTCTCAGCCTATTGTTTTTGCAATAGGTCCTCTATCCTTCGTTATGCCTGTTTGTACTAAGGCAGTTGCAGCCTTTTATTCTCCTCATACAAAAGAATATGGAGAGAGCCATGCAGGCGGAAGACTTGCAATGGCTATGAGGTTTAGCAATATAGATGCTATGGTTATAACAGGACGTGCAAAGCATCCTATATATATTGTTATCGATGATAAGGTAACCTTTAAGGATGCGAGGGCTATGTGGGGGCTTTCTGTTGAAGATACAGGAAAAATCTTAAGGCAGCATACATCAGGAAGCGGCGTCAGGAGTTCTATGAGAATAGGCAGGGCAGGGGAAAACCTTGTCAGCTATGCAAATGTCAATGTTGATACATACAGGCACTTTGGAAGGCTTGGGCTTGGAGCAGTTTTTGGCTCAAAGTTTTTAAAGGGTATTGTTATTATTGGGGATAACTCTATACCTATACCTGCTGAAAGCAGAAAAAAATACAGACAGGTTTATGACAGAATATATGATACAGTAATAAAAACCGATGTTATGGAGAAGTATCATGAACTGGGAACCTCTATAAATGTTGTTCCCCTTAGCGATATGAATGCCCTTCCAACCCTGAATCTTTCAACTACTAAGTATGATTATGCAGAGGAAATTTCAGGGGAGAGTTTTGCAAAAAAATCTCTCATAAGAAAGGTTGCCTGTGCAGGATGCCCAATAGGCTGCATACATATAGGGCAATTCAGAAGGCAGTTTGATGAAGGATATGAATACGAATCGGTAAGCGTTTCCTATGACCATGAACTTTTATTCTCCCTTGGAAGTTTTATAGGTCTTAAATCACCCGATGAAATCCTTCAGCTTATAGACGTTGTTGAAAGAGAGGGGCTCGATGCTATATCAACAGGTGTAGCTCTCGGATGGGCTACAGAGTGCTATAAGAGAGGAATAATTAATCTTGATGACACACTAATGCCCTTTGAGTTTGGAGTTTTACCGAACTATATGGCTGCAGTACACTATATAGCAACAGGGAAAAATGAGTTTTATAAAAACCTTGGCAAGGGAGTTTATAATGCCTCTAAAATATACGGAGGAGAAGATATAGCCTGCCATCTTGGAGGAAACGAGATGCCGGGATATCATACAGGGTATGGCAGCGTAGTTGGTTTTTCTGTAGGTTCGAGGCATTCTCATCTTGATAATGCAGGATACTCTATAGACCAAGCAGGTGTTAAAGAAGAGGAAATAGTACAAAAAATATTTGAAGAGGAGATAGAAAGGAATATATTAACAAGCCTTGTAATATGCCTTTTTGCAAGAAAAGTATATAAGAGGGATATAATACTTGAGGCTCTTGATTCAATCGGTATTAAAACTACAAATGAAGAACTTACAAAATCAGGAAGGGAAATTTTAAAATTAAAATACGATATAAAAAGAAAACTTGGATATAGTCTTGATTCAAAAAAAATACCAGAGAGATTTTTTAAAACGAGAAGTTTTAACGGTAAGCTTGACAGTACAAAGGCTTATAAAATGGTTAAAAAGTATAAAGAGATGGTAGATGCTCTGTAATATAATTAAAGCCAGTAATCTGCATGATTAATGCAGATTACTGGCTCTTTTTTAGCTTCTCCAAACAGTAAATTTCTTTTCAAGAAGTGCTACTGCTTCGTACATAAGATAGGCTGAAATTGAAAGAATTATTATACTAAGCATTACCATGTCGAGCTGTGCTACCTGTCCTCCAAAGACTATTAAAAATCCAAGTCCTTCCTTTGCAACTAAGAATTCTCCAACGATTACTCCAACATAGGATAACCCTACGTTTAT
Organism: Caloramator quimbayensis; assembly: GCF_900167605.1. Lineage (GTDB taxonomy): Bacteria > Bacillota > Clostridia > Clostridiales > Caloramatoraceae > Caloramator_B > Caloramator_B quimbayensis. The sequence goes on along the minus strand of NZ_FUYH01000009.1, from coordinate 109,898 downwards.
TTTAAGGGCAGAAATCATTGTTGGTATGCTCGATGGAAAAACTACATATCTTAAAATTTGGGATTTTGAAGCTCCGAAGGTTTTAAGGAGCTTTATTTTATCTTCATCTACTTCTTTAAATCCTGTGAGGACAGAGATTATAGTAACTATAAGGGAAATAGTAAGGGCAATGAGTATTATTGCAGTCTTGCCGTTCCCAACCCAGAATATTAAAATAGGTCCTAAGGCTATTTTAGGAAGGGCATTTAAAACTACAAGGTAAGGGTCGAGAACTTTACATATAAAGTCAGACCACCAAAGTATTATTGCAATTAATGTTCCAACTATTGTCCCAAGAAGAAAACCTATTATGGTTTCATAGCAGGTTACCCATATATGCCTAAAGAGCATGCCTTCGCTGTAGAGCTTTCCCATAAACTTTATCATTCTTGAGGGCTGGCTTACAAGAAAAGGATCAACTATTTTATATCTTGCAGTCAGCTCCCACTGAAGAAAAAATATTATAAGAATTAATATCTGAACTATTATTACAGCTGTCTTTCTCCTCTTTACAGCTTTAAGATAAAGTTCATGCTCCTTTGAAAAATTATTATTCAACATGGATATCAAGCTCCTTCCAAATAGCGTTGAAATAATGTCTGAATTCTGGAGCTTCCCTTGATTTAAGAGGAGTTCTGTTTTCTACAGATAATTTTATATCATAGATGTTCTTAAGCTTTGCAGGCCGCTTTGAAAGCACAGCAACTCTATCGGACAAAGCTATAGCTTCAGATATATCGTGGGTTACCATGAGGGCAGTTTTACCTTCCTGCTTTATAATTTTATAAACTTCTTCTGATACAGCAAGCTTTGTTTGATAGTCGAGGGCGGCAAAGGGTTCGTCAAGCAATAGTATGTCAGGATCTATTGCGAGGGTTCTAATTAATGCAACCCTTTGTCTCATACCTCCTGAAAGCTGATGGGGATAATAGTTTTTAAAGCCTGATAAGCCATATTTTTCAAGCATCCTTTCAATTTTTAAAAGGGATTCTTTGCTGCATTTTCTCTGTATTTCAAGGCCTAAAGTTATATTTGAGAATATATTTCTCCATTCAAAAAGATGGTCCCTTTGAAGCATATAACCTACCTTGCTGCAGGGTTTGGTTATCTCCATATCATCTAATAGCACTCTTCCAGATGATGGCTGCAAAAGACCTGCAATTACAGAGAGAAGGGTTGACTTTCCACATCCTGAAGGTCCTATTATGCTTAAAAACTCCCCGTCTAATACTTCTAATGAAAGATTATCTACAGCCTTTGTCTCAGCTTCAATAGTATGATATATCATTGAAAGGTTTTCAATTATCAGCTTTGCCACTATTATCCCCCCAAAAAGCTACTTTTTGATATTCTTTATTGCCTCATCTGCAAACTTTGTAGTTACTATTTTTTCATAAGGAGGTCTTGTTGGAATGAGGCTTGCGTCATAGGATTGAATTATATCCATAAGCCTTGAGAGGCTCTCTTCTTTTAATATTGGATCCTTTGCAAGGGCATCTATGGATTTGTAATTTTCAACAACTACTGATAGAAGTTCTGTATCTGAGCCTGGGAAAAAGCTTACAATATCCTTTGCAATTTCCTTTGAACTGTGGGATTGAACATAAAGCTGACCTTTGTATATTGCATTTGTGAATTTTTGAATTATATCAGGGTTATTTTCCATATAGGATTTTGTTGAGAAAAAGCAGGTATAGGGCATTTCTCCAGAGGCCTTACCTACTGATGCAACGATATAGCCGGCTTTTTCATTAACGAGCATGCTTGCTGTAGGTTCAAAAAGTGCAACATAATCCCCGGTTCCAGATTTAAATGCTCCTGCAGTTGCTGTAAATGCAAGGTTTGTTATTACATTTACATCTTTTCCTATGGTTAAGCCGTGATTTCTTAAAACATACTCGAGGCTCATTTCAGGAACTCCTCCAGGGCGGCCTCCTATAATAGTTTTTCCCCTTAAGCTCTCCCACTTAAAATCCTTTTCGTCCTTTCTGCTAACGAGGAAGGAACCATCCCTTTGGGTAAGTTGTGCAAAGAGTACAGCATAATCATCCCTTCCTTGATTATAAAGATAAATAACCTGCTCTGGTCCGCAAAAGCCTATGTCTGCATTTTTAGAGAGAACCTGCTGCATTGTTTTATCTGCACCTTGCCCAGTTGAAAGCTCAATCTCAAGCCCCTCCTCTTTGAAAAAGCCTTTGTTTATTGCAACGTACATAGGTGCATAGAAAACTGAACGCACAACTTCATTGAGCCTTACTTTTGTTAATTCTGTATTCTGCTTTTTACCGCAGGATGAGAAACAAGATAAGATTAGAACAGATACTAAAATTGTGCAAAGAAGTTTAAGATATTTTCTCATAAAAAACCTCCATAAATGATTGTCAATTTATAATATGTTTTATAAGGAGGGAGTGTTACTCGTACTTATTTTAATGGATATGATTGTAGAAATGTTTGTTACATAAAAATTAAAGCAGAATATATAAAAACTCTTTATAAAAAGTCTCGCTAATTCATTTACATGATAGATTTAATAATTATTAATTGACTTCATGTAATATATTTTATAATATTATTGTGGTACTATATGCAACAAAAAGAAATATTTACCTATATGCTTTATAGAAAAAGATGAAGATATAATAAAAACATTGAAAATTTGTAATATGGCAGAATTTGTTTATGAAAATTTGCTTGATTACGGAATAGATGAAATGGGCAAAAATGTTTCGGGAGGTCAAAGGCAAAGGATATGCCTTGCAAGAGTACTGTTTAGAAAACCTGAACTTTTAATATTAGATGAGCCTTTTAGTGCACTTGACAATGAAAATAAAATTTCTATAATGAAAGGACTGCTTCAATATATATCAGATAATAATTTTTCATTGATTGTTCTTCCCATGATTATGAGATTAAAGAGTTCTTTACAAAAATAATTGATATATCTTATTCTACTAAGGATGATATAAAAAATATGTAATAAATGAACTAAAAGAAAATAAAGGAATATAGTTTAATACATGAATAGTAGAAATATTTGTTGAAAAGTATTATATTTATAAAAGATATTAATTGCGTATTAAGGAGAATGAAAATGAGGACTGTAATTGTTACAGGAGCATCGAGGGGAATTGGAAAGGCTATGGCAAAAGTTTTTGCTATTAATGGATATAATACATTAGTCAATTACAATAAATCGGTTAACTCTGCTTTAAAGTTTATAGAAGAATTAAAAAGAGAAGGATTATCTGTTGAAGGATTTAAGGCTGATGTATCAAATAAGGATGAAGCAGATGCTATGATAAATTATTGCATAAGTAAATTTGGAAGTGTTGATGTTTTAATAAATAATGCAGGAATAGCTCAAAAAAAGCTTTTTATAGATTTAACAGAGACAGATTGGGATAATATGATAAAAGTAAATTTAAACAGCGTTTTTTATTGTACACAGTCAGTTGTAAAGCACATGCTTCATAGAAAAAGTGGGAAAATAATAAATATTTCATCAATATGGGGTATGACAGGTGCATCCTGTGAAGTGCATTACTCAACTGTAAAGGCAGGGATTATTGGTTTTACAAAAGCTCTATCGAAAGAATTAGGGCCTTCAAATATACAAGTGAATTGTATTGCACCGGGCGTTATACAGACTGATATGATAAAGGATTTGAATGAAAATGAGGTTGAAGAATTAAAAAATTCAACACCTCTGTTAAGATTAGGAACAGCGGATGATGTTGCAGAATGTGCTCTGTTTTTAGCTTCAAATAAAGCAGATTTTATAACAGGACAGATAATAAGCCCTAACGGAGGGTTTGTTATATAATAATTGAAAAATACTAAATTTTTAATAAGGTGGTGAGCAGATTAACCGCAATTTTTAAATAAATAAAATACAAAAAAATATGCGGTTAGTTTTACCATTATGATAAGTAAAAAAGGAATATTAAAGATTATAAGCATTATTATTTTATTGACTGCTGCATTTTTTCTATTTCTATTTATAAAAGTACACAATTCTTATGCTACGATAATTTATTTAAACTGGTCTGTTAAATTGCCAAAACCATATAAAGAAATTTACAGAATAGATAGCGGAAGCAGCTTTCATGGAGATGGTCAGAGATATCATATATTTGAATATAAAAATAAAAATGATATTCAAAATAAACTAAATTGGAAAGATACAAAAAACCCTGAGATAGAATCTGAAATAAACAGCGTTCTTGACAGACTTAATGTTGAAGAAATAAAAAGACCAGATTTTGATAAAAAATATAAATATTATTTTAAAATAAAAGAAGACCATTCAAAGATTTATTTGATTTTTTATGATGATATAGGAAAGCTTTATATTATTGAGGATATATTTTGATTTTTAAGATATATTTAAGAGAATAATTGATATAAAATAGAAAAAAGATGTCTTTTAAATTCAAAACTATTCACTCCTAATCATAATATATATAATAATATATTCCATTGATTAAAAATAAAGAAAGGAGGATTAGTTTGAAAAAAGAAAAATTAATTGGGATAATTATTTTTTCTGCTAATACTTTATTTTTGGGAATAGCAATTTTATTGTCGCAATTATCCATGTATATTGATCAATTAACAGGAAGTTATTATAATAGTTTTTACCCATATATACCTAAAATAATTTATGTACTCTTCTTAATAAATGTATCGGTAAGTATTTATTTATACTGCTATAAAGATAAAAAAGAATAATTTGAAATAGATATTAAAATCAATTGATAATTGTAAAAATGATAATTGTTTATATGTATATGTTTGCTTTTTATAAGGAAGTGCATAAAAAATAAAATTTTGAGAACTGATTCTTATTTTAAGATATTACCCTTTTAATTTAACAAGAGTATGGATTTTTAATCCATACTCTTGTTAAATTATAGAGCATAAATATATAGTAATTTTACATTAAAAGTATTATCTTTATTAATAAATATCACCTTTAAGAATAAATCCACAAATATTTTTATAAAAATATAAAATTTCTATGGGATAATAAGAGTTTTAAGTGTCTATATAAGTGAAAAATCAAAAGGAGGCTTATTTATGAAAAAAGTTGGGACTATAACGTCATCAGCAGGATTGATATTCCTTGGAGTATGGATGATAATAAACAAATCAAATCCTCAGCTTGGAAGAGAGATTTTTAAATTTTGGCCTGCTATATTTATACTTTTAGGAGCGGAGATACTAATTTTACATTCAAGAAAAAAAGAAGAGGAGAAAATACAGCTTAATTATATTATTATACCTATAATAATAGTTTTTCTTATTACTAATGCTTATCAAGGTTTTATTTATAGATTTAGCGGTAATTTAAAGTATTTTGGAAAAGACTTTAACTTTGACAATTTTATTAAATTTACAGAGAAGATGGATAGTGACAATTATAAAGTTATATCATCTAATAAGGTTTTGCTTGGAGGAAAAAACAAAATATATTTTTCAGCAGAGAATGTTAAAGTTATTATAAATAAATCTGCTGATAAAAATATAAAAATTGATGCCAAAATTTATGTTTACGAAAATCAGCCATTAGGAAATTATAATATTGAAACAGAGGAAACTGAAGATGGATATAAAGTGTATATAAATGAACCTTATATAAGAAAGGTTGAAGCTAATATATATGTTCCAGATAAAATGAATATTGATATTGAAGCTACAAATTCTGATATAAAAACTGTGGGAGATGAAATGCTCAGTATTGGAAATGTAAATATAAAATGTGCTAATATAAATGGGAGTATAGAAAATGCACAAAGCCTTATAATAGATTCACAGAATTTGAATTTTACTGTTTATGATACAAGAAGCACTAAGATAGAAGGGAATAATTGTAATATTAATGTAAAGGGAAACTGTGAAGATATAGATATAGAAGCTCAAAATGGCAGAGTAAATATAAATAATAATGTTTGTAAAAAGGTTTCAGTTGATATGCAAAACGGCATGCTGGATTTAAAGACAAAGGATAAAAATATAAACATTGCTGCTGACTTACAGCAGGGAACTTGCAGAGTAAATGATGAAAAAAGAGTAAATTCTGGTATTGTAAAATCCATTGGTCAAGGGATAGGTAAGGTTGATATAAAATTAGACAGGGGAACTATCAATATTAGTGCTTTGGAGTGATTAAATTGAATGATATGGAATTGATTGATGGTTTAAAATCAGGGGATGAAAAAGCTTTTATCGAAGTTGTAAATCTTTATAAAAAGAAAATAATATCCCTTTGCTATACCTATACAAATGAATATCAGGAGGCAGAGGATATATCTCAGGAGGTTTTTATAACCTTGTATAAGTCAATTAAAAGCTTCAGAGGGGATTGTTCTCTGTCAACATATATTTATAAAATAACTGTATCGAGGTGCCTCGACTATAAGAGAAAAAAGAGCATAAAAAATTTTTTAACAGGTTTTATAGGATATAAAAGCGATGATTATAATGATTTAGATGAAAAAAATTATATAAGGCAGTGTATATTATCTCTTCCTGAGGATTTAAAAATTACAGTAATTCTGTATTATTATATTGGACTGTCTCAAAAGGAGATTGGGGATATACTTGGGATAACGCAAAAAAACGTTGAAGGCAGAATCTACAGGGCAAGACAGAAACTTAAAATAGAACTTCAAAAAGGAGGAGAGATATTATGCAGCAAGAATGGGACGATTTAGATAGATTAATTGCATCAAGCTTTGATGATATAGATGCTAAAGAAGATTACAATGTTAAGCTTCTAAATAAAACTAATAAAAATTCTCAAAGATATACAGTCTCAAATTATACACCTGCTTTAAGCTTTATTGCTGCGGGAGTTTTGCTGATAATAACCTATGCTTCAAACCTTCAGTATAATATATATAACTTAGAATTTTGGATGAGAAGTTATGCTCTATCCTTAGGATACAACTTCAATTCTATAATGAAAATATTTGAAAGGGTGATTTAAATGGAAAGAAGAAATGGATTTTTAACATTCCTATCGGCTCTTATACCTGGAGTTGGATATATGTATCTTGGTCTAATAAAAAGAGGAGTTCAGGCTCTTATGCTGTTTCTTTTAATTGAACCTGTATGCAGGCTTTTATCTATAGGTTATCTATCTGATATAATAAAACTTCCCTTTTGGTGTTTTACTTTCTTTGACACTTTCAGCATTGCAAGAAGGCTTGACAGGGGAGAATACGTTCCCGATTCTGAATTTATATTTAAAAAGTATACTGAAGGAGCAAACGCTCAGCAGTTTTCAGCAAACATTAGCAGAAACTTTTTAATATATATTGCTTATGCATTGATTGTAATAGGCTTATTGGCAATAGTAGATAAACTCTTTAATGGATACGAAATCTACAGCCTTATTAAATCCTATGTAAGCACTTATTTCTTCCCAGTTCTATTCGTACTTGCAGGAGTATATCTTTTATTTAAGAACAAACGATAAATATGTTGACAATTTTAAAAAATTTGGTGTAGAATATTAAAAAATAATATATAAAAGCTATGAAAAAGAGGAGTAGGCAGTTAATGCACAAAGAGAGGGAGGTTCAGCGGCTGAAAGGCCTCCTGTGAAGATTGCTGCTGAAGGTAGCTTTTGAGCTTTCTGTATGAACTTTAGTAATGCAGAACGGTTGCCCGTTACAGTTTTGAGTGCCGAAAATTTCGGAATAAAGGTGGTACCGCGGTTCTTCGCCCTTTTGAGCGAAGAACCTTTTTTGATGCCTTTTTAAGTTTGGAGGTGATAAACATGCTTTCAAGAGTTGATGGGGTAAGTCTATTTTTCGCATTGTTTGGAAGCATAATAGTATATGTTGCAAAGTATATATTAAAATTTTTTAAAATCAGAGAAGATGATTTTAAACTAATAATAATAAAGCTTATAGGACTTGTAATTGCATGTATAGGCTTTTTTAGAATACTAAAAATATTTTAGGAGGAATAAAAATGGAAGATAGCAGGAATCTGTCAAAAACCTATAATCCTAAAGATTTTGAAGAAAGATTATATAACAAATGGATTGAGAAGGGATATTTTACTCCCAAAATAGATAAAAATAAGGAGCCCTTTACAATAGTTATACCGCCTCCAAATATAACAGGACAGCTTCATATGGGTCACGCCCTCGATAACACTCTTCAGGATATACTAATAAGATGGAAACGAATGCAAGGTTATTCTACCCTATGGCTTCCGGGAGAGGATCATGCGAGCATAGCAACGGAGGTTAAGGTTGAAAACGAGCTTTTAAAGCAGGGAATATATAAAAAGGAAATAGGAAGGGAAGCATTCCTTGAAAAGGTATGGGATTGGACACATAAATACAGGGCGAGAATAAGGGAGCAGCTAATGAAGATGGGAGCTTCCTGCGACTGGAGCCGAGAAAGATTTACAATGGATGAGGGACTTAACAGAGCTGTAAGGGAAGTATTTGTAAGGCTATATAACAGAGGCCTGATTTATCAGGGAAAAAGGATTATAAACTGGTGCCCAAGATGTATGACAGCTTTATCTGATGCTGAAATAGAGTACAGCGAGAAAAGTGGAAATCTTTGGCATATTAAATATCCTGTAAAGGACAGCGGCGAATATATAATAGTTGCAACTACAAGACCTGAAACAATGCTTGGAGATACAGCTATTGCAGTTCATCCTGAGGATGAGAGATATAAACATCTTATTGGAAAGACGGCAATACTTCCTCTTATGAATAGAGAAATTCCTATAGTTGCAGATGAATATGTTGAGATGGAATTTGGAACAGGTGCTGTTAAGATTACCCCAGCTCATGATCCTAACGACTTTGAAGTTGGAGTACGCCATAACCTCGAGCAGGTTGTTGTTATTAATGAGAATGGAACTATGAGTTCTCTATCAGGAAAATATGAAGGAATGGACAGATATGAGGCAAGAGTCGCTATAGTTGAAGATTTAAAAGAACTTGACCTTCTTGTTAAAATAGAGGATTTAAACCATAATGTAGGCTGCCACGACAGATGCGGTACAGTTGTTGAACCTCTTTTATCAAAACAATGGTTTGTTAAGATGAAGCCTTTGGCAGAGCCTGCAATAGAGGTTGTTAAGGAAGGGAAAATACAGTTTGTTCCAGAAAGATTTGCAAAGATTTATTTTAACTGGATGGAAAATATACAGGACTGGTGTATATCAAGGCAGCTGTGGTGGGGGCACAGAATACCTGTATGGTATTGTCAGGACTGCGGTGAGATTATAGTATCCACCGATGAGCCAAAGGGATGTACAAAATGCAGCTCTAATAATCTAAAACAGGATGAAAATGTACTTGATACCTGGTTCAGTTCTGCACTTTGGCCTTTCTCAACCTTAGGATGGCCTGATAAGACTGAGGATCTTGAATATTTCTATCCAACAAGCGTTCTTGTTACAGGATATGATATTATATTCTTCTGGATTGCGAGGATGATATTCTCAGGAGTTGACCAGATGAAGGAGATACCTTTTAAATATGTTTTTGTTCATGGAATAGTTAGAGACTCTCAGGGAAGAAAGATGTCAAAGTCTCTTGGCAATGGAATCGACCCTCTTGAAATAATAGAAAAATACGGTGCTGATGCACTAAGATTTACCCTTATAACAGGAAATTCCCCGGGAAATGATATGAGATTCTATATGGAAAGGGTTGAAGCTTCAAGAAACTTTGCGAATAAAATTTGGAATGCTTCAAGATTTGTATTTATGAATCTTGATGAAAGCCTTATAGATAAATATAAGGGAAGCATTGATGAAATTAGAAACTCAGCAGACAGGTGGATACTTTCAAGGCTTAACAATATAATAGCGGAAGTTACTGAAAACCTTAACAAGTTTGAGCTTGGAATTGCAGCACAAAAGATTTATGATTTTATATGGTCAGAAGTTTGCGACTGGTATATAGAACTTGTAAAGCCAAGACTCTATGGTGAAGATGAAAAAGATAAAGCTGCTGCACAAATGACATTAGTTGAGGTTTTAAGGGACAGCTTAAAGCTTTTACATCCTTTTATGCCATTTATTACTGAAGAAATTTATACTCATCTTGAGGGAGAAGAAAGCTCCATTACGATTTCAAGATGGCCTGAGTATTCAAAGGATAGAAGTTTTGATAAAGACGAGAAGATGATGCAGTATGTAATAGATGTTATAAGGTCTGTTAGAAACATAAGAACAGAGATGAACGTTCCAAACAATAGAAGGGCTAAAATTCTTCTTATACCTTCAAACGATGAGATTAAATCGTCCCTTGAAGAAGGAAGTATGTATTTTGAGAAGCTTGCCTTTGCCTCCGGAACAGCCTTTGTAAAAAGAGAGGATATTCCAAAGGATGCAGTATCTGCTGTTGTACCAGGTATTGAAATATTCCTTCCTCTTGAGGATTTAATAGACAAGGAAAAGGAAATAGAAAGGCTTTTGAAGGAAAAGGAAAAATACGAAAAAGAAGTTGAAAGAGTAGTTAAAAAGCTTTCAAATGAAGGATTTATATCAAAAGCTCCAAAGAATGTTATAGAGGAAGAGAAGGAGAAACAGGCAAAATATCAGGAAATGCTCGATAAAATAATAGAAAGAATTAATGCATTAATATAAAAATTAATAAAGCCCCTAAACTGCAAATAATTTGCAGTTTAGGGCTGTTTATAAAGTATGAATATAGATATAAGACGAGGTGTACTATGAACTTTACTGAGGCAATAGAATATATAGAAAGTACAGGAAAGTTTGCAATGAATCTTGGACTTGACAGGATAAAAAGGCTTTGCGAGCTTTTAGGAAATCCTCAGAATTATTTAAATATAATACATGTAGGCGGGACAAACGGTAAAGGGTCAACGGTTACATTTATATCCTCAATACTAAAATGTCAGGGATACAGGGTTGGGATATATACATCTCCTTACATAGAAAGATTTACAGAGAGAATAAAGATAAACGATAAAGAAATAGAAGAAGAGGAAGTAGCAGATTTAGTTGCAAGAATAAAGCCTTTAGTTGAAAAGGTTGTTGAAGAAGGATATGAAAGACCTACTGAGTTTGAGATAATAACTGCCTGTGCTTTTAAGTATTTTAAAGAAAAAAATGTTGACTTTGTTGTGCTTGAGGTTGGACTTGGAGGAAGGTTTGATGCTACAAACGTTGTAAATCCAATACTTTCAGTTATAACGAGCATAAGCTATGATCATATGAATGTGCTTGGAGATACACTTTCTAAAATCGCCTTTGAAAAGGCAGGTATAATAAAAGAGAGAAGGCCTGTTGTTATTTACCCCCAAAATAAAGAAGCATTGTTCACACTATTTGACGTTGCTATGAATAAAAATTCTAAGATATATTTAGTTGAAGATATACAATACGACATTAAAAGAAACGATATAGATGGAATAATTTTTGATACATATTGGCTTAGAAGTTATAAGGATTTAAAAATAAATATGCTCGGTGAGCATCAGGTTAAAAATGCACTAACGGCTCTATATGCTATAGAAGCTTTAAGAATAGAAGGATACAAAATAGATGATTCTTCAATATATGAAGGATTAGAAGGGGCAAGATGGGCAGGAAGGTTTGAAGTAATTTCAAAATCACCGTATATAGTACTTGATGGAGGCCACAACATAGAAGGGATAGAGAGTCTTACTGAAGCATTAAAATATTATTTTAAAGGGAAAAAAATAGTTGCAGTTTGCGGGATGCTCAGGGATAAGGAATATACAAAAATGATAGAGAAGCTTTGTGAGGTTTGCGATACTTTCATAACTGCAGAACCTGACAGCCCAAGGGCTCTTTCAGCATCAGAGCTTGAGCATGTTATAAAAGGTTTAGGTAAAGAGGCTGTAGCTGCACAAAGTATAGAGGATGCAGCAGAGAAGGGGTTAAACTCTATAAAGGATGATGAGGTTCTGCTTTTCTGCGGCTCCCTCTACATGATAGGAAGAGTTAGAAGCATTTTAAAAGGTAAAATTCAATAATTTTTGAAGTTCTTAAAAAATTGTATTTTTTAAAATCTCACTAAATATACTACTATATAAGCATTTTTATGGGGGATAAGTTTTGAATAGTGAGATTTACAATAAGGTCAAGATGGCGCAGCGTTTTTATTATCTATCTATTAAATTTGAGGATAGACTTCCAAAGAGCACGGTTAAATTTGCGAAGGAAATTTGTGATGCATATACAAAGATGGCTAAGAAAATGGAGCTAAGTCTTAATAGTGAAGAACTTTTGGACGAGATACTGAAATAGAGAATTTTAAATCTAAAAGAAGCAGAAGCCGCCTGCAATTTTAAGCAGGCGGCCTGTTTGTATATTTAATACCACTAATATATGAACTTCTCCGCCTTCGGTACCTGGCACCTGAGATGGAGAAGTTGTTAGAGCGGCTAAAAACAGCATTTTAAGAGGCTACATTAACGCTATGCTCTTAATAGATGGGCGGTAAAGCCTAAGATTTAATTGTGTTAATTATTTTTTCATATAATTCCGATGAATTGTTTTTCCATTTCTTGCAAATATTATTTGCCTCTGAATTTGAATCTGCAGTAATCTTAAGTTCTATTAACAATTTGTCTCCTTCTTTAAGCTTTAAATTTACTATAAATTTATCATTCAAATAGGGAAGATATTCGGCTATGCTTTCTACTTCTTTTTTTATTTCGTTTAAGTGGCGGTTTATATACTCATCGATTATATGCTTTTTCTTATCTGGTATTCTATTAATAAATAAATCGAGAGTTTTTTTACCTTCCTTTGTAATGCTTAAAGAATGGCGCTTGTCCGCTTTTTCATCACGAATAAAATTACTTTCAATAAGTTCGGATAAGTACTGCTGAAGTGCAAAGTAATTTATAAGATTATTCTCAAGTATTATATGAGTTATATCGGAGTTAGAGATTGGCATATTTATATTATTTAATATATATAAAATAAGAAGTTTATTTTCCGCAAGTTCTGCAGAATCTTTGAACATTTTCATACCTCCATAGAGAATCTTTATTTTATATTATAACAGTAATTTTAAAAAAATATCAAGAAAAACCCCTAATAGGGGTTTTAAATTTTCTCAGGTCTTTTTCCATTTAAAATTTCCTGTTCAGCAAGATTTATCATCCTTCTAACCATTGTGCCGCCGACTCTGCCGCAATCCCTTGAAGATATATTTCCCCAATAGTCTTCGGAACCTTGGTGTACAGGGATTGCAAGCTCCTGAGCTATTTCATACTTCATGTTATCAAGAAGCATATGTACTTCTGGTACAAGCTGTGTTCTTCCTGAACCGCTTTGACCTGCTGCCATATTTATTCCTCCTTTAGATTAGTTTTTCCATGGGGAATTTTATTGCTTTGTAATATTAATTTGTACAAATAATTAAAATCTATGTAAGTAATTTGTTGGGAATATTAGAATAATATGAATAAAATATTCTTTAAGTGTAAACTATAAAAGAAAATAGGGCTTTGAGGTGATGTTTGTGTACATTATAGGCGTTTTTGGAAGTAAGGGTAAATCTTCAACTGCAGAGATTATTTACGAGAAACTAAAGAAGTATGAGAAAGAATGCATAATTATAGGTACAAACCAAGACAGCAGCATAGAATTTTTTAAAATACTCTATGATAATCCTGAGTATATAATAATTGAGATTTCAAGGGAGGATATACTTGAAAAAAGGCTTGATAAAATAAAATTTGATATACTTGTTCAAACTTCACTTGAATATGAAAGCCCGCAATTAATTGATGAAATACAAAATCTAATTAAAAATGTTAAGGAAAATGGATATTTAATTTTCAATTCTGATTCTATTCAAAAGATAAATTTTCAATGTGACAACATTTATCCTATTACCTATGGATTAAATGGCAGAACAACCGTTACAGCATCGAGTATAGATGATATTGACGGCCTTAGTTTCAGCTATTGCCTTCAAAGAGCTATATTTACTCTTTCAAATACAATAATACAGCCCTTTGAAAAACCAGTAAAATTTAAAGGTGATTCACAGGATATTTATTATTATCTACCCTCACTGACTTGTTTGCTTATTTTGGGATATAAAATATAATATTTTTTTAAAAATTATACATATTTTGGTTATAAGATTAATATTTATATTTTAGAATTTATTTTTAAAGTACGAAGGGAGAGGGATGGGCAAATGGAAGACAAATTAATGGCAACAAACAGGGTGTATATTGAGGGTAAGGTGGCCTCAGATCTTACCTTCAGCCATGAAATGTTTGGGGAAGGGTTTTATAATTTTTCGCTTGAGGTTCCAAGGCTTAGTGAAACCGTAGATATTCTTCCTATTACTATTTCTGAGAGGCTTACATCCGTTATCGACGTTTCTTTAGGTAGCATCGTTAGCATTGAGGGACAGCTTAGGTCTTATAATAAGTTTTTAGATGGGGCAAACAGACTTATACTCACTGTGTTTGCAAGAGATGTTAGAAAAATCGATGAAATTTCTAAAAGTCCTAATCAGATTTTCCTTGATGGATTTATATGTAAAGCCCCCAATTATAGAACTACCCCCTTTGGAAGAGAGATAACAGACCTTCTCATTGCTGTAAACAGGCCCTATAACAAATCCGATTACATACCGGCTATTGCTTGGGGCAGAAATGCAAAATTCTCGAGTATCCTCGAAGTCGGCTCCCATGTTAAACTTTGGGGAAGAATACAAAGCAGAGAATATGAGAAAAAGCTTTCAGAGGAGAGTATAGTTAAAAGAACTGCCTATGAAGTATCGATTTCAAAGATGGAAATGGTAAAGGATGAAGAAAACGACGGGGATGCCTTAAATGTGATTAAATAAATCACGAAAAAGGCACTCCCTTTTTCTTTTTTACTTTCTTAAATCCTCAAGTATTTCAGTCTTGCTTTTTGTTTTTTCATCCACTCTTTTTATAACCTTAGCTGGGGTTCCAGCAACTACTACTCCGCTTTCAACGTTTTCAGTAACAACTGAACCTGCAGCAACTACAGAACCCTTTCCAACTCTTACTCCTTCGAGGACTACAGCATTAGCACCTATTAAAACATCATCCTCAATAACAACAGGCTCGCTGCTTGGAGGCTCTAAAACTCCTGCTATAACTGCACCAGCTCCAACGTGTACGTTTTTGCCTATTTTACCTCTCGCACCAACAACAGCGTTCATATCTATCATAGCGCCTTCACCTATTTCAGCGCCTATATTTATAACCGCTCCCATCATAATAACTGCATTTTTGCCTATTGTAACCCCTTCTCTTATTACTGCACCGGGCTCAATTCTTGCATCTACGTTTCTAATATCGAGCATAGGTATTGCTGAGTTTCTTCTGTCAAAATCTATTTTAAATTTCTTGATTTTATCCTTATGGTTTTGAATAAAGTCATTAACATCGCTGTGCTCTCCAAATACCATGTAAAAGCTGTTATCTCCAAAAACCTCAACTTTATTATCTTCTATTCCTTTAAGGTCTCCATCTATGTACGCTCTTACTGGAGTAGTTTTCTTAGCATCTTTAATATATCTTGCAATTTCATAGGGATTTGTTAAATCATAATTTTTACCTCTGTTCATAATCTTACCGTTACAGAAAACTTATAAAACTCTACAAAGTATCTATAAAACCTTGTAAAGTCTATGTTTCCTTCCTTGTTCATCGTGTCCACTTTCGGATAAACCTACTCATGTTTGTTTGACACTCCAAAGGTTTAAATTCCCCACTAACGAATGGGTACATATCAACAGCTAACGTTTTGTGCTATGCTATTGATTTACCATAGTTTTTAAGATTTATACTTGCATTTAAGTCTCGGTCTATCACATAGCCACATTTATCACATACAAAAACTCTTTCTGATAATGATAGATTATCCTTTATACTACCACATCTACTGCAAGTTTTGCTTGAAGGGTAAAATCTGTCTGCAAGTATAAACTTAATTCCACTTAATTCACATTTATATTCCATCTGCCTTTTAAACTCGTAGAAAGCTTGTTCTTGTACTGACTTTGATAGCTTTCTATTTTTTAACATTCCACAAGTATTTAAGCTTTCCATTACCACATACTCTGGTTTGGTTCTCACCAAAGATGTAGTTATCTTATGAATATAGTTGTGCCTTATGTTTTTAAGCCTTCTTTGTGTTTTTAGAACAAGAAGCTCTAACTTTTTAATGTTTTTAGTCTTTCTGTAACGGTATTCACCTCCTTCTGTTTGAATTTTATTTAGTTCATATTTTTTAGATAGTTTCCTTTGCAGTCTTTTAAGTTTTTTTTCAAGTTTCTTTACTTTACTTTACTTGACTTGTTTATATTCTTAAACTTCTGTCCTGTACTAACTATAGCTAAATCCTTTACTCCTAAATCTATTCCTATACCTTCTGAATATTGAATGTTATCTTGCTTTGAATTTTCTTCTACTCCTATTGATAACCACCAATTTAGTCCATCAAATGTTACTCTTGGATTAGAGTACTTAATACCTTTTCCTATTGGAATTCTGTCTGTTTCAGCTAATTTAACCCAATTTAGCTTTTGTTTGTTTTTCTTTTTAGAAGAGGTTAATTTCTCTAATTTTACATGAGTATCTGTTATAACAACTTTATCTGTATCTTGATAAAAACTTTGTTTACTTTTTTTCTTCGATTTAAACTTTGGAAATTTAGTACGACCTTCAAAGAAATTCTTATAAGCGATATAGGCATCTTTTATAGCTTGCTTTGTTATATTATTTGAATAGTCGTTTAACCATTTGTATTCTTCTTTATGTTTAAGTTCTGTTAGTCTTTTTCTTAAAACTCTATCGTCTAAAAATTTACCACCATTTTTATAGTTAACTTGTTGTTGTTCTAATGCAAAGTTATAAGCCCACCTTGCAACACCTGCACATTCAAAGAGTTTTGTTCTTTGCTTATTATTGGGTAAAAGCATTACTTTGTAGGTTTTAATCATATTGAGTCAGCTCCTTAATCATCTTCTTAGCTTTATTTGCTCTTTTGCCTTGAAGTTTACAACTAAACACTGTTATTATCTGTACTAAATCTTCAACAAGTTCCTGTTCTTCTGCTTTTCAGTGTTATCTATTCTCTCGATAGTAGTCCCATATTTATTACATATATTTTCTATGAGTTCAAAGCCAAATCTAACAAGTCTATCTTTATAAAGAATTACTATCTTTTCAACTTCACCGTTTACTATTATATCAATAAGTTTATTTAAACCGTTTTTATTATAGTTAATGCCGCTACCTATATCTGTTATTATTTCAAATTGATAACCTTTTGCTATCATATATTCTTTAACATACTGTATTTGTCTTTCCAAATCATCTTTTTGTTTTTGACTTGAAACTCTACAATAACCAATAACTTTTTTAGGTTTAATAACTTTATTTATGCCAAGAATTTGATTAAGTGCTGCTCTTAATAATATCTAAAACCAGATGGTGCTACATAAGCAGGTTTTAAATTATTATTTTTATCCCAATTCCTTAAAGTTTGTTCAGTTTTGCCAATCAAATTAGCAAATTCGCCAATACTATAATATTACATTAAAATCACCTCTCTATATACAATAAATACTATACCGTTTATAATTTGTATATAGAGTTTTATTAAATTTTATAAAATTTCCTTAACTGTTAATAAACCTCCAATGAGAGTTTTTTATAATATAACATCATAATTATACTTTTGTCAATTTAAAACTGAGTATTTATAAAGTCTTCTATTCTGTTTAATGCTTCCTTTAAAGTTTCCATTGAGTAAGCATAGGATATTCTTATATATCCTTCACCATAACTTGAAAAGGCATCGCCTGGTACGACAGCAACTCTTTTACACTCAAGAAGTTTCAATGCAAAATCAAGGGATTTAATATTGAATTTTTTAATAGAGGGGAATATGTAAAAGGCACCATCGGGTTTATTAACCTCAAAACCCATATTAAGAAGTCTCTCATACACATAATCCCGTCTTTTTTTGTATTCAGTTTTCATATACTTTGAATCATCAATTCCCTTTGTTAAAGCCTCGAGGGCGGCATATTGGCTTATAGTGCATGCACAGGTGCAGTTATATTGATGAACCTTTAGGGCATGCTTTGTTATATAGGATGGTGCAAATATAAAGCCTATTCTAAACCCGGTCATTGAATGGGATTTTGAAAGCCCGTTAATAACTATTGTTTTATTCCTAACTGATTCTATCGAAGCAATAGATAAGTGAGGTATATCATAAACAAGCTCGCTGTATATTTCATCGGATAATATGAATACATCTTTATCTTTTATAATCTGTGCAATAGATAAAAGCTCATCCTTGGTTAAAACTGCTCCTGTTGGGTTAGAAGGGTAGGGCAGTATTATGCAGCGGGTTTTTGATGTTAATTTTTCTTTTATCTTTTCAGGAGTCAGCTTAAAACCGCTGTCTCTAACATCAGCATAAACCGGCACAGCACCGCAAAGTCTGATGATTGGCTCATATCCAGGATAAACAGGGCATGGCAGTATAACTTCGCATCCCTCATCAAGTATTGTCCTAAGGGAAGTATCTATTGCCTCACTCCCTCCGTTTGTAACTATTATCTCATCCTCATTGTAATTAAGGTTATATTTTATTTTTACAAACTTTGAAGCTGCCTTCCTAAGTTCTAATAGCCCTGCATTGTGGGTATATACAGTTTTATTCTCATAGAGGGCTGATTTTGCAGCATCTTTTATATGCTGAGGGGTTTGAAAATCTGGCTGACCAATTGTAAGGGATAAAACATCATCATATTTAGATAATAGATTGTAAAACTTTCTTATACCTGATATTTCTATATTTTTTACTCTTTCGTTTATAAGGTGTTCCATTCTTTCACCCTTTCTTAAAATTATGCCCATAATACATAAAAGTATTATGGGCTATAGCTATTCTTCAATTACATCCTTCATGCTGTAAAATCCCGGAGCTTTTCCAATTATAAACTGTGCTGCTCTTATTGCACCATATCCAAATACATCACGGGATAATGCGCTGTGGGATATTTCAACTATTTCTCCACCGCCTGCAAATATTACATCGTGTTCTCCAACAATAGCGCCTCCCCTTACTGCGTGTATACCTATTTCGTTTTTAGTTCTCTTTTCTGTTTTACCGTATCTTCCGTATTTGTATTCAAATTTATTATCAAGAGAACTGTTTATTGCGTCTGCTATTGATAGGGCAGTACCGCTTGGAGAATCGAGTTTTTGATTATGATGCTTTTCAACGATTTCAATGTCAAAGTCCTTGTATAAAACTGCAGCAGCCTGCTTTACAAGGGATATAATAAGATTTACTCCAAGAGACATATTAGCTGAATTTAGTATAGGTATATGCTTTGAAGATTCAACCATCTTTTGCTTTTCCTCAGGGGAAAAGCCTGTTGTACAAATTATTAGGGGAACTTTTCTATCAAGTCCGAATTTTAATATTGAATCGAGGCAGGAATGATTTGAAAAATCAATTAGTACATCAACCTCTTCCTTAACTTCTGATAAAGAGGGATATACGGGATAACTATTTATTATTTTATCTATGTTGCTGTCAACTCCGCATACTACCTTTGCATCATCCATTCCACTTATTAATCTTGACAGAACCTGCCCCATTCTTCCGTTACATCCATGCAGTAAAACCCTCATTAAATCACCCCTGTATGCTTATTCCGTATTTAATCATTTCTTTTTTGAGAACTTCAAGTCCCTTTTGGGACATTTCAACAAGTGGAAGCCTTAAAGTGCCTACATTCATTCCCATAAGGTTCATTGCAGCCTTAACAGGAATTGGATTGGTTTCTATAAACAGAGCCTTTACAAGCGGAAGCATCTTTAGCTGAAGTTCTCTTGAACCTTCAATATCTCCTGTAAAATATTTTTCGCATAAATCATGGGTATCCTTTGGGAGTATATTAGCAACAACTGAAATTACTCCCTTTGCTCCGAGGGATAAAAGAGGAAGTATCTGATCATCATTTCCTGAATATATATCGAGGCTGTCACCGCAAAGCTGTGCGATTTCAGCGATTTGAACGATATTAGAGCTTGCTTCCTTTACTGCAACTATATTGTCTATTTTAGAGAGCTCATAAAGAGTTTCAGGGAGTATATTAAGACCTGTCCTTGATGGAACGTTATATATTATTATCGGTTTTGTAACGCTTGAAGCTATAGCTTTAAAATGTTCAATGCAGCCTCTTTGGGTTGTCTTATTATAGTAGGGGGTAATAACTAAAAGACCGTCAACTCCAATGCTCTCAGCCCACTTGCTCATTTCTATTGCAGCTTTTGTATTGTTGCTTCCTGTTCCGGCAATTACAGGAATTCTTCCCTTAACAACATCTACAGTAAATTTGATTGTTTCCTTTCTTTCCTGCTCGCTCATCGTTGAAGCTTCGCCGGTGGTTCCACATATTATAACAGCATCAGTCTTTTCGCTTATCTGCCATTCCAAAAGTTCCTCGAGCTTTTTAAAGTCAACGCCGTTTTCATTAAAGGGGGTTATTATTGCAACTCCGGATCCTGTAAAAAGGCTCATTATAATCATCCTTTCATAAAAAATAATCTAATAATATTATATGCCTTATAAGGTATTATTTACAGCACAATTTAAACCTATTTTATAAGAAGCTGAGCAATTTGAACAGCGTTTGTAGCAGCACCTTTTCTAATGTTGTCTGCAACAACCCACATATTTATTCCATTATCTACGCTTTCATCTCTTCTTATTCTTCCAACAAAAACTTCATCTTTATTTTCTGCATTTATAGGCATTGGATATTTATTCATAGAAGGATTATCCTCTAATACAATACCCGGTGCATTTTTAAGAGCATCAAAAATTTGACTCATCTCAAAAGTTCTATTGAACTCAACATTTATTGATTCGCTGTGGCCGTAAAATACAGGAACCCTTACCGTTGTTGCTGTTATTTTTAAATCTGGTCTGTGCATTATTTTTCTTGTTTCATTTATCATTTTCATTTCTTCCTTTGTATATCCGTTTTCAAGGAATACATCTATGTGAGGAAGAACGTTATAGGCTATAGGATGTGGGAATTTCTTCTGAGGAATTCCCTTTACTCCGTTTAAAAGGTCGTCATATCCTCCCATTCCAGCGCCAGAAACAGCCTGATAGGTTGAATAAACTATTCTTTTTATTTCAAATCTGTCATCGAGGGGTTTTAGTGCAACTACAGCCTGAATAGTAGAGCAGTTTGGATTTGCTATTATACCGTTGTGCCATTTTATATCCTCAGGGTTAACCTCAGGAACTATTAGGGGGACAGTATCATCCATTCTCCAAGCACTGCTGTTGTCTATAACAACACAACCCTTAGATGCAGCTATTTTTGCAAATTTAAGGCTCGTTGAAGCCCCAGCAGAAAATAGAGCAATATCTATACCTCTGTCAAAGGAGTCTTCTTTTAATTCTTCAACCTCGTATTCCTTTCCTTGAAATTTAAGAACTGAACCTTTTGATTTTGCTGAAGCAAATACATAAAATTTATCGATTGGAAGATTTCTTTCCTCTAAAACTTCAAGAAATTTTCTTCCTACCATTCCAGTAGCACCAACTACAGCCAGCTTAATACCCATAATATACCTCCTTAAAAAGTCTTCAATCTATTTTATGATTATTAAAAAGTATTATAACATATTTGAAAAATAAATAAAGATTTTGATTATTATATTTATGCAAAAAAATAAATAAAAATAATTAAGCTGCAATATAGAAAGCTTTTTATACATAAAAAAATTTACATAAGCAATAATATATAATATCAGAAGGGGGCGATAGTATGACAACTCCTTTTAAAAAGATAGTTAAGGCTAAAATAAAAGCTAAAAAGGAACTCACTGATGAAGAAAAGGAGAGGGAAAAAATAAAATATGAAATAGCTGAAGAATTAGGTCTTGGAGATAAAGTAAAAAAGTTTGGATGGAGCGGTCTTACAGCGGAGGAAACAGGGAGGATAGGAGGAATTATGACTCAAAAGAACAAAGAATCAGGGAGAATGTGGAACAAAAAATAATTATAAATAGGATTTCAAAAGAGTAATGTTTCCTCTTATCTCATATTCTCCAATTGAAGAAGGCATAAGAAAACTGTTTCCTGAATTTATTTTATAGTTTATGTTATTATGTATTAACTCTCCTTCTCCTTCAACTGCTGTATAGGCGTGGAAAGTCTCTCCGCTGCACTTATCTTTATAGCACTTATTTACGCTTATCTTATCAACAGCGAAATACTTACATTCTGCAATATTTTCTACTTTAAATCCATCATAGACTATTTCATTCTTTTTATCGACTTTTCCTTCAAAATCGAAATTTATTACATCTAACGCCTTTTCAACATGAAGATCCCTTTTCATTCCCTTTGAATCAACCCTGTTGTAGTCATAAACCCTGTAAGTCGTATCGCTGTTTTGCTGAATTTCAGCAACAACTATTCCATCAAGTATAGCATGTACCGTTCCAGAAGGTATAAACACACAATCTCCTTTTTTTACATTAACATAGTTTACATATTCCTCAAGATTTCCATCTAAAATAGCTTTTTTAAAGTCTTCTTTTGAGGTTCCCATTTTTACGCCGTAAATCAGCTTTGCATCTTCCTTTGCATCTATTATGTACCACATCTCTGTTTTCCCCATATCACCCTCATTTAAAAGAGCATAATCGTCATCAGGATGAACCTGTATTGAAAGCTTATCCTTTGCATCTATGAATTTTATTAGAAGGGGGAAGGTAGAAGTATTTGTGCATTTTACACCAAGAATTTCTTCTTTGTATCTTTCTATTATTTCTTTAAGTGTAAGTCCCTTTAGGCTTCCGTTTGATACTATGCTCATACCGTTTTTGTGGCAGCATATCTCCCAGCTCTCACCAATTTTTCCCTCAGGAAGCTGTCTATTAAAGAGTCTTTCAAAATCTCTTCCGCCCCATATTATATTTTTATATACAGGCTCAAAAAATAATGGATAAAGCATAAATTTTAACCTCCTATATCTGTTATATTTAAAATTATAAGATATAATATATTAAGAAGCAAATTAAAGGTAAAAGGATGAAGCATTATGAATCAATATATAGAACTGTCGGGTATATATGACAAAATGATAGATATAGATTACGATAAATGGATTTTTTTTGTTGAGAGCTATTTTGAAAATAAAGGCATGAGCTTAAAACAAAAAAATGTTTTAGAATTAGGGTGTGGAACAGGAAATATGACATTAAGGCTGAAAGAAAGGGGAGCTGATGTAACGGCCCTCGATTTATCATCGGATATGCTTTCTATAGCACAGGAAAAACTAAGGCTTAAAAGATATAAAATAAATTTTATAAATCAGGATATGAGAGATTTTAATATAAATAAAAAATACGACTATGTATTCAGCTTTTGTGATGGGTATAATTACATAATAGAAGAGAATGATATAATAGAAAGTTTTAAAAGGGTATATAATCATTTGAGTTCTTATGGATATTTTATGTTTGACATAAGCACACCCTATAAGTTAAAAAATATAATAGGGAATAACACCTTTACACTAAATGAGGATAACCTTTGCTATATTTGGGATAATTACTTAGAAGATGATATAATCGAAATGTATATAACCTTCTTTGTAAAGGAGGAAAACCTTTATAAAAGGTTTGATGAAAATCACATTCAAAGGGCTCATGATTTGGGTAAAATAAAAGAATATCTTTACATTGCTAAGTTTAAAGATATAGAGATATATGATGATTATAACCTTACAAATATTAAAGATAAAAGTATGAGAGCAGTTTTTATTGCAAAGAAGGAGGAATAATATGGGATACGTTTTAAGAGCTACAGCATCAAATGGGGATATAAGGCTTTTTATGGCTGTTTCTACAGATATAGTTGAAAAGGCGAGGAAGATACACGACTTAAGTCCTACAGCTTCAGCTGCCCTTGGAAGGACTTTAACTGCAGGTTCAATTATGGGACTTATGCTAAAAGGAGATAAGGATAACCTTACTATTACTATGAATGGGGGAGGCCCCTTAGGAAATGTGGTAGTATGCTCAAATTCAAAGGGAAATGTTAAGGGATATGTATCTAATCCTAAGGCAGACCTTCCTTTGAATTCTAAGGGTAAATTAGATGTTGGAGGAGCTGTTGGAAGAAACGGAATGCTGACAGTTGTAAAGGATATGGGGCTGAAAGACCCTTACGTTGGTCAGGTTCCTATTCAATCGGGAGAGATTGGCGATGATATTGCCTATTATTTCGTAGTTTCAGAGCAGGTACCCTCTGCCCTTGCCCTTGGGGTTTTAGTTGACAGGGATACCACTATTAAAGCTGCTGGAGGGCTTTTAGTACAGATGCTTCCAGGTGCAAATGAAATGCTTGGAGATATTATAACCTTCAGACTTCATGAGATACCGCCCCTGTCATCTTTAATTGCAGAAGGCAAAACAGGGGAAGAAATACTTAATATGCTCTTTGATGATATGGATCTTAAAATCTATGAAAAAATAGATATAGATTATGTATGCGACTGTTCAAGGGAAAGAGTTGAAAGAGCCCTTATTGCCCTTGGAAGGGATGAACTTTTAAAACTTAAAAACGAAGATAAGCACATTCAGATGCAGTGCCATTTTTGCGATAAGACCTATGAATTCGATGAAAAGGAGATTGAAAGCCTGATTGACAGCGCTAAATAATCAATGAAAAAAATATAAAAATAGTGTTGACATAATGACGATTTCAGGTTATTATAATAAATGTCGCTGCGAGAGAGAGTAAAAAATAAAAGAGCGGTAAGCAGTTGACAAATAGATGCCCGCATGATACAATAATAATCGTCACAAAGAAGTGGGAGCATAGCTCAGCTGGGAGAGCATCTGCCTTACAAGCAGAGGGTCATAGGTTCGAGCCCTATTGTTCCCACCACATACGGCCCAGTAGCTCAGTTGGTTAGAGTGCCGGCCTGTCACGCCGGAGGTCGAGGGTTCGAGCCCCTTCTGGGTCGCCAACATGGCCAGATAGCTCAGTCGGTAGAGCAGTGGACTGAAAATCCTCGTGTCGCTGGTTCGATTCCGGCTCTGGCCACCATTTATGCGGGAGTGGCTCAGTTGGTAGAGCGTCACCTTGCCAAGGTGAACGTCGCGGGTTCGAGTCCCGTCTTCCGCTCCATATTGTGGCGCCATAGCCAAGCGGTAAGGCAGAGGTCTGCAAAACCTTTATTCCCCAGTTCAAATCTGGGTGGCGCCTCCAAAGATAAGCCTGTAATCTTAATGATTACAGGCTTTAAAAATTTTGGCTCTTTGTCAATAGGTTTGTCACTTGTCAATTGGGTGGCACTTTTTTAGCAATATATCTTTGATTAAAAACCAATTTGTGATAAAATATATTTGCGAGGTGATATTATGGAAAAAGAAGTTATGGAATTTCTTATGGAGTTTAAAAAGGAAGTAAGCGAGCAGTTTAAGCAAGTGAATGAGCAGTTTAAGCAAGTGAATGAGCAGTTTAAGCAAGTGAATGCAAGATTAGATGAACATACTCAAATATTAAGAGCCTTAGAACATAGTGCTCAGGTTAATAAGGCTGAACATGATGTTATGTTTAATGATATAGCATACATTAAGGGACAGATAGAATCTATAAAAAGAGATTTAAACAGAGTAGAAGAGGCTACAGCAAATAATTGGGTTGATATAGCAAGACTAAAGGCAGTAAAATAAATAATTAAAACTAAGGAATATATCCTTAGTCTATTTTTTTGTGCAAAAAGCTGAGGGACAGTTACTTATTGTTTATATTTCACACACAATTAGGACAAGCTTTTGAAAAAGTTATAGGGGTATAGAAGTAGTGATTTCAAATTAAATGTTTGCTTTCTCAATGAAATCATATAAATAAAAAGTTGTAGCAAATAAGTAACCGTCCCCTGGCTTGTACTTTTTTCCTTTTTGTAATGTGACATTTTCACACTAACAGGGCATGACTAAAAATAGCCACAACGACGGCATGAAAAAGTTTGTCACTTGTTAATTGGGAGGAAACTTTTTCACACTAACCGTCTCCATAAACTCAATAAATGCTGTTTTAGCTTGTACATTTTAAAAAATTGGTTTAAGATGTTATTGGGGTGGTGTTAAATGAATGTTAAACACAAATTAAGGGAATATTATCCAGCCTTTACTCATAGAAATTTCAAATTGTTTTGGACTGGACAAGTAATTTCCCTTATTGGCAGCTGGATGCAAAACGCTGCTCTAAACTGGCTTGTTTATTCAATAACCAATGACAGATTCCTTCTTGGTCTTATGAGTGCAGTTCAATTTACTCCTCTGTTTTTGTTTTCTCTTTATGCAGGTCTTGTTATTGAAAAATATCCAAAGAGAAAAATAATAATAGCAACGCAGACTTTTCAGCTTATAGCTGCTTTTTTACTGTTTTTTATGGTTTTCTTTAATAAGACTAACTATTTTCTAATACTTCTTATTTTATTCTGCATTGGAACGGTTCAAACCTTTGACAACCCAGCAAGGCAGGCCTTTGTTGTTGAGATGGTTGAAGGAAGAGCACATCTTTTAAATGCAATAGCTCTCAACTCTGCTGCTTTTAACGGTGCAAGGCTTATAGGCCCTGCTGTTGCAGGAAGGATAATGGCTGATCTTGGGGTAAGATGGTGTTTCTTTTTAAACGCTGTAAGCTTTATTGCAGTTATAATTGGACTTTTTATGATGAAAATGGAGGATAAAGCTTCAAAAAAGGACATAATAAACCCAAGAAAAGAGATAATAGAAGGACTAAAGTATATAAGAAAAACTCCAAGGCTATTATATACTATAATATCTACTGCTATAATCCCTACCTTTTGCATAAACTTTAATATACTTGTTCCACCATATACTAAGGATGTTCTTCATCTTAGCGAAAAGGCCTTTGGAATGCTCCTGTCAAGCCTTGGCCTCGGTGCTTTAATAAGCGCCCTTACAGTTGCGGCAAAGGGCAAAAAAGAAAGAGCATTTTTATATCAGTTAATAGGTTCCTTCGGGCTTTCAGCATCTTTAATAATTACAGGATTAATTACTAATTATCATTATGCCCTATTATCCTTAGCTGTCTGCGGCTTTTTTATGATTATGTTTACTACCACGTCAAACAGCGTGCTTCAATACTATTCCCCTGATGAAATGAGGGGGAGGATAATGAGCGTATATTCACTTGTATTTGGAGGACTTGTACCTGTAGGCAGCTTATATGCAGGAACTGTTTCAAAGTTTTTAGGAACAAACAACGCATTTATAATAAGCGGAATCATTGGATTTATGGGATTTTTGCTGCTTTTTTCAAGAAGGAGAGAATTGAATGATGGAAAATTACGTAGAAATACCCAATCTTCCTGAAAATAATATAAGCCTTGCTGTTGTCGACGGGAGAATACCCTGCGACATGGAGAAGATTCTTTATGGTATGAATATAAAGCTTATAAAAACGAAAAAAATAAAAAATCTTTATGATGCTATATCCTATCACCCTGATATAATGCTTCATCATATTGGAGGAAGGGATATAGTTGCAGCTCCGGATACAGATAACTCAATTATTTATCAGCTTGAGGATGAAGGCTTTAATATTATATTTGGTAAAAAAAAACTATCGGAAAAGTATCCCTTTGATATAGCATATAATGCAGCAAGAATAGGAAATTTTTTATTCTGTAATAAAAAACACACTGATGAAGTCCTCCTTGAAGAAGCTGAAAAAAGAAATCTTAATTTAATAGATATAAAGCAGGGTTATGCTAAATGCTCATTATGCATTGCTGATAATAATGCAGTTATTACCTTTGATAGAGGAATCAAGGAAAAATTAGATAAATATGATATAGACAATCTTATTATTACTCCAGGATATATAGATTTATTCAACTTTAGCTATGGTTTTATTGGTGGTGCCTCGGGAAAACTGTCAAAAGATAAAATAGCTTTCTTTGGAAACGCAAAGCTTCATCCAGATTATGATAAAATATATTTGTTTTTGTTAAAAAATAGGAAAAAAATAATAAATTTAAGTGAAAATAAGATGGTTGACCTGGGGACATTAATACCTTTAAAGGAATATAGTATATTAATGCAATAATTTTTCCTGTATAGCATTTAATTGAGCACATATACTATTGTTGAAGGGAGTGATAATGCTTGATTCTCCTGTCGATAGGATATAACAAAAAAAGCAGGGACATATACAGCGGCCTTTCAGACTTATGCAGGTTTTTCAAGGATAAGGGGATGAATATTGCTATTGTAGAAAACGATATAGGAAACATGCATAATATAAAATGTATACTTAGAGATAGTGAGAATGACATTAAGTTATTCGATGACTACCGAGATATGTTTTATCTTTATGCTTCAAATATAATATACGATTTCATCTCAAAGGAATATGAACTGTCTTTAATAGATAAAATCATAAAAGAAAACTACAGCTATCTAAGCAGTGAAGATTTAAACGAAATAAAAAAAAGATGCATGTCAGTTGTTATGGGGCTTGGAGTTATTAATACAGAAAATATATTAACGACTATTAATAGAAAAAACAGTATGATAAAAAAGATTGAGGAGTTTTTGCAGGAAAGTACCGAGATAATACTTGATGGGTTTATAACCTTTAGATTAAAGGAGATGAGTACAGAACTTAAAGTAATAGTTGACGGGGTTGTTGAGGAGTATGTTTTAGAAAAAGAATACAGCGAGTTTATAAAGCTTTTAAAGTATTTCGTTGAAATACAGGAGAGCAAGTATGATTTAATAAATATAATAATAAATGAAAAGGGAGAGTATATTATAGAGGATGAGAAAGGGAGCAACATTACAAAGGAGTTCTTTGAAGATTTTGATATAGACAATCTTAAAGGAGAAATAAATAAGCATGATATGCTTATAAGTGCTCTTATAACCTGTGCTCCTAAAAAAATACTAATTCATGGAGCTGAAAATGCACAGTGCGAGGAAACGATTGAAACTATAAAAAGCATATTTCTCGATAAGCTGAATTTCTGCTCTGGATGCGATATGTGTAAGCCATTTAAGTCAGCTGTTAAATCACAAAAGCCTGAGCTTTAAATTGTTGTTGACAAATGATTGAAATAATTATAAAATATCACCAAAGAAGTTAAAAGCTATGACTGGGACTAGTAAATTCATGATTGTTATTAGAGAGGGAAGTCCAAAGGCTGCAAGTCTTCCTTAACATAGTGAATTGAAGACCACCCAAAAGCTCCATCCTGAATTCAGTAGGGAGAGGCGTTCGCAGCGTTAATGCATTAAGTGGGCTTTGCCAATTTGGGTGGAACCGCGGGATTTAATCTCGTCCCTTTGTGGATGGGATTTTTTATTTTTTGTTCGAAAGGAGAGTAAAAAATGATAAAGGTAACTTTAAAGGACGGGAAGGTTCTTGAATTTGAGGGGCCTGTAAAAGCAGAAGAAGTTGTTAAGAAAATAGGAATGGGACTTTATAAGGCAGCTATGGCTGTAAAAATCGATGGAGAAGTTTTTGACCTTATGACTGAAATAAAAAATGACTGCAGTATAGAGGTTTTAACCTTTGATGATGAAGATGGAAGATGGACTTTAAGACATACTGCATCCCATATACTTGCACAGGCTGTAAAAAGGCTATATCCAAAGGTTAAGCTTGCAATAGGACCTGCTATTGATACAGGATTTTACTATGATTTTGATGCTGATTTTTCAATAACTCCTGAAATGCTTGAAACTATTGAAAAGGAAATGGAAAAAATAATAAAAGAGGATTTAAGCCTTGAAAGATTTGAACTTCCACGAATAGAGGCAATAAAGTTTATGGAGGATTTAGGAGAATCCTATAAGGTTGAACTTATAAAAGATTTGCCTGAAGATGCAGTTATTTCCTTCTACAAGCAGGGAGAATTTACTGACCTTTGTGCAGGACCTCACGTTTTATCAACAGGAAGGGTTAAGGCTGTTAAGCTTTTATCCGTTGCAGGTGCTTACTGGAGAGGCGATGAGAAAAACAAGATGCTTCAAAGGGTATATGGAACTGCCTTTACAAAAAAGAGCGAGCTTGAAGATTACTTAAAAATGCTTGAAGAAGCTAAAAAGAGAGACCACAGAAAGCTCGGAAAAGAACTCGATTTATTCTCAATACATGAAGAAGGACCTGGATTCCCATTCTTCCATCCAAAGGGAATGGTTGTTAGAAATATGCTTGAGGACTTTTGGAGAAAGGAACATACAAGAAGGGGCTATAAGGAAATAAAGACTCCTATAATATTAAACGAAGCCCTTTGGCATCAATCAGGACATTGGGATCACTATAAAGAAAACATGTACTTCACAAAGATAGATGAAATGGATTATGCTATAAAACCTATGAACTGCCCTGGAGGAATACTCGTATATAAAAACTCAATGCACAGCTACAGAGAACTTCCTTTAAGGATGGGAGAGCTTGGACTTGTTCACCGCCATGAGATATCAGGTGCACTTCATGGTCTTATGAGAGTTAGATGCTTTACTCAGGATGATGCTCACATATTTATGACTCCAGCACAAATAAAGGATGAAGTTTTAGGTGTTATAAATCTTACAGATTATGTATATAAACTTTTTGGATTTGAATATCACGTTGAGCTTTCAACAAGGCCTGAAAATTCAATGGGAAGCGATGAAGATTGGGAACATGCAACAAATTCTCTAAGAGAAGCCCTCGAGGCTGCAAAGCTCGATTATAAGGTTAACGAGGGAGACGGAGCCTTTTATGGCCCAAAGATAGACTTCCATCTTAAGGACTGCATAGGAAGAACATGGCAGTGCGGAACTATACAGCTCGACTTCCAAATGCCTGAGAGATTCGACTTAAACTATATAGGAGAAGATGGAGAAAAGCATAGACCAGTTATGGTACACAGAACAATATTTGGAAGTATAGAAAGATTTATAGGAATACTCATTGAGCAGTATGCAGGGGCATTCCCAACATGGCTCTCACCAGTTCAGGTTAAAATACTTCCTGTAACTGACAGAGCAAACGAATACGCAAAGCAGCTTGAGGCAAAACTAAAGGATATGGAAATTAGGGTTGAGCTTGACCTTAGAAATGAAAAGATAGGTTACAAAATAAGAGAAGCTCAGCTTGAAAAGACACCATACATGATAATACTTGGCGACAAGGAAGTTGAAGCAGGAAACGTATCTGTAAGGTCAAGAAAAGAAGGAGATTTAGGCAGCATGGAATTTGATGCCTTTATAGAAAAAATAAAAGAAGAAATAGATAAAAAAATAAGCAACATCTGATAATATTTCCTTGACAGGCCATAATATATATGATATAGTATCAATGTTAAGAAGAAGCCATCCGCTTCTCACCTTACAGCTATAGCTCGTAAGGTTTGCAAAGGTTCTTTTTTTAGAGATTTTGCGGATGGAGTATGTCCATCCGCTTTTTATATGCCTTTGTTCCAAAATTTTGGGAGGTGAATGTTATTAGTAAACAACATTTAATTAACGAAGAAATTCGTGAAAGGGAAATAAGGGTAATCGACAGCGAAGGCGGCCAGCTTGGCATTATGTCATCAAAAGAAGCCCTTCAAATTGCAGAATCAAAACAGCTTGACCTTGTTATGATTGCACCTCAGGCAAAACCGCCTGTATGCAAAATCATGGACTATGGAAAATTCGTCTACGAACTTCAAAAGAAAGAAAAGGAAGCTAAAAAGAAACAGAAGGTTATTAACGTAAAGGAAGTACGATTAAGTCCAGTGATTGAAGAGCACGATGTTAATGTCAAGGCAAGAAATGCAGAGAAGTTCTTAAGAGACGGAGATAAGGTCAAGGTAACTGTTAGATTCCGCGGCAGAGAAGCAGATTATACTCACTTTGGAGAGAAGATTCTTCACGATTTTGCAAAGAAGCTTGAAGAAGTGAGTTTAATAGAAAAAGAACCAAAACTTGAAGGAAGAAATATGATAATGATTTTAAGTCCAAAGAAGTGATGGATTAAGAGAGGAGGAAATATTATGCCAAAAATGAAATCCCATAAGGGTGCAGCTAAAAGATATAGAAAGACTGCAAGTGGTAAATTCAAGAGAGCTCATGCATATCACAGCCACATATTAACTAAGAAGAGCTCAAAGAGAAAGAGAAATTTAAGA
Organism: Caloramator quimbayensis; assembly: GCF_900167605.1. Lineage (GTDB taxonomy): Bacteria > Bacillota > Clostridia > Clostridiales > Caloramatoraceae > Caloramator_B > Caloramator_B quimbayensis. The sequence goes on along the minus strand of NZ_FUYH01000009.1, from coordinate 77,608 downwards.
AAAGGTACTTATGTAAATACAGTAGAAGCAAGCAAGATAAGGAAGTTATTACCTTATCTATAATAAGTAAGAGAAGGAGGGAATATTATGGCAAGAGTAAAAAGAGCAGTTCATGCACATAAAAAACGCAGAAAGATAATGAAACTTGCAAAGGGATATTATGGTGGAAAGAGCAAGCTCTACAGAATCGCAAAAGAAGCGGTAATGAGAGCATTAAATAATGCATATAAGGGAAGAAAGCTTAAAAAGAGAGATTTTAGAAAGCTTTGGATAGCAAGAATAAATGCTGCAGCAAGAGCTAATGGTCTTTCATATTCTAAGCTTATAAATGGACTTAAGCTTGCAGGCGTTGATATTAACAGAAAGATGCTTGCAGATATAGCTGTTAACGATGAAGCAGCATTTACTGAGCTTGTTAACATAGCAAAGGAAAAGCTTAATGCATAATTTACTGAGGCCTGTTTGACAGGTCTCTTTGCTTTCTGTACATAAAGTGATAAAATAAGATATGATATGGGCAATTTTTTTCAGGAGGTAATAATATGCTTATAAAGGAAGAGGCAGGCAAATTAAAGTTTATAAAGCTTGAACCTGTCCAGATACTTGCATTGGGATTTGCAGCAGTTATATTAATAGGAGCTCTTCTTTTATGTCTGCCTATATCCTCGGCAGAGGGTAAATTTACTCCTTTTATAGACTGCCTTTTTACATCCACCTCCGCAGTTTGTGTTACGGGGCTTGTAACTTTAGATACAGGAACATACTGGTCAACCTTTGGCCAGATAATAATAATGCTTTTAATAGAAACAGGCGGACTTGGGTTTATGACCTTTGCAACTTTTTTTGCAGTAATACTTGGAAGAAGGATATCTCTTAAAGAGAGGCTCATAATGCAGGAGGCATTTAATGCCTTTAACATACAGGGAATGGTAAGACTTATGCTCTATGTTATGGGTATAACCTTTGCTATAGAAGGCGTTGGGGCACTAATCCTTATGACGCAGTTTATACCACAATATGGCATTTCAAAGGGCATATATTATGGTATATTTCATTCCGTTTCAGCCTTTTGTAATGCAGGATTTGACCTTATCGGTGATTTTAAGAGCTTAACACCATATGCTGAAAATGTAACTCTAAACCTGACGATATGTGCTTTAATTGTAATTGGAGGTATAGGTTTTGCAGTTATTACAGAAGTTATAAATAACAGAGGATTTAAAAGGTTGTCCCTTCATACTAAAGTAGTGCTTACAACTACAGCACTTCTTATTCTATCCGGTGCAGTATTATTTTTCCTTCTTGAATATGCTAACCCTAAAACTATGGGAGCTCTCAGTTTTAAAGGAAAAGTTCTTGCGAGTGTTTTTGCATCAATAACACCAAGAACAGCAGGCTTTAATACTATATCAACATCGGATATGACAACAGCTGGCAAGTTTTTAACTATAATACTTATGTTTATAGGAGCTTCTCCTGGTTCAACGGGAGGAGGAATAAAAACATCAACCTTCACACTTTTATTTATGACTGTAATTTCAGTAATAAGAGGCAGAGAGGATACTGAAATATTTAAAAAGAGAATAGGGCGCTCCCTTGTATACAGGGCATTAGCAATAATAATTATTGCTTTTGGTCTTGTAATTCTAACAACCATGGTTCTTTCAATAACTCAAGATGGAGATTTTGTTGAATTCTTATATGAAGCAACATCAGCCTTTGGTACAGTTGGACTTTCTCTTGGACTAACTACAAGGCTTAATATAATAGGAAAGATAATAATAATACTTACTATGTATTCAGGAAGAGTAGGACCGCTTACACTAACCCTTGCCTTTGCAAGGAAAGCTCAGGTTGCAAATTCAAACATAAAATATCCAGAGGATAAGCTTCTTGTTGGATAAAGGAGGATTTATATGTCATTAAAACAATTTGTTGTAATAGGTCTTGGAAGATTTGGTTCAAGTATAGCGCAGACTCTTTATTCCCTTGGAAATGAAGTTCTTGCCATAGACACCGATGAGGAGACAGTTCAGAGCATATCAAACAGCGTAACTCATGCTGTTCAGGCAGATGCAACAGATGAAGCAACTCTTCGTTCACTTGGGATTAGAAATTTTGATGTTGCAGTTGTTACTATTGGTTCTGATATACAGTCGAGCATTATGATAACTCTCCTTTGTAAAGAGCTTGGAGTTAAATACGTTATAGCAAAGGCTCACAATGAAATGCACGCGAAGGTTTTATATAAAATAGGGGCAGACAGGGTTGTTTTTCCTGAAAGAGATATGGGAGTCAGGGTTGCCCATAACCTTTGCTCATCTAATATACTCGACTACATTGAACTCTCTCCTGATTACAGCATAATGGAAATTGAGGCAATAAGCGAATGGGAAGGGAAATCCTTAAGGGAGCTTAGTATGAGGAGCAAATACGGAATAAACGTTATGGCAATTAAAAGGAATAATGATATAAACATATCTCCAACGGCTGAGGATGTTATTAAGCATGGGGATGTGCTTGTTGTAATAGGCGGAACTGAAGAACTTAAAGTGCTTGAGCACACAAAATAGGGTGTTAATATGCTGTCGAGGGAAAATAAACTTATTAAGGATTCCATAAAGCTAAAGCAGAAAAAATACAGAGATAAAGAGGGTCTTTTTTTAATTGAAGGGATAAGGTTTATTGAAGAGGCTGTAAAGGATAATTCTTTAAAGTATTTATTATACAGCAGCAGAGTTTATGAAACTAATGGCAGTGAGAGGATTTTAAATTCGAATATAGAAAAATATGAAGTGTCCGATGATATAATAAAGGAGCTTTGTGATACTGAAAATCCTCAGGGAGCAGTAGGAGTATCTTATAAAAAAAATTGGAACATAGATGATTTTAATAAGGATTTTATAGTTATAGCTGATGGAATACAGGACCCTGGAAACCTTGGAACTATAATTAGAACCTGCGATGCAGCCGGAGCAGGAGGAGTAATTATATTAAAGGGATGCGTAGATGTCTATAACAGCAAGACACTACGCTCAACAATGGGCTCCATATTTCATATACCTATATTGTTTTATGATGATTTTGAAAAGTTATCAAAGGATGTAAAGAGCAAAGGATATAATATATATGGTGCAAGCCTTGATGCACAAAAATATATATATGATATTGATTTTAAGAAAAAATCTGCTATCATTATAGGAAATGAGGCAAACGGTATACCTGAAAGTCATTTTGAATATGTAGATGAAAAAATAAAGATTCCAATGATAGGAAGTGCAGAATCGTTAAATGCTTCAATTGCTGCAGGGATTATTATATATGAAGTTGTAAGACAGAGAATTTCTGTGATATAATGATTTTTGAAACTTAATACTGATATTGCTATGAAAGAGGCAAGTAAAATGATGCTGTATACAGGGAGGAAGGGCCAAGGATTGAGAGCCTTTCTATATAAAGGTCATTTGAAGTTTCCCTCTGGAGCTTCTTTGCTGAAACAAAGTAGGCAAGGACGGAATTCCGTTACATAATCAAGTGGGCTTTTGCCAATTAGGGTGGTACCGCGAAGACAACCTTCGTCCCTTTGTGGACGAAGGTTTTTTGTATATTACTGAAAGGAGAGGTTAGTGTGGAACAGCAGCTAAAAAATATAAAAGCTGAAGCTATTGAAGAAATAAGGAAAGCCAAGGACAGTTTAAAACTCGATGAGGCGAGGGTAAAATTTCTTGGAAAAAAGGGAGCATTAACGAGTATATTAAGGAGCATGGGAGGATTGTCTCCACAGGAGAGGCCAATAATTGGAAAACTTGCTAATGAGGTAAGAGAAGATATAGAGCGTGCCCTTGAGGAAGCCTTAAAAGAGGTAAAGGAAAAGGAAAAGGCGGCAAGGCTATCCCTCGAGTCAATAGATATTACTATGCCGGGAAGAAACAGTGAAATAGGCAATCTTCATCCAATAACAAAGGTTTTAGATGAGATTAAGGAAATATTTTTTGGAATGGGATTTTCAATTGCAGAAGGACCTGAAGTTGAACTCGACTATTATAATTTCGAGGCTCTGAATATTCCAAAGAACCACCCTGCAAGGGATGAGCAGGATACATTCTATATAAGCGATTCAGTTGTTTTAAGGACTCAAACATCCCCAGTTCAGATTAGAACGATGGAAAATATTAAGCCTCCAATAAGGATTATAGCACCAGGAAGGGTATACAGATCCGATGCTGTAGATGCAACCCACTCACCAACATTCCATCAGATTGAAGGTCTTGTTGTTGATAAGGGTATAACTATGGCAAACCTTTATGGAACTCTTGATACCTTTGCTAAAAAATTCTTTGGGGAAAAGACGAGAACAAGATTTAGACCACACCATTTCCCATTTACAGAGCCATCAGCAGAGATGGATATATCATGCCATGTATGCGATGGAAAGGGATGCAGAGTATGTAAGGGAAGCGGCTGGATTGAAATATTAGGCTCAGGAATGGTTCACCCTGATGTTTTAAGAAAGGGAGGAATAGATCCTGAAGTTTACAGCGGTTTTGCCTTTGGAATGGGACTTGAAAGAATAGTAATGAAAAAATTTGAGATAGATGACATAAGGCTTTTCTATGAAAACGACATTAGATTCTTAAAGCAATTTTAAGGAGGGTTTAATATGAAGGTACCGTATAAATGGCTGTGTGAATATGTAAATATAGATAAAAACATAAATGAGGCTGCAGATGCCCTTACCATATCCGGTTCAAAGGTTGAGGAAGTTATTGAATTTGGAAAGGAAATAGATAGAGTAGTAACTGGAAAAATAATAAAGACAGAAAAACATCCTGATGCAGACAAACTTACCATATGCAAGGTTGATGTTAAGGATGAGGTTATTCAGATTGTAACTGGAGCTTCTAATATAAAGGAAGGGGATATAGTTCCCGTTGCCCTTCATGGCTCAAGCCTTCCTGGAGGAGTTAAAATAAAGAAGGGAAAATTAAGGGGAGTAGAGTCAAATGGAATGCTCTGCTCTGAGGTTGAACTTGGAATTGCAGATGAAAACTCAGTTCACGGCATTATGATACTTAAAGAGGATACTCCAATAGGAGAGGATATTAAAAAAATACTTGGACTTGAGGGAGGAATAATTGATTTTGAAATAACTTCCAACAGGGCTGACTGTTTCAGCGTATATGGGATAGCAAGGGAGGCAGCTGCAACCTTTGATAAGGAGCTGAAAAAAATTGAAACATCCTTTAATGAAACTGATGATAGTATTGATAATTATCTTTCAGTTGAAGTAAAAAGCAGCCTTTGCAGACGTTATGCTGCGAGGATGATTAAGGATGTAAAGATAGGCCCATCTCCAGAGTGGATGCAGGAAAAATTAAGACAGTGCGATATAAGACCTATAAACAACATAGTAGATATAACTAATTATGTTATGCTTGAGCTTGGGCAGCCTATGCATGCCTTCGATTATAGATATGTAAAGGGTAAAAAAATAATAGTCAGGACCGCACAGGATGATGAAAAGTTTAAAACTCTTGATGGAGTTGAAAGAAACCTTAACTCTTCAATGCTTGTTATAGCTGATGGTGAAAGACCTATAGGAATTGCTGGAGTTATGGGAGGAGAAAACTCTGAAATAAAGGAAGATACTACAGCTGTTATTTTCGAATGTGCAAACTTTGATGGAACAAATGTAAGGCTTACCTCAAAGAAGCTTGGACTTAGAACTGATGCATCTTCAAAGTATGAAAAGGACATAGATCCTAACTTGATAGATATTGCTCTAAACAGGGCATGTCACCTTGTTGAACTTTTAGGTGCAGGAAAGGTTGCAAAGGGAGTTATAGACATTTATGAAAATAGGGTAGAGCCATATACCCTTAAAGTATCTCCTGAGTGGATTAATAAATTCCTCGGAATTGAGATAGAAAAGGAAGAAATGAGAAAAATACTAAAAAATCTTGAGATGAAGGTTTATGGTGATGATGTATTTGAAATAGAAGTTCCAACCTTCAGGCAGGATGTTAAAATAAAAGAGGATGTTGCAGAGGAGATTATAAGAATATACGGCTATGATAAAATACCTGTAAAGAAGATAATTGGAGAGACCGTTGAAGCGCAGTGGACATTAGAGCAGACACTAATAAAAAAGGTAAAAAATGTTATGGTATCCTGCGGACTTTATGAAGCTATGACTTATTCTTTTATAAGCCCAAAGGTTTTCAGCCTTATTAATCTTCCTGAAAATCATGAGCTCAGGAATACTGTTAATATATTAAATCCTCTTGGAGAGGACTTTAGCGTAATGAAAACAACAGGAATTCCATCCCTTCTTGAATGCCTGAAAAGAAATTATAAGAGGGATAACAAAGAAGTTAAACTCTTTGAGATATCCAAGGTTTACATACCTTCAGGAAACCAGCTTCCAAATGAATACGATAAGCTCATCATTGGAATGTATGGAAAGGTTGACTTCTTTGATTTAAAGGGCGTTATAGAAAATCTTTTAAATGTGCTTGGAATAGATAAGGCAGAATTTGAAAGGGAAGAAAACAGCAGCATATTCCACCCGGGAAGAACTGCAAAGCTTTTAGTTAGAAAGAAAAACGCTGGAATTTTAGGAGAAATTCATCCAAATGTTGCAGAAAACTATGAGATTGAAGATAGAGTATATGTTGCTGAAATTGATTTAAAGACATTGTTTGATGCAGCAAAGAATGAAAAACGCTATAAGCCTCTTCCAAAGTTCCCAGCGGTTTCAAGAGATATAGCTATGCTCCTTGATGAAAACATATCCGTATCTGATATTGAAAAGGCAATATTAAGGGAAGGAAAGGAACTTATAGAATCTGTAAAGCTTTTCGATGTTTATAAAGGCAAGCAGATTCCAGAAGGTTTAAGAAGCCTCGCCTTTTCATTAACCTTCAGAGCCGAGGACAGGACTTTAAAGGATGAGGAAGTAAACAAGGTTCATGAGAGCATAATAAATAGGCTAAAAGAAAAATTTAACGCTCAGCTCAGATAAAATGCATAAACCCTCAAAATTTTTAGTGAAAAAAATAAAATTAATGGTAAAATATAATTAAAATATATATTATGAAAAAATCCGTTGCTTTCAATAAATTTGAGGGGTGCTGTTATGCCTAAGAATAAAGTTGCTGTTAGAATAAATGGAGCTGAATATGTATTAACCGGCGATGAGAGCGAAGCCTATTTATTTTCCATCGCAAATTATATCGATAAAAAAATAAAGGAAACTCTTTCAAATAATCCAAAACACAGCAATTCTTCTGCTGCGGTTCTTGCTGCATTAACGGTTGCCGATGAGCTTTTTAAGATAAAAAAGGAAATAGAAAACATTAAAAAGACAATTAATGAACCAGAGGAAAAGCTCTCTAAAATTAAGGCAGAGTATGATGAGCTCTATAATGCCTATGCAGCAATGGCGAGGGAATATGAAGAATATAAATCATCGCAGGAGGGAATTACTGAAGATATTAATGCTCTAAAAACTCAATATGAGGAGCTCTATTCAAGCTATTTATTAAGAAATGAAGAGTTTGACAATCTCGAAAAGGAAAACGCTTATTTAAAAGAGCAAAACGATATTATACAAAGCGAACTTGAAAAATCGAGAGAAGAAATAGCAAATCTTAAGGATGAGCTTCTTGAAAATCAGATAGAGCTTGTAAGGGTTAAAAAGGAACTTAAGGATTTACAAAACAGGAAAAGGAATATATAACAAAACGCCATGAAAAATTTTTGGTTTTTCATGGCGTTTAGAAATACATAGGATATTTAATTCATATATATAAATAGAGTAATTATAAGAGGTAATACTATGCCTCTATACAGCCAGAAAGTGGTCAAGTCAAAGTATAAATCCTATCATACCTTTATTTCTAAACGTATTAGTTATAAGGATAAAAAAATAAAAAACATACTTGATCACAATGAAAGAATAGTTAAAATTCAATGGGATTCAAAGCCTGCATATATAGATGTTTTCATAAGTATTCAAATTAATTTTTTCTGCTCTATTGAAGAAAGAAATGAAATTTTAACTTATCCTGTTATGATAGATGAGAACATACAGCTTAGAGTCCATAAAAGCAGCTTCAAACCTCTCCCCTTAGAATCGGACTTTAAAAATGCAGAATTCGCAGCATATATAAGAAATCTTGAAGGAATATATGATATCGATATTTCAGGAGACACTTTAACCATTGACATAATCGGGTTTTTGATTATTAATATGATGGCAGAGAGGTGCATTATATTGAAAGAGAATAAAAATATCAATCTTAATGAATTCGGTTTGAAACAGGTAGCGATTAGCGGGGAAGATGCACCGAAGGATGTAAAGGGCTATCTTAACAATCTTGAAGGCATTTCAAAGATTGTCTCAAGAAGAATTGATGAACTTGAAGAGGAAAACAGCTATTTAAAGGATGAAGTAAAAAGGCTTCAGACTGAACTTGATAAAAGAAATATCGAGTACAACGATATTAAAAGAAAAGATGAAAGCGTAATGGGAGAATATAAAAGACTAATTGAAAAGCTGAAGGATATGGAGGATAAGTATTTAAAGGAGCAGAAAAGAGCAAACGTTCTTGAGGTTGAAAATTCAAGAAACATCGATGAGCTAAAAAAGCTGAGGAAAGAAAACAGCGATCTTTTAGCAAAGCTTGATAAGGAGAAGATAACTATAAAGGATAAGTTTAAGAGATTTATGAACAGCGTATAAAGGATAATGTTTAAATATAAGTAATTAAAAATATTTTATTACTTGAAACTATGAAAGCCCATAATACTGCACAGCCAATCTTTTTCGCTTGTTTAGAAGCTCTAAGCCTCACTTCCTTGAAAACCAAGAACTTTTGGAAACTCACTCCGTTCAAACAACCAAAAGTTCTATGGTTTTCTGCGTCAGTTTCGGCAAGAGCTTCTAAAACTTGCTTTATATTGGCTTTTGCAGCATTATGGGCTTTACTATAATCGAAAGTGAAACAGCTTTATAAAAGTTTTTTATATTATTACCCATAGTAATGAATATATAATTTTTAATTCTTAAGGGACATTACTGTAATTTTGCTTAATTCATGATATTTTATAAAATTAATCCGATTGAGCACTAAATTTTTAGAATTTTCAAATTAATAGTAAAGGAGAATATTATATTTGCTTTATTTGGCTGTGCAGTATTATAGGCTTTTTATGTTTGATAGAAAAATATAATCTTCAATTTTGTAACCTTTATTTTCCTGATGCATATTATGTCTATATAAGCACATGGGGTGATAAAATGGAGCCGAATTTCAAAAGTGCTGATTATAACAGCGGGTGGAAACGTGTAAAAAAGGTAAGTGATGAAAACAAAGAAACTGATATAAATATAAAAATAAGCAGCTTAAAGGATGAAGTAGATAGAATTAAAGAAAAAATTGAGGCATATCAAAAAACAGAGGAAGACAAAACTAATGAAATTAAAGCTAATGTTTTAAATTTAAAATTAAACATAGACAGCATATTAAAAATGCAGAGTGAAGTAGAAAAAAAGATAAATTTAACTGAGCAAAGGTTAAATGAAATATTTGAAGGGAAAAAAGCTATAGAAAATGAGAAACAAAGCAGCAAAATTGAGGAAATAGAAAAAAAGATTCTGTTTATGCAAAACCAATATGAAAGCACAATTGAAACAAAAAAGGAAATAGAGGAAATTAAGAGAAGCTTTGAAGAGTATAAAAATATGGTAAATAACCAGCTTTTTTTAATCTCAGAGATTCTGCAGGGTATTAAGGATGGCTCAATTAGACAGCAGGATAAAAACGCAGGGCTCTTTGCAAGTTTATTTAAAAAAACTCAATAATATATCACAGCTTTTATAACAGGTGCATAGTATAAATTAGTAATTATATTGAATGAAGCAAATTTCATAATAGGAGGGATTGTTGATGAGTGAACAAATTCAATTACCATGCGAAGCTCCCTTTGAGCAGCTTGATATTTACGTAAAGAGAATATTAGCAAAGTATCAGGGATTAGATGAACAGATTTTATTTGGAGAAGCTCATGAAGGAACTACACCAATAGATATAAAAGAGGCTTTTAAGATTTGTGTTCACAACAGAGGAGGATATTCTGTAAAATGTATATCTGACATAAAAATAGTTGACCTTACTGCTGACGAGGAGATAATCTGCAACCATAAGGTAAAACTCATATTAAAGTTCAAGGTTGTTCTCTTTGTAACCTTTACTAATAACTGCTTCGGATGCATTGTGCTTCCTGACGATGCACTGAGCACCAACGAAGATGCTACTGCATGCTTCATAACTGACATCGAGCATGAAGCTCAAACTATTGGAAGCACTGAGAGTCTTGAACTTGTTGATGATGTTTGCGGAAAGGTATTTAAATGGGTTAAGAGCATTCCTCTATCAGAATTCGAAGGAGAGATTCCACCAAGTGCTTTCAGCGACCCAACCCTTCAAACTCACCTTATAGTAAAATCTATAACTTCAGATTTTGATGTACTTGGTGAGAGCCATTGTGGTGAAATACCAGGTACAGAGGTTCACATTTCAATATTTGCAGACCTTCTTGACAAACTTGGAGTAGATCAGGACATTCTCATTTGCGGTGTTCCCTTTGACTGCTGATTTAAAAGAGTAAGATTTAAGTAATCTAAAAAAAGAAGAAGGCATAAAAAAGCTATATAATGAAGTGGGGGATAAACCCTCACTTTTTCTATTACATTATATTCAATTCGATAAATTTTGACACTTGTGGCATTGGGTTTAAACAATATTATTCTGAATTCATAAAAATATTATAAAATATATTTTTAAGTGTTTGTTACCTTTATCTTGGGGTAGATTTGAAATATTAATAATTGAATTTATAGTTAATTTATTGAAATATAACAAATATTAAAAAAATAGACATCTTAAATTTAAAAAAAATTGAGCTGAATATCAGGTAACATGTTATATGCTTAAATTTGCATATGGGAGATTTATTTATCTTTAATTCGGCAGTTAATCCAGCAAAGCGTTGATAGAACTTAAAAATTTTAATATAAAACATAGATACATCAAGGCTTATAAGGAAAAAACCATTGTATTTTTATGGTTTGATTGGATTAGGTGAGAACATAATTATTTTAGCATATAGGGATACATTATATGCCTGCAGCAAACAGAACTGTCACACCATATTTTATAACCAAGTTTTTTAGCGCTGAGGCAGAAGGGAACATCCTCTCCTAATTTATGATACTCGTATTTAACTTTTTTGCATATTTCACCTTTAATAATATAAACGGCTCCTGTAATATCTACCTGAAATAAAGATTCTTTAGGGAAATCAAAGTAGTGCATTATTTTGCCGTTTTTTATGTTTAAGATATTGGGATAAATATTATTCCTGTCATTATACACAAGAGCAGAGACTACATCCTTCTTGTGAGATAAAAGCCTTTTTAGAGAATACTTTGGAACTAAAATATCGCTGTCTACTGAAAACACATAGTCTTCATCATGGATACAGCCTAAAAATTCATTTCTCACCTTTGCAATTCTATCATATATTTTCTTTTCTATTCTGTTCTGCCTGTTATCCTCGGGCATATTAAAATTTATCTCTTTTATTATTATATTTCTATATTGTTTACCATATCTTTTCTTAAATTCGAGAAGTATATCCATAGTTTTATCCTTGCTGTCATTGACAATAAAGCAAAGGGTAATCTTATCTCTCGGATAATCTATTTCATATACATGTTTTAAATAATGAGGAAGTATCCACTCCCTGTTGTGAACAGGGCAGCCAATCATAATTCTATTCATAATAAATCTCCTTTCAAAGAGTGCCACCCAATTGACAAGTGACAAACGAAAAACTTAAAAATTTATGACCATATCACATGTGTTAACAGTATAGAATTTTTACACTTAAAGAAATAGATGAATTGTCAGTATTTTGAATTAAAATAGAAAGTGAATTGTTAGGAGGTATTATTAAGGCACCGTGGTAGCTTGATTCATAAGGTAAATAACCTAAATAAATTGTTTCTAATAACACTCCTGAAATAATAGGGTTTGTTGAAGCTACTTGATTTTTACATAGAATTATGCTGTTTTTTGAACTTCCAAAGTTTAAATTTACAGGGGTAATAGAGGTTAATGTTCCTGCAATTTCTGCATTTTTATAAAGTATTAAAGAGTAAGTTGAGCTTGCATTCGAAGTATTAGAATATATATTCTTAATATGAACATTAATTTTGCTACTAATAGGGTTTATAAGTAATATTAGATAATACTGATTTTTTGGTAAGTTGCCCACAGTACCTGATATTGTGTAAGCATCTCCTTCTATTGCTGCTAAAACAAAAAGATTATTATAAACATCTATTGAATAAAAAGAATTTTTATCTGTGTTAAATACCATATTATTCATTTTTAACACCTCTAATATTTTTAGTAATATAATATTCTATGATTTCCATACAGTTGACAAGTGACAAACTTAAAATAAAAAGGGACAGTTTACAAATTCCTCCCAAAATCTTAAACTATTAAACCTGTTTGTAAAAGTATATGTTTAGTGTATAATAAAGTTAATGTAAAATTAGGGAGAGATGTTATGGTTGAACTTTTAGCCCCTGCTGGGGATTTTGAAAGCTTAAAGGCTGCCGTATTAAACGGTGCCGATGCTGTATATATAGGAGGAAAGGAATTCTCTGCAAGGCAGTTTGCAGGGAACTTTGACAGGGATGAAATTATAGAGGCGGTAAGGTTTTGCCACGCATATAACTGCAAGGTATATGTTACGGTAAATACTCTTTTGAGAAATGACGAGCTTTTATCTGCTTTAAATTATGCTTCTTTTTTATATGGAGCAGGAGTTGATGCCATAATTATACAGGATATTGGCTTTTTAAAGCTTCTTCGTGAAAACCTTCCTGAGTTTGAGGTGCACGCAAGCACCCAAATGACCGCCCATAGTCTTGATGCTGTAAATCTTTTATATGATATGGGAGTTAAAAGGGTTGTTCTATCGAGGGAGCTTTCCCTTGAGGAAATAAAGCATATTACAAAAAATACGAAGGCTGAAATTGAAGTTTTTGTACATGGTGCTCTTTGCATAAGTTTTTCAGGCCAGTGCCTCTTTAGCAGCCTTATAGGAGGCAGAAGCGGAAACCGAGGAAGATGTGCCCAGCCCTGCAGGATGGAGTATATTTTAGATGATAAGCATAGGGCATATCATCTTAGCCCAAAGGATTTATCTACATTAACCTTTATAAACGAAATAGTATCAATGGGTGTGGCCTCCCTTAAAATAGAAGGAAGGATGAAAAGGCCTGAATATGTTGCTGTTGTTGTAGATGCCTACAAAAAGGCTCTTGAAGGAAGATTAACATCGAGAGATGTTGAGAATGTAACTCAGATATTTAACAGAGGAGGCTTTACCAGCGCATTTTTAAAGGGCAGGGAAGGCTCTGATATGATGAGCTATGAAAGGCCTAAAAACTGGGGTACATATCTTGGAAAGGTAGTTAAGGTATCGGGAAAGTTTGTTGATATTCTTCTTGATAATGAGTTATCTGTTGGAGATGGTATTGAAATATTTGGAAAAGAAAAAGGTGCTCCTGTTACATCTATAAAAGTTTTAGGGGAAAATGTTGAAAGTGCACAAAAGGGAGATATTGCACAGGTTTTCCTCGAAGGTGCACAAAAGGGAGATGTTATATATAAATCCCTTGATGCAAAACTTATTAGCTCTGCTCTTGAGAGCTTTAAGGGTAAGGATATAAAAAAGATTCCTATTTATGGGAAGTTTATTGCTCATTTAAGCTCTGATACAAAGCTTTTAGTTGAAAATAAACAGGGAGTTATTGGTGAGGCAGTATGCGAGCCTCCGCAGGTTCCGCTTAAAACGCCAACGAGCAGGGGAAAAATTGAGGAATATCTTAATAAAACCGGCGATTCTCCATTTTATTTTGAAAATATAGATATAGATATGGATGAAAATATAGCCTTATCCGCATCAAAGATAAATTTCTTAAGGAGGGAGGCTATAAAAAATCTTTTAGATAATCTTCAAAATTCAAAGGGTACTAAGAATATTAGTATAGTTTTAAAAAGCTTTGACAAAAAAATATTTCCTAAAATAGCTGTAAAAACTGGAAGAGCCGATATAGTAAAAGCCTCTTTAGACGCAGGATGCGATGTTGTGTTCTTTGGAGGGGATAATCTTAGAATAAATTCTAATGATTACGATGAGACTTTAAACATATTTAAAGAAAATGATAAGGTATATCCATTATATCCTGAGATTATTGTTGAAAATTTAGATAAAATAAAGGAAAATGCTCTTAAAATTAAATCCTTTGGAGTAAATAAGGCACTTTGCGGCAATATGGGACTTTATTCATTTCTCTCAAGAAACGGATTTGATGTATATCTTGACAGGGGATTTAATATTTTTAATTCTTCTGCATTAGATGCCTTTGAAAACGCAGGAGGTATACTGTCTTTAGAGCTTAATTTAAAGCAGTTAAAGTATTTAATTGAAAAAACTGAAAAATCTACATTGGTTACGGTATATGGAAGGTCTAAACTTATGGTTAGCAGGCAATGTATTATAGGGAGCAGCATGGGACATGGAAAATATAAGTGCCCGAACATTTGCAAAAACTCCATTCATTATATTAAAGACAGGAAGGGTGAAAAATTTCCTGTAATTACCGATTACAACTGCAAAAGTCATATATATAACTCTAAAATACTTTGCATGATAGAAAATATGAGGGATATATGCCGAATGAATTCGGATTATATAGTTCTTGATTTTTTAGACGAAAGCTACAGCGATGCATATTTAACTGTTTCAGCCTTTAAGGAGGGAATTATAAAGGCAGAGAAAAATGATTTTAGTTTGTCCCCTGATATGGAAAGCCTTCTTTATAAATTAAAGGGGAATATAACTAAGGGACATTTTTACAGAGGAGTAGAGTAATGAAAGGACTGATATTATGGAGGATAAAACCCTTAGAATTTTAGAATATGATAAGATAATAAATATGCTCTCTAAATGTGCCGTATCTAACAAGGGAAAGAATATGTGCCTTGAGCTTAAACCTTCTAACAATATCCATGAGGTTATTGACAACCTTTTAGAAACTAAAGAGGCCTTCGAAGTTGTATTAAGATGGGGCTCCCTTCCTTTAGAAGGTATAAGGGATGTTGAAGATACGGTAAGGCGCTGCCGTATGGGCTTTGTTTTAACCCCGAGGGAGCTATTAAATGTTTGTGATTTGTTAAGATGCGCAAGAAATCTTAAAAGTTTTATGAAGGAAGGCTCTAAAAAGGAATCATATCCCATAATCTATGACATTATTGAATCACTATTTGTAATAAAAAATCTCGAAGATTCTATTGAAAATGCCATAGCTGGAGAGAATGAAATTCATGACAGGGCGAGCCAGAAGCTTTTTACAATTAGAAAATCCATAAGGGATAAGAACCTTAGAATAAGGGAAAAACTTCAGTCTATGGTTCAAACCTATTCAAAATATCTTCAGGACCCTATTGTTACAATAAGGGGAGATAGATTTGTAATCCCTGTTAAAGCGGAGCACAAGGGAAGCGTTCCGGGGCTTGTACATGACCAGTCCTCAAGCGGTTCAACCCTTTTTATAGAGCCTATTGCTGTTGTTGAGATGAATAATGAAATTAAAGAGCTTATGCTTAAGGAAAAAGCTGAAATTGAAAGGATTTTATCTGAGCTTTCTCAAAAGGTTCTTCAGCATGTTGATGAAATAGAACACGACAACGAAAACATAGCTTATCTCGACTTTCTTATGGCAAAATCAAAGTTTGGACTCGATTTAAACTGTACAATACCCGATGTTAATGATAGAGGATATATAAATATAAAATCAGCAAGGCATCCTCTTATTGATAAGGAAAAGGTTGTGCCTATTGATATTAGGCTTGGGGACACTTTTAAAGCCTTAATAATAACAGGTCCTAATACGGGAGGTAAAACTGTAACTTTAAAAACCGCGGGGCTTTTAACTTTGATGGCTATGTCAGGCCTTGCAATACCAGCAAGGGACGGTTCACAAATATCTGTATTTAAAAATATATTTGCAGATATTGGAGATGAGCAGAGCATAGAGCAGAGTTTATCCACATTTTCCTCCCACATGACAAACATTGTTGAAATAATTAAAAATGTTGATGATAAATCCCTTGTTCTTGTTGACGAGCTTGGAGCAGGAACCGACCCTGTTGAGGGTGCAGCGCTCGCTATGTCGATACTTGAAAGGTTTTATGAAGCAGGCTCGAGGATAATCGCAACCACCCACTACAGCGAAATTAAAGTTTTTGCTATGGAGAGGGAAGGGTTTGAAAATGCAAGCGTTGAATTCGATGTTGAAACCTTAAGGCCTACCTACAGGCTTTTGATTGGTATCCCAGGAAAGTCAAACGCCTTTGAAATATCAGAAAGGCTTGGGCTTGAAAGTGCTGTTATAGACAAGGCAAGAAGCTATGTTTCAAAGGATACTGTAAAATTTGAGGATGTAATACAGTCCCTTCAGAGCAAAACCCTTCTTTTGCAAAGAGAGCTTGATGATGCTCAGAGGATAAAAAAGGAAGCCTTAGAGCTTAAAAAGGAGCTCTCTGAGAAAAAGTATAAGATAGACAGCCAAAGGGAAAATATGATAAGAAGGGCGCAGGAGGAAGCACGTCAGATAGTAAGGCAGGCAAAGCTTGAGACTGATTCTATGATAAAGGAAATTAACGATATAAGGATGAAGGCTCAGGAAGCAGCTTCAATTAAAGAAGCCGAGGATATTAGAAAAAGATTAAAGCAGAAGCTTGATGATATGGATACTTCTGAAGAAATCGTAGATGAGAGGGAAGGAATGGTTGCAGCTGAGGATGTAAAGATTGGAGATGAGGTATTTGTAACTACTCTTTCTCAAAAGGGAGAAGTTATTTCCCTTCCCGATTCTAAAGGAGAAGTTTCTGTTCAGATAGGAATAATGAAAATAAGCGTTCCACTCAATAAACTATTAAAGGTATTAAATAAAAAGAAGGAAAGCAAAAAAACAGGTACAACAAATTTAATATCTCAGAAGGTTTACAGCGTTGCATCTTCCATTGATTTAAGGGGACAAACTCTTGATGAGGCTCTTTATAACCTTGATAAGTATCTTGATGATGCCTTCCTTGCAGGCCTTGAAAGCGTGAGGATTATACATGGAAAAGGTACTGGGGTTTTAAGAGAGGGAATAAAATCTGAGTTAAAAAAGCATCGTTATGTTAAAAATATAAGAATTGGAGATATTAGCGAGGGTGGATCTGGAGTTACTGTTGTTGAGCTTAAAAGATAAATAAAGAGGTGTTTTAATGATTGCGGGAGAAAAGACAATATTAAGGGCTGCAGAACTTGAAGATGCGAGGATTTTATCAGCTTGGCTTAATGATAGGGAAACAAATGAGTATTTAGATATTATATACCCTGCATCTAAAAGGTTTGCCGACTCCTTTGTATTAGACTGCGATGAAAACCAAAACAAAAAAGTTTTTATAATAGATAATTTAGATAGAAGACCTATTGGAATTTTAATTATAGACAAAATAAAGTGGGAATATAGAAACTGTGAAGTTGGAATTGTAATATATGATAAAAGGGAAAGAAATAAAGGATACGGAAAGGATGCTCTGAAGACAGCAATAAATTTCATATTTAACGACATGAATATGCACCTTATATATCTAAATGTAGTTGAAGATAATAAGGCGGCCCTTAACCTATATACATCCCTTGGGTTTAAAAGGGAGGGGATACTTTATGATAGATATTTTAAATCAGGAAGATACTATAATATAATAGTTATGAGTATGATTAACTGGAGGGAAAGATATGAAAATAGGGATATTAAGTGATATTCATGGTTATCCTGAAAAATTTGAAAAAGCCTTTGAACTTTTTTATGACTGCGATATGGTTTTATGTGCCGGAGATATACTATACCACGGACCGAGAAACCCAATCCTTGAAGGATATAATCCTCAGGGGCTTATTGAAAAAATAAGCTGCAATAAAATTCCAATGCTTATTGCAAGGGGAAACTGCGATGCTGAGGTTGATCTTATGGCGCTTCAATTTCCTATGTTTTTACCCTCTGTTTTTTATGAAAAAAATGGAGTAAGGTTTATGGTTCTTCATGGTCACGATGTTGACGATGAAAAGTTAAGGGAAATAGCGCAGTTTTACGATATTAAATTTATGATAACAGGGCATACTCACATTAGAAAATATGAATGTATTAACGGGACTCATTATATTAACCCTGGAAGCGTTGGAGTTCCTAAGGGAGACGGAATACCTTCGGTTGTTATAATAGATGGAAATAGAATACAGTTCATAAATATTGAGGATAAAAGTATAATAGAAGAGAAGGCTTTTTAAAAAAGTTTGTATAAAGGCTACTTCCAATAGTGAAATGTCTCTTTAGATAACTGTTGAAATTAATTTTTATATAAAAGATATGAGTATTTGATGATTATACAGATTTTGGAAATTGAAATTTAATAAATGCCCATATTTATATAATGGATTTTTTAATTTAGAATATTACTCAAATAGCTCAATCTTATTATAAGAAATTAATTTGATTAAAGAGAAGAAGCATTTAACCTTTATAATTTTA
Organism: Caloramator quimbayensis; assembly: GCF_900167605.1. Lineage (GTDB taxonomy): Bacteria > Bacillota > Clostridia > Clostridiales > Caloramatoraceae > Caloramator_B > Caloramator_B quimbayensis. The sequence goes on along the minus strand of NZ_FUYH01000009.1, from coordinate 58,878 downwards.
AAACTAAGCAAATTATCCATGTAAATTGTATTGATAGAGATGAATAGCCTTTGAGGGCTTGAAATCTGGTAGTAAAAATTGCTTTGCTTATGAAGTTTATACTTCATAAGTGAGCTGTTGCAACTTTTTTTCGTTGTAGATTTTGAATTTAGACAATAATTTATGCTACTTAAAATTTAGCTTATTCAATTCGTAATTTAAAATAAATATAAAATTAATTTTTAAACAGTAAAATGGGGCTTTGAAAGATTTTACTTGTGTATTTTTATGTAACGGCTCTGAATATTTACTGCATAAAACTTATGTTACGAACTGAAGTTTAGGCTATAAAGATTTGACTTATTACTTAATTATTATGAGGAGGGTATTTATGGACTATAAAGAAATGCTAAAAAAAGCTAAGGAAAACCTTCAGGGGAGCTGCAGAGTGTGCCCTGTATGTAACGGAAAGGCCTGTGCCGGCGAAGTTCCCGGAATGGGAGGTACAGGAACAGGAAGTGCCTTTACTGCAAATTATGAGGCTTTAGAAAATGTTAAGCTTAACATGAGGGTTATTCATGATGCAAAGGATCCTGATATGTCAGTTACACTTTTTGGTAAAGATATGAGAATACCAGTATTTGCTGCACCTGTATCTGGTACAACCCTTAATATGGGTGGAAAATTCTCTGAAAGGGAATATATTTCATGGGTAATCAGAGGATGCCTCGATGGAGGAATATATCCTATGGTTGGAGATACTGCTGTTGATGCTTTTCTTCCAACTAACCTCGAGGAGCTAAAGGCAGCAGGAGGAGAAGGAATTGCTATTATTAAACCTTGGGAGAACAAAAACGTAATAAATAAGGTTAAAATGGCAGAGGAGGCAGGAGTTTTTGCAGTTGGAATGGACATAGATGCTGCAGGGCTTATAACTTTGGCTCTCCATGGAAAGCCAGTAGGACCTAAAACCGTTGATGAAATAAAGGAAATAGTAGAAAGCACAAAGCTTCCTTTCATATTAAAGGGAGTAATGACCGTTGATGATGCATACCTTGCAATTGAAACAGGTGCATCTGCAATAGTTGTATCAAACCATGGAGGAAGGGTTCTTGATCAAACAGCAGGCGTTGCAAAGGTTCTTCCTGAAATCGCAGAAAAGGTTAAAGGGAAAATAACAATTCTCGCCGACGGGGGCGTTAGAACAGGAATAGATGTTTTAAAAATGCTTGCCCTCGGAGCAGACGGCGTTTTAATAGGCAGGCCATTTGTAACAGCATCCTTTGGAGGAGGAGCAGAGGGAGTTAAAACTTATATAGATAAAATAGCAAACGAGCTTAAGGTTGCTATGATACTTACAGGCTGCAAGGATATAAAGAGCATAAGCAAAAAGATACTTTATATATAAGTAAATTAAAATCGGGCATTTTTGTTTTAACTTATCTGCCCGATTTTAATTTTAAGTTTTTGGGGGACAGTTCTCAAATTGTTGCATTTTTTGGACAAGTATAAGTTTTAGGGACAGTTCTCAATTTTTTGCATTTTTTGGACAAGTATAAACTATGATAAAATATAAAAATGCACAAGTGGGCACTATAAAGGAAGAAAATAAGATATATATAAGATTGGCCAATAAAAAATTGAGAAATTGAGGGACAGTTCACAAATTTTAGCAGTTACTTAGTTATTGAGAACTATTTTAAAACTTTTCGTTTATTTCTGCTAAGATAATTAATATATATAGCTATGTGAAATGCGTTCTTTTAAAATATAATGGCACACATTGCATATTTAAACTGCACTTTCCTGTTTAAAGGTGTCGAATTCAGGAGAATATAATAGTAAGAAACAAACAGGAGGTGTAAACAATATGACAAATTTAACTTCAAAAAATAGGTCCTTAGTTCCTGAAGCAAAAGCAGGTCTTGACCAATTCAAACATGAAGTTGCAAGTGAAATTGGTGTTCAAATACCAAACAACGGGTACTGGGGGAATATGACATCAAGAGATTGTGGTTCCGTTGGAGGATATATGGTAAAGAAAATGGTTGAGGCCTATGAAAGAAACCTTGCAGGAAAGTAAAGGCGGCACACAATAATTACAAATAAAAGAGGGTGTCTTTTGACCCCTCTTTTATTTGTAAATTTTTTTACCATTAATTAAGAAATTCTTAAAGACATTTATAGATATGTATTTTTACATTATTTTTATAAAGGATTTAATGGTCTTATAATATAAAGGTTTTATTTTTCAATTGGTAACTTTTCTTCCATGTAACATAATTATTCTATACTCAAAAATAACAAGAACTGATGAACTGTCCCCCTAAATTTTTATTATAAATTTAAAATAGCTTCAAAAAATTTGTGAACTGTCCCCAAAAATCTAAATATTTTATAAAATGAAGAAGAATATTTACATTTTTTAGAGCCAATAGGATCATATGACATTGTCAGAATATTGTGATATAATAATTGTGCTTGCAAATATTTGCTATATTACGCTTAATTTAGATTGTTTATAAACTAAAATATAATTTTTATCGCGTATTACTGTTTTTTACTAAATTAATGATAAGAAATTTGATTTATTTTTGTGCTGTATATGTGAGCAGCAGAATGGGGGAGTTAATGTGGAAAAGAAAATACTGATTCCAAAGGAAATTGCAGAATTTGCTGTTGAAACAGGAATAAAGAAAACATCATCAAAGGCATTAGATTTGTTTATTCTGGGTATTCTTGCAGGCTCATTTATAGCTTTTGCATCAGCAGGCTCTAATTCAGCCGCCTTTAATCTTTTATCTAAACCTGAAACCTATGGGATTGGTAAAGCGCTTTCGGGCGCATTATTTGGAACTGGACTCATGCTTGTTATTATTGCTGGAGGGGAATTATTCACCGGAAACATGCTTATAATAGTTGGAGTTCTTGATAGAAAAATTAAAATATCTAAAATGCTTAGAAATTGGACTTATGTATATTTAGGTAATTTCCTTGGTGCTTTATTGGTTGCTTTTATGATAGTTTACTCTGGTTTATTAAATAGCGGCTCTAATCTTCTTGGAGGGGTAACTATTAAAATAGCCTCAAGCAAAATTGGACTTACATTTAGTCAAGCTATTATTCTTGGAATGATGTGCAACTTTCTTGTATGCCTTGCAGTTTGGATGTCCTATGCTGCAAAGGATGTATCAGGCAAAATTTTATCTATTTTTTTCCCAATATGGCTTTTTGTAACCTCGGGCTTTGAACATAGCATTGCAAATATGTATTATATACCTGCTGGTATACTTGCTAAATCAAATGAAAATTGGGTACAAGCATCCCATCTATCTTTAGATAAAATAAGCAGCTTGAATTGGGGGAATTTTTTTATAAAAAACCTTCTTCCTGTAACAATCGGGAATATAATAGGAGGAACAGTTTTTGTAGGCCTTGCATATTGGTCAGTATATCTTAAAAAAGGAAAAACAGCCGAGATTAATTGTGAAAATAATAATATTAAAGGGTAACTTGTATACAGACTCAGTAAGTATGAAATCAAAAATTAACTTTACTACAAGACCCACTATAAACTTAATTAGTAGGACAAGCCTTATATAAATTTTAACAAAAGCATATCAATAGCGAATAATTAAGTTTCAAAAAATACCCTAATTTTATATAGAATTCAAATTTAAAATGCAAAAAATTTGTGAACTGTCCCTCTGAATCCAAATAAATCCAAAAGAAACTCATGGACAGTTCACAAATATAATTAAAAATATATTAAGAATAATTAACATTTTAACTGTTGACTTTAGTAATTTAAAATTATAAAATACAATAAAAGTAATAATTATTCAAATTGTTATCAAAACGATGAGCAGGACGAGTAAATCAGGCCCAGCTAAAAGAGATGGAGACTCAGCGGCTGAGAGGTTTCCTTAGCATGGACGATTGAAAACCACCTGCGAGTGCGGCTTTGAATGAAGTAGAGGCTGACGTTTGCCGCGTTAAGGCATAAAGTGGGCTTTGCCAATCTGGGTGGAACCGCGGGAGTATATGCTCTCGTCCCTTTAAGGGACGGGAGCTTTTTGATTTATATTAGCTGCTGTTAAACTCATGAAATTATAATAGCAGTATGCACTTAAAAAAATTTAAATACTTTATGAAGTATTTTATAGCAATTTATGTTTTCTTAAATAAAAATTTTATAGTAAAGAAACATATGAATAAAACGATGAGCAGGACGAGTAAATCATACCCAGCTAAAAGAGATGGAGACTCAGCGGCTGAGAGGTTTCCTTAGCATGGACGATTGAAAACCACCTGCGAGTGCGGCTTTGAATGAAGTAGAGGCTGACGTTTGCCGCGTTAAGGCATAAAGTGGGCTTTGCCAATCTGGGTGGAACCGCGGGAGTATATGCTCTCGTCCCTTTTAGGGACGGGAGCTTTTTTATTATTAAGTGAGAATTTTATTAACAATAAAGGAGGGTTATTATGTATTACAAGAGCACAAGAGGAGATAAAAATCTTATTACATCGAGCTTAGCGATTATAAAGGGAATTGCCGAGGATGGAGGGCTTTATGTACCAGATAATATACCTGAAATTGATAAATCCATAGATGAACTTAAAAATATGAACTATAAGCAGTTATGCTTTTATATACTAAAGAAATTCTTAACGGATTTTGAAGATGAAGAGCTTATAGACTGCATTGAAAGGGCGTACGATAAAAAATTTAACAAACAATCAATAATATCCCTTTCAAGATGCGATAATATGAATTTCCTTGAGCTCTATCATGGACCAACTCTTGCTTTTAAAGATATGGCACTTTCACTTCTTCCGCATATATTAAAGGTTTCTATGAAAAAGAATAACATAGATAAGGAAGTTGTAATACTCACTGCAACCTCTGGGGATACAGGAAAGGCTGCCCTCGAAGCCTTTTCAAAGGTTGAGGGTACAAAAATAATAGTTTTCTATCCTGAAAACGGGGTAAGCGATATTCAAAAGATGCAGATGGTAACGCAGGAAGGAGATAACACCTTTGTCTGTGCGGTTAAAGGAAATTTTGATGATGCTCAGGGAAAAGTTAAGGATATATTTAATGACAGGGATTTTAATGATTATCTTAACAAAAATGGATATATATTATCTTCAGCAAATTCAATAAACATAGGCAGGCTCCTTCCACAGATAGTTTACTATTTTTATGGATATTTAGAGCTTTTAAGAAGAAATGAAATAACCTCACAAGACAGCATTAACATTGTTGTTCCAACGGGGAACTTTGGGAATATACTTGCAGCATATTATGCAAAGAGGATGGGACTTAAAATTAATAAACTTATATGTGCTTCTAATGAGAACAATGTACTTTATGATTTCTTTAAAACAGGAATATATGATATAAAAAGAAATTTTAAGCTTACAAATTCTCCATCGATGGATATATTAATATCAAGCAACCTTGAAAGGCTTTTATACGAAATAAGCGGAAGGGATGATAAAGTAGTTAAAAGTCTTATGGAAAGCTTAAGTAAGGAAAAGGAATATGAAATTAACGATAGAATGAAACAAAGCCTTTTAGAGTTTTATTCGGGGTTTGCAATGGAGGATGAGGTTTTATATTCAATTCATGAGATTTATAAATCCTATAAATATTTAATGGATACCCATACTGCTGTTGCCTGCGATGTTTATAAAAAATATGTAAAGGATACTTTTGATTTAAGAAAAACTATTATAGCCTCAACAGCAAGTCCATACAAGTTTGGTAAAAGCGTTTTAAAAGCTCTAAAGGTTAATGCTGAAAATATAGATGAATTTAACACATTAGAGTTATTGTCAAAGGTTACAGAGATTGAAGTACCAAAGAATATTAAGGAACTTAAAAATAAAGAAATAATTCATGAATTATTCTGCGATAAAAATGAAATGAAGGATGTAGTAAAAAGATTTCTGGGGGTTGAGTAGTATGATAGAGGTTAGGGTTCCAGCAACCAGCGCAAATATAGGTCCTGGTTTTGACTGCTTAGGTCTTGCACTTAATATGTATAACAGCTTTAAAGCTGAGGAGATAGAACATGGACTTGAAATATCAGGGTGCGATGAAGAGTTTAAAAATGAGGATAATTTATTTTATAAATCTATGGTTAAAACCTTTGAAATAATAGGATATAAGGCAAAAGGCTTAAAAATAGAAATAGGGGGAGACATACCCGTTTCGAGAGGACTTGGAAGCAGCGCTTCATGCATTGTGGGAGGAGTTATTGCAGCAAACGAGATTTCAAAGGCTGGACTAAACACATATGATATAGTAAATATCTGCGCAAAAATAGAGGGCCATCCCGATAATACAACTCCTGCAGTTACAGGGGGAATGACGGCTTCAATTATGAAGAGCGGGGATGTTGTATTTGATAAAATAAATATCTGTGAAGGATTGAAATTCTGTGCTGTAATACCTGATTTTAAGCTTTCAACTGAAAGGGCAAGGCAGGTGCTTCCAAAGACAATATCCTATAATGATGGTGTATATAATCTTTCAAGAACGGCACTTTTAATATCATCTCTTATAAACGGAAATTTTGATTTAATAAAGCATGGCATTGACGACAGAATGCACCAGATATATAGGGGAAGCCTGATTGAAAATTATGAGGATGTTATTAAAAAATGCTATGATTTTGGAGCTGAAGGAGCTTTTTTGAGCGGCGCAGGGCCAACGATTATGGCAGTTTTAAGGGAAGAGAATCAGAACTTTTCTAATTGCATGAAAGAATTTTTAAAAAGCATAAATAAAAAGTGGGATGTTAAAGAGCTTAAAATAGATACAAAAGGAGCAATGGTTATAAGAAATTGAAGGGAGGATGGGTATGAAGATAATCGTTCAAAAGTTTGGAGGGACATCAGTTTCAACATCTAAAAGGCGTGAAATGGTGGCTGACAGGGTTATAGAAGCGATAGAAAGGGGTTTTAGCCCTGTTGTTGTGGTTTCGGCCATCGGAAGAAAGGGAGATCCTTATGCAACAGATACTCTCTTATCTTTAATAAGTGAAAGAGATTTTTTAAATAGAAGAGAGCTTGACCTTTTAATGTGCTGCGGAGAGATAATATCATCGGTTGTTCTTTCGGATGTTTTTGCAGCAAGAGGTTATGAGGCAAGGGTGCTGACAGGGGGACGGGCTGGAATTTTGACCGATGAAAATTATGGAAATGCAGATATATTAGAGGTTAAAACCGATGAGATATTAAAAATTTTAGAAAAAGGTGTCATCCCAATCGTTACAGGATTTCAGGGGATAAGCAGGGATGGAGATTTTACTACTCTCGGAAGGGGAGGAAGCGATGTTACAGGAGCGGTTTTAGGAGCTGCACTTAATGCTGAATGTGTTGAGATTTATACCGATGTTGATGGTATTATGACTGCGGATCCTAATATTGTTAAGGATGCGAGGATTATAGATGAAATAAGCTATAACGAGGTGTTCAAGCTTGCACAGGAAGGGGCGAAGGTGATTCACCCGAGGGCGGTTGAATATGCCATGAAGGGGAATGTGCCTCTTATTATAAAAAATACTCTAACGGATGCAAAGGGAACAATAATCTCAAACTGCATATCTGAAAGAGATAATGTAATTACGGGTATAACCTGTGTAAATAAAATATCTCAGGTTACTATAAATTGCGAAGATGATGAGGTTCTCGATTTACTTTCTAAAAACAACATAAGCATTGATTTTATAAACATATTTCCCGAAAAGAAGGTATTTACAATAAACGAGAGCGATGAAAGTATGGTTAGGGAGATTTTTAATGAGTTCGGGCTTAAATATAATATTATAGGAGGATGCAGCAAAGTGGCGGTCGTAGGGAATAGAATGAGGGGCATACCGGGAATTATGGCAAAAATATTAAAGGTCTTAAGAGAGGAGAACATAAAAGTGCTTCAAACCGCAGACTCCCATACTACTATTTGGTGCCTTATGAAGGAGGAGGATGCAAAAAAGGCGGTGAATGCACTGCATGAGATATTTTGCAGCGAGGATGGGTGTAAGCCTAAGGACAAGCTAAGGGACAGTTCAGTATTATTTTCAGTAGGACAAGTATAATAATTAAAGGAAGAATAGGGACAGCTCACAAATTTATTTATATTAATAGAGCAGAAATTTTAAAACAAATGAAAGATGTAATGAAGAGAGTATCAAATTAAGATAAATTGTTTGGATTTTGTTTATAGAAAATATTAAAGAAAACAGTGACAGTTCACAAATATTTAATGTTTAAGAAAGCATATTCTTTTAAATTTGATATTTATTAATTTAATGCATAAGATAATGTTAAAATTTGTTAACAATTAACGGACGATGATCAAGGGTAACATTTTTAATTAACGATATATTGCAAAAAAAACAGAACTGTCCCCAAATTTTATGAGAGGATGATAAATATGAAAAAAATTAAAATAGGGCTTTTGGGATTTGGAACAGTTGGACAAGGTGTATGGAAAATATTAAATTCAAATATGGATGAAATAATATCAAAGTGCGGATATGAGATAGAAATTAAAAAAATACTTGTTAAGGACATTAATAAAAAAAGGTGTGTGGATGTGCCAAAGGAAATTTTAACGACGAATTCTGATGATATTTTTTATGATGAGGAAATAAAAATTATTGTTGAGCTGATTGGGGGGGCGCATCCTGCAAAGGAATATATAATAAAGGCTGCAGAGTGCAAGAAACATATTGTTACTGCAAATAAGCTTGTTGTTGCAAGCTTTGCGGATGAAATTTTTAAGGCTGTGAATGAAAATAATGTTATGATTTATTATGAAGCAAGCGTAGGCGGGGGAATTCCTATTATAAAAGGAATAAATGAAAGCCTTACAGCAAACAAGATTAAGGAAATAACAGGAATTGTAAATGGTACTACGAATTATATATTAACAAAAATGACTGATGAGGGATTGGAATTTGAAGAGGCTTTAAAACAGGCGCAAAATCTTGGATATGCCGAGGCAGATCCTACATCTGATGTTGAAGGTTTTGATGCTGTATATAAGCTTGCAATTATGGCTTCCCTTTCTTTTAATACATCTGTTGATATAAATTCAATTTATAGAGAGGGAATTGGTAGAATCAAGGCTGTTGATATTGAATATGCAAAAAGATTTGGTTATGTTATTAAGCTTTTAGCAATAGCAAAGGAAGAGGACAACCTCGAACTTAGGGTTCATCCAGCAATGGTAGAAAAAAATCACCCTATTGCAAATGTAGGAGACTCTTTTAATGCGATTTTTATAAAAGGTAATGCTGTTGGAGATTTACTCCTTTGTGGAAGAGGTGCAGGGGATTTACCAACTGGAAGTGCTGTTGTTAGCGATATTATTTCTATAATAAGGAATAATTTTGATGTACCATATAATTTTAATTATGAAGTAAATAGCAGCAAAATGCCAATAAAACAGTCTAAGGAATTTATATCAAAATACTATATTAGACTTGATGTTAAAGATCAGGCAGGAGTATTAGGACAAATAGCAAATATATTTGGGCAACATAATATTAGTATATTATCTGTTACACAAGATGTATTTGCAGAGCATAAAGTTAATCTTGTATTTGTGACTCATGATGCAAAATATGGGAATATAGTAGATTCGTTAGAAAAAATAAAGACTTTAAATTCTGTTAATGGTATTGAAAATGTTATAAGGATATATGAGTTTAATTAAATAATAGGGACAGTTCACAAATATATATAAGTTCTTTATAATTTAAGCTGCAAAATTTAAGTATTTATATAATGTAGAAATAATTTAAAAAGTTATTCATAATATAAATAAAAGCAGGTTTTAAGCCTGCTTTTATTTTTTTAGTGCATTATTTACTGTATAAGTTGCAATAAATGAGACAAGGAGCATTGCAATAGCTGCACCTATGAATACATAACTAAAGTTGCTATAATGATTAATTATTTTTCCGTTAATGCTCGTACCTATTGCACCACCAATAAACATATTAAAGGATGCAAGAGACATCGCAGTACCCCTTAGACTTGGCATAGTTTCTTGTGCTGTTGATACTAAAGTTGATTGAAGAGAAACAAAAGCAAGTCCAAATCCAAATAAAGCTATTACTATAAGTAAAGTTGAGTTGGTTTGAGAAAATAGATATAGGGATATAGAACCAATTAATCCTAAAACTAACAAAAATTTATTTTTAAGATTATTCTTTAGTTTTGGAGCTATTCTGCCACCTACTACTGTTGCAATACCAAATGAAGTTAATATTATTCCAACAATTAATATATTATAACCAGTTTTTGATTGAATAAATTTACCTGTATAGGTAAAGCTACCAAATACGCTAAAACCAACAAGCATAATTGTTGATACGACAGATATAAGTTTAAAATTTGATAATGCTTTTTTATAAACTCCAGTTAAATCAAGGTGATTTATTATTCCAGGAATTTTAGGCAGCTTTTTAAGCATAATAATTGAAAGTATTAATTCACCTAAGCCATAAATGAAATAAACTGCTCTCCATGAGCCCAAATAAGCAATTATACCTCCAATAAATGTAGCAGAAGCCCCCCCTAAGAACATCATGCCCATGACTTTACCTATAGATTTTTGTCTTTCATTTTGTTCAAAAATTTCACCAACAAGTGCCATGGTTACTGGAAATATTCCAGCGCCAAAGGCACCATTTACTGCTCTGAAAAATATTAGTGAGGGTAGATTAAAGGCAAATGCACCAAGTATGCTGAAAATTGATGTACCGAATGCAGCAATATTTATAATTTTTGTCTTCCCATATCTATCACCTAATGGTCCGAATAAAATTGTAAATAACCCAAAGGATAGCATATATGCGGTAACTGATATTGCGGCGGTAGTTAGATTTAAATTTAAGTCTTTAGCAATGTTTATAATTAATGGAGCTGCGGCATAATTGTCACCGTTTGCTAAGAAAGCCATTAGACCTAAAACAAGTAAAATAATTTTTTTGTCATTAGTTGTCATTTGAAAACCTCCCAATAATATAATGAAATAATTATATAATTATAAAATTATTATAGTAGTAGATTTAATTTATGTCAATAAAAATATTTATTAGTGATTGTTTAAAAAGTAAGGGACAGTTCACAAATTTAAACAATATTTTTGGTGCAATGCATACTTGTCGCCATAATTGGTAATACTTATCTTGAAGGTAAAATTATATTATGGAGGTTGATAAAATGCCAAGGACCGCTCGCCAAAAGAGTTTTGACAGCATTTATCATGTTATGATTAAAAGTGTTGGAGATACTATTTTATATAAAGAAGATGAGGATAAGGATAATTTCATGAAATTTTTGAAGCGTTATAAGGAAATATTTTTATTTAAAATTTATGCATATTGTCTTATGGATAATCATGCCCATTTTATAATCGACTCCAATGGAGCCGATATTTCTAAATTTATGCATGTTATAAATCAATGCTATGCACAGTACTACAATAAAAAATATGATAGACATGGTCATGTTTTTGCTGATCGTTTTAAAAGCATCATTGTTGATGATAATGCTTATCTTGTAACACTATCCGGCTATATACATAAAAATCCTGAAGATATTAAAAAATTTCATGAAAAAATTCAGGAGTACCCCTTTAGTAGTTTGGGAATATATTTAGGGCTCTTTAAAGATAAATATAATATTCTCGATCCTTATTTTGTTTTAACACAATTTAGTTATGATATAAAAAGAGCAAGAGAATTATACATAAAGTTTGTAGGTAAGTGTAATGATCCTAAGATGAAGGAAATCGTTGAGTTTGAAGGAGATGGAAGTGAATATAGAAGCGAAAGGAAGATACTTGTAAGAGATTTTGCGCCTCAAAAGGTACTTGAATTTGTAGCGAATTATGCTAAAACTATAACTCCAGATATGTTTCACGTGAAAGGTAAAAAAGATTCAAAAGATTATAGAGCATTATGCATATTTTTAATGAGAAGCTTATGCAATTTAAGCTGTAAAGAGATATGTGCATTTGCGGGGAATATAACAGCATCCCAAGTTTCCCATCTTTGTGCCTATGGGTTTAGCCTATTCAAAAATAATGAAAAATATAAAAACATAATAAGTGATTTTATTAAATCGGCTTGCTAAAAAATACTTCAAACATAAAAGTAAGAAACAATCAAAATAGCAACAGATAAAAATTTTAATAAATATGGACAAGCATACATTAAATAACTAAAAATTAGGAAATTATATATAATTTTTAGTCAGTGGTTCTGATTAAAACAAATAAAAAAGTAATATAGTTAACGGTAATGATTATAGAATTTTTAAGATTACATAAACTTATTTTCTTTTAACATTAAAAAAATGAACTGTCCCTAATTAAATCCCTAATTAACCCTTAGTGGCTGCCCTTAAAGTTTAAAAAAATCCTCGAATGAATAAAAAAAAACTGAACCGTCCCCTAACCCCCCAACCCTTTTAAAATATACCGTTAGCATAAAAAACTGAACTGTCCCCATATTAACTTATGAGAAGGGAGAATATATAATATAAATGTAGATTTAACTTTGTGAGGTGCTGAATATGGAAAAAGAACAAAAGATAATAAAGGTAGCCTGTGCGATAATAGAAAATGAAGGTAAAATACTTGCGGCGCAGAGAAGTGAAAGAATGATTCTTCCTTTAAAGTGGGAATTCCCTGGTGGAAAGGTAAATGAAGGGGAAGAAGCTGAAGAATGCATAGTGCGCGAAATAAAAGAGGAACTTGACATAAATATTGGTATTAAAAAGAAGCTAAATAGCTATATACATGACTATGATAATATATCAATAGAGCTTATTCCCTTTGTGTGTTATATAATTTCAGGACAGATAAAATTGAAAGAGCATAAGGATATAATTTGGGACTATGCCAAAAATCTTTTAAATATAGATTGGGCTGCTGCCGATGTTAACGCTTTAAATGAATATATCAATTTATAATTTTCAAACAAATTTCTACATTTTCTATGTCATATTTCAAGAATTTTTAGTATAATAGTATTTGCATATTTGACAAAGGAAAGTAGGATTTATATGAAAATACTATTGGTATCAGACATAGAATCTAAATATTTATGGGATTACTTTGACATAGAGAAGTTTAAAGATATCGAGCTTATTATATCCTGTGGAGATTTGAAAGCTGAATATCTATCATTTCTTGTTACATTTATAAAAGCCCCGCTTTTTTATGTTCCTGGAAATCATGATCAAAACTATGATATAAATCCCCCTGAGGGATGTGAGTGCATCGATGGAAAGTTTATTATATATAAAGGAATAAGGATTATTGGGCTTGGAGGAAGTATGAAATATAAAGATGCTTCCCATCAATATACAGAAAAGGCTATGAAAAAAAGAATTTCTAAGCTGAAAACGAAGCTTTTTTTAAAAAAAGGATTTGATATTCTTGTAACTCATGCTGCAGCTGAGGGGCTTGGCGATGGCGAAGATTTGTGTCATAGAGGATTTAAATGCTTTAGAGATTTAATAGACAAGCACTCTCCTAAATACCATTTCCATGGTCATCAGCATTTAAACTACGGTATTAATGAAAGAATAAGGAAATATAATAACACAACTATAATAAACGCTTGCGGATACTATGTTATTGATTATAAAAAATAGACAGAAATGCTGATTCGTTTTTCCTAAATCAATAAAAGTTTTGAAAATCAAGTATATTCAATGGTAAAATCAGTATAAAACTATTAATATAATGTAGTTTATGCATTAAGCGAAATATAAATTATACATTAATTTTTAACATAAATGTATAAATCTTAACTTTATAAGAACATTAACAAGCCGTGACTAAGCAATTGCTACAAGGAATGTATGAAAAGCTTGTCACTTGCTAATTACATGGAATTTTTTACCTCTATCCTCCATCTCCGGTGATAGGGAGGCCTCCGAAAAATTATAATGTTCACCAAAAATATACTATTTATTGTATGAACGCCAAGTCTATATATACTATATGTTGTAATAAAAAATTCATAGGGGCATTTTTTAGGAACTTTCCCAGAGACACCAAAAGCGGAGAAGAAATATTTTCACACTAACCATTCCTACTAAAGCTTTAGCTATTGATACAAAAATTTATAAAATATGATTTAAAATATAAAAATCAAATAATAAAGTTTAGTAAGTTTAATAAAGAGGCGGTACACAAATTAATTGTGACAGCCTCTTTGTTAAATTAAATATAATCATCTGCAATCACATTATCAGCATACCAGTTCATAGAAAGTATTTCTTCATGGGATGCTGTTTCATCGAATGCAATTCTTATATTTCCGTTATTATCATAAACAGGTCCAGTGAAAGGATGATAGTCATTGTTTGCTATCATTTTTTTCATAAGCTCAATAAGCTTTTGAGTATCGAGGGGTACATGGGTTTTAGAGTAGTATATGTCGAGTACCCCTGAAGCAAGTCCCCAATAAAAATTTATAAGTTTTGCATTTTCGCTGAACATATCGGTTATTGTTTTGAAAGTATCATTAAGTATTGTGTTTACTATTTTCTCGTAAAATACGCCCCAGTGCCATATTGGCGCTGCAAGATATTTATCAGGCATTTTGCTTTCCGTATCTATGCTGCAGAGCATTGAGTAAACTCCAAATTTAGCTGTAACCTTTCTTGGTATTGTAAGAACAAGGTTTGAGATAATATCAGCACCTTCATGAATAAGTTTTTCAGTAACTCCTGTGGACTTTTCGTGGCTGTTCCATTCTCGTGTCCAGGAAACTAAAACCTTGCAATATGGGTTTACCATCTTAGCACCAAGGGCAAAGGAATTTATTGCGCTTATAACTTCAGGGTTTGGAGAGGTTGCAGAATATCCTATAATATTAGTTTTAGTCATGGAGCCGGCAATAATTCCAGTTAAAAATCTTGACTCATAGGTTCTTCCATAATAATTAGAAAGATGAGCGTAGGGCCTGCTCTCTGAACAGTTAAAATATCTAATATTAGGATGCTCAAGGGCGCATTTTATAGTTGCGTTTTTAAAAACAGGGCTCGTTGTAAATATTACATCATTGCCATCGAGGGATAGTTTCTTTATAACATCATAGGCCTCATCTCCCTCAGGAACCATTTCAACATAGCTTGTTGTAACTTGACCTGCTAATTTATCCTCAAGATATTTTCTGCCTATTTCATGGGCATAGGTCCAGCCAGAACCCTCAATTGTTCTTGCATAAACAAAGGCAATCTTAAGAATTTTATGGGGTTTTATAAGAGTGGTTAGAGTTTGAATAAGTCCCGGAGATGGAAGCTCATCAGGGTCTGATGAAATATCTATATCGCTTTTTGATTTATATGAAACAAGTTCTTTAATAAGCCCTTTTATAGGAACTTTTATATTATCTTCCTCGAGTTTATCTAAAATTCCATAAATTTTAGCAAACTCTAAGAAAGCATCTCCAGTTGTAATAGGAAGGTTATCCCCTCCAAGTTCATGATAGACCTTTCTAAAAACATTATACACATAGGCTTCAAAATGCTTATATTTATTATTAAATATAGCATCCTTTGGGTTATAATCTTCAAGAAGCTTTAAAAGCTTTGGAAAACGTTTTTTCTTAGTAAACCATATAGAATAAAGTTTGGTTTTATTGTTAAAGTCTAAAAACTCATAATATATCTGGTTATCAATGTCATCAGGATTCTTCTTTGGTATAAGACGGGTAATGCTTGCACTTATAGAATATGCATCTAAATATTTGAGGACGCTTACCCTTTTATTCCCTTCAATAACATAGAACCAGTTCATGTATTCATATACCTTTATAGGATCGCGTATTCCTTCATCAAGCTGAATTTGGCATAGATTTGACCACTTTTCTTTAAACTCAGAATCATTATCAACAAGGGGCATAAAATTCTTAGCAAAGGCAAGACTTCGAGCATGGGAATAGGTACCAACAATCTTTTTAAGAGGTATCTCAAAGGTTCCAAGCTCAACCTGAGACACTATTTCAACATCCTTTAAAATACCTTCAAGAGAAGGAAGATAACCTATGTTTCCTTTAGATATGTTTGAAGTATATTCCTTTAAAGCCTTTTTTCTTGCGGAATCATAATGCTCATAACTTCCCATTAAAATCACCCCAAAATTAACTTAATATAATGAATATATTACACATGTTATTTATAAAAGCAAGGCTTTTTTCCTTTGTTTTTGTAAATTTTAATTAAAATTATGAGGGACAGTTCACAAATTTTCAAGACATTTAGGGACGGTTCTCAAATTTTTTCAAAAAAGTGTAAAGTGGCGACTTGAAATAAAATTCACTATAAAGAAGGTGACCTAAGTTGTAAAAATTTTATTCGCTGTTTTTTAAGCGCAGTAATTTCTCATCTTTGACAGTTTCGAGAAGCAAAAAGCCTGTATAACCATTGATTATCAAGGACTGTCAGGCTTTTGTATTTTTTAAAAAAGTGAACAATGTTCTTTATTTTTTCGTGCCTTTAAAAATTTTTTTCATTTGTTTCATATTAATTATTTGATAATCCGTTCTAAAGCCAAATTTGTCATGTAAATCATCTGTAAAATCAGTCCATGTATGGATTGTAAAAAAAAGAGGGACAGTTCACAAATTCCTTAATTGACCTGATATAAAATAATGACTATACTAAAATTGTATATTATTGTCTATGGGGGGATTTAAATGTTTAAAAATTATGATGAGCTTATTAGCTTTGTAAATGACAGAAAAATCAGAATAATTGATTTTAAAGTTGTGACATTAGACGGAAAATGGAGACATTTATCTATACCTTCAACAAGGCTTAACGAAAAAATATTTACCGACGGCATTGGCTTTGACGGTTCAAGCTATGGATATGCAGCTATAGAGGCAAGCGATATGATTTTTATTCCAGATGTAGCAACAGCTTTTGTTGATCCTTTTTGTGAAGTTCCGACACTCAGTATGATAGCCGATATATATGAAACAAATGGGAAAAATAGAAGATTTGAGGGTGATCCAAGGTATATTGCAAAAAAAGCGCAGGAGCATCTAAAATCCTTAGATATAGCAGAAGAATATGTAATAGGTCCTGAGTTCGAGTTTTATTTATTTGACCATATAAGCTATGAAGTGAAGGGAAACCATCAGGAGGTTTTAATTGATTCAATAGAAGCCCCTTGGAATTCAAACAATAAAGAATACAATCAGGGCTATAAAATGCCTTTTCAAAGGGGATATCATGCAGCACTTCCCTATGACATAACTAATGATATAAGGTCAGAAATGTGCTTAAAACTTGAGGAGATGGGTGTTCCGGTTAAATATCATCATCATGAGGTAGGTGCTGCAGGGCAGCTTGAAATAGAGGTTGAGCTTGGGGAAATGCTTACAATGGCTGACAGAACGCTTCTATCAAAATATATAATTAAAAACACAGCACTTCTCCACGGCAAAACAGCAACTTTCATGCCTAAACCAATTTTTGGTGAGGCAGGCAGCGGTATGCATGTACATATGCTCTTGAAAAAGGACGGAAAAAACATATTTTATGATAAAGATGGATATTCAAATCTTAGCAAAACAGCACTATATTTTATAGGAGGAATATTAAAACATGCCCCATCTCTTCTTGCTTTTACAAACCCAAGTACTAACTCATATAAAAGGCTTGTACCTGGATTTGAAGCACCTGTTTCAATATGTTTTGGAACATCAAATAGAAGTTCAGTAATAAGAATACCAGGATATATTAAAGATTCACAAAAGACGAGATTTGAATTTAGACCTTCAGATGGCACTTGCAATCCATATATTGCCTATTCAGCTATGCTTATGGCGGGAATTGATGGAATGGTAAACAAAATCGATCCAAGAGATGAAGGATATGGGCCCTATGATGTAAACGTATTTGAGCTGCCTAAGGATGATAGGGATAAAATAAAGGCACTGCCAAAGAATTTTGAAGAGGCACTTAATGCACTTTTCAATGATAAGGAATATTTGCTTCAGGGAGGAGTATTTACAGAGGATTTTATAAAAAATTGGATAGAGTATAAATATAATAATGAAATAATGAAGGTTCTTCCTGTACCTACTCCTTTGGAATACCAACTTTATTTTGATGCATAGGACAAGCCAAGGGACAGTTCACAAATTTTTGCTTTATTTGCAGCATATCAGGGGGATAGCCTTAAAATTTATAGAGGTTGTCCCCCTTTTTTATATTAAGAAAAATTTGTGAACTGTCCCCAAAAAACATGAACTGTCCCTCAAAACTCAGAACTATACCCCAATATGTCAACTGTTCACTAAAATACTTTTAAAAAACAAAATAACCAATAGATTAAAATTTTTTTTAGGTGAAATTTCAAAAGTTTAAACCAAAACGAAAAAATTAAAGGCAAAAATTTGTGAACTGTCCCCCAATCTTTTTATATACCTACTTGCCATATATAAATTCCTTTAGCCTTCTCTTATTCTCTTCTAAATCAGGGACTAAAACAGCCATCCCTCTTATGCTTTGGCTTTTGAATGTACCATCTACAGGTACTCTAAACTGCTCAATGTTTTCTGTATCAAACTTCATAGCATCTAAAGCAAAATTTAAAATCTCCATATTTGAAAGGTTTGTTTCAACGTAGGGAAGCATCTTTGAGATTGTTGAGGGGATTTTAGTTATACCCTGTGCTTTTAGCTTTTTAAATATTTGATTCAATACTTCCCGCTGTCTTTGAGTCCTTTCATAGTCCCCGTTTCCAACATATCGTATTCTTGAATAGGCAACTGCCTGTCTACCATTTAATAAGTTAATTCCTGAGTTAATATATGGCGCAGCTGCTGCCTCGCTATTTAAATAATTTAACTCCTTAATATAACTGTTTAAAATCTTTGCTTCAGCTTTAGATACATTTACTTCAACTCCACCAATCATATCGATTAATTTTTCAAGACCTATAAAGTCAACAGTAACAAATTTATCGATATCAAGTCCAAAATTAGTATTTACAGTCTTAATAGCAAGATCCGCCCCACCAAAAGCATAGGCCGCATTTATCCTGTTGCTTTCCCTACCTGATATTGGAACATACATATCCCTCATTAGAGATGAAGCTTTTATTTTTTTTCTGCTTTCATCTATAGATATAATCATTATACAGTCAGTTCTTGAAGCTTCATTTGGATTTCTTCTGTCAAGTCCAAAAAATAAAATGTTTACTATTTCCTTATCAATTTTATTTTTTTCTTTCTTAGGCTCTTCTACAATTATTTCAGGAGGAGTATTATCCTTTGGTATTTCAACTTTTTTGATTTTCCCTAAAAAAGATGAATAAATATATCCTGCAATAGATGAAATAATTGCAGCTATTAAAAGTATAGTAAGGATTACTTTATTTGCCTTATATTTAAACATTTTATCACCTGCGCATATAAATGTAATAATTAGTAATTTTTATAAAAATATTATAAACCAAAACTAAAAAATAAATCAAATAATAATTACAATATTAGTAAATTAATAACGCCACATTTGTACAATAAATATATACAATTATTATGGTAAAAATTATGATAAAACAGATTAAAACCTGTATTCTGCTGCAACAAAACAATTCCATAAGCTTAAATCAAATATATGAAATATATTGTAATTAACTTGATATAAATAAAATTTAGTAATATTATTATAGAAACATATTTATTAAATATTATAAAGAATTTAAAATACTCCAAAGAGGTGCCTTATGAGAAAAAATATTTTAATCGTATTTATAGTAATAATGGCATTAATTGCTTTTCCGCTGTCTTTAGCGTTTTCAAAGGGAGGATATAAATTTGTTCCTAAAACAGAAAATGCAGACATATTAGGTGAAATCGCAAAAGCATATAATAAGGAAGGAAACATTGAAATATCAGAGGAGCTTATAAACAATATAATGACTCAAGCCTTTAAAAAACCGTTTAATAAAGGTATTATTTCAATAGAAGACTGTTATTTTTATATCGATGGTGAAAATATAAATGTTTGCTTAAAATCAAGTTACAAAGGGAAGAATTTTTACCCTAATATCTCAGCAAAGCTTGATTACAGCGATAAAGGCCTTATTGCTTATGTCTCTAAATTTAAATTAGGAAATTTAGCATTACCAAAGAGTATACTAATAAATTCCATTAAAGAATATTCTAATGATTACTTTAAAGTTGTTGAGGATAAAATAATAATCAGCAATAATTTTGTGCCATTTAATGTAAACAAAATATATATAAAAGACAAAAAAATAGTTATTGAATTAAAAAAGGATTTAAAGATTTCGAATAATAATGAAAAAGAAAATGAAAAAACAGCAAAAAATATAAATACTAACCAAAGCAGCATTCCAAAAAACAATAAAAACTCTCAAAGCAGTACTTCAAAGAGCAATTCATTGCAAAGCAACAAGACTAATGTAAACAGCGCTGCTGATGAGAGCAAAAAATTGCTTTATTTAGTTAAAAGTCAGCTAAATGGTGCCATATCCTCTGTTAAAACATCAAAGGAGAAAAAAATACTTCAAACTATACAAAACGTTGTAGGAGAGGTTGCTAAAAACCCTTCCTATCCTTATAAATCTGAGGCAGGTAAAGTTATAAGCGATTATAAAAGTTTAAATCCCGAGGAAAAGGAGAGGGTGAAAAAGGCAATCCTTAACAACGTTGACACAAAAAACGTTATAAAACTTATAAGCATATTTGGACTATAGCCTGCAATGCAGGCTTTTTTGCTTTAAAATGCATACACTATATTCAAAAAATAAGCATTATTTGATACAATAATAATGTATGAGTGCTACTATATACAAAAGTCTGAATATTTTTATTTTTAAGGAGGTAAAATAGTGATTAAAAATTTTGATGAGCTTTTAGAAATCGCAAAACAAAGGCCTAAAATGAGGCTTTCCGTTGCAGCAGCTCAAGATGAAGAAGTGCTTCTTGCCGTAGACTCTGCAAGAAAGCTTGGCTTTGTTGATGCCCTTTTAGTAGGAGATAAAGAAAAAATAGAGAATATTGCACAAAGTCTGTCAATGGACCTTAGCCAATACGAAATAATTGATGTTAAAAGCTTACAGGAAAGTGCAAAGGTTGCCGTATCCCTTGTTGCAAAGGGAAATGCAGACTTTTTAATGAAGGGCCTGCTTCCAACAGCTGATCTTTTAAGGGCAGTCCTTGACAAGGAGACTGGACTTAGAGGAAGCGGTCTTTTAAGCCACGTTATGGTATATAGCACTCAAAACTACCACAAACTTTTGTTTTTAACCGATGGAGGAATGGTAACTTATCCTGATTTAGCTCAAAAGGTTCAAATAGTAAACAATGCCGTAAAAGTTGCAAAATCTCTCGGGGTGAGCCCCGTAAAGGTTGCTCCTCTTTGCGCAGTTGAGGTTGTAAATCCTGATATGCAGGCAACCCTCGATGCAGCATATCTTTCAAAGATGAGCCAAAGGGGACAGATTAAGGACTGCATAATAGACGGACCTTTAGCTCTTGATAATGCAATATCAAAGGAAGCGGCAAAACACAAAGGAATTGAAAGCATAGTTGCAGGAGATGCTGACATACTTCTTGTTCCAAACATTGAATCAGGAAACATGCTTGGCAAATCCTTAACCTATTTTGGAAACGCAAAATCTGCAGGAATAATAATGGGAGCAAAGTGCCCTATTGTTCTTGTTTCAAGAGCAGATACCCACGAATCAAAGCTCTACTCAATAGCACTTGGATGCTTTGCAGCAGATATTAAATAAGAAAAGGGGGATGGGACAATGAGAAAAATAATGTCAGGTGATGAAGCGATAGCAAGAGGTGCCTATGAAGCTGGATGTACTGTAGCCGCAGCATATCCTGGAACTCCAAGCACAGAAATACTTGAAAACATGGCACAATATAAAGAAATATACTCAGAATGGTCTCCAAATGAAAAGGTAGCTGTTGAGGTTGCCTGCGGGGCTTCGATTGCAGGGGCAAGGTCTATTTGCGCTATGAAGCACGTTGGACTTAACGTTGCAGCAGATCCAATGTTTACAATGGCCTATGAAGGAGTCAACGGCGGGCTTATAATAGTTACAGCCGATGATCCTGGTATGCACAGTTCACAAAACGAGCAGGACAACAGATACTACGCGCCCCATGCGAAGGTTGCAATGATAGAACCTTCCGACTCACAGGAGTGTAAGGATTTTGTAAAATATGCCTTTGAAATAAGCGAAAAATTCGATACAGTAGTTCTTTTCAGAATAACAACAAGAATAGCCCACAGCAAGAGCATAGTTGAGCTTAAGGAAAGATGCGAAGTTGGGGTTAAAGAATACAAAAAAGACGTTAAAAAATACGTTATGATACCAGCCCATTCGAGGGTTAAACATTATGAAGTTGAGGAAAGATTAGCACGTCTTCAGAATTATTCAAACAACTGCCCATTAAACAGGATAGAATGGGGAGATAAAAAGATAGGAATTATTACAAGCGGAATATCCTATCAATATGCAAAGGAAGTTTTCGGAGATAGTGCATCCTACCTTAAAATAGGAATGAGCTATCCGCTTCCAGATAAGATGATACAAAAATTCGCAAAGGCAGTGGACAAGGTATATATAATAGAAGAAAACGATCCATACCTTGAAACCTATGTAAAATCCCTTGGAATTGAATGTATAGGTAAAGAGTTTATTCCAATCTGTGGAGAACTTAATCCAGATATTATAAGAAGAGCACTTTTACCAACAGAAGAAAAGAAATCCTACAGCGTTGATGTTAAGGTTCCATCAAGGCCTCCAGTTCTTTGTCCAGGCTGCCCCCACAGAGGATTATTCTTTGCTATGTCAAAGTATAAGGACATAATAGCAACCAGCGATATAGGATGCTATACCCTTGGTATGATGCCTCCTTTAAATATTGCAGATACAGTAATATGTATGGGAGCAAGTATATCAGCAGGAGTTGGATTTAAAAAGGCGTCAGAAAAGGCAGGAAGGGACTCTAAGGTATTTGGAATAATAGGAGATTCAACATTCTTCCACTCTGGAATTACAGGGCTTATAGATGCAGTATACAACAAGGCTCCTATGGTTACAGTAATACTCGATAATAGAATTACAGGAATGACAGGTCATCAGGAAAACCCTGGAACAGGAAAAACCCTAATGGGAGAGGATGCTCCAATTATTGATATTGAAAGCATAGTAAAAGCTGTTGGAG
Source organism: Caloramator quimbayensis (assembly GCF_900167605.1). Classification (GTDB taxonomy): domain Bacteria; phylum Bacillota; class Clostridia; order Clostridiales; family Caloramatoraceae; genus Caloramator_B; species Caloramator_B quimbayensis. Next base: position 35,629 of record NZ_FUYH01000009.1, on the reverse strand, counting down.
TTAAAGAGGAAAATATTAGAATAGTTGATCCATATAAGCTTGAGGAAACTCAAAGGGCAGTAGATGATGCCTATAAGGCAACGGAACCTTTCGTAATAATAACTAAGCAGCCCTGTGCACTTATAAAGGAAGTACAAAAGAGAAGGGCTAATATGTACTGCAAAATAAATGATGAAAAGTGTAAAAAGTGCAAGGCATGTTTAAGAATCGGCTGTCCTGCAATAGCCTTTAAAAACGGAAAAATAGTAATAGATAGAAGCATGTGCAATGGCTGTACGCTTTGCCAGCAGGTTTGCAAATTCGATGCTATAGAGAAGGTTGGTGAATAATATGACAAAGAGCATATTGTTTGTTGGAGTTGGAGGACAGGGAATAATACTTGCATCAAAAATTTTGACAGAAGGGCTTATAAAGTTCGGATATGATGTAAAAATGTCCGAAGTTCACGGAATGGCGCAAAGAGGAGGAAGCGTAACAACACAGGTCAGATTCGGCGAAAAGGTTTATTCACCTCTGATTGGAGTTGGAGAGGCTGACGTTTTAGTTGCCTTTGAAAAGGTTGAAGCTGCAAGATGGATAAGCTATCTTAAAGAGGGAGGAAGCCTCGTAGTTAATGACTATGAAATATACTCAATGCCTGTACTTATAGGACAGGAGCAGTACCCTCAAAACACCCTCGATGAGCTGAAATCAAAGGTTGAAAACCTAAAAATATTCAGCGCCGCAGAAGTTGCCCAAGACCTTGGAAACATAAAGACTCAAAATATAGTTCTACTTGGGGCACTTATAAAAGCCCTTGGCCTTGAAAACCTCGACTGGGAAGGCGTAATAAAAGACAACCTCCCAGAAAAAATGCAGGAAATTAACATTAAAGCTATAAAGGCAGGCATGAATATATAGACAAGCTAAGGGACAGTTCATAAATATATTCTATAGTTTTTGTCACGAAGATATAAATGGACAGGCATAGGGACAGTTCTCAAATTTTAGCTTTCTTTGAAAGGATATACCCCTGTTAAAGAAAATAGCAAAAAAATGAGAACTGTCCCCTAATATTTTCTCTCAAAGATGATGAAGAGAAGTTTATTATTTTTGTTATATTATAATAACGATGATAAGTGTTGTAATTTACTAATTCATGTTACAAAAGGCAGTTCTTATTTTTAAGGGCTGTCTTTTTTGGCGTCACCAACATGGGCGACAGATTGGCGGTAAAAGTCGATTATTTAAAGTATAAAAGGACAGTTCATAAATATCTGCTATATTTTTTTATCACAAAAATATAAATGGACAGGCTAAGGGACAGTTCTCAAATATGGAAACTTATGTATAGAAAAATAAGAATAATAATAAAAAAATGTAAAAATATGCGAATAAAATGTATTTAAAAAATCGTAAAAATGTAATAATATAACATATATAAAACAAAATAGAAAAGGAGGTATTATATGAAAAAAGAATCTAAAATTTTCAGTATTTTTATTTCACTGGTAATGGTTTTTAGCATATTTACCAGTTTGCCAGTTAAAGCAAAGGCTGAAACAAAAGCTCTACAAATCGATAAAAAAGCTTTAATTCAAAAACATATGAAGAATTTAAAAGATGTTGACTACAAAAAAGCACTGTCTCAAAAATACGGAGTTGAAGCTTCCGATGAAAAAACTTCATCTGAAAACAAAGTTATAAACCCTGAGGATGAAGTAAGGATTATTGTTGAACTTGAAGGTACAACGGTTTATGAGCAGTCAAAATCAAAAAAATTATCACTTACAGAAAAGAAAACTATTGAGCAGAACATAGAAAAAGCTCAAAAAGCTGTCATGGATAAGGTAAAATATTATGGCAAAATACGACATTCATATAAAAATTTGCTCAATGGTTTCAGTGCTACTGTAAAGTATAAGGACATTGATGCTATAAGAGAACTTACTAACGTTAAAAAGGTTACTGTTGCTAATAAGTATTATCTCGATATGAACAGCGCAAGAGGCATTACAAATACAGAAACAGTATGGCAGGATCTTGGATACAAAGGCGAAGGAATGGTTGTTGCAATAGTTGATACAGGAATAGATTATACTCACAAAGATATGAGACTCACTGATTCTTCTAAGGCAAAGCTCAACAAAACTACAGTTGAGAGTATGGGAGGCCCAGGGAAATTCTATACAGATAAGGTTCCCTATGGCTACAACTTTGCCGACATGAACGATCAGGTGATGGACTTAGGACCTAACGCAAGCATGCACGGTATGCACGTTGCTGGTATCGTTGCTGCAAACGGTACTGATGAAGAAGTAGCTAACAATGCTGCAATAAAAGGAGTAGCTCCCGAGGCACAGCTTCTTGCAATGAAGGTATTTACGAACAATCCAGATATGCCAAGTGCATATTCTGATGATATAGCAGCAGCAATCGATGATTCTGTAAAGCATGGTGCTGATGTTATAAACATGAGCCTTGGCTCAACAGCAGGTTTTGTAAACTATGACGACCCAGAGCAGATCGCAATTAAAAATGCAACAGACATGGGCGTTACAGTTGTTGTATCAGCAGGAAACTCCTACTATTCAACCTATCCTTATTCCGCCTATGCTATGGATCCAGATATATCACTTGTAGGGTCTCCAGGGCTTTTCCCAGATACGCTCCAAGTTGCATCAAGTGAGAATAGTAAGATAACTTTAAACACATTAAAGGTTTATATAGACGAGGCACAGGAACCTGTAAATATTGCATACCAAAAGCAGGAATCTCCAGACCCAGTTAAAGTATTTAAAGACAATAAACTTGAAGCAGTATATGTTGGAACAGGAGAACCTCAGTATTATGAAGGCAAAAATGTAGAAGGAAAGCTTGTCTTTGCGGTAAGAACCGGAGGATATTACTATAAAAATATACAAAAAACTGCTGAGCAGCATGGAGCAGCAGGAGTTATTATAAGAGGTACTGTAGGTCATGGCGACTATGTAAATATGGCTCTCGATAACCCGCAGATTCCAATAGTTTCATTAAGCATAAACGATGGAAACAATTTAATGAATGCAGCCTTAGAAGGTAAAAAACTTGAATTCACCTTTACAAACGATAAAATGCTTGTTAATAATGCTACAGCTAACCAAATGTCAGATTTTTCATCTTGGGGTACAACTCCAGATCTCGAATTTAAGCCAGAAGTTTCAGCACCAGGAGGGAAAATATATTCAACAGTAAACAATAACGACTATACAATGATGAGCGGAACATCAATGGCAGCACCTCATACATCCGGTGCCACTGCCCTTGTTGCACAATATGTTAAAACTAAAATGCCAACTCTAAAAGGAAGAGACTTTGTAAACATGGTAAAAACTCTTCTTATAAACTCAGCAGAACCTATGCTCGATCCATCAACAGGAGGAACTCTTCCATATCTTACAAGAAAACAGGGTGCCGGAGTTATAAAGACTGACAAAGCTATAAAGACAGGTGCCTATGTTACAACCGATGATGGAAAGGCAGTTATAGCTCTTAAGGAGATTTCAGGAACAAAGGAATTTAAACTTAATATAACTAATTTCTCAGATAAAGATATAACCTTTAAACCAATTAATAAATATGGAGTTTTAACTAATTACAGTACTTCATCAGGATTTATGTATGCGAGAGCTGAAGTTTTAAACGGTGCATCTTTAACCTTTGACAATGAAGAAATTACAGTTGCTGCTGGTGAAACTGCAGAAATTACAGCAACCCTTATAGTCCCAACAACAGCTTACAACATATTTGCTGAAGGCTTTATAGAGCTTCAATCACAAACTGAAGGTCAGCCAAGCCTTGGAATACCTTACATGGGCTTTTGCGGAAAGTGGAGCGGACAGGATGCTCCAAGGATGATAGATGCTCCAGTTTGGGATTTAGATAATACATTCTATGGAATGACTTGTCTTACAGACAGCAACGGATATTATCTTGGATATGACGGATTTGACGATTACTATGGAATACCTATTATTAATCCTAACCAATTAGCCTTCTCACCAAATGGAGATGAAATGTTTGATGATGTTATGCCTGTTGTTTCATTTATGAGAAATGCAAAGGAGTTTAAGATTCAGGTAATTGATGAAAATGGCAAAGTTATAAGAGAAATATCCTATGATAAAAACATTAGGAAGAATTACTTAATGCAGGATTTTCCAGCTAAATCTTATATTGAATGGAGATGGGACGGAACAATATTTGACAGCAGTAAATTATTCTACCAATTAGCTCCTGAGGGAAATTACAAAATAAGGCTTCTATCAAAGCCAGATTTTAAAGATGCTGATTGGTATACTCTCGATATGCCGGTAAGACTTGACTTAACTCCTCCAGACTTTGACTTTGATATAGAAAAGGTTCAGGGGAATGAATTTAAAGTTAAAATAAAGAATCCATCAAATGATATACAGTTCTATGGATATTATCTAATTGATAAGTGGGGAAACTTCCTATGGGATGATTTACTAAACGTTGATAGCAATGGTGAAGCAACAGTTAACCTTATTAATGCTGACTGCTATTTTGGAATATATGCTGTTGACTATGCAGCAAATGCAACAGATAAAGGAAAATATATAATAAATACTTCTTTTGAAGTATTTTCACCAGAGGACTGCATATTTATTGAAGGTTATCCAGGAATTGAAACAAAAGATAGTGCAACTATTAATTTTAGAATAAACGAGGCTCTAAGACCTGTCCTCGACCATATAGGAATAAAGGTTGTTAATGCAGGTAATGTTAGGGATGAAGTTACTCTAACCACCTCAGAAACATCCTATAAAATAGAAAGCCTTGTTGATGGGGAATGCGATGCAACTGTAACACTCTATGGAAAGAATAAAGAAATTATGGGTACAGGAACAAAAGGTTTCCTTGTAGACTTAACTCCTCCTCAGATAACTCTTTTAAACACAACAGGAAGCAGTATTAATTTAACCGATGGGGAAAAGGAGTATAATCTTAAGTTTAAAGTTTCAGATATGTCAACAGGATTTAAAGTGTTACTTAATGGACAAACTGTAGCAGAGGAACATAAAGACTTAGGAAAGCTTTATGAAAAAACCTTCGAAATACCTGTTCAGATAAATGAAGGCGAGAATAAGTTTACAATTGAAGCAGAAGATTTAGTAGGACATAAGGCAGTTAGCGAGGTTATAATAAACAGCATCCTCGACAAACCTGTAATAGCCGCTTATTATCCTCAGTATATTGGAAACAAAAAAGTTATTGTTTCTGGTAATGTTATATATAAATCAGGAGTTGCAATAACTGAGTTTAAGATAAATGATGAAGAAGTTCAGCTTAACGGCAACAATTTTGTAAAGGAACTTACCTTTGATTCCTTTGGTGATAAGACTATAACCTACTATGTAAAGGCAGAGGATAATGCTGAAAATACCTTTAATCAAAACTTTAAACTATCACCAATAATCTTTGAAAATAGGATATATAAGACAAAGGAAAACAGCCAGACTATAAACTTTAACATAGTTCAGGATGAAACTTTAAGTGAAGCAAAACTCTTTGTAAACTTTAACGGAAATGAAACAGAATATGCAACAACAAGCAGCAGCATAACAGTTGAAAACTTAAATGATGGTAACAACATTGTTGAGTTTATTATAAGAGACAAAGATAATAATGAGATAGTAAGAGATTATGTAGAAGTATTTGTTGATAAAGCACTTCCATATATAACTGCAATAGATGATAACGGAAACAACATTAGTGAGGGACAGATTTATAGTAGTGGCAAAGTGCATATAACAGGACAGGTTAGCGAACCAGTAAAATATTTAAAATATAAGGTATACGGAAAAGATGGCGAAAGCGAATGGGCTGATATACCTGTAAGTGAAGGCTTCTTTGAAACTACTCTAAACCTCTTTGAAGGTATGAACAGGGTAACCTTCGAGATGGAAGATGAGACTGGAAATATTAACAGCTACCAGGCAAAGATATGGGTTGATACAACAGCACCTGTTCTTACAATAGAGCCAGATGCATATATAATTGAAACTGATAAGGACGAATATACAATAAAGATTAACGTTAAGGAAAATACCTACAGCTATAGGCTCTATGTAAATGAAAATCAGATAGACTATGGAGAGAGCGAATCTGTTGAGGGAATTGAGAAGACAATAGAGTATAATTACAGCGTTCCAGAGGGAGAGAGCAATGTATTAATAAAAGCAGTAGACGTTGCTGGAAATACAAGCGTTAGCCTAATAAAATTCTATAAAAACTACAATAAGGTTATATTATATAATGATTATGCAGAATTTGAAAAACGCAATGGAGATGATGTAATTTACAACGTTAAATTTAATGGAGATAAATTAAATGGCGTAAAATTTAATAATACTGAGCTTCAAAAAGATAAGGATTATACAGTAGGAGAAAATGCTATTACATTTAAGAAAGACTTTTTAATGACTCTACCAGTTGGAGAAAATGTTTTAACATTAACCTTTGATTCAGGAGATTATAATGTAGTTGTTAAAGTTACTGATTCAAGATCAACAAATGCAGCACTTTCAAGCATTACAGTTGGCGGAAATGTACTTTCAGGATTTGCACCTGATAAATATGAATATGAGTATGAAGTAAACCCAATGCTTACAGAGCCTCTAAAAGTTTCAGCAAATGCAATGGATTCTGAAAAAGCTAAAGTTGAGATAACACAGGCAACAGAAGTTGAAGGAACAGCTGTAATTAAAGTTACTGCACAGGATGGAACAGTAAAGGTTTACACAATTAAATTTATAATACCATTGAAGCTTGAATTATTATCAAATGTAACTGAATTTGCAAAGAACATCGATGCAGTAATTAAAGTTAAAGCAGCTAATATATCTAAAGCATTAAAGAATGCTCAGCTTATAATAGGCCTCTTTGACAAAGACAACAAGTTAGTAAACTATGTTGCTGGAGGATATCAGATAAAATCCGGAGAAGAGGTAGTTATGGAAGGGCAGATAAAAACTCCAAATGCAGATGGATACAAGATAAAGTGTTTCGTTTGGGATATATTAAATAACCAGAACCCATTATCAAAGGTATTTGAATTCCTTATAAAGTAACTTTAACTGGGCGGCACCTTTAAGGTGCCCCCAATAAAAAAATAAGAGGGACAGTTCTCAATTATTTGCGTTTTAAGATTAGCTATTATAATGATATGAAAGCCTTACAGTTGATAAGTTCAATCGATATCCAAAAGTTTGTCACTTGTCAACTGGGTGGCACTTTTAGAGAGGTGAAAAAATGAAGAAAAAAATTTTAATTAAGCTAATAAGTATAGTAATGTCTTTTATGATTTTAGTTCCTTATGTTTTAACTTATGGGGCTGTGATACCAAAAATAAAGTTTAATAAAGCTCCCCTTAAAGAATACAGGGCAAACGAAAAAATAACAGTTCAAGTCAGCTGCCCAAACTATAAAGGCAAAGTAGAATATAGAGCCATAGTTTATGATACAGTTAAAAAGACTTATTTTGATATTTGGAATGCATCAAATGGTTTTTCAGGAAGGTTTAACACAAAGCTCCGTCAGGCAGGAAATAAAAACTTTACAATAACTTTCCCAAATCTTCAGCCTGGAATATATAAAGTTTATGTATATGTAAGAAGAGCAGGAATATCCTTAAAGAAAGTTGCAATAAAGAGCGCTTCCTGTGACAGCTATGTTGCATCCTCTGTGATAACAGTAAAGCCTGCAGAAACAGTGCTTAATAAAAAGGGTACAATCTATAGCCCTGAAAGCAAGAACATAGCAGCAAATTTAAACGGAAATGTAAAAATTGCTGCTGAAGATATTAAACTTCAAAATGTAAAAATTACTGGAGACCTTTATTTGAATGCAAATAATGCTCAAATATCAAAGGTTGATGTAAACGGAACTGTAACAGTTGACCCCGGTAAGGACGGAAACGCAACATTGGAAAACGTTACAGCAAAGGAAATAAAGGTTATTTCTGGAGGAGAAAACAGTATACATCTAAACGGTGTAAAATCAGAAAAACTTAGCATAGAAACTCAAAGCAAGGTAAGAGTAGTATCAGAAGGAGAGACAAAAATAGGCAGCACACAGGTTAAATCAAGCACCCTGTTAGAGGCGAAGAAAGGTAGTTTTGGAGCTGTTGAAGTTGTAAGCAGCAAAAAAGAAAAAATATCCCTTGAGCTTGCGGGTAAATTTGAAGATAAAATAATAGTTAAATCAGGAGCAGAAATAAAGGCAAAGGAAGATGCTGAAGTTTCAAAAATTGAAGTAGCAGTAGAAAATAAGGAAGATATAGTAAAGATAGAAGGTAAAGTAAAGAGTCTCGAAGTTACAAAGGAAGCTAAGATAGAATTAGGACAAAGTGCAGTAGTTGAGGAAATAAAAGCCGAGGCAAAACTTGAAATAGAGGCAGAAAAGGGATCAAAGGTAGACAAGATAGAAGGAAGCAGTGCAAAAGATGTTAAAGTTACTGGAGAAGGAGCAAAGGATGTAGGAAACCAAGGCAGCAGTGGAAGCGAAAACGGCAATAATAATACTGGAAGCACTGAAAATACCGGAAACACAGGTAATACCGGCGGAGGCAGCTCCGGAGGTACCAGTGGCGGAGGCAGCACTGGCGGCGGAGGTGTACCATATTACAGCGTAAGTGAAGTTAAACTCGATAAAATAGCAGCAGTAGTAAAAGTTGGAGATACAGTAGACCTTACGGCAGAGATACTACCAAGCTATGCTACAAATAAAACAGTTACATGGTCATCTGATAATGAAAACGTTGCAACAGTTTCAAACGGAAAAGTTACAGCAAAATCTGCTGGGACTGCTGTAATCACGGTTACAACTAATAATGGAAATAAAACAGCAAAATTCCGCATAAAAGTTGTAAGCAGCGATTTGAAGATATCATTAAAGAAAAACTCAAGTGATAATAGATTAAGGGCTGAGATATCAAGTTCAAATAATAATGACGTTATAACAGTAACGATAAAGGATAAAGCTGGCAACCTTAAATATATCGACCAACTTGAACTAAGCAGCGGCAAGGGAGAATTTATAACACCTCTTGATAGTGGTGAATACACAATAAATATAAAAGGACTTGAAACAGATATAATTTCACTTGATTTTAATATTTAAAGAGAGGCTTGGCCTCTCTTTTTTAGTATGTAAAAATCAGGGGGACAGTTCTCAAATAATTGCTAATTTCTATGAAAGAGACTAGAGGGAAAAGAAAAGTTACCTTTTATTCCATCCCAAAATAGCCAAAACTTAAGAAATGTTCATAGACTTTTTAATAGCAAATTTTTATTAATAAATAACGAAAAACTTAACTACTTATAAAACTCTTATTCTATTTTGAGTATAATTTTATATTTGAATAATTTAGAAACTGATTTGAAACAATTGGCTGTATATTTTATTTTCATCCTTAGTGGTGACATTTGTGGCATTGGGATCTGTGCCCTATTGTTTTGGATTTTATGTACTGCAAAAAAGTTTAGAACAAAATTGCAAAAAAATGAGAACTGTCCCTCAGCTTGTCCCTAAAATCATTCTTCTGGCCTTAAGAAAATACTGTACATCATATTTTAAATATGCATTCACCCTATCATCCATATATAGCAAAACACTGGGAAAAATATCTTAAAAAATTTATTTTTTCTTCTTTTTAAGATATAATTTTTATTAAATATGGGACAAGTGTCCTTAAAAATAATTAAAAATTATATTAAGATTAGGGTGATGATATGAATATTTTAAATATTATTAACATAATTGAATCCAATAGGGAAATATACGAATTATTAAAGAACTGTCCCTACGAAATTTTAAAAAAGTTCCAGATAAAGAATTATAGAAAGAATACAATTATACTAAATCAAGGCAGCGTCTATGAGAAGTTCTATATAATTGTCGATGGACTTGCTGATATTTTTATTATGGCTGAAAATGGTAAAAGGTACACTCTGTCTATTTATTCAAAGGGGAATTATATTGGAGAGCTTGAAATTTTTAATAAAATTCCCTTTACATGCTCAGTAGAAGCCATTACTGATATTACAATGCTTGAAATAGACAGAGAAGATTTTTTAAAATGGTATGATATTGATAAGAACTTGAGCAGCATTATGATGAAAACCCTTTGTGCACAATTTTACAGATTATCAGAAAAAGCAGGAAAAGATACCCTTTATAATCTTAAACAGAGGATTTGCTATTTTTTAATTGAGGAAGCTTCTAAAAACAAAGCAAATAAAATAAAAAATATTGAAATCATGATTGACAAAGAAAAATTGAGCTGCCAGCTGGCTGTTACGAAAAGAAGTATAAACAGAGTTTTGCATATGCTAAACCAAATGGATATTATTTCTATACAAAATAGCAAAGTAATAATAAAAGACATGGAAGAACTTAAAAAGGAAGAAATTAGAAGCAGATATGAATAGCTGGAGGGATAATATGGAAAATTTTGAACCACATATAAAATGTTCAAGGGAGCTTGATGTTAGATATGCAGTAATTCCGGGGGATCCAATGAGGGTGGACAGGATAGCAGAGCACCTTGATAATCCTCAATTAGTAGCATTTAACCGAGAGTATAAATCAATCATAGGCTATTACAAAGGAATAAAAGTTCTTGCTATATCCTCAGGGATAGGCGGTCCATCAACAGCAATAGCCATCGAGGAGCTTAAGAACATAGGAATTGAATCAGCAATTAGAATAGGAAGCTGCGGTGCACTATTAAAAGACATAAAACTTGGCGATCTTATAATATCCCAGGCAGCAGTAAGGGACGATGGAACATCTAAAACCTACATAAAAGAAATTTATCCTGCCGTTGCAGACATAGACCTTTTAAACGCATCAATAGAATGTGCAAAAACCTTAAAATATAATTACCATGTGGGAATTGTAAGAAGCCACGACAGCTTTTACATAGACGATGAAGAAAAAATAAGCAGATTCTGGGGCAGCAAAAACATACTCGGCTCGGACATGGAAACCTCGTCTCTTTATGTTATAGGAAGGCTGAGAGGAATAAAAACCCTTTCAATTCTTAATGTTGTAGTTGAAAACGAAGAAAATACAAAGGAAGGAATAGGCAGCTATGTAAATGGCCTCGATGCCGCAGTTGAAGGAGAAAAAAGAGAGATTATTTTAGCATTGGAGACCATATATAAATATCATAATAAATAAAAATTATTTTGGGGGGATAAAAATGAGTAAAAAAAGCATGTGGTCTGTAAAATTTTCTACGGCATCCCTTGTTCTAATCCCAGCAGCAGTTGGAATTAACTACATAGGGAAATTATTCGCAGGCGTTTTAAAACTTCCTCTATGGCTTGACTCTATAGGAACAATGCTTGCAAGTATGCTTGCAGGTCCTGTTATTGGTGCATTAAGCGGGGCAATAAACAACATAATCTATGGACTTACAATGGATCCTATATCCTTTGTTTACGCAGTTACAAGCATAGCAATAGGTATCACCATAGGAATTTTAGCATATAAAGGACTTATTAAAAACATACTATCAGCAGTATTATGCGGTATTATAGCTGCATTTGTTGCAGCAGTTGTATCAACACCTATAAACATTGCCTTTTGGGGTGGACAAACAGGAAACATCTGGGGAGACGGACTGTTTGCAATATTAGTTGCAAAGAAATTCCCTCTTTGGATAGCATCCTTCCTTGACGAGCTTGTAGTTGATATTCCAGATAAGGCTGCAACACTTATAGTAAGCTATATAATATTCAAAGGTCTTCCAAAGAGCCTTACAAATCTTTATGATAATAAAAATGAAATTGAACAGCTTTAATTTCTGATTTTTAAGAGAATATATTTGTAAAAGGCAGGTATATTCTCTTTTTTATAAAAAATGCATGAGGTGTAGAAGATGAAATCATTAAGCTTATATCAGGAAAGAGACAGTATAATACATGAAATAGAACCCATAAACAAATTGCTTTATATTTTAACAACTATTTTGATAATGATAATAGTTCCATCTATAAAATGTGCAGTGCTGTGCATGATAATAAGTCTGATGCTTCTTTTAAAGGCAAATGTAATTAAAAAGGTACTTCCAATAATTAATTTCAGCTTTATAATACTAATATCTATAATAATTATTCAGGGACTTTTTAACATTAACAACAAGACAGTTCTTTTCAATATAGGAAAAATAAAATTTTATAAAGAAGGTATGATGTATTCAGCCCTTATAGTAATAAGAGTAATAAACATACTCTGTGCCTTTGCTCTTTTAGTTTTAACTACAAAGCCTTCTGATTTAATAGAGGATCTTGTAAGAAGGGGATTATCACCCAAAATAGGATATGTTCTAAGCTCCGTACTTCAAATAATACCTCAGATGACATCAACAATGGGAACTATAATGGATGCCCAAAGGTCGAGGGGCCTTGAAACAGAAGGCAAACTTATAAACAGGATAAAGGCCTTTTTCCCACTTATAGGCCCTGTTGTAATGAACTCACTTATTGCAACAAGAGAAAGGGCTATGGCACTTGAAATCAGGGCCTTCAGTTCAAAAAACAAAAAAACCTTTTTAAACGAAACTAAATCTACAAAGCTTGATAGCAGCTTAAAATATATATTCATAGCAGCGGTTATACTTTCAATCATCTGGAGGGCAGCAATATGGACAAAATAGTAGTAGAAAATCTTAAATATAAATACCCTTTAACAGACAAACTTGTACTTAATGATATATCCTTTAAAATCGAAAAGGGACAGTTCATTGGAATTATCGGTCAAAACGGAGCAGGAAAATCAACTCTGTGCCAGGCAATAACCGGCCTTGTTCCTCTATTTTTTAAAGGAGCCTACGGCGGGAGAGTACTTGTTGATGGCATTGAGGTTGCAAAATCCAATATAAGCGATATTTCCCTAAAAGTAGGGATGGTATTCCAAAACCCCTTTACACAGGTAACAGGCTCAAAGCTTACTGTATACGAAGAAGTTGCCTTTGGACTTGAAAACATAGGTTTAAATCGGGAAGAGATGAAAAATCGTATTGATGAAGCCTTAAATCTTCTTGGGATATATAGATTTAAAGACAGAAATCCCTTTGATTTATCGGGAGGTCAGATGCAAAGGCTTGCCATAGCAGGAATAATAGCTATGCAGCCGGATGTGATAATCTTGGATGAGCCGACATCCCAGCTCGACCCTCAGGGAAGCGAAGAAGTTTTTAAAGCAGTTTGGGATTTGAAAAAACGTGGAATAACAATAATTATGGTTGAGCACAAGATGGAAAAGATTGCTGAATACTCGGACAAGGTTTTATTAATGCACGATGGAAAAGTAATAGACTTTGATACCCCCGAAAAAATATTCTCAAGGGATGATTTAATGCAATATGGAGTAATTGAGCCTGCATATACAAGAATATGCAAAGCCTTTGACATAAAAGATAGTGGTCTTTATCCTGTTACATTGGATAGGGCATGCGAAATGGTGGTGAAATATAATGAGCATAATTGAGATTAATAATCTTCATTTTTCCTATACTAAGGATGAAGAAATATTAAAGGGAATAAATTTAATTTTTGATGAAAAAAGTACAGCTATAATAGGACAAAACGGTGCAGGCAAGACCACATTTGTTAAGCTCTTAAAGGGGCTTTTAAAGCCCACATGGGGGGATGTTATAATCGATGGGAAAAACACAAAGGAATACACAGTAGCAAATTTAGCCCCAACTATAGGACTTGTTTTTCAAAACCCAAACGACCAGATATTTAAAAACAATGTATTATCGGAAGTTATGTTTGGCCCGCTCAACATAGGAATGGATGAATCAAAGGCAAAGGATAGCGCACTAAAAGCATTAAAAATGGTAGGACTTGAAGAGAAAATAAACGACAACCCCTATGACCTTACCTTATCTGAAAGAAAGCTGATAAGCATTGCCTCAATTGTTGCTATGAATACAAAAATTATAATCTTGGACGAGCCAACCATAGCTCAGGATTATATATCAAAGGAAAAGATAAAGGATATAATTTTAAAATTAAAGAGTCAAGGAAAACTTGTAATTACTATAACCCACGACATGGATTTTGTGGCAGAAACCTTTGAAAGAACTCTCGTGTTCTGCGAGGGAAGAGTACTCCTTGATGGAAAGACTGATTATGTGTTTATGCAGGATGAGGAGCTTAAAAAGGCACACCTTGAGCCCCCCTATGCTGCACAGCTTTGCAGAAAATTGAATTCAGATAAAATATATATAACCGTAGAAGAATTTATAAAAGCCAATAAAAGGTAGAAGCCCTTTATTGGCTTTCAAAATTTATTTAACTTTAATCTTTAGATTCACCTTTTGTACAAGCGCACCTTTTGTAAGAGTTATGCTGTCTACAACATAACCATCCTTATCTGCTATATCCCTTAAAGTGTCGATACTAACCCCTGCAGGAGGATTATCCTTCTTCCCAAAATCCTCAGGGCCGAAAAGCTTTTTAGAATTTGCCTTCAAATTAAACTTATAATTAACATATGATAAAGTGCAGTCCTTATCTGTAGTTATGTAAGTCTTAATTCCAACGCCTGACTTTAAAGAGCTAAAATCGAGGGTATAAACCTCATTTTGAGATTTTTGAGCAGAAACGGTAGTTCCATCGCTTAAAACTGCCCCAATATCACTAATCTTAACAGGCCCTACTACAAAAGAATTAGTTACAACATAGCTGTCATAAGAAACTTTAACATTTGCTCTTTTAACAAGAACGGATATCTTATATATTCCTTCTTCTTTTAAAGTAAAGGACACAGTAAAAGTCGATGTGCCTTTTGGGCTACTTTTAACATTGTAATATCCATATTTTTTCATGCTTGGATAAAGCTCAGTTTGAGTTTTCTTGGATAAATTCCAAAGCACCACTCTATACTGTACCTTTCCGCTGTAATTTGGAGCTTTAACCTGAAAAGCAACCTTCTCACCAACTTTGTATTCTGCTTTTGGCTTTGAAACAAAGGTAAGTTTTGGTTTTAAAACAGTTTTAGCACTTACAGATAAAAAACCTAAAAAAGTACACAATGTAAACAGAACAGCAACAATTGATACAAATCTTTTCTTAGATTTTGACATTCCTACAACCCCTTTCAAAAATACAATTCCTATATATATTACCATAAATTTAACAGAAATGCAAAATAAATAACAATTAATAGCAAATATTTGGTCTCAAAAAAAGGGACAGTTCTCAAATATTTGCTAATTTCTATGAATAGAGGTTAGCATGGGGAATATAGGGACAGTTCACAAATTTTTTTCTTTGATAAGGTATACATCTGATTAAGGAAAACTGCAAAAAATTGAGAACTGTCCCTTAGCCTGTCCCAAGTAACGGAGAATAAACAAAAGTTAAACCATCTTGCAAAAGAATACAAATTAAAAATATAATAGTATAATATATAAAAGAATGATTTAAAGGAGAGTTAATTATGCTTCTTTTTTACAGAGCAATAATTAAATTTTTCTTAGCTGTAGTTCTCGGGGGAATAGTTGGATACGAAAGGCAGCACAAGAGCAGGCCCGCAGGATTAAGAACCCACATACTTGTATGTATCGGCGCTTGCCTTATACAAATAATATCTATGGACTTTTCAGCAGTAAACAAAGGACTTATCACCTCCGACCCTATGAGGCTTGGTGCTCAGGTTATAAGCGGCATAGGCTTTTTAGGGGCAGGTACAATAATAAAAGAAGGAGCGAGCATAAAGGGCCTTACAACAGCAGCAAGCCTCTGGACAGTTGCCTGCTTAGGCCTTGCAATAGGAAGCGGACTTTACATGCAGGCAGTAATCGCAACGCTTTTTATATATATCGCCCTAAGAAGCCTTAAAAGAATCGAGGATAGAATAAGCTACGATAAACGAGAGGCTTCCTTTGAAGTAATCATAGAGGATGAGCCGGGGAAAATCGGCCTTATAGGTATTGAACTTGGAAAACTTTCAGTTAACATAACTAACATAGAAATACACAAAAGGGATGAAAATATCGCAGCAATCGAAATGGTACTAAAAATGCCAAACAATATATCAAACGATATAATAATACAAAACATATCTCAAATAATAGGAGTAAAAAGGGTAAGCCTGATATAAAGTTTTTCAGAATTTACCGATAACTATATTAGAGTGAGGGATAATATGAAAATATTTACAAAAGTAGAAGGAATTTATACAAAAACAGCAGAAAAGTATAAAAGAGGGAGAGAGCAAATAAGGATTTCAAAACCAATAGAATTCGAAGGAAATCTGTACAGACAGGTAGTTTATAATCCTTCTTTTTTAGGCAAAATAAAGGAAGAAACAAAGGGCATTGTATTTATAACAGAAAGTGGAGATGTTGTGGAAGATAAGAGAACATTAAGAGAGCTTGCATCCCTGTCCTATTATTTTCAAAACATGTTTGATGAAGAATCAAAAAAAAGCATTAAAAGAGCTCTAATAAGCGATGAAGAGATAAACAAGGAAGTTAAGGATAACGAGCTTATAATTAAAGCCTTAGAGTCCCTAAAAAATGAAAATTTACATGGAGTTGATATGCTAATCAACATATTTACAAATCTTCCTGAAACGAGACGGCAGAGCAACAGCGCTATTTTAGAATTTACTAATAAAATAAAAGAATTCGATAATGAAGATTTTATATTTACAAAACAAATATTAGATAGTTTAATCATCCCCTACAGAAATATACTAATTGCCAATTTCAATAGAATAAAGCTTATAAACAGGGGAAGAGCATTTTACGATGACATAAAAAAAGAAGCCTCAAAAAGAAATAAAAGGTTTAGTATAGGCACAAATAATACAAAGGACTCCTTTGTAAAGCTTGAAAATTCAATAGAGTACTTAAAAAAGATACTGCGCCTATACGAGAAGGTATTAGACATGAGCGAGGATCAGTATATTAAATATCTTGATAAAATCGATAAGGAAAAAATAGAGGCAAATATAAAACTTATAAGAAACTAAAATCCCTACATTCAAAGCAAGAAATCAACAAATAAGTTAATATTAAATGCAAAAAAAGAATAAAATATACTAAAAGGATTTGGAGGGCAGTTTATGCTAAAATGGATTTTAGGTATAATATTTATTGCATTTATCTACCTGCTTATCTTTTCCCTCTGTAAAGCTGCGTCAAAGGGTGACAGGCAATAGAGGTATCTTAAATTAAAAATCCGTTGCCACTAAAAGTTAATAAACTTTAAAGATAAATCAAAGGCTGCCTAATAGAATTCTCTAATCTAAAGGTAGCCTAATTATTTAAAAAAGCTTAGCACTATATTAGTGCCAAGCCCATGATTACTCTACAACCTTTATAAAATTAACCTCAGGATCCTCAGTTCCCTGGACATAAAGTCCAGTATCCTTAAGCTCCTGAACATAATCTATAATCTCCTTTGTTATAACCTCCCCAGGGCAAAGAACCGGAATTCCAGGAGGATAGGACATTAAAAACTCGCAGGATACCAAACCAACGCTCTCCTTTAAAGGAACGGATTTTTTCTTAGCATAATAAGCCTGCCTTGGAGTAAGGCTTCTTTCAGGAATCGATGGAATGTCGAGTACATCCCCCTTAACAGGCCTTTTACCGTAAAACCTCTTACTAATATCCCAAAGAGCATTAATAAGCTTATCATTTTTCTCCTTAGTATCCCCAAAGGAGCCAACCGCAAGGGCATTGTAAAGGTCAGACAGCTCAAGCTGAATATGGTACTCATCAGCAAGCATGCTGTCAAGTTCATAGCCAGTTAGTCCAAGCCCCTTTGCAGTTATAGTAATCTTAGTAGGATCGAGGGCATAAACACCGCTTTGCCCTAAAATCTCACGTCCAAAGCAGTAAAGCCCCGGAATCTTATTAATCTCAGCTCGTGTGTACTCAGCCAAATCAATTGCCTTATCTAAAAGCTCTTTTCCCTTTGTAGCAATCTGCATCCTTGCAACATCGAGGGATGCCATCAAAGGATAAAGAGGGCTTGTCGTCTGAAGAAGGCTCATCATAGATTGAACCCTATTTATATCAACCCTTCCGCCTCTAACCTGTAAAAAGGAACTTTGCGTCATGGAACCTATAATTTTGTGGGTGCTCTGCGAACACATATCAGCTCCTGCATCCATAGCAGATATAGGAAGACGCTCATTAAATCCAAGATGGGGTCCGTGGGCCTCATCAACAATCAAAGGAATGTTGTAGCTGTGAACAATCTCAGCAATCTTTTTAATATCCGTAGCAACGCCGTAATAGGTTGGATTAATAACAAGAACCGCTTTTGCATCGGGGTGCATCTTTAAAGTTTCTTCAACCGTCTTTGGTGTAACTCCGTGTGCTATTCCAAGATTCTTGTCAATTTCAGGCTGCATAAATATAGGATTTGCGCCGCTTAAAATAATACCAGCCGTAACGGACTTGTGAACATTTCTTGGGATAATAATCTTTTCTCCCTCACTAACAACGCTCATAATCATAGCCTGAATAGCACCGGAAGTTCCGTGAACCGATATAAAAGCCATATCAGAGCCGTAGCAGTCCGCAGCAAGTTCCATAGCCTTTTTAATAGAAGTTGTCGGGTGATGGAGACTGTCTACAAGTTTAAAAACAGTAACATCAATAGATAAAATATTAGTTCCTACAAAATCCTTAAATTTGTTGTCCATTCCATCTCCCTTTTTATGTCCAGGTACATGGAAGGGTATAGTATCTCTTTTTACATACTCCATAAGCGAGTCAAAAATAGGCGTTTGTGTCTGATCGAGTTTGTAATTTCTCAATGTAATATGCACCCTCTTTCTTATCTTAATAAACCTTGATAACATAAGGCTTTGCGTTATATAAAAACCTATTTAATTATAAGGCAATGATATGCTAAATTCAATTATTATTTTGCAAAAAAAGATGAATTTTTATAAATATTTTTTTCCTCCCGAAATAATAATATGCAGACATGTATAAATAGGTGCTTTTCACACTAACCGTCCCCAAAAAGCCTCCCTCAAAAATAACATAAATAACGATTGATAAATAGAAAATTATGTAATAAAATATATATTGATATACGCAAATATTCCATTTTTGGATATTGATTATAAAATTAGGTAAATTATAATTTACATTAAATAGTAATGAGCCTATTAAAACAATAAACATACCTTACATCAATTTAATACGGAGCTTTTGAGTTGTCTTTTAATTAGCTGCAAAAAATGGGTAAATAAAGTAAAAGGGGGAAGTAAAAATGGACGAAGAAAGCACTTTAGATTTAAGGGAGATATTTGACATTATCAAAAAAAGGAAATGGATAATAATACTAATAACAATATCCCTGACAATACTATCAGGAGTTCTTAGCTTTTTTGTTCTGCCGCCGACCTATGAAGCAAGTGTCAGTGTACTGATTGGTAAAATGCCCGACAATCAGCAGCAGCAAATACAGTACAACGATGTAATGATGTATCAAAAGCTTTTAAAAACCTACAGCGAAATAGCTAAATCGAGGCTTGTTGCTGAAACAACTATAAGGCAGCTCAACAAAAACATAGGCTACTCTGAATTTGAAAGCGGCATAACAGTAACGCCTCAGGCTGATACTCAAATAATGATAATAAAGGCTAAAAGCAGGGATGCAAAGGATGCAATGGAAACAGTAAACACCCTCTCTGAAGTTTTTATAAGGGAGGCAATGAGGCTCTATCCAACAGGAAATGTACAAATAATAGACAGCGCTACAATTCCGGACAGCCCTATAAAACCAAATAAAAGGCTGAACATAGCAATAGCCTTTGTTTTAGGGCTTATGATATCACTTGGATTGGTATTTTTACTTGAATATATGGATAACACCATAAAGACAGAAGACGATGTTGAGAAATATCTCGATATACCGGTAATAGGCATAATACCAAAACACAAGGAAGAATAGGTGATACATATGTTAGATATAATATTAAAAAAACATCCAAAATCTCCAATATCTGAGGCATATAGGACATTAAGGACAAATATACAGTTTGCCTCCTTCGATAAGGAGGTTAAAGTTATTCTTGTTACCAGTTCGGGCCCTTCTGAGGGTAAGACAACAACCGCATCAAACCTTGCATATACATTATCAGAAACTTCTAAAAAGGTTTTACTCGTAGACTGCGACCTTAGAAAGCCTAAGATACATAAAATATTTAAAATCTCAAACCAGACAGGACTTAGCAACATTTTAATAGAAGACTACGACCTTAGCACAGCCATAAAAAAGGCAGATAATAATCTTTATGTCTTAACCGCAGGGACACTGCCTCCAAATCCAGTTGAGATGATATCTTCAAAGAAAATGAGCGATTTTATAGAAAAAGTTAAAGATGAATACGATTATATAATCCTCGACACCCCACCTGTGGTTTCAGTTACCGATGCTCAAATACTTTCAACCATGGCAGATGGTGTTATCCTTGTTGTCTCAAGCGGTGAGGCAAATAAAGAAGCAGCAATAAGAGCAAAGGAACTTTTACTAAATGTAAATGCTAAAATACTTGGAGTTGTATTAAACAAATTAGATATAGCATCAAAGGGAGGCTACGGCTATAGATATTATTACTATTACAGTGAAGATGAAGGGAAGAGAAAAAGAAAATGATGGACATTCACTGTCATATACTTCCTTTAATTGATGATGGCCCCGATTCAATAGAAACATCAATAGAAATGCTTAAAATAGCAAAAAGGGAGGGCATAGAGAAAATAATAGCCACTCCCCATTACTACAAAGGTGTCTATGAAGGCGACATAAATCAAATAAACTCATTAACTTCAAATCTAAATGAAATCTCAAAGAATTTAAACCTGAACATACAAATCTTAAAAGGTCAGGAGGTTTTTCTAACCCGTGACCTTTTAAGATTGTTCAAAAACGGCACTATACTTACACTAAACTCATCTAAATATATGCTCATCGAACTGCCCTTTGATATTCTCCCTAAATATGCCCTTGATATAATATATGAGCTAAGAATTATGGGAATCATACCAGTAATTGCTCATCCCGAAAGATACAGCTACGTAATCGAAAAGCCCTCAACAATAAACGACTTTATAGATGAGGGATGCCTTTTTCAAATCAATTCATCAAGCATAACAGGTGATTTTGGAAGGGAAATTCAAAGGACATCACAAATACTTATAAGCCACAACATATGCCATTTTATCGCCTCCGATGCCCATTCAAATACAAAAAGAATCCCATCTTTAAAAAAATCCTTCGACATATCCCAAAAAATAAATAGCAATATTATAAAAAACGTGTCAAATAATGAAGAAATGTTAACAAATAAAGGACAAATATTACAAGATGTTAAGAAAATCAAAGAAAATTTTCACATATTTAATATATTTAAACCTAAATGGTAGAATTAAACATATTTAGTAAAATATCAAACAATATGAATTTTATAATTTGTATATAATTTGTTACAATTATTTGTAGTTTGTTGCCAATTTAAAGTGATTTAATTTTATTTTATTTGTTTGGGAGTGGGTAAAATGCAAACCTTTAACTTAACTGCTTTGGCTCATCCAAAATCTCCCGTTTCAGAAGCCTTTAGAACCTTAAGGACCAACATACAGTTTTCATCCTTTGATAAAAATATTAAGACAATAGTTTTAACAAGTTCTGGCCCTGGAGAGGGTAAATCCACAGTATCAACTAATCTTGCCTGCGTGTTTTCTCAGGGAGGAAACAAAACTATATTAATAGACTGCGACATGAGAAAACCAACGGTTCATAAAAAGCTTGAAATTTCTAATCAGACAGGACTTACAAATGTTTTAATAGCGGAAGTTTCTTTAAAGGATGCTGTTAAAGAAATATCAGAAAACTTCTATGTATTAACAACTGGTACGCGCCCTCCAAATCCAGCGGAAATTATAGCATCATCTAAGATGCAAAACTTTATAGAGTCCCTTAAGGAACAATTTGACTACATAATAATCGACACACCTCCAATCCTTATGGTAACCGACGCCCAGATACTTTCAAAATACGCCGATGGAACATTACTTGTAGTATCCTCCGGTGAGGCAGACAAAAACGCCGCAGTAAAGGCAAAAGAGCTTTTATTAAAGGTTGATGCTAACATCCTTGGCGTAGTATTAAACAAACTTGACACCTCAAGAAAGGGCTACTACGGCTACTACTACCACTACTACTACGGAAACGACGGACACAAGAAAAAGGTAAAGGAGAAAAAGGGACTATTCTTTAAAAAGAGAAGGGAAATAGGAAGTTAAGGAAGGTGTTAGAGTGGAAAGAGAAGTAGAGATAGTATATAAACTTGAAGAAGAAGATTATCAAAGAGGATTTTTCTATGAGTTTATAAAAAGGCTTGCAGATATTATATTATCAATTATCGGAATAATATGCTTATCTCCAGTATTTATAATAACTGCAATAGCTATAAAAATAGACAGCAAAGGTCCTGTATTTTTCATTCAGGATAGGTGTGGAAAGGACGGCAGGATATTCAAATTTTATAAATTCCGCTCAATGGTTGCTGATGCTGAACAGCAGCTTTCAAAATTAAAACATAAAAATGAAATGTCTGGCCCTGTTTTTAAAATAAGAGAAGACCCACGAATAACAAAGGTTGGAAAGTTCATAAGAAAAACAAGCATTGATGAGCTCCCACAGCTATTTAATGTACTAAAAGGAGATATGAGCATTGTAGGCCCAAGGCCGCCAATCGACAGGGAAGTTAGGCAGTATACCCCTTATCAGAGGCAGCGCCTTTTAGTAAAGCCGGGACTTACATGTTACTGGCAGGTTATGGGGAGAAACAATATAGATTTTGATGAATGGGTTGAGCTTGATATAAAGTACATAAAAGAGAGAAACCTTTGGATAGATTTAAAACTTATATATAAAACATTCTTTGTTTTATTTGGAGACGAGAATGCGTGCTAAGGAGGAAAAAATGGAAACAGTTAAAACCTTTAACATATCAGAATTAAATGAAAATATACCAGAAAAATCATTAAACAAAAAAGTTTGCGTCTTTGGGCAGGGCTTTGTAGGCCTTCCGCTTACATTAAGTTTTGCCTTAAGAGGATGCAATACTATTGGTGTTGATGTTGACAAAAATCTTGTTGATGAAATAAACAGTGGAATTACTCATCATACAGAAAAATTCTATGATGTTACAATTCAAAAAATACTTAAAATGCAGCTTGAAGAAAAAAGATATAAAGCTGTAACCGATGCAGCCAAGGCAGTAAAAGAGTGCAACAACATAATTGTAACCGTTGGTATACCTATAAAAGACGGGAAACATGATATGAGCTATCTTGAAAGTGCTGTAAGAACAATAGGAAAAAATCTTAAAAAAGAAGACTTAATAGTTATAAGAAGCACAGTAATACCAGGAACAACAGAAGAATTTATCCTTCCAATACTTGAAGAAGAATCAAAGCTTAAAGCAGGAGTTGATTTTTATCTTGCCTATTCCTCAGAGAGAATAGCAGAGGGAAACGCCTTTGAAGAATTTGCAAATATGCCAACTTTAGTTGCAGGAATAAATAAGCCAAGCCTATATAGGGCAGTTGATTTGTTATCGGTTGTTTGTAAAGCAGATATAATAATTTCAAATTCTATAAAGGCAGTTGAAACTTCAAAGGTTGTGGAAAACGCCCAAAGAGATGTAAATATAGCTATGGTTCAGGAAGTTGCAAGATTCTGTGAGGCACTTAATATAGATGTTTTTGAGGTTATACGACTTGCAAACACCCATAAAAGAGTAAACCTTTTAGCACCAGGCCCGGGAGTTGGGGGATACTGCATACCAAATGCATACCACTACCTTGAGCCAAAGGCAAAGGAGCTTAATGTTGACCTTGACCTGTTTAAACTTTCAAGGGAGAAAAACAGACTCCTTCCTGAATTCATTGTAAATAAAATAGAAGAGCAGCTTAATAATGTAGGAAAAAACTTAGAAAATTCCAAAGTAGCAGTATTAGGCCTTGCTATGAAGGATTTTTCTAATGACGATAGAATAAGCCCCCCAATAGATATATGCAATATATTAATAAGAAGGGGAGCATTAGTTTCTGCCTTTGACCCTCAAGTCCCAACAGAATATGACTTTAAGGTAAAAATGCAGGATGAAGCATTAAAAGACGCCGACGCAGTAGTAATACTTACAAAACAAAAAGGCATAACCTTTGACGATTATGAGTATATGGCAAAACTTATGAAAAACAGACCAGTTATAATAGACACAAAAAATATTATAAACGAGACAGAAGCTAAAAAATATGGATTTAAGTGGTGGAGAATATAAAGGATGGAATTAGTAATAGCTTTTATATATTATTCTAAAGAATGTCTATCATCAAATTTAGATTTATTTTATATTTTTACTGTTTTTATAATAATTGAGATAATTTCATGTTTCTAAGTCTTGAAAAAAATAAAGAAGGGTACGAAAAAGCTTACCCCAATCCCGATAAATAATCTGCAAAAACAATAAAAAGAAAGAGGTAAACTATCAATACAGTATATTTATTGACAAAATATCATATCAACTTTAGACAAGTTTATAGAATTGCAGACATTAACAAATTTATAAGCAATTTTAACTTTTGTTGATTATTCAATCATGCATGAAACATTTAAAATTTATAGCAATAAAAGAGGTTCCAAGGATTTTATAAATGACAGCTTGCTTACTGCTTCAATGGTATTGGTTTACAAATTATCAATCTAAACATAAGCGAAGAGCACAAGAAGTAGTTATTAAGGAATTTACCGATTATCCTAAGAATCCACCAATGATACACAATAAAATATTGACCTGCGTCAGTATTGCCACTATGGTTTTTCAATTTCTGAATATCAATAATCTTTTTGCTGCTTTTAGCAATAAGGCTGGCATCATAGGCAACAAGGTATACTCCATGTATCAAAAATTGTGATTTAAATATATCAGTTAACAGAAAAAATAACTTCTTCATAATATCCATGTATGACCAATGGTTCTGCTTAAAAACCTTTCATAGAAAGAAAGATTCTTTTTAAATAAAATGTAATATTTATAAATATTTCTGGTTGCTTTTATGTTCACGGTGGCAAGAATATATTAGATGCAATTAACAAAAATACAAAAGTATGGTATTGACAAAATATCCTTTGAAATAATAATAACTAGATTATTCCAGAGGAATATAGTTATACATAGTAATCACTCCTTTCAGAGAGAACTCTTGTATATCAATGTTCATCTTATTTTTTGATTTTTACGTTATTAATTTTGTTAGCATCAAAAAGTGCAAAATTATAGATTCTAAATTGATGTAATTAAATTTTTGAGTTTTTATAGTTATAGCAGCATATAAATTTAAGAACTTACTTGAAGAAGATAATAGAAGCTTTATGCAAAGCTATTAATCTAAAGGGAAAGCAGGAGAGAGATGAAAAGGGTTATAATTTGTGATTTTGTAGAGTATAACGATAGAATCAATAAACTTGGAAACTACCATTATGCAAACTGTTTTGCAAAGGATGGCTGGGAAGTTTTATGGATGTCCAATCCTTTTAATGAGCTGATATATATTAAAGATAAAGAGGATTACCGTTTTAAAAAAAGCATAGCATCACCAAAAAGACATAAACTTGCTAATAACATATATGGTTTTGCACCATATTCCTTAAGGCTTTATGGAAACTATCTTTTCTCCAGGGATGAAAAGATAGTTTTAAACAACCAGAAATATATGTTTCCAAATATAAAAAAGAGTCTCAAAAAAATAGGTTTTGACAAGGTGGATTTATTATGGATATCAAATCCAAAATATTATTATTTAACAAATGTTGTTGAATATGACAAGCTTGTTTTTAGAATACCGGATGATTTTGCACACCACAATGGCTTTCCTGAAAGTGTAATAGAAATTGAAAAAAGATTGATAGATAAATCTGATTTCATTTTTGTAACCTCAAAATTTTTAGAGAACAAAGTTTTAGAGAGAAATAAAAAACCATATCTTTTAAACAACGGGGTAGATTATGACCACTTCAGCCAACAAAACTTGACCGTCCCTTGTGAGTATCAGGGGAAGGATAAGAGGGTTGTTTATGTTGGGGCAATAGATGAGTGGTTTGATGTTGGGCTTATTAAAGAAATGGCAACAGAGCTTAAGGTAAACATCTTTATTATAGGAAGACCAAGAATAGACTTATCTGAAATAAAGGATATGGATAACGTAAATATACTAGGTCCAAGGCCCTACGATGAAATACCAGACTATCTTAAAAATGCTGATGTTGCAATTATTCCCTTTATTAAAAATCAGCTGACAGATGCAGTTAGTCCAATTAAGCTCTATGAATATGCTTCATCTGGTATACCTGTGGTATCTACTGATTTAAAGGAAGTTAAAAACACAATGGCACCAATATATGTTGCCAAGGACAACTCAGATTTTTTAGTGGGAATACAAAAATATTTAAATAAAGAATACAATCGAGAAGAAATTATTAACTTTGGCTTTAACAACTCATGGAGAGCAAGGTATGAATATGCAATGAAGATTATAAATGAAAGGTAAATTAAATTTTCCTTTAAAGGAGGATTAGAATGTGCAGGGTAAGTGTTATTATCCCTTATTTTAACAGAGAAAAAACTCTCATAAGAGCTCTGCAGTCAGTTGTTGAACAAAGTTTTAAGGATTTTGAAGTAATTTTAGTTGATGACGGTTCCAATGACAACAGCCACAAAATAGTTGATGAGTTTATAAAAAATTATAAGACAATAAAATTTAAACATATATATCAAGAAAATTCAGGTCCTTCAATGGCTAGAAATAGGGGAATAAAAGCAGCAGAAGGAGAGTACATTGCCTTTTTAGACTCAGATGACAGCTGGGAAAAGGATAAATTAGCTCTTCAGATAGGTTTTATGGACAAAAACAAAGACATTATGATAAGCAGCACAAACTATAACATCATCAAAGATGGTGATATGTGGATAAAAGAAAACTTTAAAAAACCTATAAAAAAATCTAATTTCTATAAGATGCTCTTTAAGGTTTTCTTCTGCATACCAACAACTGTTGTAAGAAGTGAAGTTTTTAAAAGGGACAAACTTTATTTTCTGGAGGGAAAGCATCAGGCAGAGGACAATCTCTTTTTTCTTCAGGTGGCAAGGAGATATAAGGGAGCAAAATTACACCAACCCTTGACTAATATATATAAAAGAGAGTTCGGAGAAGGAGGACTATCAGGAAATTTAGCTAAGCTCAGGGAAAATGAGTTTGACAACTTTATAAGATTATACAAAGAAAACAAAACCAATGAGAAAAAGATTAACCTTTTTCTTCTTTTAATAGTTCTTTTAGCAGCTGAACTCAGACACTTTAAAAGAGTAATATTAACAAAGATTAGGGGATAGATATTATGAAGAAACTTTTTGGTTTGAATTTTTACGACAAAGATATAGATGAATTGAAGAAAAATTTAGAAGAACATCTCCTTAAACAAAATAATGAAACTGAATGTTTGTGTATCTTTACTCCTAACGTTGATCACATAATATCAGTATATAAAAGAAAAGAAGTGTTTGAAGCTTATAAGGAAGCAGGTCTTTTAATTGCTGATGGCTGGCCTATTGAATTTGTATCTAAGTTAAAGGGAGAGAGGGTTTATCAAATTACTGGAGTTGATTTGATGGACAGGCTTTTAGAGATTTCTAACAAGCATTCATTAAATATATACTGTCTTGGCTCTGAAGACGAAACCCTTGATTTGATGAAGGAAAATCTAACAAAAAAATTTAAAGGCATAAAAAACATAGGACTTCATAATGGATATTTTAAAGAAGAAGAGGACAGGAGAATTTTAAATGAGATAAAGGAGAATAAAACGGATATTCTCTTTGTTGGAATGGGACACCCCAAACAGGAACTGTGGCTTCATAGATATAAAAAAGAACTAAGCTCATCTATAGCAGTTGCTGTTGGCGGAGCCTTTAAGATTTATTCCAATGAGGTGAAAAGAGCCCCTGTATTAGTTAGAAAGCTGAAGTTAGAATGGTTTTGGAGGTTTTTAAATGAACCGAGAAGATTATTTAAGAGATATTTTATTCGTTACCTCGATTTTATAAAAATAACCCTATTGGAAATAAAAAATAAAAAAATTATTTAAATCAAATAATAAAAATGAATATAATATTATAAGTATCCAAAAATTTTTGATAGATTTATTAATATTTTATTGAAAGGAGTCCTTCCTATGTCCAATTGGCAAGTATATAACTTTGAAAACAGGATAAGAGATATCTTATCAAATGTAAATTATTCTCCAAACCCATTCCATCATTTT
The DNA here is from genome assembly GCF_900167605.1 of Caloramator quimbayensis. Taxonomy (GTDB): domain Bacteria; phylum Bacillota; class Clostridia; order Clostridiales; family Caloramatoraceae; genus Caloramator_B; species Caloramator_B quimbayensis. The sequence goes on along the minus strand of NZ_FUYH01000009.1, from coordinate 7,205 downwards.
AAAAGACCTTATTTAAGTGCTTACCAGATTGCCATAGAATTTAATAGACTCTATCCTAATGATGTTACTAAAATGGGATATGTTGTAGGTGGGGATGGATCTAATACAAATAAATCTTTAGCAAGATATATAGCAAATGAGCTTTCTAAAAGAATTAAAGCAGGGGAGATAACAGATATAGAAGGTGCATTTATATCAAGTAATTTTCTTAAAGAAATGGTATTTGATAATAATGGACAAGATGTCATATCATCATCCCTTGGAAGTGAATATGATTTATCTATGTTCAGGTTAAAAGTTTAGAATTTAGGAGTTTCTTATGCCAAATATAACACATAAACTTTTAAAATATAAAAATCAGCCAATAAAAAAGCTTACAAAAAAAGCATTAAAAAAGATAAAAAATAAAATATATTTTTCATATAGGAGATATAGAGTATGTAAAAATCCTATTGATATTCCAACGGATAATTTTTATTCCTTTTATCCTAAGTGCAGCTTTTTTTATGATTTAAAAAATAGAGAAAAGTATATAGAGGAAATTAAAAAGCTTGGTTTAGAAAATTCTATTATAAATGATGCTAATCTGATATTAGAGCACAAATTCAATCTTTTAGGCTCAGGAGAGAAATATTTAGGAGAAAAGCTTCCGTGGAATGAAGATTTTAAGACAGGTTTTAGATGGGAAAATAAGTTCTACAAAGATATAAAAATAGTTGATTTAAACAACAATGCAGATGTTAAGGTTCCCTGGGAGTTGTCAAGGTTTCAGCATTTATTTACACTTGGCAAGGCATATCTTATAACCTTTGATGAAAAATATGCATTAGAATTTAAAGATGAAATCGAAGATTGGATTTTAAGTTGAAATTTTGGGTATTTTTTATATTGAAGGGAGCAAATTTAAAATGCCAAAAGAAAATTTGCATGTAATAATGATACCATCTTGGTTTTTAAAGGAAGAAGATAAAACAAAAGGAAGTTTTTTTTTAGATCAAGCTATTGCATTACATAAACAAAATATTAATATTTCAATATTATTTTCTGAAGCAGATAGAAGTTTAAAAAATTTTAACTTTTCTTCTTTGATAAAAAATCATTTTCAAATAAGTAAAGAAAAGGAAGAAAATATTTTAGTATATAGATACCATGGATGGAATATATACCCAAAAACTAAAAAATTAAAACTATGTTATTTAGAACATACATATATTAAATTATTAAAAAAATATATTGATGAAAATGGAGTTCCAGATTTAATACATGCTCAGAGTTCTATTTGGGCTGGATATATTGCGTATAAAATTTATAAAAAATATAATATTCCATATATAATAACCGAACATTTTACAGGATTTCAAAGAGGAATAATTAATGAAAAAGAAAAAAAGTTAGCAAAAAAAGCTTTTGAAAAATCAAGATATAATGCAGCAGTAAGTGTACCTTTTGCAAATTTTTTGGAAAATTATTTTGAGTTAAAATTTAATGTTATTCCTAATACAATAGATACTAATTTTTTTTGCATAAAAGGAAATAAAATAAATTCAAAATATTTTACATTTATAAATGTTTCATTTTTAACTTATAAAAAAGGAATAGATGTTTTAATTAATGCTTTTTATAAAGCTTTTAACAATAATAAAAGTGTACGTTTAAAATTAATAGGTGATGGCGATGAAAGAAAATATTTAGAGGAAATGGTAAAAAAATTAAATTTACAAGATAGAGTATTGTTTTTAGGTAATAAAGATAGAAATTATATAAAAGATGAATTATTAAATTCAGACGTTTATGTTTGTGCAAGTCGTGAAGAAACATTTGGAGTATCTTTAATAGAAGCAATGTCATGTGGATTACCTGTTATATCAACTATTTGTGGGGGTCCTGAAGATTTTATTAATTCAAAAGTGGGAATTTTAATTCAAAAAAATAATGTTAATGAATTAACAAAAGCCCTAATTGATATTTACAATAACTATCATTTATATGATAGGATTTATATTAGAAATTATGTAAAGGATAGATTTGATTTTGAAATTATATCTAAAGAAATTATAAATATGTATAAGCAAATTATAGGGTGAAATATATGAAAGATTTTATTTCTGTAATAATTCCATTATATAATAAAGAAAAATATATTTTAAGAAGTGTCAATTCTGTTTTAAATCAAACTTATAGAAACTTCGAATTAATAATAGTTAATGATGGTTCTACAGATGATAGTATAAAAATAATTAATAAAATAAGCGATAATAGAATTAGAATTATTAATCAACAAAATTCAGGTGTTTCAGTTGCAAGAAATAATGGCGTATTAAATTCAAAATATAATTTAATTGCTTTTTTGGATGCGGATGATGAATGGCAATCAGATTTCTTAGAAACTGTTTTGAATTTGAAATATAAATATTCAGATGCAAAGTTATTTGCTACAGGATATATGAGAGTAGAAAAGAATAACATAATTATAAATCCTTTTAATGGTATACCTAATAAAGAGTGGGAAGGATATATTGATTTATTTAAGTGTTCTTTTAAAAATATGATTGTGACTAGTTCATCTGTACTAATGTATAAAAATATTTTATATGATATTGGAGGATTTCCCGAAGGTGTTAAATATGGAGAAGATCAATATGTTTGGTATCAAATTGCATTAAAATATAAAATTGCATTTAGCAATAAAGTTTGTGTTAAATATTATCGTAATACAGGTTGTAGTATAGGAGATCAGAAAATCAAAAGAGAATTTCCATTTATAAAAGAATCCGATAGTTTTCTAAAATTATATAATATTAAAGGTAAAAGATTATTTTATTTTAAAGAATACATTTATAAAGAAAAATTAAATTATGCTGAATATTCTTTTGATGTTTTAAATGATAAAACTGAAAGCTTAAAATTATTAAGTGAATGCAAAAAAACTAAACTGTTCGTAAAAAAATTTATAAAGCTATATATAAAAATTAAATTTCCTAAGTTACATAGAGTTTTAAAAAAAGTAAAATATTATTTTAAAATTATTTATTTTTAATAAGGAGTTATTAAAAATGCACATAAAAAAATTTTTAAAATTTATTTTTATTTTTTTTGTTTGTATTATAACAATTGAAAGACAGGAAAATATAATTAAAATTCCTTATCAAAATTATTTATTGTTTGTTATGTCATTTTTCTTCTTAATTATATTACTAAGAAAAATAAATAAAGGATTATTAAAACAAAACATACCTTTATTTTTATTAATAATAATTTGTCTATTTTCAGAAATATGGTCAATAGATAGAAATATGACACTTAGAGCAGATATTTTTTTAATTATGTATTTTATAATTTCTATTTATTTAGTTAAATTTAACGATAAAAATGAAATAATAAATAATTTCTGGATAACATTTTCGTTGATCTCAATAATAAATTTATTATTTATACAATTTTATCCCCAATATTCAATACAATTAGACGAAACAAGATATACTGTTGCTTACAGAGGAATTTTTGGGCATAGAAATACATTGGGTTTTTATTCCAATATTACATCTTTATTTTGTTTATATAAATTAAATGAATTAAAAAGAATAAATAAAATATTTGCTATAATTATTTTATTTATAAATTTTTATTTATTAATTTTATCAAAAAGTGCAACTTCGCTTTCTTTATTTTTTCTAATTATTTTTTTGTTTTATATTCAAAAAATATATAAATCAAATAGAGTTTTCTTAGTATGTTTTTGTTTAGTATTATTTCTTAATTTTAGTATATTATTTTTACAAAGTGATTTTATTAGTAAAATAATAGTGGAAAAATTACAAAGAGATATTACCTTTACAGGGAGGACATATATTTGGAAATATTCATTCGAAGCTATAAGAAATAGATTTTTATTAGGTTATGGATTAAATGCTTTTTGGGGAGATAATAATTATTCATCTTACTATGTTCGTTCAACAATGAATGCTCAAATAACAAGTGCTCATAATGGTTATTTAGATATCTTTTTAAATTTAGGTTTAGTTGGATTTATATCTTATTCTATAATAATTTTTTATATAGTAAAAAATTATATAAAGAAGAAATACAGTATTGATTTAGTATTAGCGAGTACCTTCTTTTTATTGTTATGGAGTTTTAATTTTATGGAGAGCAAATTATTAGCCCCATATTCTATAATTTTTATTCTACAAATTATTTTTTATAATTTCATAGTTTTATATTAATAAATGGGAGAATAATATGAGTACTGCAAAAAATTATTTATATAATGTTTCATATCAAATTATTATAATTATTTTACCTATAATTACTGTTCCTTATATATCACGTATTCTTGGTGCAGAAGGTATAGGAATTAATGCTTATACAAATTCAATTATTCAATATTTTATCTTATTTGGTACTATAGGGATATCTTTATATGCAACAAGGATAATTGCATTTTATAGAGATGATAAAAAAAAATTAAGTACTACATTTTGGAGTATTTTTTATTTAAAATTATTTACTACTTTAATTTCATATTTAATTTTTATTGCTTTTATTTTTATATTTGATATTGAAAATAAAAATATATTTTTAATCCAATCAATAAACATATTAAATGCTGCGATAGATATTTCATGGTTATTTATAGGTATTGAAGATTTTAAAAGGAATGTAACGAGAAATTTTATTGTTAAAGTAATTAGTATAATCCTTATATTTATTTTAATAAAAATTAAACAAGATTTATGGAAATATGTTTTTATTAATAGTTTATCAGGTATAGTTGGACAATTGTTATTATGGAAATATGCATTTAAAATTATTAATAAAGAGAAGATAACTTTTTTTGATATTAAAAAACATATTATACCTTCATTAAAATATTTTTTACCACAGATTGCTATACAAGTATATGTAGTTTTAGATAAAACAATGATAGGATTATTAACAAATAAATGTGAAGTAGGATTTTATGAAAATGCTGATAAAATTGTAAAAATGGCATTAACATTAGTTACATCAGTTGGAGCAGTTATGATGCCTAAAATTACAAATATATATGCCAGTGGTGATTTTGAAAAAATAAAGCAATATTTAAAGAAATCTTTTGATTTTGAATGTTATTTGTCTATTCCAATTATGTTTGGACTCATGGGAATTTCAAAAGAATTCTGTCCATGGTTTTTTGGTTTTGAATTTCTAAAAACAGCTAATGTTATTATAATTATAAGTCCAATAATTATTGCTATTGCTTGGAGCAATGTTTTAGCTGGTCAATATCTTATACCGATAGGAAGGATTAATCAATATACTATAAGTGTAACATTAGGTGCAATTACCAATTTTATTTTAAATTCTTTTTTGATACCAAAATATGCTTCAATAGGAGCAGCATTTGCAACAGTAATTGCGGAATTTGTTGTTACAGGAACTGAAATTATATTTATAAGAAAAGATATAGATTTATTTTATTTCATGAAAGATTTTTGGAAATATTTTTTATCAAGTTTGATTATGTACATTTTTGTAAGACTAATTGGTGTTTATAATGGAATTAATATATTAACAACATTATTACAAATAATAATTGGGGTTTTATGTTATTTTACAATGTTATTTATATTGAAATCAGATATGCATATATATCTTATTAAAATGATAAAAGATAAATGTAAAATTGTTGGAGTTGAGAAATTATAGAATTTTTATTTCAGATTTAAGCATCAAGATTTTGATTTTTTAAATATCGGGGGGGATAACATGCCAAAAAGTGGACAAACTGTAGAACAATCAGGAATTTATAAATGTACAAAATGTGGTAATGAGGTAACTTGTGTTAAGGGGGAGCCTTTTCCACCTTGTAGAAAATGTAGCAATTCTGAATATAAATTAATTAGAGCAACTAAGTAAATCAAAATTTATTTTAAATTTTGATTTAAGCTTAATTAGTTTATTATTAAGTTGTTAAACTCTTGCATGATTAAATCTGAAATAAGTATAGATAAATATTAAGATAAGTGTAAAAAGCTGATATCAAATAGTGAGATCTTGAGAACTGCCCTAAAATTATTGTTAAAAATAATAGCTGAAAATAGAATATAATTAATGATATATTCTTATATTATAATTATTTCTTTAATATTTTTAAGTTTTCTGTAAATTTCATAAATACATTAGAGAAAAGAAAAGGTAATGATAGTTTATATGAAATAGGAAAGAAAATCGGAGAATAAATATAGAATTATTGATGCGAAGTCGTGCTAATGCTGTAGTAATTAGTGATGTGCCTGATAATTGTGTTGTAGCTGGAATACCTGCAAAGGTGATAAAGACAAATGTTGATAAATGGAAGGAAGAAGGAATAATTTAATAGTAAAATTAGGTGGGATTATAATGGAAGTGTCAATAAGGAAAAAAGAAAATTATTATGCTTTCGATGTTATGAAATTTGTAGCTTCAATTTTAGTAATAAGTATACATACAAAACCATTGGCCGATTATAATAAGTATTATGATTTTATAATTACTCAAATTATTGCAAGGATAGCTGTACCTTTTTATTTTTCAGCTGCAGGATATTTATTTTTTTCAAAATTAAAGTATCCGTTACAAGTTAATAAAAATTATAATCTTAAAAGGCTGAAAAAATATATCTATAATATTATATATATATATATGTTGGTCAAGTGTTTATTTTATGTTTATTTTAAAAGAATGGATAAAATATGGAATTAATATTAATAAAATTTTAATTTTCATGAGAAGTTTATTTTTGTCGGGTACATATTATCATTTATGGTTTCTTATAGCTTTAATTATTAGCATAATTACTTCATATTATTGTATTAAAATAACTTCATTTAAGATAACGTTTTTATTATCTTTAATACTTTATATAATTGCGTTGTTTGGCGATGTGTTTTGCAATAATTAAATACAAACTTTTGAAAAAAATCTTTGCAACATCCGCATTACCATAATTGTAAATTAATTGTATTTCATTAATGAATTTTGGAGCCTCCAGCTGGGGCCGTCAAATATTAGTAAATGACTGTGATGGACCATCCTATCAAGTATAGCGTTTGTTAGCTTTTCATCGAAAAAAATACTGTTCCATTTACTGAATTCAAGGTTTGTAGTTAATATTATGCTTTTTTTCTCATAGCATCCTGCTATAACCTGGTATAATAGTTTAGCCCCTTCAATGTCAATTGGAA
>NZ_FUYH01000040.1 GCF_900167605.1 Caloramator quimbayensis | reverse complement strand
TGCTGCACTTACTACAAGTATCGCTCCGTCCATCTGTGCTGCTCCTGTTATCATGTTCTTTACATAGTCTGCGTGTCCAGGGCAGTCAACGTGTGCATAGTGTCTTGTATCTGTTTCGTATTCTACGTGTGCTGTGTTTATTGTGATTCCTCTTTCTCTTTCTTCTGGTGCCTTGTCTATTTCGTCATATTTCATTACTTGTGCTCTTCCATATGTTGATAATACTAATGTTATTGCTGCTGTTAATGTTGTCTTACCATGGTCTACGTGTCCTATTGTTCCTATGTTTACGTGTGGCTTCGTCCTGGTAAAATGTTCTTTTGCCATTTTTACTTCCTCCTTTATCTTACCTTTTACACTTATTTATTGTTTTTTCCTTCAACTATTTTGCTTTGTATGCTTGATGGAACTTCTTCATAATGGCTTATCTGCATTACAAAGACTCCTCTTCCCTGTGTTCTAGAGCGAAGTGTTGTCGCATATCCAAACATTTCAGCAAGTGGAACATGTGCTCTTATAACCTGCGCACTTCCTCTTGGTTCCATACCTTCAATTCTTCCTCTTCTTGAGTTAAGGTCACCCATTACATCTCCCATATATTCTTCTGGAACTGTAACTTCAACCTTCATTATAGGCTCAAGTATTACTGGCTCAGCCTTTTGCATTGCATTCTTGAATGCCATAGAACCAGCTATCTTAAATGCCATTTCAGATGAGTCAACTTCGTGGTATGAACCGTCAAATAAAACTACTTTAACATCGATTACAGGATATCCTGCTACAACACCGCTTGTCATAGCTTCTTGAATACCGTTATCTATAGCTGGTATATATTCCTTTGGAATAACTCCTCCAACTATATTGTTAACAAATTCATATCCCTTGCCACGTTCCTGAGGAATAAGCTCTATCCAGCAGTGACCATACTGACCACGACCACCGGACTGTCTTACGAACTTACCTTCAGCCTTAACTTGCTTTCTAACAGTTTCCTTATAAGCAACCTGAGGATTACCAACGTTGCACTCAACTTTAAATTCTCTTAAAAGTCTATCTACGATTATTTCAAGATGAAGTTCTCCCATACCTGCTATAATCGTCTGACCTGTTTCTTGATCTGTATATGTCCTAAATGTTGGGTCTTCTTCAGCAAGCTTAGCAAGTGCTATACCCATCTTTTCCTGACCAGCCTTTGTCTTTGGCTCGATTGCTATATGAATAACTGGCTCTGGGAATTCCATCTTTTCAAGTATTATTGGTTTATCTGGATCACAAAGAGTATCTCCTGTTGTTGTATCCTTTAAGCCAACAAGAGCTATAATATCTCCTGCTAATGCTTCCTCGATATCTTCTCTCTTATTAGCATGCATTCTAACTATTCTTCCGATTCTTTCTCTCTTATTCTTTGTTGAGTTTAATACATATGAACCGGTAGTTAAAACACCTGAATAAATTCTTGTAAATGCGAGTTTACCAACAAATGGGTCAACCATTATCTTAAATGCAAGAGCTGAGAAAGGCTCCTCATCGCTTGGCTGTCTTTCTGCTTCTTCATGTGTATCAAAGTCTACACCCTTTACTGCACCAATATCGATTGGTGATGGAAGGAATTCAACTACTGCATCAAGCATAGGCTGAACGCCTTTGTTTTTATATGAAGAACCGCATACAACAGGAACAATGTCACCTGATATCGTTGCTTTTCTTATTCCTTTTTTAATCTCATCTATAGTGAGTTCTTCACCTTCAAGATATTTCATCATAAGTTCTTCATCTGCTTCAGCAACTTTTTCTATTAAGTTTAGCCTGTATTCTTCAACTAAATCTTTCATATCTTCTGGAATATCTGTTTCTTCAGAAGTTGTTCCAAGATCGTCAACATATATTATAGCTTTGTTTTTAACAAGGTCAACAATACCTTTAAATGTATCTTCTTTTCCTATTGGAAGCTGAAGTGGTGCTGGATTAGCTCCAAGCCTTTCCTTCATCATTTTTATAACGTTATAAAAGTCAGCTCCCATTATATCCATCTTATTAACATATGCTATTCTTGGAACATGGTACTTGTCTGCCTGTCTCCAAACAGTTTCAGACTGTGGCTCAACTCCACCTTTTGCACAAAATACAGCAACTGCACCATCTAATACACGAAGTGATCTTTCAACTTCAACTGTAAAGTCTACGTGCCCCGGCGTATCAATTATGTTTATTCTGCAATCTCTCCACTGGCATGTTGTTGCGGCTGAAGTAATTGTTATACCTCTTTCCTGCTCCTGCTCCATCCAGTCCATAGTTGCTGCGCCTTCATGAACTTCACCTATTTTATAAGTCTTACCTGTATAAAACAATATACGTTCAGTAGTTGTTGTTTTTCCTGCGTCTATGTGTGCCATTATTCCAATGTTTCTTACTTTTTCTAACGGAAATTGCCTAGGCACTATGCTTCCTCCCTTCAATTATTACAACATTTTTGTCAATCTACCCTAAATGCAAAGCATTTAGGGTAGATCCACAAATATTTATTACCATCTGTAATGAGCAAATGCCTTATTTGCTTCTGCCATCTTATGAGTATCTTCTTTCTTCTTAACAGCAGACCCTGTATTGTTAGCTGCATCAAGTATTTCTCCTGCAAGTCTTTCTCTCATGTACTTTTCTCCTCTGTTTCTTGCAGCGTCAACTAGCCATCTTATACCAAGAGTCTGTCTTCTGTCTGGTCTTACTTCCATTGGAACCTGATATGTGGCTCCACCTATTCTTCTTGCTTTAACTTCAAGAACAGGCATTACATTATTCATAGCTGTTTCAAATACTTCAAGAGGATCCTTTCCTGTCTTTTCTCTTATAACATCAAAGGCTTCATAGCAAACTTTTTGTGCTACACCTTTTTTCCCGTCCCACATTATTTTGTTTATCAACTTAGTAACAACCTTGCTGCCATAAATTGGATCAGGAAGAACATCTCTCTTTGGAACATTTCCTTTTCTTGGCACTTTACTTCCCTCCTTAATATAAATTTAAGTTCATCGGTACTCGGCATTGCCGCAAAGTGCTCTGTTAATGCAAAATCTATTTAACATAAAGTTATTTTCATTGCATTGCACACAGCACCAACTTATTTAATACATCACTTCTTTGGTCTCTTTGCACCATACTTTGATCTTTGCTGCTTTCTGTTAGCAACACCAGCACAGTCGAGTGTACCTCTTATGATATGGTACCTAACACCTGGTAAATCCTTAACCCTGCCCCCTCTTATAAGAACAACGCTGTGCTCCTGAAGATTGTGGCCTTCACCTGGAATATAAGCTGTTACTTCAACACCATTAACAAGTCTAACTCTGGCAATTTTTCTAAGCGCTGAGTTTGGCTTCTTTGGTGTAGTTGTTTTAACAACTGTACATACTCCTCTTTTTTGAGGTGATCCCTTTAAAGCAGGTGATTTTGATTTTTCTTCAAGTCTTTGTCTACCATTTCTCACCAATTGGTTAATAGTTGGCATATGTGCACCTCCTTCCATGATTTGACAAGTATATAAAGCTTATGCCTTATATCATTCTTTAACAACACAAGCTGCCGCTGCACCAACGTTTATGCAGCACAATGCTCCTAACTTTTCCATAGTAGGAACATAAGTTACTTCCACATTGCTCTGATGACAAAGTTCAACAAGTGGCTTAATCAATTTCTCATCTGCATCCTTTGCAACATAAACTATTTTAGCAGAACCACTTTTTACAGCTTTTATTGTTTACTTGACTCCAACAACCCTTTTGCCTGGGATTTTTCCAGTCATTCTCCCACCCCTTTACAAAAGGCTTAACATAATTAAATATGGACAGCAAAGCTTATTGAGCTTTACTGTCATAATTACACAAATTGAATTTTAACATTAATAAGCCCTAGTGTCAATATAATCATTGTTATTCCTGTATTAATTCTTCCTTTTGTTCCTGCTCATCATTTAACAGTTTTATGCTGTTATATCTTGTCATTCCAGAACCTGCAGGAACAAGCTTACCAATTATAACGATTTCCTTTAATCCTACTAACGGGTCTATTTTACCCTTTATAGCTGCATCAGTAAGTACTCTCGTTGTCTCCTGGAAGGAAGCTGCAGACAGGAATGAATCAGTAGCAAGGGCTGCCTTAGTTATTCCAAGAAGAGCTACTTTACCTACAGCCTTTCTAAGCCCTGCTTCTTCTGCCTTTTTATTTTCTTCGTTGAATTCAAAAATATCAACTAAGCTTCCTGGCAAGAGATCTGTATCTCCCTGATCTTCAACCTTAACTTTTCTTAGCATCTGTTTTACTATTATTTCAAGATGCTTATCGTTTATATCAACACCCTGAAGTCTGTAAACCTTTTGAACTTCAGCAAGAAGATATGCTCTAACTCCGTCAACACCTTTGATTCTAAGTATATCATGAGGATTTACTGAGCCTTCGGTTATTATTTCACCAGCCTCAATTTTTTGGCCATCATAAACCTTCACTCTTGAACCATAAGGAATCTGATAAACCTTTTCTTCTCCATTATCTGTAATTACAGTAACAAGCTTTCTCTTCCTATCCTCTGTAACTTTTACAGTTCCAGCAACTTCGCTTATAATCGCAAGTCCCTTTGGCTTTCTTGCTTCAAAAAGTTCTTCAACTCTTGGAAGACCTTGTGTAATATCAGCACCCGCAACACCGCCGGTATGGAAGGTTCTCATTGTAAGCTGTGTACCAGGTTCACCTATTGACTGAGCAGCAATAATACCTACAGGCTCTCCTATGCTGACTTTTTTGCCTGTTGCCATGTCTGTACCGTAACACTTAGAGCATACTCCATATCTTGTTTTACATGTAAACACAGTTCTTATTTTAACTCTATTAATTCCTGCATTTTCAATTAACCTGTATTTGCTTTCATCTATGAATTCATTTGCCTTAATCAAAACTTCTTTAGTTTCAGGATGGCATACATCCTCTGCTGTATATCTTCCTACAAGTCTATCCTTAAGGCTTTCAATAACTTCATTTCCTTCTCTTATTTCTTCTACGTAGGACCCTTCTGTAGAGCCGCAGTCCTCTTCTCTTACAATAGTATCCTGTGAAACGTCAACAAGTCTTCTTGTAAGGTATCCTGAATCTGCAGTTCTAAGAGCTGTATCTGCAAGACCTTTTCTTGCTCCGTGAGTTGATATGAAGTATTCAAGAACGTTTAGACCTTCACGGAAACTCGCTCTTATAGGAAGCTCTATAATCCTTCCTGATGGATTTGCCATAAGACCTCTCATACCGCAGAGCTGTCTTATCTGATTCTTTGAACCACGGGCTCCAGAATGAGCCATCATAAATATTGGATTAAATTTATCAAGATTATCCATAAGAGCATCCGTAACTTTTTCAGTGGTTTTTGTCCAAGTGTCTATAACTCTTTCATATCTTTCTTCTTCTGATATAAAACCACGTCTAAACATTTTTTGAATGTTATCAACTGCAGTGTCAGCTTCTTGAAGAAGTTTTTCCTTTGCCTCAGGTATTTCCATATCTGAAACCGAAACAGTAAGAGCACCAATTGTAGAATAATGATAACCTAATGCCTTTATATTATCGAGAGTTATGGCAGTTTGAGTAGGTCCATGCTTTTTATAAACCCTTTCAACTATCTTGCTCAATTGCTTTTTATCAACAAGGAAGTCTACTTCAGGTTCAAACATGTTTTCAGGATTGCTTCTGTCAACAAATCCAAGATCTTGAGGTATTGCCTCATTAAATAGAAGTTTACCTGCTGTTGTTTTTATAATCTTAGATTTTTTCTCTCCATCTATTTCCTTTGTTATCTTTACATTTATTGTAGCATGAAGTCCTAATTCCTTTAGCTGATATGCAAGTATCGCCTCTTCAGGTGATGAGAAGTATTTACCTTCTCCAGGTTCTCCTTCCTTAACGCTTGTTAAGTAATATGAACCAAGAACCATGTCCTGTGTAGGCACTGTTACAGGCTTACCATCAGATGGCTTTAGTATGTTATGAGCTGCAAGCATTAAAAATCTTGCTTCTGACTGAGCTTCAACTGTAAGTGGAACGTGCACCGCCATCTGGTCACCATCGAAGTCGGCATTATAAGCTGTACAAACAAGAGGATGAAGCTTTATTGCCCTTCCTTCAACGAGAACAGGCTGGAATGCCTGAATTCCAAGTCTGTGAAGAGTAGGGGCACGGTTTAAAAGTACAGGATGATCCTGTATTGCCTCTTCAAGTATATCCCATACCTGATTGTTTACTCTTTCAACCATTCTCTTTGCATTTTTAATATTATGCGCAATACCCTTTTCAACAAGCCTCTTCATTACAAAGGGCTTGAAAAGTTCAAGGGCCATTTCCTTTGGCAGACCGCATTGATACATCTTAAGCTCAGGTCCAACAACTATAACTGAACGTCCTGAGTAGTCAACACGCTTTCCAAGAAGGTTCTGACGGAATCTACCCTGTTTTCCTTTTAGCATATCTGAAAGAGACTTTAATGGTCTATTTCCAGGACCAGTAACTGGTCTTCCACGTCTACCATTATCTATAAGGGCATCTACTGCTTCCTGAAGCATTCTTTTTTCATTTCGAACGATTATATCAGGTGCTCCAAGATCTAATAGCCTTTTTAATCTGTTGTTTCTATTTATTACTCTTCTATATAAGTCATTGAGGTCTGAAGTTGCAAATCTTCCCCCATCGAGCTGAACCATAGGTCTTAAATCTGGAGGGATAACAGGAATTACATCAAGAATCATCCATTCAGGTCTGTTCCCAGACTTTCTAAAGGCTTCTACAACTTCCAGCCTTCTTATTGTTCTCACCTTTTTCTGTCCTGTACTGCTCTCAAGCTCGCTGCGAAGTTCCTTAGCAAGCTTCTCAAGGTCTATTTCCTGCAATAGCTCTTTTATTGCTTCAGCACCCATTCCTGCTTTAAATGAATTATATCCGTATTTGTCTACAGCTTCCCTATACTCCTTATCAGTTAAAAGCTGCTTTTTAATAAGACCTGTATCTAATGGGTCAACTACTACATAAGCTGCAAAATATAGAACTTTTTCAAGAGATCTTGGGGACATATCAAGAATAAGCCCCATTCTTGAAGGTATTCCTTTAAAATACCATATGTGAGATACAGGGGCAGCAAGCTCTATATGCCCCATTCTCTCACGTCTAACCTTAGACTTAGTAACTTCAACACCACATCTGTCACATACAATACCTTTGTATCTTACTCTCTTATATTTTCCACAGTGGCATTCCCAGTCCTTTATTGGTCCAAATATCCTTTCACAGAAAAGTCCATCCTTCTCTGGCTTTAAAGTCCTATAGTTAATAGTTTCAGGTTTTTTAACTTCTCCCTTTGACCATTCCCTGATTTTTTCAGGAGAAGCAAGCCCAATTTGTATAGAGTCAAAATTGTTAAGTTCAAACAAGGAGACATCCTCCCTTCATTTTTTATTCTTTATCATCAAAGTCATCAAAATCTTTTAAATCATCTTCTAAATCATGTTCCATATCAGCGAGATCTTCAATATTTATGTCATCATCATCTTCTTCTAAACCTTCTTCATATCCATCGATTTCTGAAGCATCAGGAGTTGGTGCTACAGGTAATATATCCCTGCCCTCCATAGTTGCCTCAATATCATCGAGATCATCTTCTATATCTTCTTTTATTGTTATCTCTTTCTTATCATCAGTTAATACCTTAACATCAAGGCAAAGAGATTGAAGTTCCTTTATTAAAACTTTAAATGATTCTGGAACTCCCGGTTCAGGAATATTCTCACCCTTAACAATTGCTTCGTAAGTTTTTACACGTCCAACAACGTCATCTGATTTAACTGTTAATATTTCTTGAAGCGTATAAGCCGCACCATAAGCCTCGATTGCCCAAACTTCCATTTCACCAAATCTCTGGCCTCCAAACTGTGCTTTACCACCGAGAGGCTGCTGAGTAACGAGTGAGTATGGTCCTGTTGATCTTGCATGTATTTTGTCATCAACAAGATGTGCAAGCTTTAATATATACATATACCCTACAGTAACTCTATTGTCAAAGGGTTCTCCTGTTCTTCCATCATATAGCTGTATCTTCCCATCTATCTGAACACCTGCCATTTGCAAGCATTCTTGGATATCATCTTCCGTTGCACCATCGAATACAGGAGTTGCAACATGCCAGCCAAGCCTGCTTGCTGCAAGGCCAAGATGTACTTCAAGAACCTGACCTATATTCATACGGGACGGAACGCCAAGAGGATTTAAAACTATCTGCAGAGGCTTACCATCCGGCATAAAAGGCATATCTTCAACAGGAAGTACTCTCGATATAACACCTTTATTTCCATGACGACCTGCCATCTTATCGCCTACAGATATTTTTCTCTTTTGAGCTATATACACTCTTACAAGTTCATTTACACCAGGAGGCAGTTCATCTCCGTTTTCCCTTGTAAATATCTTAACATCTACTATTATTCCTGCTTCTCCATGTGGAACTCTTAGGGATGTATCTCTAACTTCCCTTGCCTTTTCACCAAATATTGCTCTTAAAAGCCTTTCCTCTGCTGTAAGTTCAGTTTCTCCCTTAGGAGTAACCTTACCTACAAGTATATCTCCTGATCTAACTTCTGCACCGATTCTTATAATACCTCTATCATCAAGATCCTTTAGTGCATCTTCACCTACGTTTGGAATGTCCCTTGTTATCTCTTCTGGTCCAAGCTTTGTATCTCTTGCTTCACATTCATATTCTTCTATATGGATTGAGGTAAATACATCATTCATAACAAGCTGTTCTGAAATTAGTATTGCATCCTCATAGTTATAACCTTCCCAAGTCATAAAACCAATAAGAATGTTCCTGCCAAGAGCAATCTCTCCTAAATCTATTGAAGGTCCATCAGCAATTATGTCTCCTTTTCTTACCCTGTCACCTTCATTGACTATAGGTCTTTGATTAATACATGTACCCTGATTTGAACGTTTAAACTTCAAGAGCTTATAGCTGTCTAACGCTCCATCCTTATCTCGCTTTATCTGTATTACATCTCCTGCAACCTTTACAACGGTTCCATCGTTTTTAGCAATAGGTATTATTCCCGAATCCTTCGCTGCTTTATGTTCAATTCCTGTTCCAACTATTGGTGCTTCAGGTTTTATAAGAGGAACTGCCTGACGCTGCATGTTTGAACCCATTAGAGCACGGTTAGCGTCATCGTTTTCAAGGAATGGAATCATAGCTGTAGCAACAGAAACGATTTGTTTTGGAGATACGTCCATCAAATCTACCTCTTCAGGTGCAACAACAACGATTTCATCCTTTGCTCTTGCTGTAACCCTCTTATCTAAGAATTTTCCGCTTTCATCAACAGGTTCGTTAGCCTGAGCTACAATGTATTGATCTTCTTCATCAGCAGTCAGATATAATACTTTATCTGTAACTATCCCGTTCTTTTTATCAACAACCCTGTAGGGCGCTTCTATAAACCCATATTCGTTTACCTTAGCATAGGTTGCAAGGGAGTTTATAAGACCTATGTTCGGGCCTTCAGGAGTTTCTATAGGACACATTCTGCCGTAATGAGAAATATGAACGTCTCTAACTTCAAATCCCGCTCTTTCCCTTGAAAGTCCTCCAGGTCCGAGGGCTGAAAGCCTTCTCTTATGAGTAAGCTCTGACAATGGATTAGTCTGATCCATAAACTGTGAGAGCTGTGAACTTCCAAAGAACTCTTTTATAGCCGCTGCAACCGGCCTTATATTTATAAGGGCCTGAGGTGTAACAACGTCAAGATCCTGTATTGTCATTCTCTCCTTTACAACTCTCTCCATCCTTGAAAGACCAATTCTGAACTGGTTTTGTAAAAGCTCTCCAACAGACCTTAATCTTCTATTTCCAAGATGGTCTATATCATCAACATATCCTATTCCATAGAATAGACCAATTAGGTAACTTATTGATGCATATATATCATCTTTAATAATATGCTTTGGAACAAGCTGATTCATTCTTTGTCTCATAGCATCCTTAATATCATCTTCATCAGAAAATTCATCAAGGATAGCTTTTAACGTTGGATAATGCACCATTTCTTTAATATTAAGGCTCGTAAAATCATAAGGCAAATCGAGTTTATGTATATCTACAAAGTTATTGCCTATAATTCTTACTCTTTTACCTTCAACCATTACATCTACAACGTTAATTCCCTCATTTTGAATCTTTACTGCTATTTCCCTTTCAATTTTTTGTCCTTCCTCAACCAATATTTCTCCTGTCTTTGGGTGAGCAATGGTATCAGCTGCAATCTGACCAACTAATCTATTTGCTATTGACAGCTTTTTATTAAATTTATATCTTCCAACTCTCGATAAATCATATCTCTTAGGGTCAAAAAATAGTCCTTCAATAAGAGTTGTAGCGCTTTCAACTGTAGGAGGCTCACCTGGCCTTAACCTTTTGTATATTTCAAGAAGACCTTCCTCTACAGATTTAGTATTATCTCTTTCAATTGTTGTCTTAAGATGTTCATCTTCTCCAAAGAATTGAAGAATTTCATAGTCAACTCCAAGATTTAACGCTCTTATAAATACCGTGAGAGGTAATTTTCTTGTTCTGTCGATTCTGACATGAATAACATCATTTGAATCGGTTTCGTATTCTATCCAAGCTCCTCTATTAGGTATAAGTGTTGATGAATAGAGTTTTTTACCTGATTTATCAATGGTTTCAGCATAATATGCCCCTGGAGATCTAACAAGCTGGCTTACTATTACTCTCTCTGCTCCATTGATAATAAAAGTACCCTGCTCAGTCATTAGAGGAAAATCCCCCATAAACACTTCCTGGTCCTTTACTTCCCCAGTTTCCTTATTTACAAGTCTGACTTTGACTTTTAAAGGTGCAGCATATGTTGCATCTCTTTCTTTGCACTCTTCCACAGAATACTTAATGTTATCATAATCAAGCTTGTAATCAATGAATTCGAGGATTAAGTTACCAGTATAATCTGTTATGGGATTGACATCATCAAAAACTTCTTTGAGACCTTCTTCTAAGAACCATTTGTAGGAATCAAGTTGAACTTCAATAAGATTTGGCATATCGATTACTTCTTTTATTTTGGAGAAACTCATTCGCTCTCTCCTGCCGACCTTTACAGGATGTACCATTAAAATCTCACCCCTTATGCAATGTTAAATGGCTTGTGAACTACTCCACCAAAGCAGGTGGTGCTTCATGGCAATGCCGCTTTCGCCGCCTAACCATAGGATTGTTCAGTCCTTTTTTCTTTGAACTTGCCTTATGCTGCAACTCAAAGCATAAATCCTGTTTATAAGTGGCTGATTATGCTTTTTATAATACAAATTAAAGGCAAAAAATTTTAATATTAACTATCTTTATATTTTTTACATAATTAACTTAGTATATACAATAAATTAAACTTTTATTATCTTAAACTAAAACTACACAAAAACCCCATTATTCATGCATTTTAATATGTTATCACAACGTAAAATACATGTCAAGCTATTTGTTATAACTAAGACTTTATTTTTTTAACACTAATATTTTTTACAGTTTAATTTAAAATTTATCATTTTTTAATGCATTTTAAGATAAAAAAATAAGTGCTATATATAGCACTTATTTTTTGTCATTACATTATTACTTTAATTCAACAGTTGCTCCAACTTCAGCAAGCTTTGCTTTCATTGCTTCAGCATCTTCCTTGCTTACAGCTTCTTTAAGTGTCTTTGGAGCTCCGTCAACTAAGTCCTTAGCTTCCTTAAGTCCAAGTCCAGTTATTTCTCTAACTACCTTTATAACCTTTATCTTGTCGTTACCAGCTGATGCAAGAACTACATCAAATTCAGTCTTTTCTTCTGCAGCTGGAGCTGCTGCTGCAGCACCTGCAACTGCAACTGGAGCAGCTGCGCTAACTCCGAATTTTTCCTCACATGCTTTAACAAGTTCATTTAATTCTAAAACAGTCATTCCTTCTATGGCTTTTAAAATTTCATCTATTGTCATAATTTGCACCTCCAAAATTATTTAAATATTAAGCATTTGCTTCTTTCTTTTCTTTAACAGCATTAAGAACATATACAAGGTTTGATAATGGAGCTTTGAAGCTTCCAAGAACTTTCGCAATAAGAACTTCTCTTGGTGGTATTTTTGAAAGTTCATTAACCTTTTGTGTATCAAATATTTGACCTTGAACTATTCCCGCTTTAAGTTCTATCGCTTTATGCTTATCTGCAAAGTTTGCAAGAACTCTCGCTGGAGCAGTAGGATCATCATAACCAAAAGCTATAGCTACAGGTCCTACCAAGTACTTTTCTATCTCACCATAACCCGCTTCTTTAGCAGCTCTTAATGTCAATGTGTTTTTAACAACTTTATATTCTATACCGGCTTCTCTCATATTCTTTCTAAGCTCAGTGTCTTCTTCTACAGTGATACCGATATAGGATGTTAAAATCGCAGCCTGGGCTTTTTGAAACTTCTCGGTAAGTTCCTTAACCTTTTGCTCTTTTACTTGTAAGTTGCGCACCTTAGCACCTCCTCACCTATATTTACCGGGCTCAACGCATAACAAAAGACCTCCTGTAGACACAGAAAGGTCTTATAGATAACTATCTAAAACCTCGGTAGGTTGGATTTCCGTTACGCCTTGAGGCACCTACTGTCTACAGTATGCTTTCTATTATATTGTTTTACTGATCTATTATATCAATGCTATATAAGCATGTCAATATTATTCAAGAACCTTAGCTGGATTAATTTTTATTCCAGGTCCCATTGTGCTAGATAAAACTACACTCTTTATATATTGACCTTTTGCAGCAGCTGGTTTTGCTTTAACTACTGCTTCCATTAATGTATGGAAGTTTTCAGTGAGCTTATCAGTTCCAAAGGATTTCTTTCCAATAGGAACGTGAATTATAGCAGTCTTATCAACTCTATATTCAACTTTACCAGCTTTTATATCTGCTATTGCCTTAGCAATATCGAATGTTACTGTACCGGACTTTGGATTTGGCATTAATCCTTTAGGTCCAAGTATCTTACCAAGTCTTCCAACAACTCCCATCATATCTGGAGTTGCAACTACTGCATCAAAACCAAACCAGTTTTCATTCTGAATCTTTGCAACAAGTTCTTCAGCACCAACAAAATCTGCTCCAGCAGCTTCTGCTTCTTTTGCCTTGTCTCCCTTTGCAAATACAAGAACTCTAACCTTTTTACCAGTTCCATGTGGAAGTACTACAGCACCTCTAACCTGCTGGTCGGCATGTCTTGGATCTACTCCAAGTCTAACTGCTAATTCAATAGTTTCATCAAACTTTGCTTTTGATGTTTGAATCGCTAAATCTACAGCTTCTTTTGGAGAATATAATGTGTTTTTATCGATTAGCTTAGCGCTTTCGATATAATTCTTTCCTCTCTTCATTCTAATACCTCCTTGTGGTGTTAACGGTTTTTACCTCCCACTATTTAAGGGACGTAATTATTCTGTAATTTCAATACCCATACTTCTTGCAGTACCTTTTATCATGCTTATTGCAGCATCAAGAGAACCTGCATTAAGATCAGGCATCTTCAATTCGGCTATTTCCCTAACCTTTGAAAGTGGAACCTTTGCTACCTTCTGCTTGTTTGGTACTGGTGAACCGCTTTCAATTCCAGCAGCTTTCTTTAATAATACAGCAGCTGGAGGTGTCTTTAATATAAAACTGAAGGATCTGTCTTGGTATACAGTAATCACTACAGGAATTATAAGACCTGCTTGATTAGCTGTTTTAGCATTAAACTCTTTACAAAATCCCATAATGTTAACACCATGCTGACCAAGTGCTGGACCTACTGGTGGTGCTGGTGTTGCTTTTCCTGCAGGCAACTGTAACTTAACCATACCTACTACTTTCTTAGCCATATTTTGCACCTCCTTTTACTAAATTAAGGCTTATATTTTTTCAATCTGATTAAAATCAAGTTCTACAGGTGTTTCCCTGCCGAACATATTAACCAGAGCCTTAATCTTTCTCTTTTCATAATTAATTTCCCGGATTTGAGCAACAAAGTTTTCAAGGGGTCCTGAAACGATTTTTACGTTTTCTCCCACTTCAACATCAATGTTCACAAGAGGTTCTTTTATTCCCATAAACTCAATCTCTTCATCGGTTAATGGAACAGGTTTTGAACCAGGACCTACAAATCCTGTTACTCCCCTTGTATTTCTAACGACATACCATGAATCATCTGTCATTAGCATTTTAACAAGAACATATCCTGGAAATTTTTTTCTTTGTACAACCTTTGTTTTTTCATTTTTTGTTTCTACAACTTCTTCCATAGGAACTTGAACATCAAATATAAGATTTTGCAAATTCCTATTTTCAATAGTTTTTTCCAAGTTTGCTTTTACCTTGTTTTCATAACCTGAATAGGTATGAACTACATACCATCTTGCCTTTTCTGCCATAATCCAAGGGACAGATTAATGTCCCTCCCTCCTTTTACTTAAGGTAATTCAGAATAGATTTTAAAGCAAGCCCAAAAACTGAATCATAAAGCCATATTATAACTACAAAAATAGCAAGTGTAATAAAAACAACTTCAGTAGTTTTTATTACATTATCCTTAGATGGCCATGTAATCTTCTTAAATTCTGCCCTTACTTCTTTATAAAATCTTGATACTGAGCTTACATTCTTGCTCGCATTACTAACATTAGTATTAGCGGACATATTTTCACACCCTTAATTATTAAAATTTAATTGAAACTTATTTTGTTTCCTTATGCAAAGTGTGCTTTTTGCAGAATTTACAATATTTTTGAAGCTCTATTCTGTCTGGATCATTCTTCTTATTCTTTGTTGTGTTATAATTTCTCTGTTTGCATTCTGTACAAGCCAGTGTTACTTTAACTCTCATATTTAACACCTCCCGGATATTGCAGTAGTTTATAATCTGCAAACAATACACTCACTTCAATCTAACATAAGAAATATTTATTGTCAACACTACAATATTTTAAACTATAATCCTAAGAAACACAACTACAATTTATTTTTCTTATTATTTCTTATCAAAAACAATTTATTCAGAATCATTATAATTTACTTTAAAAAGGACCGGGTTTACACCCAGTCCTAACAATTATTTCTACTCAAGAATCTTAGAAACAACGCCAGAACCTACTGTTCTTCCGCCTTCTCTGATAGCGAATCTTAAACCTTCCATCATAGCAACTGGAGTTATAAGTTCAACTTCCATTGTTATGTGGTCTCCAGGCATTACCATCTCTGTTCCATCTGGAAGCTTTATTGATCCTGTAACGTCTGTTGTTCTGAAGTAGAACTGTGGTCTGTATCCGTTGAAGAATGGTGTATGTCTTCCACCTTCTTCTTTCTTTAATACGTATACCTGTCCTTCGAATTTCTTGTGTGGATGTATTGAACCTGGTTTTGCTAAAACCTGTCCTCTTTCTATTTCATCCCTTGTTACACCTCTTAAAAGTGCTCCTATGTTGTCTCCTGCTTCTGCTTGGTCGAGTATCTTTCTGAACATTTCTACTCCTGTTACTACTGTCTTCTTTCTTTCTTCTGTAAGTCCTACTATTTCTACTTCGTCTCCTACCTTTAATACTCCGCTTTCTACTCTTCCTGTTGCAACTGTTCCTCTTCCTGTTATTGTGAATACGTCTTCTACTGGCATTAAGAA
>NZ_FUYH01000005.1 GCF_900167605.1 Caloramator quimbayensis | reverse complement strand
AAATTATATCTTTTGCATTTTCATTTAATTGGTTTTCTATATTTAAGCCAACCATTTTTGTACCAGAGCCTTCATCTTTTATAATATTATTATACCAAAAAACCTTGATTTATCAAGGTTTAGAAGGATTTTTGCAAGTTTTTAATAATAGTTTTTACTGTCAATTGGCTTAAATTTTCAAACAGTTCTTACCTCATAACCTTTTAAAAGCCATCTTAATTCTTCTAAGTTTACTCCTAAGGCTTGCGCCTTTGTCATTGGCCATTTAAAACGCCCTTTTTCTAATCGGTAATAGTAGAGCCAAAAACCTTCATCAAAATGCAGTACCTTTAATTTATTCATCTGCTTATTGCAAAATACAAATAATGCTTTTTCAAAAGGATTAAGCTTAAGCTGTGTTTGAACAATAAGAGCTAATCCATCGATGCTTTTTCTTAAATCTGTTACGCCGCAGGCAAGATATACAGTGTCAACATTATTAATGCTCAGCATGTTGATTGTAATTCCTTAAGTATAATTTTTATTAGCTCTGCTTCAGTTGCAGGTATAATTATATTAGCTTTGCCAATTTCTATACGTATATTATTATTTTTCTCTTGAGCATTATTTGTATTTTTATTTTTAATAGGCTTTAAATCTATTGCATGAAATACTGGTTTGTTTGAATTTTTAAATTTGTTTTTATGATAATAAAGCTGACGCTTAGTTATATTATTTTCCGTACAAAAATCAATTAATGAGCCTTCATAAGAAGAATATTTTTGTATGATATTTTCCCAAAATGCCTTTTTTGATGTGTTCTCCATTACAGATACCTCCTTTTTTATATCTGTAATTTTATCAGGAGTATCTGCCTATATCTATGCGGAAATTTTTTGACGCTTACGCTAGTACAACTCAACCCAGGCTTTTATTCGAACTTTTTCCAATTAATCTACTACAATATTCCATGTTAATACGTCTAATCAGAACAAATGCCGTCAATTAAACCTATCATCAAAAGTTTTAATTTCTCCATTATCAGTGTTAACAATTAAAAGATCACCCATACCAGAATCCGAAGAACAGAATAAGTATTTGCCACAGTACCCTATTAATGGGAAATCTACACTTGCAATTTTATCTAATTTGCTGGTTTTTAATGAATATCTAAATATTTGTGTATAATTATGTTTATCAACAGTAGAAACGTATATGCAGTTATCAATTATTATGGAATTAAACATATTTTCTATTTCAAATAATACAGATGTCTCTCCATTTAAACTCCTTATATAACTTTTATTTTTATAACCTATTACACTTCCATCATTCAACATTTGTAATATTTCCATATCAAAAAAACCATATGAAGTAATTTCTTTGGAAGTTGCATTCCAAAGATTTATATTTCTGTTTTTATCAAGAAAACATATATTATCCTTATAATTGCTTAGAAATCTCCAATAAATATCTTGTGCAACCTCAATAGCCTTTTTTTCTTTAATGTAATATGCTATCAGAGCACATTTATCGTTGTTATCAATTCTATTATAAAACAGTATATCGCTTATGACCAAAGGACCATAAATATGATATTTATCATTGCCATCAATAATGTTTGCTTTAAGTGAAGTCATATTTAATTCAACTAGTTGTCCTTTTGTATCTGTAAAGTACAATAAATCATTGTATACATTCAAAAAGCCTTCGAAATCATTATATAATAACTTTCTTCCTTTTCCGTCAATCTTTTTTGAATATAAACCTTGGTACAATCTTTCATTATTTACCGTGACAAAAGATTTATAATATATTGTATCCCCCTTGGAATTCATAATAAACATATTGGGATTCCTTCCAATATTGTAGTTAATAAATTCACTACTTTCCGGTTTACCATTAGATACATTATTACTTTTATTAACTGAAGTACATCCAGATAATAAAATCAACAAAGTAATAAAAATAAATATCCCATTATACATTTTATACATTGTAATTGCCCTCCTTAACAGTTAATTTTGTTGTTATAATATATTAGAGTATCTATCGTTATTAGATACCCCTACGGTACATATTTTGGTTGACTAACTATACCTAAACGGTATATAATCCTAACATATGACAAATAAGTGGATTAGGAAGCAAAAGTAGTACTTTTGGGTCTTAATAGTCTCATTTTACATGTGCTTCCTCCAAAATATTGAATTAATTCATCTAGAGGTCGCCAGTAATATTCACTTTCATGCTGTGCTACTCTTACATTTGTGTATTGTGAAACTGTATAATCAGTTGTAGTAACAACTATAACAGAATGATACCATGTCTGAGTATCGGGATTGTAAAATTGCAGAATATCACCCTGTTTCATAGGAGTGCTTAAATCTGTATATACTGAATTATTATTATATCCGTCAGCTTTAGGACCGTTACCAGTATTTGAAGTGGCATAATTCCAAAGATTTGCTACGCTACAAAAGTTTGTTATAGGGTCACCATATGGTGAATCATAATTCCTACCATACCATTGACTTGTTTGCCTATAATTATTAGCCACCCTTGCTCTTAACGCTTGTGCAGTTGAATTATTATAATAACTTGAATCATATCCAATGTCAGAAATATCATAACCACTGCAACCGCCATATCCGCTCCAAATACATTGTGAAGCAAAATTAGTACAATCAAGGCTTGCTCTTTTGAATATGTAGTTCTCGTAATGATCTCCAAACCACCAACCATAATAACGGGAATCTGATGCTGTATAACTTACATTAACCGATGTTGTACTTAGAGAGGAACTGTTTACAACAACATTTCCTATATTCAAAGATGTATTTAGCTTGGCAGCATTATCAGCTTTTTGCTTTTCTTCCGGTAATTTTTCATTTCGCTTGCTATATAAATCATCAACAATCTTGAGTTCTTCTAAATTACCATTGATGCTGTTATTAATACTGGACATTTTAGCCTTTATAGTATCTTTAACTATTTGGATGTCAATACTTGTAGTATCCATTCCAATAACAGCAGAATCGTCGTTTCCTTTCTTTAATTTAACTTTATATAGAGCACCCATTGAACTATTTTCATTTTTATTAAACACATAAGATACATTAACATAAACAATAACGTCAATATCATCAGTGTTTTCCTTAACTTCTTTAATAATAAATTGATCTACTGATATATCTTTAATGCCATTATGGAATATCTTGTACAGATTACTTTTGTACTCTAAGTCTTTAAGAATTATATAAGTATTGCTATCAGATGAAGATTGCTTGAAATTTGATATATCCCCAGTCTCCAATATTTTATACAGATTATTGAAGTAGTTATAGAGATAATCGCCAATTTCTTTATACTGACCAATATTATAAATCTTTTCTATATTTTTTGTTTTACTTATGTCTTGCTTTAGATCTTTTGTTTCTGTGTTTTCAATTGCGTAAGTTGCTGATGAAAGAAATGAAATCACCAAAAAGCTTACTAATAAAAGTAATGATACTTTCTTAAAAATATTTTTCATGGTAATATCTCCTCTCTAATTTTTATTTAATTAGATTTAAATTTTATCAACAAAACGATATCATTGTTCTAATAAGTTACAGTCTTACTGTAAATCGTGCCAGACTCATATCCGCCGTCGCCGGATACATAGTAATATGTCTCAACCCTGTAAGTCCCACTGCTCACTTGATATGTTTCCAGTACGGATGCCGACGAAGATGTTGAAGATTTAGACCAGCTTTTCACGTTTGACCATGTGCCGTTAGAATAACGCTGCAAAGTAGATGTAAGATAAATGTTCTTTCCGGCCGGTGTTTTTTGCACATACCCATACACAGTGGCCGTTCCGCTTGATGAAATAGTGAGCGAGGTGCTTGCCTGATTGATGTAAACATACTGAATGGACACCACTGACTCCGGCGCTGCGCTTGTTTCTCCTGCGGCCAATGCTGTCGGTGCTGACACGTTCAGAAGAAGTAGCATGCCCAATGCTGCGGATAAAAACCTTTTCTTTAACATAGAAAAAACCTCCTCGTATTTTTGTTCTCATTAAATAAAACAAATCAAAAGAGGCTTTTGTGACAGAAAATAAAAAATTTTTTAGAAAAATTTTCTGAACTTTATGGACCTAAGTCTGTGCCTGTAATTTCAACGCTTTCTGCAATCTTTATTCCAGTGTTTCTATGCAGAGTTGGCAGTAATTTGCTCTTAATCCCCTTAATCATTTTGGACAATCTACGAACTTTTAGGTAGAATAAAAATAACAAGTTTAAGGGGAGTCTAAGATGAAAGGAAAAGCTCATTCAGAAGAATTAAAGCAGCAAATTTTAAAAGAAGTTGAAGAAACAGGTAATATATCATTAGTCGCAAGAAATCATGGCATTGCTCCAACAACAATAAGTGGTTGGATGAAAAACAAGCGTGCAGCAGGGACAAGAGGACCAAAATCAAGTGATTTTAATTCACCAAACTATATGAAAGAAGTTGAGAAGGAGAATGATAAATTAAAGAAAATCCTGGGTGAAAAGGATCTTGAAATAGCAATACTAAAGGACCTTTTAAAAAAAACGAACCGTCTATAGCTGATAAGGTGGAAATAGCCAGGAAATATATAGATGAAGGCTATAACGCTTCTTTGGTTCTTAAAATAGTAGGTCTGAACAGATCGACCTATTACTATCATGTCTCAATGCAATTTCATGTCGCAAAAAAATCCTTCAGTAGCGGCCGGCCTATTGCAGGCTACTCTTTGGATGCTGCCGGAAAGAAAATATGTGATGAACAAATTAAAGAATATATTATGGAAGCCGTACAAGATGAAGATGAAGCTCTCTTTTATGGATACCGTAAGATTACTCAATACCTGAGGGATAACCACAGCTTAACTATTAATCATAAGAAAGTTTACAGGCTGTGCAGGGAGCTTGGTATATTAAGAAAACAGAGAGTTATTAAACCTAAGGTAACAAGCAAAATATCTGTAAACAGAATAATAAAAAGATCAAATGAACTTTGGGAAGCTGATATAAAGTATGGATATATAACAGGGGAAAACAAGTTTTTCTTTGTACTGTCTGTCATTGATGTTTTTGACAGATCAATAATAGGTTATCACATAGGTTACAGGTGCGAAAGCACAGATGCTGTAAGCCTTTTAAAGCGCTGCCTTTTAAAAAGGGAACTGTATGATGCTGAGGTAAAACCAGTAATAAGAACTGATAATGGGCCTCAGTTTACAAGTAACCTTTTTGAAGAAATCTGCAATGAAATAAATATATACCATGAAAGAATTCCTTGCAGGACTCCTAATAAAAATGCACATATAGAAGCATTTCACAGGATCTTTGAGGATGAGTGATTAGGAATCCATGAGTTTTGCAGTTTTGGACATGCATATGCTGAAGTTGCAAGGTTTATGAAGCGCTACAATACAAAAAGGCTTCACTCCAGCTTAAAGTATAAAGCACCAGAAATATTTTATGCGCTAAATAAAGGTAAAGAAATTGAAAGCATGGCTATACATCTTTAATCTATAGTAAGGTTGACAAAGCGTAACCTTTACATTGAGGGCAGGCATGGCAGCCTTGGTTTTGGCTGGCCTTATATGGTTCCCTGCAAGGTAACAGAACATAGCCCTTTAAGGCTCAATGTAAAGGGCAACCGGTTAATATATGCAATGTAATGAAAAATGATATTTTAAGATATTCGTAGATTTAGAGAGATTTTGTCCAAACTTCGGGGGGTAATCCGGAATGATGTAGATAAGACTAATCAGACAATTAAAATAGACCAATCATTGTGTATATCTACTGAAGGTTATATTGAAAAAAACACAAAAAGTAAAAATGGCATTCGTACAATAGTTGCTCCGAAAGAAGTATTTGATTTATTTGAAAAAAGGCGAAAAGGGCAAAAAATTTTAAGCGATAGAATATTTAATTTCAGGCCGGATACATTTTCAAAACAATTTGCTAAAGATATGAAAAAGATTGGTTTAGAAGATATAAGATTCCATGATTTAAGACACTACCATGCCACTTGGTTATATAAAAATGGAATTCCTGATTTATTTGCTGCTCAAAGACTTGGTGATGATTTGCAAACAATTAAAAGAATATATCAACATATAAGTGATGACTTTAAAGATAAACTTAATAAAGAAATATTGGATAAGATTAGTTTTTTATGATAATTTATACCGCACTTTTTACCGCACAAAACATTTAGAAATTAAAAAAAATCATTTCCAAATATGATAATATTTCTTTAAAAGAAATATTATCATTGTTTATACAGTTTTGTTAAACCATTTAAAATTCTAATATCAACAAATATTTCTTATTAAGAAATATTTCGGACTCAAAATCCGGTGGAGTAAAATCCGTGCGGGTTCGACCCCCGCCTTCGGCACCATTGAAACCATATTTTATGTATGGTTTTTTTATTTTTTTGAATAAATTTAATATTAGTGGAAAAAATAATGATAGGCATAAATAAATACCTCTACTTATTAAAACAATATTTCGACAAGGTGAAAATTATAATTTTCACCTTGTTAAAAGGGATCCTGCTCGGATCCCTTTTAATTATTTAATGCTTTAAAATATAAACAATTAATATTAAAAATTATATAATAGTATATTATAATATTTTATTTTTTCCCCATTATGATTTATAATTAAAATATAAGAATATAGAATATTTTTTTAATTGGAAAATAATTAATTATTGTTAAATACTGTCTATAATTTGTTTTTTTAATATAAATTATATATCTTAGGGGGTAATACTATTATGAAAAAAGTACTTGTAACAGGAGCTTTAGGGCAAATCGGAACCGAACTTGTCATGTACCTTAGGAACATTTACGGAAATAACAATGTTATAGCAAGCGATATTGCTAAAAAAGGCTCTGAAAAAGTAATTGAAGCAGGACCTTTTGAAATTATCGACGTTCTTGATGTTAGAAAAATAGATGAGGCTGTTGAAAAATATAATCCCGATGTTATTATACATCTGGCTGCAATATTATCAGCAGTTGGCGAATCTAATCCATCGTTAGCTTGGAACGTAAATATGTATGGACTTTTTAATATTCTTGAAGTAGCAAGGTCAAAAGGCTGTGCAGTTTTCACTCCAAGTTCCATTGCAGCCTTTGGTCCTTCAACTCCAAAGGATAACACTCCTCAAGATACAATTCAAAGACCCACTACTATGTATGGTGTTACAAAGGTTGCAGGAGAACTATTATGTGATTACTATTTCAGCAAATATGGTGTAGATACAAGAGGAGTTAGATTTCCCGGGCTTATATCCTACGAAGCACTTCCAGGCGGTGGAACTACTGACTATGCAGTGCATATATATTATGAAGCTGTAAAGAACAAAAAATATACCTGCTATATAAAAGAAGGAACTTATATGGATATGATGTATATGCCTGATGCTCTCAATGCTATAGTAAGCCTTATTGAAGCAAATCCTGATAAGCTGATTCATAGAAACGCTTTTAATATTACTGCTATGAGTTTTGCACCGGAACACATTTATTCAGAAATAAAAAAGATTATTCCTGAGTTTATTATGGACTACAACGTAGATCCAATAAGACAGGCAATTGCTGATTCCTGGCCTAATTCTCTTGATGATAGCGCTGCAAGAGAAGAATGGGGCTGGAATCCCAAATATAATCTTACCCTTATGACTAAAGATATGATAGAAAAGTTAAGTGTAAAATTAAAGTAGGACAAATGTCCTACTTTTTGCTTTGAAAAAACGCTTTACATGCTCTGTAAAGTTCATATATATCCGCTTTGCTGCTGACTTCTAAAGGTGAATGCATACTAAGCAGAGGAAAAGAAATATCAGCAGCCTGTGCTCCGTATTGTCCAAGTATATAGGATATGGTTTCGCTGCCTCCTGCATCTACTTTTCCAAATTCAGCATGCTGCCAAACAATATCGTTTTCATCAAAAATTTTTCTTAAGTATGAAAGAAACTCAATATCTGCATCATTAGTTTCGCATTTGCCCTTAACTCCATTATACTTATTTAATACAACACCGCATCCAAGGAAGGCAGAGTTATTTATATCGAAGGCAAAACTATAATTTGGATCATATGCACATATCGCATCAATAGATAACATTTTAGAATTTCTTAAGGTTTCAAGAAGTTTGAATTCATTATAACCTGATGTAAGCTCTAAAATCTCAAATAATGCATATTCAAAAAATTTAGATTTTGCACCTGTACTTCCGAAATTGCCCGTCTCTTCTTTATCAACTAAAAGCAGAGCTTTTGTTTTTTCTTCATTATTTGAATCAAGTAATGCTCTAAAGGCTGAGTATACACCTAACCTGTCATCCTGTCCATAAGATGCAATCATGCTTCTATCAAGTCCAGCATCCCTTGCAGTACCTGCCGGAACTGCTTCAATTTCTGCAAATATCAGGTCTTCTTCGATTATTCCATATTTTTCATATAAAATATTTAAGATATTATATTTTACCCTATCATCAAAATTGCAATCACCAAATGGCATATTACCTAAGATTATATTCAAGTCTTCCCCTTCAATTCCTTTGAATAAAGGCTTTTGCATCTGTTCTTCCGCCAAATGTATTAATAAATCGCTTATATAAAAAACTGGTTCATTGACATCTTCTCCAATGTTAATATCTACTAAACTGCCATCCTTTTTTATAACAATTCCATGAAGGGATAAAGGTATAGTTGTCCACTGATATTTTTTAATAGAACCATAATAATGGGTATCAAGCATCGCTAATCCATTATCTTCGTACAAAGGTCTCGGCTTTAAATCAAGTCTTGGAGTATCGGTATGCGCTGCAATAACTTTTATACCAAAATTAAAAGGTTCACTCCCAATAAAGAAAAAAGCTGCACCCTTGCCTCTATTTAATTTATAAACTTTATCTCCTTTTTTTAGTTTTTTACCTGACAATATAACTTCATCTATATCAACAAAACCTTTTTGCTTAGCAGTTTTTACGCAGCAATCAATAGTCCTTCTTTCAGTCTTTGCAATGCTTATAAAATTTTTATATTCTTCAGCAAATATATTTAACTTTTTATCGTTTTTCCTATACTCCCATACTGACTTTTTATCTATATTTAAAATATAACCATTACTATTTTCCATTTTTTTCTCCTTATTAAATTTATAACCATTTTTTTCTCTTGAAATAAACAAACAACCCTGCGGATATAAAAGCCATAAGAAAAAGTGAATAAAAATATCCATACTTCCAACTATATTCGGGTATTTTAAAATTCATTCCATATATACCCGTTATAAGAGTAAGCGGCGAAAAGAACATAGCTATAATCGTAAAAAGTTTCATCAATCCGTTGGTTTTATTTGCTATTTCCGCTTCAAAAGCTTCCCTAACAAGGACAATATACTGAATAAGGCTCTCAAGGGAAAACATTAGCTTATCTATTTTCAGGTTTATTTGATTAAAATACCTGATACACTCTTTTTCAATTATGTTGTTTTCATTACAGAGCAAATTATCTCCTATATATCTTAAAGGAGCAACACATCTCCTTAAGGTATGTACTTGATGCCTTAAGTGTAAAAGCGCCTGCAGAAACTGCCCATCAGGGTTTTTCATCATCTGTATTTCAAGAGCATCCGCAGTATTTTCAAGCTTGTTTATAATTTCGTAATCGTTAAGTATAAGTCTATCTAAAATGTAGTATAAAAATTTTGATGGAGATTTTTCCTTTGAAAAAAATATGCTGTTCTTATAATTTATTATTTCATCCTGAAGTTCATTTAATATTTTAACGGTATTTTTTGATACTGTAACTATATAGTTTTTCCCTAAAAATATATTAAATTCATCGGGCTTTACAACCCCATTTTCATGTTTAAGGGAATTTAAAACAAGAAAGGTATAATTATCATAAAAATCTACCTTTGCAAACTGGCTTACGCTTTCGCATTCACTTAATGTATCGTATTCGAAGTTAAATAGATTCTTGTTATTTTTTTTAAGCTCCTCCGGATTCATATCAATCCAATAAAAACATTTACTATTAAAATCTATTTCATAATGTTCAATTTTATTTACTTCATTATCTATAGAATACACATTCATTAAATATCACCAGTTTTAATTATTCCCTTTTCAGTTATCAAATAATCCATATTTATATCATATAAATCATGAAATACATCATCAATAACTTGAAAACTATAGCATACACCTGCTTTTATTCCTTTATAATCCTTCAAAAATCTATCATAATATCCCGCTCCATAGCCAATTCTAAAACCATTATAATCATATGCAACCCCTGGGACAAAGATAATATCAATGCTGTTTTTATCTAAAACTTTACTACCCATAGGCTCAAGTATTCCATAATTTCCAATATGAAGTTCCTTTATATCCTCAACAATGCAGGGCAAAAGCTCTCTGTTGTCTTTTAAAGTCTTAGGCAGTATTATTGTTTTTTTATCCTCTATGCCTTTTTTTAATAAATCGTTAATTCTAACTTCGCTTTTTATGCTGCTATAAAGCATTATAGCAGTAGAATTTTTATAAAATGACCAGTTTATAATGTTTTTAATGATTTGGCTGCTTAGTTTGTCCAATTCTTCTTTATGAAAACTATCTCTCAAAAAAATCATCTTTTTTCTAATTTCTTTTTTCATACTTTCACCTTAAATTTAATGTTTATGATTATGACAACTGCATTTACCATCATTATTCATCATTTTATTTTCCTTTTCATCTACTATCTTAATTTTTTCAAGCTGTGATCTTAAATTTTCCTTAACAGATTCTACATAAAGTCTTCTCAATTCATATTGTTCTTTTTTTTCTTCTTCTGTCAGACCTCCTTCAGTCTGCTTTTTATATAATTCGTTAATTCTTTGTATTTGTTCTTTTGTTACCATATAATATCATCCTCTCTTTAATACATACTTATATAATAATGGTATCAACGAAATTATTATAACTAAACATAAAGATAAAATAAACTGCTTTGAATGTATATTTACAATATTACTGCCAAGGTATGTATAAACAAAGGCTCCAGGTACACTTCCTATAAATGTTCCAAATATAAAACTCGTCAATTTTATATTGGAAAAACCGGAAACATAACTTATTGCATCAAAAGGAAATATGGGCACCATTCTAAGTGCAGCGATATATAACGCTCCCTTGTTTTTAATTTTGTTTTCAACAGTTTTTATTTTATCTCCAAATAATTTTACAGCAAAACTTTTCCCTGCAATTCTTGAAATAAAAAAAGCTAATATTCCGCTTAAAGTCACTCCTATACAGGTTAAAATTGAGCCCAAAAATACACCAAAAGTAATTCCTGATGCTATTGCAAATACACCTGCAGGGAGAAGAAAAACCGAACGTATTGAACTTAATAGCAAATATATTGGAATAGCAAAATTTCCATAAGATTTTATAAAATCTCTAAATAGTTGAGGATTTTTTGTAACTGCTGCAATATCTCTTCTAAAATATATTACTACTCCTATCAGAATGATTAAAAAAAGTAATGCAGGAATGCGACTTTTTTTCATTAAATCATCCCCATCAATTTCTATAAATATATTATGCTATATTTAGATTATTTATCAAACAGAATTGTTTTTAATGGGGAGTATATCCTTTTACCTGATTTTTGTTCACTTTTCATAATAACTAATTTATCAAAAAATATTTCTTTATTAAATAAGCTCTCAGATTTATCAGCTATTTCATTAAAGGGTATTTTTAGTTCAACATCCTGAGCAATAGTAACATGAGGTACATATTTATTCTCTAATTTAAAACCATATAATGCCGTAGCTTCATCAACAATATTAAAAAGGTGATTAATTCTATCCAAAGGGTTTTTTACTTTTAAATATATAGTTCTTGTTGTTCTACCCACACCAAAGGCTCCAATGCCAGAAAAATTAAGTTTAAAACATTTAAAACCCTTTAATTTTTTATTCAGTTCATCATTTATCATGTCAATTGTTATCAAATCTGTTTCACCTAAGAATTTAAGAGTAAGATGAAAATTATCAATATACTTGAATCTTCCTGAATAACTGTTCTCTCTAATCATTTTTTGAATCTCTATAATTTCTTCCTTCGTCTTTTTATCAAATTCAAGAGTAATAAAGGTTCTCAAATTATCTTCCCCTTTTTAGTTTAGTATTTTCTTATGTTTTAAAGTACCAGAAAAATTTATAATTAGCAACCACTAATAGCTTTGCAAAAAAGAACTATTTTCTTATATGTAATAAAGAAAATAGTTCTATATATATCTTTTTATAAAAATTATTCAAACTTTTTTATATAATTTAAAGTCTTCTCTTATGTTTAAAAGGCTGCTATCAAGTTTATGAGTCGCATCAACAAAGCGAACAACCCCTGTTTCATATCTCATAACTACTGAATGGGTTTTAACTATATCCTGTTTATAGGTTATTCCTTTCAAAATATCACAGTCAGTAATCGCTGTTGCAGCAAAATATACATCATCTTCAGTTATAAGATCCTCAATTTCTAAAACTCGGCTTATATCCTCTATACCTGCCCTTTTACACATTTCAATCTGTCTTTCATTTTCCGGAAGAAGTTTTACTTGAATTTCTCCCCTAAGGCATTTTAAAGCTGCAGCTGCAAGAACACCCTCTGGTGCGCCGCCTATACCTATAAGCATATCAACTCCTGTATCTTCAAAAGCTGTTGCAAGGGCAGCCGCAACATCTCCTTCTTTAAAAAGTTTAACCCTAACTCCTATTTCCCTTGCTTCTTTTATTAGTTTTTCATGTCTTTGCCTATCCTGTATCATAACTGTAATTTCTTTAACATCCTTATTTAATGAATCTGCTATATTATAAATATTTTCTTTTAATGATAAATTGATATCTATTGAACCTTTAGCTTTAGGTCCTACTGCAATCTTTTGCATATATATCTGAGGTGCTCTGAAAATTCCGCCTTTTTTTGAAACAGCAATGGCTGAAATAGCATTAGGACTTCCCTTTGCAACAAGTATCGAGCCGTCTAATGGATCTGCAGCAATATCAAATTCCTCCTGACCATCCTCCCACATACCTACTTTTTCTCCTATGTAAAGAATAGGGCATTTATCAAGTTCGCATTCTCCAATAACTACTCTTCCTTTAATAGGCAGCAATTCAAATGCATGTCTTACACCATCAACTGCAGCCTTTTCTATAAGCTCAACACTTCCCCGTCCAAGAAGCTTAGAGCAAGAGAGAGCAGCTGCTTCTGTAACCCTTACAATACCCATGGCAATATCATACCGTTCCATACAAAAACCTCCAAATATAATTCTGATAAATATTATATCATATATTATTTGTATTTCAAATATATTGCACATAATTTAAGCAAGTAGAGTAATCTACTTGCTTAAATACAATTATATATATTTACATTAATCTAACAGGTATAATAATATCAAGCACGCCTATGACAAATGCAGCTAAAATGGCACCCCATATGCTAACAACGACTCCGCCAACTATGAACTGCGTTAGATAAATTATTAATGCCGATACTAAAAAACCTACCACTCCTCTTCCAAAAGGAGAAGCATTAAAATTAAATGCTGCAGATATTAAATAATCAATTGCTGCAATAACAATGGCCGCTAAAAAAGCCGTCCAAAAACCTGCAACAAAAAATCCGGGGACTATATAGCTTGTAGCCACTAACACGATTGCAGCTATAAAGAATCTAATAATTGCTCCTAAAAAGCTTGGTCTTGATTTTTCGACGTAGTGTGACATATATAAATTTCACCTCCGAAAATAGTATTTACTAATATATAAAAAATATACTATTTTTATGTATATGAAAAAAATCTATCCTATAGAGGATAGATTTTTTGGTAGTCCTAAGGGGACTCGAACCCCTGTTACCGCCGTGAGAGGGCGGCGTCCTAACCGCTAGACCATAGGACCATATTAAATTGGTAGTCCTAAGGGGATTCGAACCCCTGTTACCGCCGTGAGAGGGCGGCGTCCTAACCACTAGACCATAGGACCGCTGACAAAATATAGTTTATCATATTTTATAATAATGTCAATAGTTAAGCATAAAAAAACTCCCAACATGCCGCTGCCTGTTAATTTCATACCCGCACTCTCTGCAGGTGGGTGTTTTGCGGAATATATCTGCGATTCTAATAAATAGACACGGCATCCATATACCGACGCAAACTCCCTTACTTTATCTGTCGGTTGAAATTACAGGCTCGACGAACATCTCAGGATTTCGTATACTCATTATATCAAAAATGCTACGCAATGTTAAGAGAAATATATATCCATTATTACCATTAACTAACTTTACCATACAATCCTATTATTTATATACATCAACAAGCAATCCTTTTATCTCTTCAATCTTATCAGCAAACTCAATAGTACTTTTTTGATTTTCAATAAGTTCCTTTGTTATTTCATCAAGCTTTTTATTTATTATTTCAATTCTTACTCTTATTCCATAATTAAAAGGAGAGGATTCCTTCTTCAATATATATACATTCTTAACGACAAAGGATAAATATTCCTGTATCTTTGATTTGTACTCTTTTGCATCTTCTAAACTTCTTGTTGAGATAAGCTTTTTTCCTATATTTTCTATATTCCTTAGCATTCTCATCAGCTTCTGCTCTGTTTGATCCTTGTTTGCCATATCGAGAGATAGAGAGAAGGATTCTGATTTTATATTTTTATTTACGATGTTATTGTTATTAGTTACTTTTGATGTATTCACTGCTCTATTTATTCTCATAGAAATCCCTCCAAAATCAATTCTATATATATATCGTATATAAAGCGATTTTCTTAACAAAAAAGAGCAGAAATTCTGCTCTTTATCTTAATGCACTTGCTGCTTCTTTCATAAACTCCGGTATGTGAAACTTTTTATAATTGTTATTGAATTTCTCTAATAGTTTATAGGCAGTATCATAATATTTCTGCTTATCATTCCAAGTATTTACTTGATTAAGAATTTCCTCTGGAACGTTGCTGCATTTTTTGGGCATAAGCACATTGAAAATAGGATGCAGCTCATACTCAGCATTGTCAAGTTCTCCAGTTATAGCAGCCCTTACCATACTTCTTGTATAAGAAAGGCTAATCCTCTCCCCTACACCATAAGGTCCTTTTATCCATCCTGTGTTTACAAGATAAACATTGACATTATATTTTTCAATCTTTTCTCCAAGCATCTTAGCATAAAATAATGGGTTTAAAAGCATGAATGGTTCTCCATAGCATGCTGAAAAAGTAGCCACAGGCTCCTTTATTCCTCTTTCTGTTCCTGCAATTTTACTTGTATAACCAGATACAAAATGATACATCGCCTGTTCCTTTGAGAGTTTAGAAATAGGAGGCAACACTCCAAAGGCATCGGCAGTTAAAAACAATATAGTTTTAGGATGACTTCCTATTCCTTCAGTAGCAGCATTAGGTATATATTCTATTGGATATGCCGCCCTTGTATTTTCAGTATACTTAGAATCAGCATAATCCTCCCTGCCTTCTCCATCAATAACTACATTCTCAATCAAAGTTCCAAATCGAATTGCATTCCAAATTTGCGGCTCATTTTCCTTTGAAAGATTAATGCATTTAGCATAACATCCTCCTTCAAAGTTAAATATTCCATCTTCAGACCATCCATGCTCATCATCTCCTATAAGTCTTCTTTCAGGATCTGCTGACAGCGTTGTTTTACCCGTTCCAGAAAGTCCGAAGAAAAGAGCTGTATCATTTTCTTTTCCAATATTTGCAGAACAGTGCATAGATAATATACCATACTTTGGCATAAAGTAATTCATAACAGAAAAAATAGACTTCTTAAGCTCTCCGCAGTACATAGTACCGCCAATTATAATTAATTTTCTTTCAATATTTATAATTACAAATGCTTCCGAATTTGTTCCATCTGTTTCAGGATTTGCTTTAAATCCTGGAGCACATATAACCGTAAAATCAGGGTAAAAATCCTCAAGCTGTTTTTTCGTTGGTCTAATAAAAAGCTGATGAACAAATAAATTTTGTGAGGAAAGTTCATTAATAAACCTTACTGACATAGAATATCTTTTGTCAGCACCAACAAAACCATCAAACACATATATGTCTTTGTTTTGAAAATATGCCAGCAATCTTGCATATAGTCTTTCAAAATTCTCCTCACTAATCGCAATATTCGTATCTCCCCAATTTATATCATTGTGTATTTCTTTCGAATCAACAATGTATCTATCCTTTGGTGAACGTCCTGTATATTTCCCTGTATTAATGTTTAAAGCCCCTGATAATGTCAGGTTCCCTTCTCCTCTCAATATTGAATTTTCAACAAGTTTGCATACTGAGAGATTTCTATAAACATTTTTAAAATTAATTAATCCCAGATTATTTAATTCTTTTTCTATTTCCATAAGACCTCATCCCTTCATCTATATCTAATTCTATTATAAAATAATGAAGGGATAATTGCAAATTTGATTTATTTTAACATATTTCTTGCATTTTTCTATTTATTAATGTTATTTTCCATTTCATCCATCGCTTTATTTGCAAGTTCATCACATCTATTATTCAATTCATTATCAGAATGTCCTTCAACCTTTATAAATTCTACTTTATGATACTTAGTAAGTTCAATCAGCTTTTGCCATAGCTCTTTGTTTTTTACAGGTTTTTTAGCACTTGTAACCCAGCCGTTTTTCTGCCATTTTTGTATCCATCCTTTATTAAATGCATTTACAACATAAGCGGAATCACTGTATAATTCAACAAAGCATGGTTCTTTAAGCAGCAAAAGGGCATCTATAACTGCTGTAAGTTCCATTATATTGTTCGTAGTATTTTTAAAACCTTTTTTGACTTCTTTAACAACATCTTTGTATTTTAAAACTATTCCATATCCTCCTATAGTATTCTCCTTTCCGTTCCCCCTGCATCCTCCATCAGCATAGATTATAACCTTCTTCATAATTATATCTCCTCAACATAATCTATTTTTTATATTATATCAATTTTTTCGTTTAATACCTATTGTTAATTATAACATTAAATAACAAGGAAATATTTATGTAAATAATTTTACAATTTTCATAAAACAAGTATAATCTATATTATGTAAACTAAATTATCAAGGGGTGATTTCATGAAAAATATAAAAAAGAAAAGAATATTGATTCCCTTGGCTATTTTTATATTGATTGCTGGAATTTTCTTTAACTATAAATCCTCTTTAAAAAGCAAAAATATAATTCAGTACAATCAATTTTTAAAAGAAGTAGAAATGGGCAGCATAACCGATGTATATATCTCTAATAATGAAATGATAAAGATAAAATTTAAAAACAGCAAAATATTTTACACACAGAATCCAAGAACTGACACATTCAAAGAATTTCTACTTCTCAAAGGAATTAATGTACATGAAGGTAAAGGACCTATAAGCAGTGACATTATTCCCCTTTCACTCTTTTCATTCTTTATTATATCTGCAACTGTTTATCTAATTTCTTCCCGAGGCAAAAGTGTTTCAGGTGCATTCAAACTTTCAACAATAGATGCTGAAATAGAAAAAACTTCAGGTATTTCTTTTAATAATATTGCAGGAAACGATGAAGCAAAGGAAAGTATAAAAGAACTTGTTGATTTTATAGTTTCTCCTGAAAAATTTTCTAAATACAACGCAAGAATGCCAAGAGGAGTTATATTATATGGTCCTCCTGGAACAGGTAAGACTCTTATGGCAAAAGCTCTTGCAAGCGAAGCCAGTGTACCATTTTTTGCAGTAAACGGCTCTGATTTTGTACAGATATATGTAGGTGTCGGTGCAGGAAGAATTAGAGATTTATTTAAAAAAGCAAGAGAAAAGGGTAAGGCAGTTATTTTTATTGACGAAATCGATGCAATAGGTAAAAAAAGAGATTCAAGAGCCGATGGAGGTTCAGACGAAAGAGATCAAACCTTAAATGCTCTTCTTG
The DNA here is from genome assembly GCF_900167605.1 of Caloramator quimbayensis. GTDB lineage: Bacteria > Bacillota > Clostridia > Clostridiales > Caloramatoraceae > Caloramator_B > Caloramator_B quimbayensis. Next base: position 157,377 of record NZ_FUYH01000005.1, on the reverse strand, counting down.
CAGAAATGTCTGGTTTTAAAGACAGCGATGGGATTATTGTAATGGCTGCAACAAATCGTCTCGATACTTTAGACGATGCCCTTCTTCGTCCAGGAAGATTTGACAGGCACATAGAAGTTGGACTTCCTGATGTAAACGCAAGATACGAAATATTAAAGCTTCATAGCAGGAATAAACCTTTAGATGGAAACGTAGACCTATACTCAATAGCGCAAATGACTGTTTATTTTTCAGGTGCAAAACTTGAAAGTCTTATCAATGAAGCTGCAATACTTGCTGCAAAAGAAAACTCAGATTATATAACTATGGAACATATAGATAAAGCCTATGGAGTAGTTATTGCAGGTGCAGAAAAAAAGGATAGAAGCTTTTTAAAAGAAGAGGATAAAAAAATAACAGCCTATCATGAAGCAGGACATGCACTCATCACAAAACTCGTCTGTCCTGAAAACATCATAAAAAAGGTTACAATAATTCCAAGCACAAAGGGTGCTGGAGGATATACTCTAAATATTTCTCCTGACAGAATGTATCAAACAAAAAATAATCTTTTAAATAATATAAAAATAGCTCTTGGCGGAAGAGCCGCAGAGGAAATAATATTCGGAAAAGAAAACATCACAACTGGAGCCTATAAAGATATTGAAAATGCTACTAAAACACTGATTTTAATGTCCAAATACTACGGCATGTTTGACGCCACAGGTCTTTTAAATTACGAACTCCTTGAGAGAGAAGGCGTAAATAATTCACAGGAAATATTAAAAATATGCAACGAAAGCATTATAAAGCTATACGATGAAGTTGTTGCTCTTTTAAAGCAAAATAAGGATAAGCTCGATAAAATAGCCTTTGAACTTTTAAGCAAAGAAACTATTTACAATGATACAATTGATGAAATAGTAACTTCATGAAAAGCTGTAAGATTATTCTTACAGCTTTTTTAATTTACAAAGGAAAAATCCTTCCATGTCCTTTGAAGGTAAAATTTTAAGCATACCACCATTATTGTTAATATTATTAATTTTAAAATCAATCTCTATTTTATCTATTTTAAGTCCTAAGTTGGAGCATGCATATTCGACTATATTTTCATTTTCTTCCAAATTCAAAGTACAAGTAGAATAAACAAGTGTTCCACCTTTTTTAAGCACCTTAAAGCCGCTTTCAATCAACTTTTTCTGCAGATTGGAAAGCCTGTTTACTTCCTTTAATGACCAGCTTTTATATGTTATAGGCTCATTAAAAATAAATCTTCCTTCACCGCTGCATGGAGTATCAAGAAGCACCCTGTCAAATTCTTCCTTATACTCTTCCTTTATTTTTTCTCCTCTTCCCAATCTTACATCAGCGATTTTTACTCCCTGAAGAGATAAGTTGTATTTTAGTCTTTCAGCTCTTATTTTATCCACTTCATTTGCAATTATTTTGCCCTGATTTTCCATAAGCGCTGCTATTTGAGTGGTTTTGCTTCCAGGAGATGCAGCCATATCGAGTATTTTTTCACCCTTTTTAGGATTTAAAAGGATTGGCGGAATCATACTAGATAAGCTCTGCAGATATATATATCCATTTTTATAAATATCAAGTTGGCTTATTTCCTTTTCATGCATATTTTTTATGATAAAAGCATCCTCATACCACATAACTCTATCAAATTTAATATTTAAACGTCTAAAATCATTCATTAAACTCTGCCTGTCATACTTTAATGTATTTACTCTAAGGGTAGTAAGTCTCTCACTGCCCATTCCGTATAGAATTTTATCGGCAGTTATAGGTGTAAATTGTTTATAAAGCCTATCTATAAATTCTTTAGGTAATCTTTTCTTAACCTCTCCAATCGAAGCCACTTTTCTGCCTCCTTTTATTAAGTTAATCTTTTTATATTATAAGAAATTATAGTTAAACTTTAAAGTTTTTCAATTATAATATATTTTCTTGAATTTAAGTTTTTATAATACTAAAATATATTGTGATACATTATTTTGTTTAAAAGGAGAAAAAAACATGGCTTTTACATTTGATTGGAAAGAAGATAGAAATTTAACTCTTCTTGTTGATTTTTATGAAATTACAATGGCTAACGGATATTTACGAAACGGTGTTGAAAATAAAACAGCCTATTTTGATATGTTTTTCAGAAAAGTTCCTGATGATGGTGGATTTTGTATTATGGCTGGACTTCAGCAATTGATAGAATACATGAAGAATTTAAAATTCACAAAAGAAGATATTGAATTTTTAAAAAGTAAAAATGAATTTGATGATACATTTATAAACTATCTTGAGAATTTCGAGTTTACCTGCGATGTCTGGGCAATTCCAGAGGGTACACCTATTTTCCCTGGGGAACCTCTTGTTATAGTAAAAGGTCCTATAATGCAGGCACAATTTGTAGAAACGATGATTCTTCTAACAATTAACCATCAAACCCTAATAGCAACAAAAGCAAACAGAATCGTAAGAGCTGCTCAGGGTAAACCAGTTCTCGAATTTGGTTCAAGAAGGGCTCAAGGATATGACGGTGCTATTTTTGGTGCAAGAGCAGCATATATTGGAGGATGCACTTCTACAGCATGTACTATCGCTGAAAAATTGTTTGGAATACCTGCTGTTGGTACAATGGCTCATAGCTGGGTACAATTGTTTGATAATGAAATCGATGCTTTTAGAGCATGGGCAAGAGCTTATCCAGATAATTGCCTTCTCTTAGTTGATACATATAACGTTTTAAAATCAGGGATTCCAAATGCAATAAAGGTTTTCAATGAAGAACTTGTGCCAAAGGGTATAAGGCCAAAAGGCATAAGAATTGACAGCGGTGATATAAAATATCTTACAGAAAAGGCAAGAAAAATGCTTGATGATGCTGGTTTTAACGATTGCAGTATAGTAATTTCAAACTCACTTGATGAATATATAATAAGGGATGTTTTATCTCAAGGTGCAAAAATCGATTCCTTTGGGGTTGGTGAAAGGCTTATAACAGCAAAGTCAGAACCAGTATTTGGAGGAGTATATAAATTAGTTGCTGTTGAAGAAAACGGGAAAATAGTCCCCAAAATAAAAATAAGTGAAAATGCAGAAAAAATAACAAATCCCGGTTTTAAACAAATATACAGACTTTTTGATAAATCAACTAATAAAGCCATAGCTGACCTTATAACTTTTGCTGGTGAGGTTATTGATGAATCAAAACCTCTAAAAATATTTGATCCTATTTATACATGGAAGAAAAAAACTATTACAAACTTCTATGCTAAAAAGCTATTAATAAAAATATTTGATAAGGGCAAATGTATATATAATAGCCCATCAGTTAAAGAAATAAGAGATTTTTCTATAAGTCAAATGGATACTTTATGGGATGAAGTATTAAGATTCGAAAACCCTCACAATTTTTATGTAGATTTATCGCTTAAATTATGGACTGCAAAACAAAAATTACTTAAAAAATTTACTCTATCGGAAGAATAAAGGCAAAAACTCTTTAAGCATCCCTAAAATTTAAGCCCATGTTACAGCTTATATGTGAAATGCCCCCACTTACAGAAGTGGAGGCTTCCTCTGATTAGTTAAAATGCGTAACATGGGTTTTACTAACTCTTTAAGCTTTCTGCAGGCTTTGCAGTTTTTTCTCATATATTTCTACATCCTCGTCAAGTTTTAATTTCCTGCAGCAAAGAATTAAATGATATAAAATGGATTTTGAAACCTTGCTCCTTTTATTACAATTTTCATAAGCATATTTTAGCACTGTATAAGCCGATTCAAAGTTTTTCTTTAAAAGAAGTATTTGCCCAAAATAATCCCATATTATGCTGTTCGCACCATATGTCATAATAAATTTAATTATCCTTTTTTCTATGCTCTCATAATCTTTTCTATTTCTAATCTCAAGTCCTATTATATCAAGCTTTATTTTTATGTCATAAATACACTCTTCATACATTATTTTAAAAATTTTTTGTCCAAAGTCATTGGTTGAATAAATAAAATTGCCATCTTCTGTCTCAGCTATATCTATTAATCCCATGCCCTTCAAACAAATATCAATAAAATATTTGCTGTATGGAATGGATTCTGCTCTTGCAATTCTAAATCTATCGCTCGATATCTCAATCAGCACTTCATCCTCTTTTATATTAAGCATTTCACTTATATCAACTGTAAGTTCTTTTTTATCTTTGAAAATTGAAGAAAAAATTGGGATAATCTCTTTTATATCATTATCAGTATCAAAACTTTTAGAATCTGCAATATTCCAGCCTGCACTGTAAAAAAGTAGATATAAAATAGCAGCATATCTTTCTTCTGCTGATAATCTTGAGAGGCATCTTCCTTTTTTTGTAGCTTCAAAACCATTGTTCTTTTCTTCAAGAAGCTTTAAACTGCATAATATAGATTTTAAAACCGATATATTTTCACTACCATTTTCCTTTCCTAAAGGAACATCATTTAGTATTCTGTCGATTAAATCCATTGTTTCAATATCATATACATTTATATCCTCAACAGCTTTGATTACTAAAGATGCAAACCTGTTTGTTGTTATATCTTTTATAAATTCCTTAGAATCATCCTTTCTTCCTGTCATTCTGTCATACTTATCAAGATAATAATCTATATCTGAAAACATTCTTTTATAATAGGCTATTTTACCGCCTTTTATGAATTTATTTATTTTCAGAAATTCTGTTAATGTCATCATGGCGTCAAGCATTTTAGGTATTCCATCTCTTCCTCCAAGCTCAGCATCAATTAGTGTAATCATATCTGTGAATTCTTCAAAGCAATAACTATCTATTGTCTCGAGAGTTTCTTGAAAGAAAAACAAAACATTATTTATCAAAAGCCTGACGACATTAATATTATAATTTATTGTTTCATCATCGTATCCAATATCTCTCATATATTTTTCAAAGGAAATCAGTTTTTCTTTATCTGTCATATTATACACCACCTATATATTTTCTATTTTAAATTATTAACATTAAAAGTTATTTTTAATCATGGTGTATAAAAAAACAGCCAAAAGGCTGTTTATAAAACATCTATAATATTAGATACTGTAAACTCATCTACATCAATAAAGCTCTCTCTTTCAAGTATATCCCATAAATAATGAGCATCAGAGGATTTTATAAATCTGTAGTCAGGTTTTATAATTTTAGAATCCTTCAATCTCTTTAAATCTTCATATTTACTGTATTCTACTGTCTTAATAGGGAGATTATCTGGAATAAAACCAAGATTGTAAATGACACTGAAAGAATTTCTATCTATATGCGCAGGAATAAATGCACCATTTAATTTTTTAACCAAATTACAAGCCTCATTAAAAGATATATTTGAAGATGTTAAAAGAAGTCTATCGTTTATACCAATTACATTATCTCTGCAGTCAAATAATATTTGTTCTCCAAAAACATTTGGTCTGTTTTTCAACTGCGGCAATGAATTATATACTAAATCTTGAAAAGTCATAGCCGATTCAATATTTCTAAAAAGGCATAGTGCATGTACATCTTCTCTTGTCTGTATTTCCATGCCAGGAATCACCAAAATTCCTGCAGTTTTACCCGCTTCAATACAAGATTTTGCATTTTCACAGCTGTTATGATCTGTTATAGCTATTGCATCAAGACCTTTTAATTTAGCCATATTTACAATATTATTTGGTGTCATATCGCTATCCCCGCAGGGGGATAGTGCTGTATGAATATGAAAGTCAATATATATATGCATATCAAACTCCTATTTGGCTTAATTTTAAACACAATTCATAGGAATTCATGCTCGACTTAATTACAGGTATTGCTTCCTGATTTGATTTTTCTAAGGTTACATCTTCAATTTCTATATCTTCCGGTATTATGATACATGATAATTCAAGCAAAGATGCAACAGCAATTATATTAGGATGAACCTGAACAGTAATCCAGGCATTTCCTTTAACTGCATGGGACATTACCCAGCTTAAAAGGTCGCAGGTATATACTCCTTTAACCTCTTTTTCTATACCACCAAATCCTGAAACTACCTTTAAATTTAATTTTTCTACCAAATCACTAACTTTCATTTTACTTCTCTCCTTTTTTCAGCATAATACATTCATCAAGAGTTGAAAATCCTCTAACGACATCTTCAGCAAAAGCTTTGCATGAAGGTGAACCGCATTGTCCGCAATCTATACCTGGTAGTAAATTTATTATTTCATTCATATACTTCATTTTTTTTACTGCGCTTTCAAAATCATCGGCAAGCCTGAGGCCTTTTGAGGCTTTTGTATAAACATCGCTTAAAAAATCCTTTTGATATTTTTCATTTATTCTATTAAATCGATTTGTAAAATTTAATTGTACGCAATATTTCTTGATAATCCTTTTAGCATTAAAAGGATTATCTACAAGAAGTATGCCCCCAAGGCATCCCCCTGTACATGCATGGGCTTCAATAAAATCAACATCATCAAACTTTCCTTTTTCTATGTCATCAAGCACTCTTATAACGTTTTTAACCCCATCTACTTCTATATGCTCTTTAATATGCATAGAAAAGCTTTGTCCCCCAGTCGTTGCCCATCTTAATCCTGTACAGGACATAGATGCAGATTCATTCGCATCAATATTCTTATTATTTTTATTAATAAACTTTATAATTTTTGAATAAACATCGCTTATTGCAATAGAGCCATTTATTTGAGACTTAGAATCAAGCTGAGTATTTTTTATTTTCGTTATCCACCCGACACATGGAGTCAAAAATATAACTCCTACCTCTTCATCATTATAGCCTAACTTTCTATATTTATCTCTAATTAAATAAGCAGCAACTTCTATTGGAGTTAAAACCTTTACTACATGTTCCATAAGCTCAGGGTAACTTTCATTTATTAATCTCACTATGCTTGGACAAAATGGTGAAATTGCTGGTTTAGGAACCTTTGATATTTCCTTTCTTGTTATTTCAGATACTATATCACATGCATAGGTTATATCATAAACCTCATCAAACCCAAGGCTTTTTACAGCTTCATTGATAATCACTGGATTAATATAATCTCCAAATTGAGTATATAACGTTACCGAAGGAATTGCTATTTTAACTTTAAAATTTTCAATATTAAAAGTTTCATCCTTCTCAGCAACATGAGCATTATATGGGCAGACTCTTATACATTCTCCGCAGTCAATGCATCTATCAGTATAAATAACAGCTTTAGAATTTTTTACTCTTACAGCCTCCACAGGGCAATTTATCATACATTTCGTACAGCCCTTGCAATTTTCTTCTATCAACTTTACTGAATGAAATATATCTTTCATTATATCACCTTAATCAATATTAATTATCATTTTTATAAGTGTATATTCCCCTAAAACTGACTCTATATAAAAATTATTACTGCTCCTTTTCATATTAGGAAGACCCATTCCTCCTCCAAATCCCATCTCTCTTGCTTCCTCTGACGCTGTTGAATAGCCTTCCTGCATTGCAAGATTGATGTTTTCTATTCCAGGTCCCCTATCCTTTGCAGTAATCTCAATTTTATCTTTATATATAACGGCTTCTATTTCTCCTCCTAAACTATGAATGACAATATTCATTTCTGCTTCATAACATCCCACGCAGGCTCGCCTTATTACACTATTATTAATCCCAAGCTGCATTAAAGCTTTTTTTAAGCTGCTCGAGGCCTCACCACCCCTTATATAATCACCGCTTAAAACGTCATAGTGAAGCTTTATATATTCATCGTGCATTTATTAATTTCAGCTCCTTTTAAACCATTAACATATAATATACCACATGTATTAAACAATATATGTTTAGTTGAAATAAGGCATATATCCTTTTCCTGCGCAAGTTTTATAACCTGCTCATCCGGTCTTTTTCCTCGAACATAAATTATACATTTTATATCCATCATTTCTGCTGTTCTTACAGCTTGTATATTTGTAAGCCCTGTCAAAAGTATTGTATCTTTGTTTACAAGAGATAACACATCACTCATAAGATCGCTTCCAAATGCAAAATTTACTTCATAATCAAGTTTTTCTCTTCCGCATAATACCTCTGCATCCAACAAATTTACTATTTCCTTAAGTTTCATCATTTATCCCCCGACTTTTAAATTTATTTTTATAATTATTATAATAATCTTTATATACTGTCAATTCAAGTTAAAATTTTTCAAAATATTATTAAAATAGAAAGTAATTTATTCCAATTTTTATTACTTTATTAAAATTAGTTATTGATTATGAAGAAAAATGCCTGCACTAATAATAAATGTGCAGACATTTTTTAACTATAGTAAAAATATATTGTTCTTCTCGCATTCTTCAATCATTTTATCCGGCCATACAGCAGCTTGCACTTCACCTATATGTGCTTTTCTTAAAAAGTACATGCAAATTCTTGACTGACCGATTCCACCTCCAACTGTATAAGGTAGCTGACCTTCAAGAAGCATTCTATGGAATTCAAGTTCTTTTCTTTCTTCGCAGCCGCTCATTTTAAGCTGCCTTTTTAGAGCGTCCTCATCTACTCTTATACCCATCGATGATAATTCATAAGCGATTTCAAGTACAGGGTTCCAAAATATTATATCTCCGTTTAATGTCCAATCATCGTAATCCGGAGACCTTCCATCATGCTTTTCTCCAGACTTTAACTCTGCGCCAATCTGCATAATAAATACTGCACCTTTTTCTTTTGCAATAATGTTTTCTCTTTCTTTTGGTGAAAATTCCGGATATAAATCTTCAAGCTCTTGAGTAGTTATAAAGCTTATTTTTTCTGGAAGTATTTTTGTAAATTGAGGATAAAGTTTTGCTACATAATCCTCAGTTGCTTTAAATACGCTGTAAATGGCCTCAACTATCTCCCTTAATTTATCCACAGTTCTATCTTCTTTTCTTATTACCTTTTCCCAGTCCCACTGATCAACATAAACCGAATGAAGATTATCAAGATCTTCGTCTCTTCTTATTGCATTCATATCAGTGTAAAGTCCTTCTCCTACGCTAAATCCATATCTTTTTAAAGCCATCCTTTTCCATTTTGCAAGGGATTGAACTATTTCAACATCTTTGCTATCTATTGCCTTAACATCAAAGGATACAGGCCTTTCATATCCATTTAGATTGTCGTTTATACCTGTCTCAGGTCTTACAAATAAAGGTGCTGATACTCTTGTAAGGTTTAATTTTTTAGATAGTTCAGCCTGAAAAAAATCTTTAATTTTCTTTATAGCTATTTCTGTCTCTCTTATATCAAGAAATGGTTTATATCCTTCTGGTATTATTAAACTTTTTACAATATCACTCATTTTATAAATCCTCCTATAATTTTATATTTATACAATTGCACGGCCATGCATTTTTTATAAAAAAAAACCTTCCATCCAAGGGACGAAAGGTTTGTTTCCGCGGTACCACCCAAATTAGCATAAGGCTCACTCTATCAGTACGGAATATAAAATATTCGATACTGTCCACTCTATAACGGTATGGCTCCGTCTAAGCCTACTCTCAAAAAGATTTCGGTTAGATACTCTGGGATGTTCTTCGGTACAGCCCTCATGTTGATCTTCCACCGTCATCAACTCGCTATAACTACCTCTGTACTTACTCTTCCCTTCAATGTATTTGCCTTTATTAATTATTTATAATTATACATACCTTCAATATACTTGTCAAGCAAAAATTATTTTTTCTGCAAAAATTTTATACAGGATTAATTGGAGCTCTTCCATTTAATACTTCAACTATGTTTTGTGCTGCCATCATTGCCATCTTTCCTCTTGTTTCTATTGTAGCACTTCCAATATGCGGAAGTAAAATAACATTGCTCAGCTTTATAAGTTCCTTATTAATTTCTGGTTCTTTTTCAAATACATCAAGTCCAGCTCCCCATATTCTTCTTGACTTTAATGCATAGGCGAGCGCTTCTTCATCAACGACAGGTCCCCTCGATGTATTTATAAGTATTGCGCTTTTCTTCATGAGGCTTAGCTCTCTTTCCCCTATTAAATGATATGTTCCCTTATTTAAAGGAACATGTATTGATATAAAGTCTGATTCCTTAAGCAAAGTATCTAAATCAACGAATTTGGCAGAAGTATCATTTTCAAAGGTTTCATCTCTGTTTCTCTTAGTATATAATATTTTCATATTAAATCCTATAGCTCTTTTTGCAACTGCTTTTCCTATACGTCCTGCCCCGATTATTCCAAGAGTCTTATTTGCAACGTCCTGTCCTAAAAACAGCGTCGGTCCCCATTCTTTAAAAAGTCCTGCTCTTGTATAGCTGTCAGCTTCTACAATACGCCTTGAAACGCCTAATATAAGAGAGAAAGCTAAATCCGCAGTTGTATCCGTTAAAACATCTGGAGTATTTGTTACAACTATTCCATGTTTTTTTGCTTCTTCAACATCTATGTTGTTATAACCTACGGCACAATTAGCAATAATTTTTGTCCTGCCTGCCTTTTTAATAATATCTTTATCTATTATATCCGTTAAAAGACACATAATTGCATCACAATCAGATACATTCTCTAATAATTCTTCTTTTGAAAGGGTTTTTTCCTTTTCATTTATTTTAACATTAAAATACTGTTTTAAATATTCTATAGATTCCTTTGACATTACTCTTGTAACAAATACATTCATTTTTACCCTCCACACAAACATTAATTATATCAATAATTTATTTACACCAGTTTATAAACTCCTCAAATATTCTAAGCATTATAGGATGCTTTTTAATCATTATCTCAGGATGCCACTGAACTGCCATTATAGGCTTTGTCTTATGTTCAATTGCTTCTATAATGCCATCTGAAGATGTAGCAGATACAATAAAATTATTTGGCACCGTCTTTGCTGCTTGGTGATGAAAACTATTAACAAGAAGCCTTTCGTTTTCAAATATTTTAAATAATCTCGTATTAGGAAGAATATCTACATAGTGTCCTATATCGTTTATGCTTGCCCTTTGCATATGGTTAATATATGAAGACTCATTTTCACTCAAATCCTGAAAGAGCTTTCCTCCAAAAGCAACTGTCATAATCTGCTGTCCCCTGCTTATTCCAAGAATAGGCATATCCTTTTCAATTGCCGCCTTTACAATAAAAAGCTCGCATAAATCCCTCGGAGTATATGTAAATCCCACATATTTGCTTGGCTCCTCTCCATAATAAATAGGATTAACATCAAATCCTCCGGATAAAATTATTCCATCAAGGGAGTCCATTATTTTAAGTATATCCTCCTCCTTATTGATTATTGGAATAATTACGGGGACTCCGCCAGCTTCTATAACCGCATCAATAAATTCCTTTGAAACAAAGTATCTCTCCTGCCCTAAGGACATACCCTTTTCAGATATCATGTAATCGCTGGTTATTCCAATAAAAGGTTTTCCCATAAAACCGCCTCCAAATACTTCTTTTTAAATAAAGCAAATGATAAAATATATATATAATAATATATTTCCATATATTATTAAAATTAATTATAAGGTTTTTGATTTAATCATACAATAATTTAATTAATAAAAAATTAAAGGAAGTGATAAATTGAAAAGGGTGTATCTTGATAACAGCGCTACCTCTTACCCTAAAGCACCTGATGTATCAAAATTCATATGCGATTATATAGATAATATAGGTGGAAATGTTGGAAGGGGAACATATCAAACATCTTATACTTCTGGACATGTGGTTTATGAAACAAGGGAGCTAATCTGCGATTTATTTAAGTTCAGCAATCCTCTAAATGTAGTATTCACTATGAACATAACCCAAAGCATTAATATGCTCCTTCGCGGAATTTTAAAAAAGGGAGACCACGTTATCGTATCTTCAATGGAGCATAATGCAGTTATGCGCCCATTAACTTCCCTTTCAAAATCAGGGATTTTTTTTGATAAGGTACAATGCGATATATATGGAAGATTAAATCCCTCTAATATAGAAAAACACATAAAACCAAACACTAAACTTATAGTTATGACTCATGCCTCAAATGTATGCGGAACGATAATGCCTATTGAAGAAATTGGAAATATATGCAGGAAGCATGGCCTTTATTTTTTCCTCGATTCTGCTCAAAGCGCAGGGGTTCTCAACATAGATTTTGATAAATTAAATCTTACGGCTTTAGCCTTTACAGGCCACAAAGGCTTATTAGGTCCCCAGGGCGTTGGAGGATTTATTATAAAAGATGATATTGTAAATGAAATAAACCCGATTATAGAGGGGGGAACAGGCAGTTTATCCGAATCTGAAGAGCAGCCTGACTATATGCCGGATAAGTTTGAATCAGGAACCTTAAACATACCTAATATATTTGGTTTAAACGCTTCATTAAAATTTATAAAATCAATAGGAATAGATTCAATTCACCAAAAAGAAATGGAACTTACAAAACGTTTTTTAGATGGTATTCAAAACATAGATGGAATTAAGCTTTCTGGTTTAAACAGCGTTGAAGGCAGGACTGCCGCTATATCTCTCGATTTTGTAAATTTAGATAATTCCGAAGTGGCTTTTACGCTTGATAGGGAATTTGGAATAATGACAAGAGTGGGACTTCACTGTGCACCTTCAGCACATAAAACCCTCGGTACATTTCCAAAGGGCACAGTAAGATTTTCCCCTGGATATTTTACAACCTTTGAAGAAATAGACTATACTATAGAGAGCATAAATAAAGTCATTAAAATGTTATAAGGCAGGTTTCTCCTGCCTTAAATTTTATTTTCAAAGGTTCCTCTAACTTTAATTTCCTTATCCTTCATCATAATCTGCCCCTTTGATATTACTGTATCAATTTCAAGGCTGTTTTTGTCTAAAAGCACAATGTCTGCATCAAGCCCCTTATCTATCCTGCCCTTATTTTTAAGCTTCAAAATAGCTGCTATATTTGAAGTTATAACCTTTATAGCTTTTTCAAAGGGTACCTTTTCTTCAATCACCGCATCCCTGATTTCATAATAAAGAGATGTTACCTTTCCTATTCCAAGACCAATAAACTCTTTTTTATCGTTGAACATAGGAAGGCTTCCCTGGCCGTCAGAAGTAAAGGTTATATGGCTAATATCTACTCCCTCATCTAAGCATATTCTAAGGGCTTTACTTGCTTTTACTTCTCCTTCTTCCCAAAATACAGGGTCAGAACTTGTTGTAAAATCTATATACCCTCCTGCCTTTGCATATTTAATTCCCTCATTAAACAGTTTAATATTTCTGTTCATATGAGTCGGTAAAAATTGAGAAAATGGAATTTCAGTCTTCTCAACGATTTCATATAAGTATCTTAGCATTCTGCCTCCATCTCCAAGGTGGAAATTTACAACTCCAGCCTTTCCAGATAATACTCCTCCAACCCTAACATCTGCAGCAAGCTGCGTAACAGCATCAATGCTCGGCTGCGATGAGCGGTGGTCGGAAAGTGCTATTTCACCTGCCCCAATTACTTTGTCAATCAATATAATATCCTTCATTAAACTTCCTGTAATAGTTGTTACTGGTACTCTATAAGAGCCTGTATAAATGTATGTAGTTATTCCTTCCTCCTCAAGCCCTCTTGCCTTTGCAAGAAGCCCTTCCATGCTTCTTGTTACTCCATCAGTACCAAGGCATCCAACAACTGTTGTTATACCTCCTCTTATGATATCAGAGAGCATTATTTCAGGAGTTCTTGTTTTATATCCTCCTTCTCCTCCTCCGCCGAGAATATGAACATGGGAATCAATAAATCCTGGTGCAGCAATCTTGTCTTCTCCGTTTATTTGTTCAAATTCAATAAAAGGGATTTTTTCAATATTAATATTTTCAAAAACCGCTCCAATTTTATCGCCTATAATTAGTATATCGCCTTTTCCTATATATTCAGGTGTATAGATTTCTGCTCCTTTTATAAGTTTTATCATTTTATCCCTTCCTCGCCGTTTTATTTTGTATGGGCAAGTTAAAAACCTGCCCATACATTAACTAAAATCTTATTATTACACCAATTATTATAAAAACAGTTCCGAGAGCAAATAAAAATCCCTGCATCTTAATCTGCCACTTTGCCCACTTAGCCCAATTTATTTTAGCTACACCTAAAACCCCCATAAGACACGCTGATGTTGGTACGATGAGATTAGTAAAGCCATCTCCAAGCTGGAACGCAAGACATGCAACCTGTCTTGAAACTCCAACAAGGTCAGATAAAGGAGCCATTATCGGCATTGTAATTGCAGCCTGCCCTGATCCCGATACAACAAAGAAATTGAATACAGATTGAAATACATACATTACCCATGCACAAAGAACCCCTGGGAGTCCTCTCAGCGCACTTCCCATTCCATGCAGTATAGTATTTAATATTGTGGAATCAGTTGGACTTGTTCCTCCAATAACAACAAGTATCCCCTTTGCCATACCAACTACAAGAGCTGCACCAACTAAATCAGATGCTCCATTTTGAAAGGCTTTTGCCATATCAGTAACAGTCATATTGTTAAGCTTAAATATAACGCCTATAATACCAGCTACAAGGCCCATTACAAAGAATTGAGATGCAATTTCCGGTATATAATAACCTTTCTTTGTTACTCCCCAAATTATCCATACTATTCCAATACCTACTGTCAAAAGCACTAATTTATGACCTAATTTAAATTCAGAGTTGATATCTTCCTTTGATTTAAATTCATCTCTAAAATACTTATCTGTTTCATAGGAAAGAGATTTTGTAGGATCCTTTTTTATTTTCTTTGCATACATCATAGTATATATTAGTCCTGCGGATGTACATATTATCCACATAACTATTCTAAAACCTGCACCTGACATTACTGGAACTCCAGAAATGCCCTGTGCTACAGCAATGCTGAAGGGATTCATCCAAGAAGTTGCAAAACCTATTTGACTCGCTACATAGGTTATACATACTCCTACTACTGCATCGTATCCTAAGGCTATAACAAGAGGTATGACTATCATAGCAAAGGGTATGGTTTCCTCAGACATACCAAATACTGCACCGCCAAGAGAAAATAGTACAAATAATATAGGAATTATTGCAGCAGCATTTGTCTTTGTTCTTTTAATCATTGATAAAATTCCTGAATCCACAGCTCCAGTTTTTAAAATGATACCAAAAGCTCCTCCAATAACAAGTATAAAAGCTACAACTCCAACTGCAGAACCCCATTTGTCACCGCTTACTAATCCTTCAAACATATAGTTTAACATTCCATATCCGCCAAAATCTTCAGTTCCCCAAAGTCTTGCAGGTTTTCTGACTGCATTTCCTTGTTTGTCTACCTCATATTGAAACGAATCTGCTATAACAACTGTCTTAGTTTTTTCCTGACCTTTATAGTTATATTTAACCTTTGTAGTCTCAAATTTTCCTACAGGTACAATAAATGTTAAAAGCCAGCAGATAAGTACTATAAAAAATATTATGGTATAGGTATGCGGCACTTTTACCTCCTTATTTTTAACTGTCTGTGCCGAAGGTGATTTTTTTACTGTCGGTTCACTCATTATTATTCCCCCTCTAATAAAATTTACTTATATTAATAGCAAATCCCATGCCAAAATATGATTATTTAAAATTATCAAAATAACACCAATTTAGATGCATATTATATTAAAATTGGGTTATATTGGCTTTTATAAAGCCCAATATAACCCAATTAAAGCATTTGTTTTACCTTTTCAATTCCCAAGCAGGTTAAAGTCGTTCCTCCTTTACCTTTTGTTTTACTAATTAATCCAAGTTTCTCAAGTTCATCTAAACGATTTCTTATCATTTGTTCTGTCAGATTAAAACCTTTTTCCTTTGCAGATTTGGATAGAGATAGTCTTGTTGCTCTTTGACCCTTCTTCATTACTTCATAGATATTCTCTAATATAAATTTATAATCTCCTCTTACTTCAATATCAGAATATTCCTTATCTTCTACGGCTTCTAAACCATTAAAGAAACTATCCTGAGGCAAATCATTTATACATATATTTTTTTTATCACATACTGCAATAATATAATCTATTGTATTTCTAAGTTCTCTTACATTTCCGGTCCATTGCATGCTGCAAAGCTTTTTTAAAACTTCATCATCAATTTCAATATCCTCTAATCCTCTTTCACATAAAAAATATTTAATTAAAGCTATAACATCTTCAGGACGTTTCCTTAAAGGAGGAATATTTATATAAAGTACCTTAAGCCTATGATATAAGTCCATTCTAAACAAACCTTTTTTAACAAGTTCAGTTAAATTTTGATTTGTTGCAGCTATTACTCGTACATCTATAGGGATAATTCTGTTTCCTCCTATCCTCATTACTTCCTTTTCCTGCAGAACTCTAAGAAGCCTCGATTGAACTTTTAGGGATACATCTCCAATTTCGTCAAGAAAAATCGTACCTCCATTAGCTTGTTCAAAAAAACCCATTTTCCCACCTTTTAAAGCACCAGTAAAGGCTCCTTCTTCATAGCCAAAAAGCTCACTTTCAACAAGACTTTCTGGAAGAGAAGAAAAATTTACAGCAACAAAGGGCTTGTTTTTTCTTGCAGAATAATTATGTACCGCAGATGCAAATAATTCTTTCCCTGTACCGCTCTCTCCTTCTATAAGAATAGACAAATCTGATAACGAAAGCTTTTTCGCAATATCTTTTATGTTATTTATTTCTTTACTTACACCAACTATATCATCAAATGTATATTTCGCATAATATCCCCTTGAATAAAGTTCATATCTATATTTCTTTTCTAACTCAATAGTATCCTTTACGCTTTTGAAAGTAATTACGGTTATTCTATCTTCTTTTAATGAAAATTTAGTTAAAACAAACTCGCTTTCCTTAATTTTTATAATTTTTGATGTATCTTCCTTGCCGTTAAGTATAAATTCTCTTAAATTAAAATCATTAATTATTTGTCTTATATTTTTGCCTATGATATTTCCATGCCTTATTCCAAGAAGACATTTTAAATTTTCATTAAAAGCTGTAATTATTCCCTCATTATCAATTGCAAGAATCCCATCTCTAACTCCGTCCATAACAGATACTATATGATTATATGCTTTGGTCATTTCATTCGATATTAAAGCAAGCTTTTTAGCAAGCTCTATTATTTTACTCATATATTTTGAAGATATGCTTTCCCATTTGTCATCAAGAAGGTTGAATTCTTTCAATATTTCTGCAATTGTTGTCATATCTATTAGCCTTGGTCCTATATCGATTACATTTTCAATTCCCTTTGGTACTATATTTTTCTCTCCAGGGGTTATGGCATATTTTACTTTTTTGCTAAGCTTGCACCCCGGATAAAAAGGAATATAATTAATATGATTAAGTCCTAATTTTTCAAAGCATTCTATACAATCATAAGCAGTTTCCATACAATCATTAACAAAAAGTACATCCTCTTTATACGGTATAGATAAAATCTTTTCTATCTTGCTATAATTTAAAACTCTTCTTCCTATAATTACTTTTGAGGTTTTGCCTACATGTTTTATTGCCTCTTCATAAATAAGAGAAGTAGAAATTATAACAAGATCTGCATTAATAGTTTCATTAATTCCTTCATCCGTTGCAAATGCCTTTATGCTCAAAATGTCTCCTATATAATTCTCAAGCTGTTCCTTTAGTGTAACAAGTGTATTATCTGTTCCTGTAATTAATGCAAGGGTTTTTTTCATACTATCACCTGCTGAAAATAATTTTATTATTATAATTCTCCTATTTTTTCTTTAATCCTTTTTATTCATTAAATATAATTCATAATTGAATTATTTTTTAAGTTATTGTATAATATAAAAAAATTAATAGAAAAAGTCGATGATAAGGGAAAGTACCTTAGTGATAACTTTAAGCGAGCAGAGGATGGTGGAAGCTCTGTAGTTTTAGCTTTGGGAATAGAGCCTTTAAGACGCTGCCGGAAAGTGCAAAGCATTAGTATGGTAAGTCCCTGATAGGGTTAAAAAATGAGTGGGCAACTGCCAATTAGAGTGGTACCGCGGTCAAACCGTCTCTTTGCTGAGACGGTTTTTATTTTTATTAAAAGGATAATTAAGAATTTCATCTATATACAAAAGGAGGTAAAATAATGAATTACAAAAAAATAATCGCAGAAAAAATCAATGAAAAAACAAATATGGGAATAGAGAACATAGAAAAGCTTCTTGAAATTCCTCCAAAGCCAGAAATGGGAGATTATGCTTTTCCATGTTTTCAACTTGCTAAAACTATGAGAAAGGCTCCAAACTTAATATCTCAGGAACTAAAAGAAAGCATAAGCAAAGACTATCTTGAAAAAGTAGAAAGCATGGGAGGATATCTTAACTTTTTTATAGACAAAAACTCCTATACTAAACATGTACTTGAGATGGCTCTATCGCAAAATGAAAAATATGGTTCATCGGATATAGGAAGCGGCAAAAACGTAGTAGTTGAATATTCCTCTCCAAACATTGCAAAGCCTTTCCATGTAGGTCATCTATATTCAACTGCAGTTGGAAATGCATTATATAAAATGATGAAATCTCAGGGGTATAACACTATAGGGGTAAATCATCTCGGAGATTGGGGAACACAATTCGGTAAACTTATAGTTGCATATAAAAGATGGGTTGATGAAGAAGCACTTGAAAAAGAACCTATAAATGAACTTTTAAGAATCTATGTAAAATTTCACGATGAGGCAGAAAAGGATCCATCGCTCGAGGATCTTGCAAGAATGCATTTTAAGAATCTTGAAGATGGCTGTAAAGAAGAAACTGAGCTTTGGCAGAGAATGAAGGATTTAAGTCTTAAGGAATTTAATAAAATTTACGATATGCTCAACATTAAATTCGATTCTTTAGCTGGAGAAAGTTTTTACAGCGATAAAATGGATGCTGTAGTGGATGAAATAGAGATTAAAGGACTTCTTACAGAAAGCAACGGAGCACTCGTTGTTAACCTTGATGAATACAATATACCTCCATGCATAATTAAAAAATCTGATGGCGCTACAATATACGCAACAAGAGACCTTGCGGCAGCAATATATAGAAAAAACACCTATGATTTTTACAAAAACATTTATGTAGTCGGCTCTCCTCAAGCCCTCCATTTTAAGCAGATATTTACAACTCTAAAGCTAATGGGACATGATTGGGCAAACGACTGCGTACATGTAGGTTTTGGGCTTGTTAAATTTGCAGATAAAAAGCTCTCTACAAGAAAAGGTGATGTAATATTCCTTGAAGATTTATTAAACGAAGCAGTATCAAGAACATTAGAGCTTATAGAACAAAAAAATACTAATCTTGAAAACAAAGAAGATGTTGCAAAGAAAGTTGGTATAGGCGCTGTAGTATTTGCATACTTAAAAAACAACCGCGAAAGGGATATAATGTTCAGCTTTGATGATATGTTAAACTTCGATGGAGAAACCGGTCCTTATGTTCAATATACCTATGCTCGCGGAAAGAGCATTTTAAGGAAGGCAGAAGGTTTCAAATCACAGGCAGATTTTAGCAAACTAAACTCAACAGAAGAGTTTGAACTTGTTAAATTAATTGCTGCATTTAATGAAGCCATTCTATCAGCAATAAGCAAATATGAACCTTCAATGCTTACTCGATATATTATAGACGTTGCAAAAGCATTTAACAAATTTTATAACCAATATTCAATTATATCCTGTGAAGATGAGGGCCTTAAGGCAGCAAGATTAAAACTTGTAGAAGCTACTACAATAGTCCTTAAAAACGGACTTTCACTTCTTGGAATCGATGTTGTTGAAAAGATGTAAAAAAGAGCCATTATTTGGCTCTTTTATTTTGTGTTTTGTCCAAGATATGCCTTTTTTACATTCTCGTCTTCTAAAAGTTCTTTTCCTTTTCCCTGCATTGTGATTTTTCCCGTTTCAAGAACATATGCATAATCAGCAATATGAAGTGCTGCATTAGCATTCTGTTCAATAAGCAGTATTGTTACTCCCTGTTTATTTATTTCCTTTATTATTTCAAATATCTCCTTAACGATTAAAGGAGCAAGTCCAAGAGAAGGTTCATCCATCATCATAAGTTTAGGCCTTGCCATTAGTGCTCTTCCAACAGCAAGCATCTGCTGTTCTCCTCCGGAGAGCGTTCCTGCAAGCTGCCAGGTTCTTTCTTTGAGCCTTGGAAACAGACTATAAACCCACTCTAAATCTTCTTTAATTTTGTTTTCATCTTTTCTCACAAAAGCACCTATTTTAAGATTTTCTAAAACAGTGAGATCAGGAAATACTCTTCTTCCTTCTGGAACGAGTACTATACCTTCCTTTACCATGTTTTTTGTTTCAACATTTAATAAATTTTTATTCAAATAACTAATTTTACCGTTTTTAGGTTTTACAAGACCTACAATAGATTTCAAAGTAGTACTTTTCCCAGCTCCGTTAGCTCCTATCAGAGTAACTATTTTGCCTTCCTCAACATTAAAATCTATTCCCTTTAAAGCCTCAATTCCTCCATAGCATACTACAAGATTTTCAACATTAAGCATCTTCACTCACCCCCAAGTAAGCCTCGATTACCTTAGGATTGTTTTGTATTTCATTTGGATTTCCTTCGGCTATAGTTACACCATAATCGAGCACATAAATTCTATCGGATATTCCCATTACAACCTGCATGTGATGTTCAATCATAAAGATAGTTAAATCAAATTCATCTCTTATTTCCTTAATAAATTCTGTTAAGTCTTCTGTCTCTTTAGGATTCATGCCTGCTGCAGGTTCATCAAGGAGCAGTATGCTCGGATTAGTTGCAAGAGCTCTTGCAATTTCAAGCCTTCTCTGCTTACCATAGGGAAGAGAAGAAGATTTCTCATGAATTACATCCAAAAGCCCCACCCTTTTAATAAGTTCTATAGATTTTTCATGCATTTCTCTTTCTTCTCTATTATATTTAGGCAGCCTAACAATAGCTTCAATAAAATTAGATTTTATTCTTAAATGATTTGCAATAAGAACATTATCAAGAACGCTAAGCTCTTTAAAAAGCCTTATATTCTGAAATGTCCTTGCTATTCCAAAGGAAGTTATTTTATCAGGTCTATATCCTGTTATATCCTTATCCTTTAAAAATATTTTACCGCTTGTTGGCTTATATACTCCCGTTATCATATTAAAAACAGTTGTTTTTCCAGCGCCATTAGGTCCAATAAGAGCTACTATTTCACCTTTATCAATGTTTAAACTAAAATCCTTTACTGCGGTTACTCCTCCGAATTTCATGGTTATATTTTCGGTCCTTAACATATTCATCGCTTAACACCTCCTTTGGTAAGAGGCTTCTTCGATAATTTATTTGCTAAAATATCTAAGGTAATTTCTTTATTTCCCATAAGTCCATTCCTAAAAAACAAAATAACCATCATTAAAAGCACTGAAAATACAACCATTCTAAGCCCCGGAATTCCTCTAATCGTAAAAAATCCAAGGTTTATACTTTCATCAAGAAATCTTAAAGCTTCCATGGAAATCGTTATTATGAAAGCTGAAATAACAGTTCCTGTTATACTTCCCATACCTCCAAGAACAATTATAAGAAGGATGTTATATGTTAGAAAAAATCTAAACATTAGAGGGTCAATTGCACCTATTAAATTTCCAAGAAGCCCTCCTCCTATTCCTGCAAAAAAGGCACCTATAGTAAAGGCAAGAATTTTATGTTTAAAAAGGTTTATTCCCATATTTTCTGCCGCAATTTCATCCTCCCTTATAGCTTTAAAGGCCCTTCCGTAACTGCTGTTAATAAGCAAAATCATAACAATCAAAGTTATAACAGCTATTCCAAAACTCCAAAATAAATTAGTCGTATTAGGTATCCCTTTTAATCCCAAAGCTCCATTAGTAAGTCTTTGAGTATTAGTGAAAATAACTCTTATTATTTCAGAAAAACCCAATGTGGCAATCGCAAGGTAATCTCCTTTAAGCCTTAAAACTGGAGCACCTATTAAAAAAGCTACAAAGGCAGCCAATATACCTCCTAAAATAAGTGAGGGTAAAAAGGGCCAAACTATCTTGTCAAGTGGAGATATTAAAGGTGCCATAAAAAAGTTTTGCTCCTTTATAGGAATTGGCATAGTTAAAAGTGCCGTAGTATAAGCCCCTATTGCCATGAAACCAGCATGTCCTAAAGAAAACAATCCAGTAAAACCGTTAATAAGGTTTAAACTAAGTCCCAAGATAGTATATATAGCACAAAGATTTAATATTCTTGATTTATAATCATCGAGATATAATTTCGCAAAATATAAAATTACAAACAAAAGAATAATTAAAATAACAGAAAATATTATATTATACTTTTTTCTTTTCATAGTTACACCTTCTCCGCAATTTTTTCTCCCATTATGCCTGTAGGCTTAAAAAGAAGGATTAGAATAAGAAGTATAAAAGCAAAGGCATCCCTATAGCCTGATAAACTTGGAAGAAAAGCAACGAGCAAAATCTCACCTATACCAAGCAAGAATCCTCCTATAACTGCTCCTTTTATATTACCAATTCCTCCTATAACCGCAGCAATAAAACATTTAAGTCCTGGCATAACTCCCATAAGAGGCTGAATCTGAGGGAATTTCAATGCCCACATAAGTCCTCCTATTGCCGCAAGCATAGAACCTATACCAAAGGTAAAAGATATCGTGCTGTTAACATCAACTCCCATCAGCTGTGCAGTTTCCTGATCCTTTGATACAGCTCTCATGGCCATACCACTTTTAGTATTATTAACAAGGAATAGCAGCAAAAATAAAAGTATTATAGTTACAACAGGTATAATAAAAGTTAATCTCTGGATTGATATATTCCCAATATTTATAACATCAGCAAATATATTAGGGGTTGGAAAGGGTTTGGGTCTTCCATCGAATAGAACAATAGATAAATTTTCAAGCAGATAGGAAACTCCTATTGCTGAAATAAGAATTGATATTTTAGGTGAATTCCTCAAAGGTCTGTATGCTGCCTTTTCAACGCCAATACCTAAAAGTCCCGTTAATATTATTGCAACTATAAAGGAAATATACCATGGCATATTAAATGTTAAAACTCCAAAGAATGCAAAATAGGTTGCCATCATAAATATATCTCCATGAGCAAAGTTGATTAATCTTAAAATCCCGTATACCATGGTATAACCTATTGCTATAAGAGCATATAAACTTCCAAGGGATATACCATTAGCAAAATGCTGTAGGAAAAGTTCTAAAGTCATAAGCTCACCACCTGAATATTTTATTTAAAAATACGCTTCCTCCCTTTAAGAGGAAGCGTATTTTTTGTTAATTTTACTTTTTAGGTTCAATTGTATCAAGATAAGTAAATTTACCTTCTTTAACAGTTTTTATAACTGCATTCTTTACAGCATCACCATTCTCATCGAGGGATATCTTTCCTGCTGCACCTTCAAAATCCTTTGTCTTTGCTATTTCATCTCTAACCTTTACGGAATCTGTTGTTCCAGCTCTTTTAATAGCATCAAGAGCAAGGATATACGCATCATATCCAAGAGCTGCAACAGCAGCTGGTTCGTGATTATATTTCTTTCTAAAAGCTTCAAGGAACTTTTCTGATTCCTTAGTTATTGGTTTCTCAGAGGTAAAGAATGTTGAGAATGTAGCCCCTTCAACAGCTTCCTTTCCTATTGTTACAAATTCAGGTGTTTCCCATGTGTCTCCACCTATAAATGGAGCCTTTATACCAAGCTGTCTTGCCTGCTTAATTAAAAGTGCAGATTCTGTAAAATTACCAGGTGCAAATATAACATCTGGATTTGCAGATTTTATATTTGTAAGCTGAGCTGAAAAATCCTGGTCGCCTGTATTGTAGTTAGAAACTGCAACAATGCAGTTTGGATCTCCTGTAAGCTCTTTAAAAGAATCAGTAAAGAATTTTGCAAGGCCTACAGCATAATCGTTTGAAACCTCTTGAACTATTGCAGCTTTTTTAGCTCCAAGTTTTGAATAAGCATAGTTTGCCATAACAGTTCCTTGGAATGGATCTATAAAACATACTCTGAAATAATAATCATTTCCTTTTGTAACAAGGGGGTTTGTACAAGAAGTACCTATTGCAGGAATCTGAGCCTTTCTTACGATATCACCAGCAGCCATAGAAAGAGAGCTTCCCCAGCTTCCAAGTATTACTGTAACTTTTTCCTTTTGTGTCAACCTTGCTGCAGCATTTGCAGCTTCAACCTTGTCCGATTTATTATCAACAAGAACAAGCTCTACCTTTTTGCCAAGAACTTCTGGATATAATTCGTTTGCAAGTTTAATTCCTTCAATTTCAAGAGCTCCTCCAGCAGCATTTGCACCAGTCATAGGTTCAAAAACTCCTATTTTAATAACGTCGGAATTAGAATTGCTGCTTGAAGTCTGTTGTTCTTTTTTGCTGCATCCAGCAAATAATGTTGAAATAGTCAAAATAATGGCCAATAGAGTCGCAATTTTTTTCAATTTCCATTCCTCCTTAAAAATGTTTTTATTTTACGGACATAACATCAATAATGTTTTCCGTAACAATAACAATTCTATGTATTTTTAAAAATTATACTATGCATCAAAACTATTATCAATAGCTATTTTTATTTTTTAACATGTCTTAATATTCTGTATTTTGAAATGTTTATTATGTTTTTTTTCTATTTTTTTTGTTATTTATACTTATATATTCTTATTCTGAATATCATATTCTTATTTAGTTGCATATCATTTCGCAGATAAGAAGCTCTCATTATTTGCACAAAACGCAATATTATTCATTTATTTTTATATTTATTAATATATTTGTTTCTCAATGTTTTTGTACAGCATACATATTGCTCTCATAAAGAAAAAAGTTTAAACATTTGATATTTAAAAAAGCTATTTTATTTGATAAAATTGAATTTGGAAAGGAGCGTGGGGGAAATGCTAGTTAAAGATTGGAAGGAATTTTTAATCCCTTACGAACAGGCTGTTGAAGAACTAAAAGTAAAATTTAAAAGTATACGAAAGCAATACAGAAGCAAGAGTGAATACTCACCTATAGAATTCGTTACAGGAAGGGTAAAAGAAATATCAAGCATATTAGAAAAAGCAAAAAAATTAGATATACCTTTAAATAGGATATCAGAGGAAATGGAGGACATAGCAGGTATTAGAATTATGTGCCAGTTCGTTGAAGATATCTATAAGGTAGTACAAATTATACATCAAAGGGATGGGAAGGATTTAAGAATTGTATATGAAAAGGATTACGTTAAAAATAAAAAGGAAAGCGGATACAGAAGTTATCATATTATAATTAAATATCCCCTTCAAACAACGGAAGGAGAAGTTGAAATACTTGCCGAGATACAGATACGTACTCTTGCTATGAATTTTTGGGCTACTGCAGAACACTCTTTAAATTATAAATATAAACAAAGTATACCTGAAAATATTAAAGAACGTTTAAAAAAATCTGCTGAATTGGCATTTTTATTAGACCAAGAAATGTCGGCAATTAAAGAAGAAATAATAGAAGCTCAAAAGATGTTTGAAATAAAATCAAGCATAATTTCCGATATACTCGATAATATAATTACTCTTTACTCTTTAGGAAAGGTTTCTGAATCTACAGATTTGCAGGATAAATTTAATAAACTTTTAGAGGACGGAGACATGGCTGAACTTAAAGCTCTATTAGACGAATCTAATGAAAAAGTACAATTTTGCAGACTTAATCTTTTTCAATTAGATTAAGAATCAATAAAAATATAATCTTTGACAATAATGATTTATTGCTGTAAACTATTTAATAATAAAAATTATAAATTAGGATGGTTGTATATGAATAAAATAAATGATATATTTAAAGATAAAAATTTAAAACTTACACCTCAAAGATATGCTATATATAAATTTTTAAAATCTGTAAAAACTCATCCTTCAGCAGAAATGATTTATAACGAATTGAAGCAAGATTATCCTACCATGAGTCTTGCTACTGTATATAAAACATTAAAAACCCTTATAGAATTGAATTTAGTACAAGAGCTTAATGTTGGTGAAGATAATTTTAGATATGATGCAAATGTTGATATCCATCCTCACATAATATGCCTTAACTGCGGTAAAGTAGATGATATAGAAAACACTAACTTTGATAATTTAAAAAAGGATGTTTTAAGTTATACTGATTATGATGTTTTAAGCTATAAACTTTATTTTTATGGTATATGTTCTGAATGTAAAAAGGGAAGGTAAAATCCTTCCCTTTTATTGTTTAAAAGCTGTTTTTAAAGCTCTTTTCCAAGCCTCTACAGGCTGAATTCTATCTTCGATTATGTCTTGAAGTACATTTGTTACAGCTTCTGATATCTTAGGTTCCATATTATCGATTATTAGTATTGAATTATCATCAGATTCATCAAGATGCATTAATATGCGTCTTTTTACTGAATCTTCACTTGAATTTACTGATTTTAATGATGCTATATATCCTTTATTTACAAATATTTTTTGTGCATCTTCGCTGAATAAAAACTCCATGAATTTTTTTGCTGCTTCAGCATTCTTGCTTTTTGAAGGAATTACCAAAACCTGACCCGCAGAGGCACTGTATTTTGATACTGCCTGCTGAGTCATATTTACTGGTTTTTCGAAAACCTGATATGTAAAGCCTGCCGGTTTTAACTGCTCAATCGCTTCTAATGCCCACGAACCAGCAGGAAGTATAGCAGACTTGCCAGTTACAAATTCTTCAATACTTTTTTTATAATTTATATCAATGCTGTCTTTAGGTATACAATAATAAGCTATCTTGCCAAAAATGCTGAATGCATTGCTTATATTGGGTGTTTTTTCATAGGATTTTACATCAGAACCATAATTTGATGTCAATGTCTCTATACCTGTTGTTTGAGCTGATATGTATCCAAACAAAAGCGAAAGTGTCCAGCCATCCATTGCCCCAATTCCTATTGGTGTAATTTTTTTAGATTTTAGTTTATTTGATATATCAATTAACTGTTTAATATCTTCCGGTTCATTTAAGTTATATTTTTTAAACATGCTGTCATTGTAGAACCATTCAATAGACATTGGCATATCGCCAATTCCATAATATTTGCCATTATATTTACCATAGGATACACAAATCTTATATAGCTTTTTACTTAATTCCTTTTCATCTATAAAATCTGTAATATCTAAAAGCTGTCCTGATTTTGCAAATTCTATAACCTCATTTCTTTTAATGCCGACTATGTCTATATCCCCTTTTTCGAATATTGTTTCTCTCACTTTATTTTCATCATTAAAATCATAAACTATTTCTACTTTAGTATCCTCATTATTCTTCTCAAATTCCTTTGCTATTTCTTCATAGGCCCCTCCCTGATTTTTTTTGTCATACATAACAGCAACCTTTATAGTCTTTTTTTCACCCTTATCTTTCTCTTTATTTTCTTTAGAACAGCCAGAGAAGATAAAGCAGCTAAAAAGTATAACAGCTGTAATTACTGAAACGTATTTTTTCATAATATTCCTCCATATTTTTCATTAATTTAGATTATTAACTATTATATAACATTTTTAAACCAAATTCACTTTTATTTTTATTTTTTAAGTATCTTCTTTTAACAGATTTAAGTAATTTTATTTTTCCACAAATATTTTTTTATAATCAATCATATAATTTAATGGAGGTGAAATAATGAAATTAAAAGTATATATATTCAAGAAGAAGCAACTCATATCAGCTGCAATAATACTAATAATTTTAATAATAGCTGCTGTACTTTTGATAAGTTATAAAACAAGGCAAACTTTAAACACTCTAAATCCTTCAAAAAATACAATATATGCAGATGTCAATAATGATGGAAAAAACGACTCTATTATTGTTAATGTTGATGAAAAAACAGGTAAATATGTTGTTGATGTTATATCAAGCGATGGAAATGGGTACAGCCTTGAACCTGACTCTACTATAAAATCCTTAGGATATTATTCAAACTACTGGCCTATGAAGGTATCCATTTTAGACGTTAATAGCGATAAGAATTCAGAAATAATTCTGCAATCATCCGACGAAAAAGGGCCTATAATTCATATTTTCAGATGTATTGATGGAAAGGCTGAAAAGCTTGCATCAGGCAGATACTCAATTTTTGGATTGATAAAATCTCCTGAGGATAAATCAAACATAATCGCTTTAGGAAATAATAAAAATAGCAGTATCGAATTTAAATTCCTTGCCGCAAAATCTGGAAAACTATCGCCACAAATAGTTCCAACAGCTTTTACATTAGGAAGGGATACTCTATCCTCATTAATAACTTTTATTCAAAAGGAAGAAATCGAAACCTGCAATGTAAATATTGAAAATAAACTAATATCAAAAATTACTAAGGGTTCATTTCTCGATGCTCGGCTGATTGAGGCAAAGTATACTAAATACAATATACCTTCAGAATGCATTTATGTAATAAGAACAGCAAATTCTTTAAATGGTGAAAAAGAAACATTAACTTATAAGGCAAGATTCTCTCTTATGAAATATGATAATAAAAATCCTGAATACAGAATTACTCAGCTTGATAAAATAAAGTAAGTTTAGAAACTGCAAATATTAAATTAATTGATATTTGCAGTTTTATTAGTAAACAAAAGTGGGCCGGATAACCGGCCCTTAAGGGGGATGGGGGGTTCTGTTAATGGAAACTTTCGTTTCCGCCTCAAGGTGGGTTCCTTGAGCTTCCATTATTTAATATTGCCATTCTTAAATTTTCTATACAGTATTAATAAATTTTTTTATAAAAAAATTTCGACATATTTTCCCAAATAAAATTAAATAGAGAGGAACTTCCTCTCTATTTTTGTATTTCTTCAAGAAGATATTTAAACATATTAGCTGTATCTTCAATAGGCTTTTTAGAAAACATATCTACACCTGCATCATTTAAAAGAGTAAGAGAATACTTGCTCCCTCCAGATTTTAGGAAATTTAAATACCTTTCTATATTTTTTCTATCTTCAATAATACTCTTTGCAATGCTTATCCCTGCTGAAAGCCCTGTAACATATTTGTAAACATAAAAGGCATCATAAAAATGAGGTATCCTTGCCCATTCCATTTGAATCCCCTCATCTATTATACATTCCCTGCCATAGTATTTTTCATAAAGTCTCATCCAAATACTGCACAGTTTGTCACCATTTAATGGCTCTCCTTTTTCTGCAAAGTCATGCGCTATAAGTTCATATTCTGCAAACATTGTTTGTCTATAATATGTGGTTCTAATAGTTTCAAGAAAACTGTTTATAATAAATCGCCTATAATCACCTTTTAACTTGTTCATAAGATAAAGATACATTAGGCATTCATTTGTTGTTGAAGCAACTTCAGCACAAAAGATTGTATAATTAGAATAAATATAGGGCTGGTTCTTTCTCGATAAATACGAATGTACAGAATGTCCAAGCTCATGGGCAAGTGTTAAAACATCGGTTATTTTGTTTTTATAGTTTAATAATATGTATGGCTTTGTATCATGGGAACCAGAAGAATATGCTCCTGAATATTTGCCTGCATTTTCGTAAATATCTATCCATCTATTCTCAAAGGCCTCTTTTAAAATCAAAGAATACTCCTCTCCGAGAATGGATAAACCTTCTAAAACCATTTCCTTTGCGTTATCAAATTCAACTTCCATATCAACGTTTTCTACATTAGGAGTATATAAATCATAAAGATGCAAATCTTCGATGTTTAAAAGCTGCTTTTTCATTTTGCAATACTCATCAAGAAGATTAATGTTTTCACTAACCGTATCTATCACATTATGATAAATATTTTTTGGAACGTTATCTGAAAATAAAGAAGCTTCAAGTGAGGATTCGAAACTCCTGATTCTTGAATAAAATATATCCTTTTTTACCGAACTTGAATAAAGAGCTCCATATGTATTTTTAAATCCCTTGTAACTGTTATATAAGGCATCGAAGGAATTTTTTCTAAGTACCCTGTCCTTAGACTGCTGATATTTTATAAAATTTGAAGTGGTTAGTTCATATTCATTGCCTAAGCTGTCATTTATTTTAGGGAATTTTAAATCCACAAAATTTAACATTTTAAATATATTTTCAAACCCAAAAGCCATTTCCCCGCTTTGCATAACTATTTTTTCTTCATTTGAAGACAATAAGTGTTCTTCCTGTCTTAGTATATCATCGATATAGTGTTTGTAAATTTCAAGTTTCGGAAATTGGTTTATAAGTTCCTTTATTTTATCAGAACCCGCCATTACGATTTCAGGAGATATAAAAGATGTTGCAGATTTGAATTCTACATAAATTTTGTTTCCTATATCGCTTAGCTCCTGTCCTAAAGGATTTGAATTATCCTCATCCCTTTTCATTGAAGTATATACATATACCCTGTCACATACTATTCCAGTTTCATCTGTTAATGAAAGACAATTATAAAGATTCTCCGCACTTTCAGTTAAATTCCCTTTAAACATTATAATTTTTTCAAGCTTTTCTCTAATAGATTCAATCTCTTTTAAAACATCTTCCTTATTCTTATAGATGGTGTCAATATCCCATTTAAATTTTTCTGGTATGTCCTTTCTTTCCATTATTTTATCCATAATATTATCACCCCCTCAATATTATGCCACATTATTTTTATTATTTCTATAAATTACTATTTTAATTTTATAAAAATTCTCTACTGCATTTATATAGAAACAAAACGAAAAAAAATATATAATATCTCATATATATTATTGTGTAGGTGATAAAATGATAAAGCAAATCGATAAAGCTGTTGAATTTAATAAAAAGCTGTCAAAAGAACTCTTAAACAAAAAATGGATAGAAAAATTAGCTATTAATGAAAAAACTATAAAAGGAATAATTCAAAGCTCAGGATTTAAAAAAACTACAGCATACATTTTTGATAAGAATGATTTCAGCTGTCATGCTGCATTTGCACTGTGTAAAGATTTGTTTTTTAAAATTAACTATGATTATTCAGAGGATGAATGGCTTAAAATTATATATCAATATTCCCTTTCAAAGGCATTTCCTAAAGTAGTTGACTTAGAAATCTCAAACGAAATTAAGAAGGTTTGTGAAATATATTTAAAAATACTAAAAAATATTTCTGAATTTCAGAAATATTCTAATGACAATACATGGCAAAGCAAGTATCCTCTTATATTTCTCTCCCGTGATGAGATAAGCTTTTTAGAAAATCCTTTTGAATACAATAAATTTATTAAAGCTTTCAATAATGACTGCATATATGAAACCATGAAGCTAAATCAGGAAATATTAGGATATAACACTCTCGACCATATATGCGGAGTTCATTATATTGCCGTAAACCTTGCAAGACAGCTTATAAATTTAAACCTTCCTGTAGATTTAGGAAGGGTTTCAGGAAGTGCGGCAGGACATGATATAGGAAAATATGGATGCAGAGAATGGGAATCAAAAAGGGTACCCTATCTTCACTATTATTATACAGATTTGTGGTTTAAAAAACATGATATACAATATATAGGTCATATTGCTGTTAATCATTCAACTTGGGACCTTGAACTTGAAAATCTTCCTATTGAATCATTGCTGTTAATTTATGCTGATTTTCGTGTAAAAAACTATTCAGAAGACAGCAAAAAGCCTCAAATGCATATTTTTTCTTTAAAAGAATCCTTTGACATAATATTAAACAAACTCGATAACCTCGATGAAGCTAAAATAAAAAGATATAAAAAAGTTTATTTAAAGTTAAAAGACTTTGAAGATTATATAATAAGTTTAGGTGTTGACGTTAATAATTTTACAAATATTGAGAATAACAAACAAATTTTAAATAATAATTACTCTTTAATGCATGGAAAAGAAATAATAGATAGTTTTAAAAATCTATCTATAAAGCACAATATTAACCTTATGTATTTACTAAGAGACGAATCATCTTTGAATAAAATACTTGAACTTGCAAGAAGCCAAGACAACTGGAAAAACCTTAGAAAATACATTACTGCCCTTGAAGAATATTCAACTTATCTTACTCAAAAGCAAAAACTAATTACTCTTAAGTTCTTATACGATGAACTTACTCACCCTGAAGATGATATTAGAAAACAGTGTGCTGAATTGATTGGAAAATTAATAGGTACCTTCGATGAAGAATATAGAAAGGAAATTCCTGAAGATGCAATTTTTAAATCTGAAAGTATAACTGGTTATGAACTTTTTAACAAATATCTTGAAATATTAATTAATCCAAGCCACAAAATTATTCCTCTTCATAGAGAATGGATAGGTTACAGCATAATTACAATAGTAATGTCAATTTTCTCTAACTGCAAGCAGAATCAAACTTTTGGATACAGAAAAATACTTCTAAGCTATTATGCTAAATATATAAATAAGAATGATAATGTTCAGCTTTATCTTTTAGAAGCAGCCAAGTATATCCCTATATCTGATGAAGATGAAAATCTTAATATACTTTTTGAATATATTGCAAAAATGATAAAAAGCAGCAATCTTTCTTTAAGATTATCAGCCTTTGAAATCTCCTATAATATAATACCCTATTTATCTTTGGAAAGCAGACAAAAGTTTACTTCATCAATGAAGGATAATATTAGTGAAATAATAGATACAATCTCTGCACCTTCAGAAAAATACTTAATCTATAAACTTTCAAAGCTTATTGATATTGAACTTATTTTTAAAAATCCTATTTCTCTTCTTCAAGAAAATTTACTTAATACATCTGATATATTTCTAAGCAATTTAAAAACAGCGACAAATTGGATTGTAAAAAGAGTTCAAATTGAAATGCAGCTAAAATATGCATTAAAAAATTATGAAAGTATTGGGCTATATACTGCTCTTCACTTTTGCAATATTCTAAAAGTAAGCGCTTTTGAATGTGTAAGAAATCGTGCTGGTGAATCCTTAATTAAAATAATTCCCTATCTTAAGCCAGAACAAAGAAATGACGTTGCAATTGAGCTTTTAAGAGCTCTCGAACTTGAAGGGTATCAGTTTACAGAATATATACCAAAATATCTCGGGATAATAATACTTCACCTTGAGCCAGTTGAACTTGATGAATTAATAGATGACCTTCAGGAAAAAATTAAGCAGTCGAGTCCTGAACTATGCTCTCTGCTTTTAAAAACAATAGGTATAGCTATTGCAAATTACTCAAAGTATAAAGATCTTTCAAGGGAAACAGAAATTAGATATAATAATAGACTCATAAAACTTTTAGGAATACTTTTAAATGGGCTTGTAAATTACAACATAGAAGTTAAGCAATATGCTTTCAGCGTTATTGGAAGGGATATATTTGGAAACTCTTCTTTAAATTACGACGAAAAAGTTAATATTTTTAAACTTATAGCAAAAAAAGTTCTAACCTTAATAACCGATGATTTAGGAGATGAGCTTCAATTATTAACAAATGCAGCCGGTTTAAATCATATTTATAGATTTATATCAGACTATGTATTTTTAAAGGGAAATTTCGAGCTTATATATCCACAAAAAGTAGCTTTCTTCCCAGGTACTTTTGATCCATTTTCATTAAGTCATAAAGAAATTGCAAAATCCATAAGAGATTTAGGATTTGAAGTATACCTTCAAATTGATGAATTTTCATGGTCTAAGCAGACTCTGCCGAATCTTTTAAGAAAAAATATTGCAAATATGTCTGTTGCTGATGAGCTTAATATTTTTCTATATCCCGAGGATATTCCAATAAACATAGGAAATCCTGAAGATATAGAAAAGCTTAAATTAAGTTTTCCCTTTTCAAAGGTTTATTTGGTTGCAGGAAGTGATGTTTTATTAAATGCCTCAAGCTATAAAATGCCAGATGTTAGAAATTCTATCTTTGAACTTTCACATATAGTTTTTGATAGAAAAAATCAGCATGTTTCTTCTGAAAGCGATATTAAATTTTTAAATACAATAAATAAAATTAAAGGAGATGTTATAAGGCTCTCTCTTCCTCCTAAATATGAAGATATAAGTTCATCCCAAATTAGAAATAATATAGATGAAAATCGCGATATATCGAGCCTCCTTGATCCTCTTGTACAAAACTATATTTACGAAAACGGCTTTTACAAAAGAGAGCCTCAATATAAATCTATAATTAAAACAGTTTCAATTGAATTTGAAGTTCTTGAAAACATAAATGATGAAATCTTAAAGATGCTTTGCCAATTATTTGAAAATAATTTTGCAATTGCTTATAAAAGATTTTCGGATTTTAAATTAAAGGATTCTGCAAGGCTGATTATTGCAAAGGATGTTAAAAGCAATAAGATATTAGGATTTTCTGCCTTTCATTGGGTAAGATTCAGTTCTCTTTTCCATGAGATTAAAAATCCCTACGCAACTGAATACATCAGAAATAATGCAGCAGGAAGAATCATATTTATAGATGGTATATTTGTATTGGGAAATTTTAATCATGAAAATCTTGAGCAGATAATTTTAACTGAAACATTAACCTATTGTCTTGCAAAGGACTATGACTATGCCGTTTTCAAAAATATATTAGATTTTTATGTATCAAAAACTCTTTTTGATACATTAGAAAATCAAGGATTTATAAAAATTTTTACAGATGAATCAATATCGCCTATATTTGCTGTAAACATGAGCAACCCTATTACTTTAAACCTCGATGCCGAAACAATGCTTAAAGACCCTTTTAAAAATAATTACTCTATCAAACAGGCAATATTAAAATCAAGAAAAAAGCTTCAAAAATCTCTATCTTTGCTTTATCCTGGAAACTTAGTTCTATCCTTTGATATAAATATTTTACATGAAAACATCGTTAAAAAAATATGTACCGAAAACGGTGTACCCACTCAAGTATCTCAGCCAAAAAGCTTAGGACCTTTTATGTGCGTTCCTTTTGGAAATATACTTAGCCGTTATATAGTTCCAAACACAATAACTAAAGCTCTTCATACTGAAAAACTTTTTGCACCGGATATGAAAAGTTTTACTATAGGAGCATATCCCTACTATCTTCAGCTTGAAAATCAAGTAAAAATGCTTCGTTCTTTTAACAGACCTGTAATACTCGTTGATGATCTTTTAAATAAAGGTTATAGAATTAAAGCTCTCGACCCGCTTTTAAATAGCGAAAAAATAGAAGTAAAAAAAATTATTGTAGGTATTCTTTCAGGAAGAGGTAAAGAGCTTATGGATATTCAAAATAGAGAGGTGGACTGTGCATATTTTCTGCCAAAACTAAGACACTGGTTTAATGAAAGCGCATTATATCCCTTTATTGGAGGCGATACTTTATGGAGAGGAGTTTTCCCAAAGAGAAACCTTGTACCATCAATAAACTTGATTCTTCCATACACTTCTCCAGCATTTATTAGGGAGGCAAGCAAAGAATCAATATATAATTTATCATTGTCATGCATTGAAAACTCCCTCGATATTCTATTAGCAATAGAAAAGGAATATCAATTAACAAATGAAAGAACATTAACATTATCATCCTTAGGAGAAGTTTTTATATCGCCAAGATGTCCAGATCATGGTACAAATATGATTTATAACCTAAGTTTAAGTCCTTCTAATTATCTTTTAAATGACCTTGAACTTCTAAAAAGAATGGAAAATATTATAAACAGATTATAGAGGTGAGTTATGCATTTTTATAAATATAATAATCAAATCTTTATTTCTGATAAAGAGCTAAATTTTGAAAAAGCATCCGAAAAAGAAGTAATGTCTTCTGATAAAATATATGCAGCTTCATTTATGCCTCCTTCACAATCAAAACGAACCTTTTCGATAAGCGCTGAAGATTTATTGTTTCAGTCTAATGAAGGAATAGAGATTATAAAACAAAACATAAATCCTAACTCTACTATACCTGACTGGTTACGCGAAAAAATACAAAGCCGAAAGGTTATAGGTGTTAATCTGAATTATATAACATGGGAAGATGTTTTAAAATATAAACCGCCCGTAAAATGGAATATTAACATTGCAGGACTCGGGGACGTAGGAGGAATACTTTTATCAGGTCTTAAACTCTTAGGAGCTGATATAATAAATAGTATAGGAATTTTTGATATAGATTACAATAAAGTTATGCGATGGCTGTATGAAAGTAATCAAATATTATCTGCAAATTCTTCTGATTTTCTTCCTCAAATAAAATCCATAAAATCTGATGAAATTTTTGAATGCGATATGTTTGTCTTCTGTGTTACTGCTGGAGTGCCTAAAATTGATGATAACACCGAAGATGTCAGGATGGCTCAGTTTAATAAAAATTCCGAAATTATAAAATTCTATGCAAAAAAAGCTCGTGATATGAAGTTTAAAGGAATATTTGCTGTAGTTTCTGATCCTGTTGATTTATTGTGTAGAACTGCCTTTATATGGAGCAATATGAATGAAAATGGAGAATTTGACTTTAATGGTCTTGCACCTGAACAAATAAGAGGTTACGGCTTAGGAGTTATGTACTCAAGGGCAGCCTATTTTGCAAAGGAACTTGGATTTGGAAAACAATATTTAAGCGAAGGAAGGGTTTTTGGCCCCCACGGCGAAGGATTAATTGTTGCAAACAGCATCAAAGATTATGATGATGATATATCAAAAGAGCTCACAGAAAAAACTATAAGAGCTAATTTATTCGTGCGTGAAACAGGATATAAACCCTTTATCGCTCCTGCTCTATCCTCTGGTGCCCTCTCTATACTATCGACGCTTAAAGGCGAATGGCACTATAGCAGCATTTTTATTGACGGAACATATATGGGGCTTAAAAACAGGATGTTACCAACCGGTATTGAGATTGAAAGAATAAATCTTCCTGAAATTTTATTTAATAGAATAAAAAAGACCTTTGAGGTGTTAAAAAATCATGAATGATATATGTGTTATTTCCCCAAAAGAAATATCATCAGAACTAAGTATTATGATAAATTCTGCTTTAGGAGATAACAAAGCAATATTTATAAAGGATTGTTCTGATCTTATAGATTTAAAATCTAAAAAAATAATTGTTGCATTAGAGCTAAACAGCGCTGGATACTGCTTTCCTGTTTCTGAAATATTATCAAGGCTGTATCAAACTGATACTCACGCCTTAAAAGGCTCTATTGCAGCCCTTCTTATACACAGTAGCAGCGAACTATACACAAAAAGCGCAGCACAAAATATTATATTTTTGATGAACCAGTTAGGTTGCAGATTTATAGGTCATCCTGCTGTAGAAGCCACTGTTTCTCTTTCAAATTTTCTCACATGGCAGAAATCATTAAAAATGAATCTTATGGATATTTGCATTATGATGTGCCGTCAGCTTGGGAAAAGGATAGCAGACGATGATATGAAACATAAGGAAACTCCTAAAATACTTGCGCTCCATTCAAGTTCTCATAAAACTTCTAATACACTAACTCTTTGGAATATGGTAAAAAGCAATTTAAAAAATTCAAATATAAATATTAAAGAACTTCATGTTGAAAATGGCACTATACTCGATTGCAAAGGGTGTTCCTTTAAAACATGTCTTCATTACAGCAAACAAAGCAGCTGTTTCTATGGAGGTTTTATGGTGGAAGAAGTTTATCCTGCTATTGAAAACTCTGATGCTGTTGTATGGATATGTCCAAATTACAATGATTCAATATCTGCTAATCTTATGGCTATTATAAATAGAATAACTGCTCTTTATAGAAAAAGGAATTTCTACGACAAGAGCATATTTTCAGTTATTGTATCAGGCAATTCTGGAAGTGATTCCGTTGCAAAGCAGCTAATCGGTGCATTAAACATTAATAAGGGTTTCCGCCTCCCTCCAAATTTTTGTTTAATGGAAACCGCCAATGACCCAGGCGCAATAAAAAATGTTCAAAATATTGAAAAGAAAGCTGAAGAGTTTGCAAAAAATATAAAGAATAATTTATAGCCCATAATTTTATACTATTCTGAGCAGTATTATGGGCTATACTTTAATCTTTTTTGAAAGTAATTACATTTTACTCTTTTTCGC
The DNA here is from genome assembly GCF_900167605.1 of Caloramator quimbayensis. Lineage (GTDB taxonomy): Bacteria > Bacillota > Clostridia > Clostridiales > Caloramatoraceae > Caloramator_B > Caloramator_B quimbayensis. The sequence continues at coordinate 119,251 of NZ_FUYH01000005.1, read as the reverse complement.
TAATTATGACCTTATTTTCCCCATCGGTTTCTAAAAGCTTTACATGTACTATCTCAGATAGAGAAGTTGGAACATTTTTACCTACATAATCAGGGCGTATAGGAAGCTCCCTGTGACCTCTGTCAATTAGCACTGCAAGCTGTATAGATTTTGGCCTTCCTGCCCTTATTATTGCATCCATGGCAGCTCGCACTGTTCTGCCAGTAAAAAGTACATCATCTACAAGTATTATTGTTTTCCCTTTAATTTCAAAATCCATAGATGTATTGTTTATACTTGGCTGTTCATATTTCTCTGAAAGATCATCTCTATAAAGGGTTATATCGAGGGTTCCAACGGGTATGCTTACACCTTCAAAATTCTCAATATACTTAGAAATCCTTTCAGCTATAGGCACTCCTCTTGTCTTAATTCCAACAAGCACTATATTTTCAGTACCCTTATTCTTTTCAATTATTTCATGAGATATCCTTATTAGTGATCTATCAATTCCTTTTTCATCAAGAAGCTGAGCTTTTATTTTCAATCTTTCATCTCCCCTCTTTTAACTAATCTTAATATTTAATAAATCAATCAAAAAACATTTCTTTTTTTAAAGTTGAACTTTATAATTAACAGTGCTCTAAAAACCGGCTTAAGTAAAAATCTAATTGAAATATATCATATTAAGAAATAAAAAATCAACTATTTCTTAATTTTCTAATAAGCTCATTAAAATATTCCGGCAAAGGTGCAGTAAATTCCATATACACATTTTTTGTAGGATGAATAAATCCTAACGTCATGGCATGAAGTGCCTGCCCTTTAAGTTTATATTTCTGTTTTTTGTAGCCATAGACAGGATCTCCAACAAGAGGATGTCCGATATACGCCATATGAACCCTTATTTGATGCGTTCTCCCTGTTTCAAGTCTTGCTTCAATCAATGTGTTTTCTTTAAATCTTTCTATTACTTTAAAATGAGTAACTGCATTCCTTCCACCCCTGCTGACTACGGCCATTTTTTTTCTTTCCACAGGATGTCTGCCTATGGGAAGATTTATTACCCCCGAATCGTTTTTTATTATCCCTTCAACAAGGGCAATATATATTCTATTAACGCTGTGCTCTTTTATCTGGTTTGACAGGTTTTGATGGGCGATATCGTTCTTTGCTACTACTAAAACTCCCGATGTATCCTTATCAATCCTATGTACAATTCCTGGCCTTATTGCCCCGTTTATTCCCGACAAATTGCTGCACTTTGATAGGAGGGCATTTACTAATGTTCCTGTATAGTTGCCTGCAGCCGGATGAACGACCATACCCTGACTCTTATTAACTACTACAATATCCTCATCTTCATAAAGTATTTCTATGTCTATATCCTCAGGAGCTACATCTATTTTTACAGGGTCGGGAATTTCAATTGCTATTAAGTCCCCATCTTTTATTTTATAATTGCTTTTTATTTTTTTGTCATTAACAAATATTTTATCATCCTCTATAAGCTTTTGTACTTGAGATCTTGAAAGATTTTCTATTTTTTCACTTATAAAAACATCAACTCTTTTATTAGCTTCATTTATATCTACATTCAGATTTATAATTTTTGACATAAGACCACTCCAATTATTCCTTTGAAAGTAAAATGATTGCACCAAGAAGAATTGTACCGCACACCACAAATATATCTGCTACATTAAAAACAGGCCAGTCAAATATATTCTTAATATAAAAATGGATAAAATCTACAACATATCCCTTTGTTATTCTATCTATAAGGTTTCCAATGGCTCCTGAAATTATTAATATAAGACTTATTTTCATATATTTTGAAATATCCTTATTCTTTAAAAGGTAATAAATCATAAAAGCTATCACTATTGATGTCAAACCTATTAAAAAGAATTTTTTGTTCTTAAATATGCCAAAGGCAGCTCCCCTGTTTTCAAGATAAGTTAAAGAAAGATACCCCGAAATTAAATCTATATTAACATCAGGATATAAATTTATTTTTGCAATAAGTTTTGTTAATTGATCTGCCATTATCAGCAAAAAAATATACAATAGTTCCATAACTCTCCCCCTACCTAATGATTTAGCTGCTTCTTTTATCATAAAATAAGACTTGCAGATTTGCAAGTCAATAAATCTATGGAAGCTGTTTTTTATACTGCTCATTGGATATATTATCTGTAGGCTCAACAATTCCTCCATCTGCCTTAGTTTCACTTTTAGATGTAAACGCCCCCTTTAAATCATCAAAATTTCTTATTATGCCTGGTCTTTTTTCATACTGAGCCACATCCTGATAAGCATCTTCATCATCAAACATAATATCGTCTTCCATATCTGAACTTATATCTGTAAAGCTTCTTCCAAAGGGTTTTAGAACTTCCTCTTCAACTGGCCTGTCATATCTGTAGGTTTTATAATTTGCCTTTTTATTTTCGCATTCAACACAGGTAGTTGCATAGGGCATAAAATCAAGTCTTTCCTTTGGAATATCTTTTCCGCAGAATTCACATTTTCCATAACTTTTATCTTCTATTTTTTTTAATGCATTATCTATTCTATATATTATTTCCTTTTCGTTGTCAAGAAGTGCATATCTTCTTTCTTTTTCAAACATCTCTGATCCAAAATCTGCCGGATGGTTATCTACTAAAGATAATTCTTCTATTTCTTCCCTTTGATTTTCTGCCATCCCATTTTTTAATATATCATTAATAGTATCCGTAACTTTATTCTTTTCTTCTAAGAGTTTATTTTTATAATGCAAAAGCAATTTTTCATCCATATCTAAAACCTCCTATCGTACGCTTGATTGTACTAATTTAACAACTTCTGAAATGACTCCTCCTATAATAGGCAGATTAAGCATTACAAGTCTTTCTAATGAATATAAAACTATAGCACCTAATATGGTAAAGCCTATTGCAATTCCAAATCCTCTCGATATTCCCCCTAAAAAATTTAATACTATAAGCCTCGTTGGGTTCTGCATAAGATCTACATATTGACCAAATTTTGATTTTTCTAATTGTATACCGACATTTTTTATAAGTTCCTCATATTTTTCTATCTCACAGTTATCTTTCTCCATAGATGTACCTCCCATTTTAGTTTTCCTATAAAACAAACAAATTATTAATACAAAAAAATAAAACCCTTAGTGGGTTTTAGATTTTCATCTATTTTATTCTTATATCTGCTCCTATAGAACTCATAACCTTAAAAAATTCAGGAAAAGAAGTGTTAATGCAGCCGCAGTCTATAACTTCAGCTTCATCAAAAACTATTCCTGCAAGTGAAAAAGCCATTGCAATTCTATGATCATTAAAAGAATTAAAAAATACCTTTCTTTTTGTATTTTTAAAGGAGCACCCCTTTATTATCATACCGTCATCAAGTTCGTAAGCCTCAATATCCATCTGCTTCAAATTATAAATTATTGTTTTAATCCTGTCGCTTTCCTTTTTTCTAAGCTCCTTTGCTCCTTTAATAACCGTAGTCCCCTCAGCAAAGGATGAAAGCACAGCAATTAAAGGGAGCTCGTCAATAAGCCTTACAATTATATCTCCATTTATATTAACAGATTTAAGTCTGCTGCTTTTAATCCTTATATCTGCAGATTCTTCATTGTTTAAATTTCTAACTTCAACTATTTCAATATCTGCTCCCATATCCTTCAATACATCTAAATAGCCTGTTCTAGTTTTATTAAATAAAACATCTTTGATTATAATCTCAGAACTTTCAGCTAAAATACAGCCACCTATTATAAAAGCTGCTGATGAAATATCTCCCGGGATTATTATATCTCTTGAATATAAGCTACCTTTACATTCCATTTTTATAATATTATTATTAACATCGATATTATATCCAAGATACTTTAACATTCTTTCTGTATGATCTCTTGTTTTTTCTAATTCATATATTTCAGTTTTTCCTTCTGCTAAAATAGATGCAAGCATAATGCAGGATTTTACCTGAGCTGAAGGAACATCCATTTGATAACTTATTCCATGAAGTTCTTTTCCCCTCACAACAATTGGTGAACAGCCATTATTATAAATAGACTTTATATCTCCACCCATCATGCGAATAGGCTTAATTATTCTTTCCATTGGCCTATTGTTTAATGAATCATCTCCATAAATCAGGAAGCTGCCTTTAATACCTGAAAGCAATCCGCAAATCAGCCTCATCAATGTTCCTGAGTTACCAGAGTATATGAAAGAATTAATATCTTTTATTTTGTTCCTATTATTTCCTCGTATCTTAAGCAATCCATTTTCAATCTTAATATCAGCACCTATAATTCTCATAGCCTTAAGGGTATTAAGGCAATCTTCGCTGAATAAAAAGTTTTTAACCTCAGCACAGCCCTGTGAAATAGAAAGCAGTATTGCAGCTCTATGGGATATAGATTTATCTCCGGGAAGATTAAATTCCCCTTTTAAGTTTTTTGATTTCTTTATAATTATATTCAAATTATCATTCCACCTATGTAGTTATAAAGATTTACTATGTTTTTATATATAGACTTAAACTCTTCAAAGTTTACGGATTGTTCCCCATCGGAGAGTGCTTTATCAGGATTTGGATGAACCTCAACCATAATTCCATCAGCTCCAGATGCTATTGCAGCAAGGCTCATAGAATTTATGAGTTCTCTTTTGCCTGTACCATGACTTGGATCCACTATTATTTTAAGATTTGTTTTCTGCTTTATTACAGGTACACAATTTAAATCGAGGGTATTTCTTGTATAAGTCTCAAAGGTTCTTATTCCTCTTTCGCAAAGAATTATATTGCTGTTTCCTTCAAGTGCAATATATTCAGCAGCGCTCAGCCACTCCTCTATTGTTGCAGATATGCCTCTTTTTAAAAGTATTGTCTTACCTGCTTTCCCGACTTCTTTTAAAAGAGGATAGTTATACATATTTCTTGAACCAATCTGGATTATATCAGCAATCTCAATAAGACTTTCTATATCCCTTAAATCAAGAAGTTCTGAAACTATTTTTATATTATACTTTATTTTTATAGACTTTAATATCTCAATTCCCTCTTCTCTGAGGCCTTGGAAGCTATAGGGTGAGGTTCTTGGCTTAAATATACCTCCCCTTATGTATTCAACACCGCATTCTTTTAAAAAAGCTACAGTTTCTTCAAATATATCATAGTTTTCAACGCTGCAGGGACCTGCAATGATTAAAGGCTTTTCTCTTTCTTTTGCTTTATTATTGTTTTCTTTTTTTAAAACTTTTTTTAGTTTAACCACTTTACCACCTGCACATACTGTAAATCTTTATTTTGTAAATTCCTTTAAAGTTTCATGAATAAAACTTTCCTTTATTTCAGATGTAATTATAGCATGACCAATACCATCAGGTAAAACCAATTTATTATCATTTGATATTTTTTTCTTATCTTTTTTTATGTATTCAAGTATATTTTCAATTTTTAAATCAAATTTTACTGGAAGATTAAAAAATTTTAGTAAAGAAATTAATTTATCATAAGATTTTGTATCTATAAGTCCAAGTTTAAGTGCAATAAATGATTCTGCCGCCATACCAATCGATACTGCCTCGCCATGCAGAATATTAAAATCAGATGCGCTTTCAATACCATGTCCTATTGTATGTCCAAAATTCAATATATGTCTTTTATCAGTATCAAGTTCGTCCTCTTCAACTACCCTGCCTTTTATTTTGACACATTCATAAACTATATGAAGTAGTTTATCTGCTTCCCTTTCCATGATTCCTTTTTTGTTATCATTTAAATAATTAAAAAAATCTTTATTGCAAACAAAACCATATTTAATAACTTCAGCCATCCCATTAATATATTCCCTTAAGCTTAAAGTCTTTAAAAAATTAACATCAATATATACTAAATCCGGCTGATATATATTACCAATCAGATTCTTTATATAATTGAAATTGTATCCATTCTTTCCTCCTATGCTGCTGTCACACTGAGATATTAAAGTTGTAGGTATTTGAACAAATCTTAAACCTCTCATAAATGTTGAAGCAGCAAATCCTGCTAAATCTCCTACAACTCCTCCACCTATCGCTATAACAGCTGTTTTCCTATTTACCTTTTTTTTTATCATATCTTCATATATCATTGAAATTGTATCATAGTTTTTATAATCTTCACCTGCTTTTATAATAAAAATCCCTGAAGCTTTATCCGTCAATAAATCGAAATACGTTTTATGGATATTATAAACATTTTCATCGGTTATAATATAAAAATTTTTTAATTTATGATTTTCAAGCTGAAATAATAGGTTATGCCATCCTGAAGTTATAATTACATCATATTCTTTTGATGCCTTTATCTTTATCTCTTTCATCACTAAGGCTCCTTTATAAAATGTACTATCCATATTATAGCAGACAATTAGAATTTTAACACTAACAAAGTTAAAAAGACAGCATTGCTTATGCTGTCTTTTTAATACTAATAAATTTAATAGTTTAATCTCTTTTGAAATTTTAAAAAGCAATTATAAATTAGCTGCACATTTTGCACAGATTGTTGGATGCTCCTTATTCTGACCTACAGTTTCACTATAAGTCCAGCATCTTTCGCATTTCTCACCTGGCGCTAAAGATACAAATACTGCGAGATCACTATTAACATCTGAAACATAGCATCCCTCTGAAAGATTCTCAAGTCCACTGTGAAGTTCAACCTTTGAAACTATAAAAACAGTTTCAAGGTAGCTTTCCACTTCCTTAAGGAACTTATAAGTTTCTCCCTTTGCATAAATATCTACTTTAGCATTAAGTGAATGTCCTATTGTTTTATTTGCTCTTGCTATTTCAAGAGCCTTTGAAACCTCGGTTCTTATATTCAGTATGTTATCCCATCTGTTTTCAAGTTCTTTATCAACGTATTTTTCCGAAACTTGCGGCCAATCAGAAAGAAGTACGCTATCATATTTATCTGAAGCATCATGAGGCATAAAGCTCCATATTTCCTCAGCAGTAAAGGAAAGAATTGGCGATATCATCTTTACAAGGGATTTTAATATATCATACATAACAGATTGTGCTGCTCTTCTTTCCTTAGAATCAGCTTTAAAAGTATAAAGTCTGTCTTTAATTATATCAAGATAAAAATTGCTCATATCAACAACGCAGAAATTGTGGATTGCATGATACATAATATGGAATTCATATCTGTCGTAGGCCTCAGTAACCTCTTTAATTAAGTGCTGAAGCTTTAAAAGTGCCCATTTATCAAGTTCATTCATGTCTTCATATTTAACCATATCAGTATCAGGATTAAAGTCATAAAGATTTCCCATTATATATCTTGCTGTGTTTCTTATCTTTCTATAAACTTCTGAGAGCTGCTTTAATATATCCTTAGAAATTCTTACATCATTTTTATAATCAGCAGAAGAAACCCAAAGTCTTAAAATATCTGCACCGAATTCGTTTATAACATCCATTGGGTCAATTCCATTTCCAAGGGATTTTGACATCTTCTTGCCTTCTCCGTCTACAACCATTCCATGGGTTATAACTATCTTGTAAGGAGCTTTCCCTCTTGTTGCAACTGCAGTTAAAAGGGATGATTGGAACCATCCTCTGTACTGATCATTCCCTTCAAGGTACATATCCGATGGCCAGCTTAAATCTTCTCTTGTATCTAATACTCCTGCATGGCTTGAACCTGAATCAAACCAAACATCCATAATATCAGTTTCTTTAGTGAATTCACTGCATCCGCATTCGCATTTTGTACCCTCTGGTAAAAGCTTTTGTGCTGAAAGTTCATACCAAGCATCTGAACCCTTTTCGCTGAATATATCAGCAACCTTTTTTATTGTTTCCTTTGTAATGAGCTCCTTTCCACAATCTTTGCAATAGAATATTGGAATTGGGACTCCCCAGATTCTCTGTCTTGAAATACACCAGTCCGCTCTTTCAGAAACCATGCTTGAGATTCTATCCTCACCCCAAGCTGGAACCCATTCTACTTCTTTTATAGCATCAATCGCTTCATCTTTAAAATCTTCAACAGAAGCAAACCACTGCTCAGTAGCTCTGAATAATATAGGATTTTTACATCTCCAGCAGTGAGGATAGGAGTGAGTTATTTTTTCATCTGCAAGCAACGCCCCTGCATTTTTTAAATCCTCAAATATTACCTTATTTCCTTCTTTATAGGTCAATCCTTCGTATTTTCCTGCTTCCTTTGTAAACCTTCCTCTGCCATCAACAGGATTTAAAACATCAAGGTTGTATTTTTGACCTATTATAAAGTCCTCTTCACCATGTCCAGGTGCTGTATGAACACAACCCGTACCAGATTCTAATGTAACGTGATCTCCAACTATAACAACTGAATCTCTTTCATAGAGAGGATGTTTTGTTACCTGTCCTTCAAGCTCACTTCCTTTAAAGGATGCAATTATTTCTCCTCCCTCAAGGTTTGCAGCTTTCTTTAAGTTATCTAAAAGTTCTTTAGCTACTATATATATTTCATCATCAAACTTTGCAAGTACATATTGAAAATCTGGTCCAAGGCATATTGCAAGGTTTGCAGGTATAGTCCATGTTGTAGTAGTCCAGATAACATAATATACTTTATTTAAATCTACATTAAGATTTTTAAATAAACCTTTGTCATCCTTAACATTAAATTTAACATATATTGAAGATGATGTTTCATCAGCATATTCTATTTCTGCCTCAGCAAGAGCTGTTTCACAAGAAGGACACCAATATACTGGCTTTAGTCCTTTGTAAATGTATCCTTTTTCAGCCATTTTCCCAAATACTTCAATTTGTTTAGCTTCAAACTTAGGTTCCAGAGTAAGATACGGATTTTCCCAATCACCTGTTACTCCAAGCCTCTTAAACTGCTCCTTCTGCTTTTCAACCTGATCTAAGGCATAATCTTTACAGATTTGTCTAAACTTTAAAGGACCTACTTCATGGGCTTTTATTCCGAGTTTCTTTATAGCCTGAAGTTCAATTGGAAGACCATGGGTATCCCACCCTGGAACGTAAGGAGTATAATATCCACGAATTGCCTTATATTTATTTATTATATCCTTTAAAACCTTATTTAAAGTATGACCAAGGTGTATATCTCCATTCGCATAGGGAGGACCATCATGTAAAATAAATGAATCATTTCCTTTGTTTTTATTTAATGACTTTTCATAAATATTTTTTTCCTCCCAGAATTTTAAAATGTTAGGCTCCTTTTGAGGAAGATTTGCCCTCATTGCAAAATCAGTTTTTGGAAGATTTAGCGTTTTACTATAATCCATTTCTTTCCCTCCTGTATTAAATATATTACATCGTAGATTAAAAACAAATAAAAAAACAGACTTCCCCTGGGGCGAGAAGTCTGTCGCGGTACCACCCAATTTTTTACTTGATTTTAATAACGGCAGAAAAATAATGCCGGCACGGCTTACTTAATTCAGCCTGCAACTCGAGGGTGATTTTCAACATATTTATATCCTGCAGGCTTTCACCTTTACCCTGCTCTCTGTAAGGCATCAATATGTTTACTCTTCCCTGTCATAGTTTTTCAATATTATGCAATAATATACTACAAAGCAATAAATATGTCAATATATAAAGAATTACAGCATAAAATTTTTTACTCTTTATCAAGCTCTCTCAGCTGTGCTTCGAGCAGGGATTTAAATCTTGATTTAAACATATTATATTCTTGTTTTAATACTTCATATTCTTTATTTATTTGAAGCACATTCTGCTGGGCCTTATTTATAATATCATTTGCCTGTTCCTGAGCATTTTTTAAAATAAGTTCCGATTCCTTTTTGGCAGATTCCTTTGCCTGATCAGCAGCTCCCTGAGCTAAAAGAAGAGTGCTTTGAAGAGTAGTTTCTATATTTGAATATTGCTCGAGTTTTTCATTGAGAATCGATATCTTTTCCTTTTGATCCATACATTCCTTATAAAGTTTTTCATAATCCTCTAATATTTGATCTAAAAATTCATCTACATCATCTATATCATAACCTCTAAACGCTTTTTTAAATTCCTTATTGCTTATTTCATTTGGTGTAATACTCATAAATTCTACCTCCTATATATATTTTTTTATTAATAAGGAAATCCTGTCCTTCTTTGTTATTCCTAACAAACTATTTATATAAAATCTTCCATATCCTCTTATTGAAACCAAATCACCTTCATTAAGCTTCTTTGAAGAATCGTCACATAAGCAATAGTTTATTTTAACACTTCCATTTCTAATAAGTGATGAAGCTTTTTCTCTTGAAAGATTAGCAGCAGAAGAAACTATACAATCTAATCTCAATGATGCTACATTTATTTTCTTTTCGCTAAACTGCTGTATCCTCTCCCTCGCATCATTATAATTAATTTTTAATGCTTTAACTCCTGTATTTTTTATTTTGGTTAAGTTAAAACATACATAATCACTAATTTCCTTATGTAAATATACTTCAGCTCCATCCTCATATAAATTTATATCTCCAACTTTTTCCCTTTTTATTCCAAGCGACAATACTGCTCCTAAAAAATCCCTGTGAATCAGATTTTCAAATTTAAAGTTTCCACTTACTTTAATTACATCTATAGGAGCACTTCCGTCATATTCCTCAGTACCTATTATCCCTACAGCTCTTTCAAAATCCCCTAATCCTCCAAAAAAAGTCACAAATAATCCTTCCTCAAAACAGACTTTTTTTAAAAATTCCTGAGCATCTGGAGAAATAAAATCCGTCTGTATATATTTGAAACTTTTTTTTGCTCTTTTTACTTTATCTAAAAGTTCAATACAAAGCTGCTCATCATCTGTAAAATAATAAGAATATTTTTCTATATCCATATATCCACCTGCATATTCTTTAGTATATAATCTATAAATTATAGCAAAATATTTAAAATCAATCTTTTGATTATATCAAGAAACAAAATAGCTATCATAGGTGAGAAATCTATTGGAAGATTTGGGGCAACAGACTGTTGTAATCTAAAACAAGGCACTATTATAGGATCTATAATAGTTCTAATTATCCTTATTAAATTATTATTTTTAGGAGGATTTATAAAGGATAATAATGCATCGATAATTATAAGTATCTCTAATAAATCTATAAAAGCCTTTATTGCTGAAATTAAAGCATACTGCAATTTTACTCCTCCTATCTATCATTAAAAGAGAAAAAATTATTTCTGCTGATTTCGCTCTTTAACTCATTTGATACCTCCACATTTTCAGGAGCAAATATATAAATCGATTTTGTTATTTCTTCAAATGAACCGTTAAGAGCATAACATGCACCAACAATATAATCTATCATCCTCTGAGCATGTTTTGAATCAACTTCAATCATATTTATTACAACTGTTCTCTTAGACTTTACATCGTCAATAATCTCCATTATATCTTGGAACTCAACAGGTTTTTTCAGAACTATCCTGGGAAGAATATTATTATTTTTTATGCTTACTATTTTATTCTTCTTAGAATTAATTACCTGAGGAACTTCTTCAATTTCATCATCAGTATCTTCACTTGATACATCTTCCTCTTCATAATCAGTAAGTCCAATTGCTCCCATCATCTTATTTAAAGGCTTAAACAAATTACCTGACATTTCTATCCCTCCTAATATTTTCTTTCTCCAAATATTCCTGTACCAACCCTAACAATATTAGCTCCCTCTTCAATAGCTATTTCAAAATCTGCTGTCATACCCATTGACAAATATTTTATATCAAAATTGTCGTATTTATAGTCCTTTAAATTTTCAAAAATTATTCTCATCTTTTTAAAATACATCCTTGCCTCTAATTCATTATCGGACTTTGGAGGTATTGTCATTATACCGGATATCAAAATATTTTTAAAATCAATCAATTTTTCAATAAATTCTTCTAACTCTTCTTCATATATTCCTGATTTAGAATCTTCTCTTCCTATATTTATTTGAATAAGAACAGGCATAATCTTGCCTATCTTTTCTGCTCTCTTATTTATTTCCTGTGCTAATTCAATGCTGTCCAAAGAATGTATCATTTCAACCTTGTCTATAATATATTTTACTTTGTTTCTCTGAAGATGACCTATCATATGCCATCTAACATTTTTAACCTCATCATACTTTGATAATATTTCTTGAACCTTATTCTCTCCAAAAACTTCAAGCCCTAAATCTCTTGCTTTTATTATTTTCTCTGCGCTCTGAGTCTTACTTACTGCAATAAGCATAATTTCTTTTGGATTTCTTTTAGATTTTTCGGCTGCCCTTTCAATCCTTTCCTTAACATGTTCTATATTTTCAGATAAATTCATCCTACCACCTCTAATTATACTTTTGCCATAATTTTGTATTTAATACCTTCTTTTCACTTAAATATACGTTATACTTATATATTCTTCATATAATTTCAATATCCTTCAATTTATTTTTATATTTTAATATTAATCATTATAAGAAGCATTAGTTTATCTATCAATGTATGTAGGAAGTAGGAGGACTTTGCAGGACTTTTGAGGAAAAAATATATTATTAAATTTAATCCTGATTAATCAAATATTAAGAAATTTTATACTGATTAATTGAATTTGTATTATTTTATAGGGCATGTTATTATATAATCACACAGATAATAAATGTGTTTCATATCGTTAGGAGGTTTTAAAATGGTATCCGATAATGGGGTATCCCACAAACGGGTATTCCACAAGAATGATGAATCTTTTACCTAGAGCCGACATCGCAGATGCAACCAAACCAAAATATGAGAAAGGGGAGGATATTATGGATATCGGCAACATTAAAATGGTAAAAGAAAATTTAATTGAGGTAAAAGAGGTTAACAACAAAGAAAAGAAACCTGTTGAAACAAAGCACGGTTGCATAAAAATGAATGACTATTTCTCATTCTAATTATAAAAAGCCCCAGAAATTCTGGGGCTTTATTATTTTGTTTAACTATTTACAAGATAATGCAAATCATTCCTCCATTGCCTTCATTTATAATTTTTTGAATAGTTTTTTGTAGTTTTTCCTGAACATCCTCAGGCATCTTAAATAGTTTATTCTGAAGTCCTTCTTTTACAAGTTCCTCGAGAGTTCTTCCAAACATATTTGACTGCCATATCTTTTGAGGTTCATTTTCAAATTCTTCAAGCATAGCCTTTACAAGTTCTTCACCTTGTTTATCTGTTCCCATAATAGGAGATACCTCAGTTTGAACATCTGCCTTTATTATATGCAGCGATGGAGCGCTTGCTTTTAGTTTTAATCCAAATTTGTTTCCCTGTTTTATTATTTCAGGCTCCTCAAGTCTTAATTCGTCTACTTGTGGAGGAACAAGGCCATATCCTGTTTCTCTAACATCCTTTAATGCTTCTGAAACTCTGTCATATTCTCTTTTAGCAACAGTTAAATCTTTCATCAGGCTGAGAAGCTCATACTCTCCCTCTATGCTGTAACCGGAAATTTCTCCGAGAACCCTAAAGAATAGTCCGTCTTTAACCTTCATTGTTACGCTTGCTCTTCCATCTCCTAAATTTATCTCATCGAGATTTACATCCCCAACAAACTCATACTGCCTATATCCATTAACAGCAGGTTTAATATCCCTTAGCTTTTCAAGGATATTTACTGAATTTCTAATGGCAACAATAAAATTCTTTTTCAGCCAGTGCTCATTTTCAAGACATTCAACCCACTGTGGAAGTTTTATACCTATCTCTCTTATTGGGAATTCATATAATACCCTTTCAAGTATATTATGAATATCTTCTATCTTCATATTAAGTGCATCTACTATATAAACAGGAATGCCGTATTTTTCCTCCATGTTTTTTCTAAGTCCAATAGTTTCTGGGCTGTAAGGATGTACTGAATTTAATAGAATTATAAAAGGTTTATTTAACTGTTTAAGTTCATTTATTACCTTTTCCTCAGGCTCAATATAATTTTCCCTCGGTATATCAGTAATTGATCCATCTGTCGTAACTACTAAACCAATAGTTGAATGTTCTGTTATAACCTTTTTGGTTCCTATTTCTGCAGCCTGTATAAAGGGTATCTCCTCCTCAAACCAAGGAGTTTTTACCATTCTTGGCTGCTCATTTTCAATATGTCCTGTTGCTCCATTTACCATATAACCTACGCAGTCTACCATTCTAACCCTCATTTTTGCATTATCATTTAATTCTATCTCAACTGCTTCTTCATTTGGTATAAACTTAGGCTCAACTGTAGTTATAGTCTTACCTGAACCGCTTTGAGGAAGCGTATCCTTTGCCCTCTCCTTTTTATATGCGTTGTTTATATTTGGTATTACAAGCAATTCCATGAATCTTCTAATAAATGTAGATTTTCCTGTCCTAACTGGTCCAACTACTCCTACGTATATGTCTCCCTGAGTTCTTTCAGCTATATCTCGGTATATATCAAACTCCTCCACAGCTCTACCTCCTATATATTTATCTTCTAAATATATATTGTCTGTCCAATTTATTTAGAACAAAAAATTTACATGTAAGTTTATATTAAATTCAAATATATTTTATATTTTTAATCACAGCGATTTTATATCATCCATATTTTAATATAAGAGGTGATATTATTGTTATCTGCTGATTGTGTTTTTGAAGGCGGAGGAGTTAAGGGGATAGGTCTTGTAGGCGCGATATGTTATCTTGAGGAGAAAGGGTATACATGGAACAAACTTGCTGGAACATCAGCAGGTGCTGTAATTGCATCTTTATTATGCGCCGGTTATTCAGCAAATGATATTAAAAGCATAATCTTTGGTTTCGATTACAAAAAATTTTTAAATGTAAAGGATATATCAGTATTATCTTCAATAATAAGACCCTTTGATTTTTTTTCGCAAAAAGGATTGATTTCTGGAGATGAAATAGAAAATTGGATTCGAGAATCTTTAAAAAAGAAAGGAATCAACACATTTAAAGATGTATCTTTAAACGGGAAATCAAAATTAAAAATTATTGCTGCTGATATTACAAGGAGAGAACTTTTAATCCTTCCTGACGACTTAGAAAAATATAATATTAATCCTTTAGAATTTGAAATAGCAAAGGCAGTTAGAATGAGCATAGGAATCCCATTTCTATTTAAGCCGGTAAAATTAAAATACAACAATACTACTTGTTTTATAATAGATGGAGGAATTTTAAGCAACTACCCGATATGGATTTTTGATGTACCTAAAAAGCCACGCTGGCCAACCTTTGGTTTCAAGCTTGTTGAACCTGATGTTTCTAATAGCAGCATGGGTAAAAACGATTTTTTCTCCTATTCCATAGATATAGTAAATACTCTTTTTTCGAAAAACGAAGAAATATATGTGAAAGAGAAGGATTGGGTCAGAACTATTCCAATACCAACCCTCGGTATAAAAACAATTGAATTCGATCTAACCGAAAAAAAGAAAAAATCTCTCTTTGATTCAGGATATAATGCAGCTAAAAAATTCTTGGATAACTGGAATTTTGAAAAATATATATCTGATTATCGTTCATAAAATACAAAAAATCAGCATATAGCTGATTTTTTGTTATTTCCATATCATCTGTGCAACTTCTTCAATCTCATGCTTTTTATCCCTAAGCATAAGCTCGGAAACAGCATATTTGGGATTTTTGTTTTCAAACAAAACATTATAAAGTTCCTTAGTTATTGGCATCTCAACTCCAACTTTATTTGATAATTCATATGTAGATTTTGTAGTGTTTATGCCTTCAACTACCATCTTTACCTCTTTTATTGCCTCTTCAACTGTTTTACCCTGACCTATTAAAATACCTGCCCGTCTGTTTCTCGAATGCATACTTGTACAGGTAACAATTAAATCTCCTATACCTGAAAGCCCTGCAAATGTCAAAGGCTGTGCTCCGAGAGCAACTCCAAGGCGTGCAATTTCTGCTATTCCTCTTGTCATTAAAGCTGCCTTAGTATTATCCCCATAACCTAATCCATCTGATATTCCTGCTGCAAGAGCAATTATATTTTTCACAGCTCCTCCGACTTCAACCCCAATGATATCTGGATTTGTATATACCCTGAATTTAGGAGTTATAAATATATCCTGTATATATTCTGCAGTCTTTTTATCAGTAGAAGATGAAACAACAGTAGTTGGAATATCTCTCGACACCTCTTCAGCATGACTTGGTCCAGATAAAACTCCTATTCTATTTTCTGGGAAATATTCCTCAATCACTTCGGACATCCTTTTTAAGCTGCTATTTTCTATACCCTTTGCGAGGCTTACAAAAATCTGCTTATTTTTAACCATTCCCTTTAATTTGGTGCATACTTCTCTAATTCCATGGGAAGGAACAGCCATAACAATAATTTCAGATTCATTTATACATTCTAAAAGGCTTTCAGTTGTACTTATACCTGCTGGTATTAAAACTCCTGGAAGATAACGTATATTCTCTCTCGAATGATTTATCTCATTAAGAAGCTGCTGATTTCTATCCCATATGGAAACATCATATCCTTTTTTTGAAAGCAATACAGCAATTGCACTTCCCCAGCTCCCTGCTCCTAAAACAGAAATTTTCATATACCCACCTCTAATCTTCTTTTTTAGGCCTGAATATAAGCCTTACAGGTGTCCCATCAAGTCCAAAATGCTGTCTTAACTGATTCTCAAGATACCTTTCATAAGAAAAATGAACTATTTCAGAATCATTTACAAAAAATACAAACGTAGGCGGTTTTGTAGAAACTTGAGTTGCATAATATATTTTAAGTGCCTTACCCTTTTCAATTGGAGGCTGTTTCATCATAACAGCTTCGCTTATAACCTCATTTAATACTCCTGTTTTAATTCTTAATGCATGCTGACTCGCAACATGTTTAATAAGTTCAATCATTTTAGGTATTTTTTGTCCTGTCTTTGCTGAAATAAACGCAATAGGTGCATAAGAAATAAAGGACAGCTTGTTTCTTATAGTCTTTGAAAATTCATTCATAGTTTTATCGTCTTTTTCTACAGCATCCCATTTATTAACAACAATTATAACTCCCTTTCCTGCCTCATGCGCAAGCCCTGCTATTTTCTCATCCTGTTCAGTTATACCTTCAGTTCCATCTATCATAACAAGGCATACATCTGCTCTTTCGACTGCTGCAATTGCTCTTAAAACGCTGTATCTTTCAACATCTTCTTTAACCTTGCTTTTTCGCCTGATTCCAGCCGTATCTATAAATAAAAATTTATCTTCACCTATTATAACATAGCTGTCGATTGCATCCCTTGTAGTACCTGGGATATCGCTTACTATTGATCGTTCCTCTCCTGATAGTCTATTTAAAAGTGAAGACTTACCAGCGTTTGGCTTTCCTATTATTGCAACTTTTATTTCTGCATCCTGTGAGTCATCATCTTCCTCATCTTTAAAATGTTTTATAATTTCATCAAGCATATCTCCAAGCCCAAGACCTGAAGAAGCAGAAATTGTGACAGGATCCCCTATACCTAAATTATAAAATTCAAAGGCATTTGCTTCAAGATTTAAATTATCAACCTTATTTACAACAAGCACCACTGGTTTTCTCGTTTTTCGAAGCATTTCTGCAACTTCAGTATCCGCTGGAGTTAGTCCTTCTTTTCCATCAACCATAAAAAGTATTACATCCGATGTTTCAATCGCTATTTCTGCCTGTTTTCTCATCTGCTGAAGAATAATATCTTCACTTTCAGGCTCAATTCCTCCTGTATCTATAAGGGTAAATTTATGTCCAAGCCATTCGCTCTCACAATATATTCTATCCCTTGTAACTCCGGGAGTATCTTCAATTATTGCTATTCTCTTGCCCGCAAGCCTGTTAAATAGTGTTGATTTTCCTACGTTTGGTCTTCCAACAATTGCAACTATTGGTTTTGCCATTTTATCACCTCTTCTTCAATTTTTTCAACTAAATCCTCACCTGTATAATCACATAGCATAACTTTAACATCAAGCTCCCTTTCAATATCTTTTATAGTTATATCATCAAGAAAAACATATTCATCAGCTTTAAGCATATTTTTAGATATCAATAATATTTTTTCCTTTAAAACACCTTTAAGCTGCGCAATTATATCTTTTCCAGTTAAAAGCCCTGCTACATTTATTTTATCTCCAAAAAAATCATTAACAATTGGATAAACGTTTATTTTTATATTAAGTTTTTCTTCAATTAATTTCATTATATCCTTTAAAAAGCTGTAAATCATTGTACCTGTTATTGCAGCAAAGGCAAGACCATTTCCATCAACATCAGTAAATTCAAGAGATGTTTTCACTGAATGTTCAAAATATCTTGCCATTCCTATTCCATCTTCAAGCTGAGCAAAATCTTCATAATGCTCATAATCAGGAAAGTTTCTCTCTGCTAAAAGATAAAATTCATCAGCAAGCCTTACAAAGGGCTGATCTATTTCCTTCATAAATTTTTCTTGAATTTTTTCTACTAAATCAATAACTTCTGCTGCCGACTTTTTATCGTAACTTTTTAAACCATCTTCATTTTTTCTGTGTTTTGTAATTCCAACAGGAACAACTGCTACATTTGATATAGCAGGATAGAAACTAAAAAGATCATTAATCGTTTTTTTCAGCTCCTCTTTGTCGTTTATGTCAGGGCACAAAACAATCTGGCAGTTAATCGATATTCCTCCATCTGTAAGCATTTTAAGCTGATTAATTATATTGCCGGCTCTTTTATTGTTTAACATTTTAATCCTTAGTTCTGGATTTGTAGTATGGACAGAAACATTAATAGGACTTATTCTATACTTTATTATCCTTTTTAAATCCTCATCGCTTAAATTTGTCAATGTAACAAAATTACCCTGAAGAAATGAAAGCCTTGAGTCATCATCTTTAACATAAAGGCTCTCCCTCATTCCTTGCGGGAGCTGGTCTATAAAACAGAATATACATTTGTTATGACACCTTTTGGGAGTGTCCATAGATAAGTCATGGATTTCAATACCCATATCATCATAAAAATCTTTTTTAACTTTAGCGCTTACTATTTCTCCTGTTGGCTTTGCAAAAGTAATATTGATATTTTCATCACATATTAAAAACTTATATTCTATAATATCTCCAATTTCATTATCATTTATATTAAGGAGCATGTCTCCCTTTTCTATTCCTATCTTTTCTCCAATACTTTTTTTTCTTACTTTACTAACTACTATATTGCTTATCATCTTTTCAACTCCATAACAAATTTCATATTGAATAATATCATTTTATTGCATAAATAGCAAGCTTCATAAAAAGTTCTATAAAAAAGGACTGCCTTTTGTTTTAAGACAATCCCAAATTATACTTCTTTAACATCTATACAAGGTAAATAAACGCTAAAAGTAGTTCCTTTACCACTCTCGCTTTTAACATCTATACTTCCATTAAAAATTGTTAAAATATGTTTTACTATTGCAAGTCCAAGTCCTGTCCCTCCAACGCTTCTTGAACGTGCCTTGTCAACTCTGTAAAATCTTTCAAAAAGCCTTGAGATATGCTCTTTTGATATTCCTATGCCATTATCTTTTATATCTATTCTCGACATATGATTATCAAGAGAAATGATTATTTCAACTTTTCCATCCTTAGGAGTATATTTTATAGCATTATCTATAAGGTTTATAAACATTTGTTTAAACTTATCTCTGTCCCCATATATATATAGACTTTTATCATATTTTTCATATATGAGTTTTATACCCTTATTCCTTGCTGCAGGTTCCATTATACTATAAATTTCTTCAAGGGATTCATTAATATTTATTTTTTCAAAATTAGCACTGTAATCTTTGTTTTCAAGCTCTGATAGTGTTAATATATCATTTATAAGGCGTGTGAGTCTTTCTGATTCAACATAAATTATATCCAAAAATTTATCTCTTGTGTTTTTATCTTCAACAAATTTTAAAGTCTCAGCAAATCCCTTTATTGATGTTAAAGGGGTTCTCAGTTCATGAGAAACGTTTGCCACAAAATCTGATCTCATCTTCTCTAATGCTCTTATCTTTGTTATGTTCTGTATAACAAGGCAAAGTCCTATATTTTCCTTATTCTTTTCATAATTAATTACTTTAACTGTCTTTACTCTAAAGTACATAGGATTAGGATTATTTATAACGACTTCATTTTCAGTATCAACATCATAATTTATAATATTTTCTATTTCCGTATTTCTTATAACCTCAATAAAATGTTTTCCTTCCACTTCTTCGCTTATAGAAAAAAATTTTTTTGCAGCAGGATTCATTAGAAGTATTTTTTCATTATTATCAACAACAATAACTCCATCCTCCATACTGGTTAATATAGATTCAAGTTTATTCTTTTTGTCAGATAAATCATTTATTGTTTCCTGAAGTCTGTCAGCCATTAAGTTAAAAGCATGTCCAAGCTCTCCTATTTCATCCTTTGAAGAAAGATTAATTCTTTTTTCATACTGTCCAAGCGCAATTCCTGTTGCTATTTTAGTCATTTGTATTATAGGCCTTGTAAATCTATTAATATAAATAAATCCTAATAGAGAGCAGAACAGCAATCCAAAAATCACAGTAAATATAATCAATTTAATAATATGTTTTTGTACGTAGTCGATATTATATAGAGGCATTGCAAGTCTAATTATATAGGATTGATTATTTGCAGTATATTTTAATGCATAATAGTACATATATATCTTTTCAGTGCTGCTGTATCTAATTGACATTCCTTCTTCATTATAAAGTGCAGCTTTCACTTCAGGCCTGTTCAAATGATTTTCAAGTTTTTCACTTGAAACATCTGACTCCCCAATAACCTTTCCATCCTGCCTTATTATAGTAACTCTTTTACCAATACTGCTTTTTAACTCTTTAGCAGTACTATCATAGTTTTTATTTTCACTTAAATCAATAAAATAATCCTTAATAAGACGTGCATCGGACTTTAAGCTGTCTTTAACATTATCAAGTATAATATTCTTTGTAAAACTGTATGACATATATCCTGTAAAGGTAACGCCAAATAAAAGTATTAAAAACATAAATAAATATAATTTTTTTCTCATATACCTACCATCACTGTTCTTTAAATTTATATCCGATTCCTCTTATAGTTTCAATGTATCTTGGATTTTTGTCATCATCCTCTATTTTTTGTCTTAGATGTCTTACATGCACATCAACTGTTCTCGTCTCGCCATAATATTCATATCCCCATATTTTATCAAGTAAAAAATCTCTCGTTAAAACTTTTCCTTTATTCAATATTAAAAGTCTTAATAATTCAAACTCCTTTAATGTTAAATCTACTTTTTTACCTGATTTTAGTACTTCATGTTTATCAAAATCAATAATAAGATTGTCAAGTTTTATAACCTGTGAGCTCTCTTCTTTTTTATTTCTTCTCATTACCGCTTTTATCCTTGCAAGAAGTTCTCTTATTGAAAAGGGCTTTGTTATATAATCATCGGCCCCGAGTTCAAGTCCAAGAATTTTATCAAACTCTTCTCCCTTTGCAGTAAGCATAATAATTGGTATATGTTCTATATCTTTATCCTTTTTTATTTCTTTACATACATCAAATCCATCCATTTTAGGAAGCATTATATCAAGAAGTATTAAATCGGGTTTTTCCTCTCTTGCAATATTAAGTCCTTCATTTCCATCATAGGCATAAAGAACCTTATAACAATTCATTTCAAGATTATATTTTATTAGCTCCACTATGTTTGACTCATCATCGATTATTAATACTTTTTCATTAGGCATACTATACCTCCTATACTAATTGTATAAAGGCTCCAAGCCTTCCGCTTGTTTCACATTCTCTCCTATAAGAAAAAAACATATTACCGTTGCAATAAGTACAAAGTTTAAATGCATCTATATTGCTCTTTAAGATTCCACATTTTAAAATCTGATTTATATTTTCCTGCCATAAATCAACGTAGTATTTTTTATTTTTTTCCTGCACAAATGTGAATTTTGAAGCTACATCAAAACTCACTTCAAAACAGCAGGGGCCTATAGAGGGACCTATTGCAGCAGCAATAGTTTTTTCACTGCATCCCATTTCTTTTATCATATAATCTATTACAATGGATGTTATGTTTTGATGTGTTCCCCTCCATCCTGCATGAACTGCTGCTATAACATCATTTTCATAATCACAAAGCAATACGGGAACGCAGTCTGCCGTAAGCACTCCAATAGCTATATTTTTTGATGATGTGATTAAGGCATCTCCCTCTTTACCAATAATATCTTTATAATTTTTATCATCAACAACATAAAATTTATTTCCATGTACTTGTTTTAAATATACAAAACAATTTTCATTCATTTCAGCAGATTTTAATATTTTTTCATAGTTTGTTTTTATTTTTTCTTTTTCATCTTCATTAAATGCATTAAGGCTGAAATTATTCATTTCATCATTAGAATTAATTCGTGTACTGAAAAAATGTCTTATTTTATCGATTTTTTCAAATTCAGGTGAGCACAAAAATTCTATTCCATCTTTATTTTTTAAAATAGGATATTCCATAAAATCACCTATTCCTAATATTCTATCGTTATTATTTTTCCTTCTTTTAAACTGTTTTTAACGTCAATTATTCTTTGATTATCAGAGCCTCTAAAGGGCAGTTTCAAATTTTTCTTTGACAAAACAAATGGGCCGTCTATAAGAATATCTATATTTTCAAGAAGCCTTCTTTTATTTTCATCATTTAAAATTTCTTCAAATTCAAATCCAGTATAGCAAACAATATGTAATGATTCTTTTTTTAATTTTTCAGCAATATAAGAAAATTCAGCAGTTTGATAAAAAGGATCTCCTCCGCTGAAAGTTACGCCATCTATAAAAAAGCTTTCCCTAATATCCTCGATTAATTCATCTGCATCTACAATATATCCTCCATTAAAATCATGGGTTGATGGATTGTGACATCCAATACAGTTATGAGCACATCCTTGAGCAAAAACAACATATCTAATCCCTGGACCGTCAACTACACTTTCTTTTAAAATTCCTGAAATTCTTATATTCATTTAATCATCTCCATAAACCAAATCATTAAAGCATCTATCTAAATTATATCATATTAAAACATAAATCTTTGTTAATATTAAGTTTTAAATTTAATATTTATTTAACATAATAACTATGTTTTGCCTTAAAATAAAGCCCATAAACTGCTATTGCCAATATAAAAAATTTAAAAAGCTCTATAGAGCTAAAGGCTGTGCAGT
Organism: Caloramator quimbayensis; assembly: GCF_900167605.1. Taxonomy (GTDB): domain Bacteria; phylum Bacillota; class Clostridia; order Clostridiales; family Caloramatoraceae; genus Caloramator_B; species Caloramator_B quimbayensis. The sequence continues at coordinate 95,966 of NZ_FUYH01000005.1, read as the reverse complement.
TTATGGGCTTTAAACTTTATAATAAAATTTTAAAATTCTCTCCTAATTTTTAATTTTAACTGTGTTTAACCCTCATTTTAAGCTCAGACTTTTTAGCGTCATTAAATCTATCTATAGTTGATAGATACCCAGTTATTCTTCTTATCCTTCTTATATCTTCGCTTCCGCATTCAGGACAACTATCTTCATTTATTATTCCGCTGTATCCGCATACTCTGCATTCATCTATTGGGAAATTTACTCCTGCATATCCTATATCACACTCTGCCATCCATTTTAATATTTTTTCAAGGGCATCTATATTGTTTTCAACAGATGAAGGAAGTTCTATATAGGATATATGTCCTCCATTGCATAGCTTATGGAACATCCCTTCTCTTTTTATCTTTTCGAATATGCTTATATTGAATTCAACAGGTATATGGTATGAATTCGTATAAAAGTCCTTATCAGTTACTCCTTCAATCAATCCAAAGATATCTCTGTCCTTTGGAACATATCTTCCTGCTGTACCTTCAGCAGGTGTTGCATAACAAACAAAGTTTAAATGTGTTTCCTTAGTAGTTTTATCGCAGTAATTTCTTATATATTCAACTATCTCTAAACCAAGTTTTAAGGATTCTTCAGATTCTCCATGGTGTTTTCCTGTCAAAGCCTTAAGTGTTTCAGCAAGGCCAATAAATCCTATTCCTAAAGTTCCATTTTTAATAGCTTCTCTTATTTTGTCTTCCTCTTTTAGGTTTTCAGAACCTATATAAAGCTTTTGTCCCATCAAAAATGGCAAATCTTTAACTCTTAAATTTGCTATTACCTCAAATCTATGCAAAAGTTGCTCTTTGCATAAATAAAGTATTTTGTCTAATTCATCATAAAACTTATCAATATTGCCATAACCCGCTTTTAGAGCAATTCTTGGAAGATTTATAGTAACTGGAGAAATATTCCCACGGCCTGCAGAAACCTCAGGACCATTTACATTAGCAATAGTTCTTGTTCTGCAGCCCATATATGATACTTCATCACCAAATTTTTCATTAAAGCTCGAATCCATGAAGCTAAAGGTTGGATTCATTCTATGCCCGGCAACTTTTAATGCAAGCCTGAACAAGTCGTAATTAGGATCCTCTTTTTCAAAGTTGATTCCTTTTTTAAGTCTAAAAACAAGATTTGGGAAAATTGGGCTCTCACCCTTTCCAAGGCCTTTATCAAAAGCCATAAGCATAGCCTTTATAACCATTCTTCCTTCTTCACTTGTATCAGTTCCAAGGTTAATACTGCTGAAAGGTACCTGAGCACCAGCTCTCGAATGCATACTGTTTAAATTATATACAAGAGCTTCCATGGCTTGATATACCTCGTCATAGGAAGGCTTTTCCTTAAAACTTCTTATAATTTCTGCCATAGACTTATCAAAATGCGGAAAACTCTGCCCTCCAAACATATCGTTTTGGTTGCTCTGAAGAATAATAGCTGCCTGTGCAGTTGCAGAAGATATTCTCTTAGGAGGCCTTATATACCCATATCCGGTGTTAAACCCATTTAGCATAAGCTTTGTTAAATCTATCTGAAGGCAGTTAAGGGTTTTGCCATAAAAATCTAAATCATGTATATGTATATCACAATTCAAATGAGCTTTAGTCATTTCTTTTGGAATAACATTATTTAAATAATACTGTTTACTTGCAGCTGAAGCTATCTGAAGCATTTTTGCAGAAGGTGAATTGCCAACATTTGCATTTTCTCTGCTTGTTTCAACTAATATTTCTTTAACAATATCCATTAATTCAGTTTTAGCTTCTCTATATCTTGTTCTTTTAGCTCTATATAAAATATATGCCTTTGCAGTCTTAGCATGTCCATCTTCAATCAAAATCTTTTCAACGCAGTCCTGAACGAATTCTACATCAGGTATTTCATCCTTAGACATCTTACTTAGCATATAATTTATAACTTTATCGGATAACTGTTCAGCAGTTGCAAAATCAGAACCTCCTACTCCCTGTGCAGCAAGAAATATAGCCCTTGTTATCTTATCCTTGCTGAAATTCACAACTCTTCCATCTCTTTTTTTAATCTGTGTAAACATTTCATTCCTCCTACTTTTCCTTTAGTATTTTTTGAAGCTCCTCCATAAAAGTATTAATATCCTTAAATTGCCTATATACTGAAGCAAATCTTACATAAGCAACATCATCAAGCTCCTTTAACCTTTGCATAACAAGTTCTCCTATAAAGCTGCTGCTAACTTCCTGCTCCATAGTATTATAAACCTGTTTTTCAATATCATCAGTTATAGATTCAATTTGAAGTATAGATACAGGCCTTTTCTCACAGGATTTTAATATACCGTTTAAAATCTTTCTCTTATCAAAAGGTTCTCTCTTTCCATCTTTTTTAACAACATATACTGGAATATCCTCAACCTTCTCATAGGTCGTAAACCTCTTTTGACACTTTAGACATTCTCTTCTTCTTCTAATTGAGGTATTGTCCTCTGTAGGCCTTGAATCGATTACTTTTGTCTCATCATAATCGCAAAACGGGCATTTCATTACATCACCCCAGTTCTTTATCTATATATAGTATCGTATTAAATTATATATTCTATATATAGTTTTGTCTAATCGTAAATATTTTTATAAAAACTATTTTTGGGGTATTTTATTTAATTTCAAAGTTTAGCTAAAGAATGCTATAAAGTTTTATCCTTTTCATCGTTTGCATTTTTTGAAGATGTATCAACAAGAATAACATCAATTCCAATTACCTTTATTTGGCTCCATTTAATTTGAATTTCATCTTTTTTTCTAAAAACCGACAAAAAATTGTTTTGAGGAGGAATAACTATGCTTTCAATCCTTTTTAAATCATCATCAAAAATTATATCGCTAATAAATCCAAGCCTTTTTCCCTCAGAAATATCTATAACTTCCATCTGCCTTAAATCAGATGTAGTCAATGTATTTTTTGTTTCATATCTATCCTTCATTTATTTCACCTCCATAATTAAAGTATATGTTCAATTACAGATTCAAATGCCATAAAAAAAACAGCAGAAATGCTGTTTTATAATTCAAATATACTTTTTCATATGATTTAGAGCAGATTTCTCAAGCCTCGATACCTGTGCCTGAGAAATGCCTATTTCATCTGCAACTTCCATCTGAGTTTTTCCTTCAAAAAATCTCAACGTCAAAATTAGTTTTTCCCTTCTGTTTAATTTTTGAAGGGCTTGCTTTATGGATATGTTTTCAATCCAGCTGTCATCATGATTTTTAGTGTCGCTTATCTGATCCATAACGAATATAGCATCACCGCCGTCATGGTAAATAGGCTCAAACAGCGAAACAGGATCTTGAATTGCATCGAGAGCAAATACCACTTCTTCTCTTGGTATTTTAAGTTCCTGAGCAATCTCTGAAACTGTAGGCTCCTTATTATTTTTTGATATCAGGCTATCCCTCACCTGAAGAGCTTTATATGCTATATCCCTTAAAGAACGGCTGACTCTTATTGAATTATTATCTCTAAGATATCTTCTTATTTCCCCAATTACCATTGGAACCGCATAGGTTGAAAATTTTACATTTTGATTTAAGTCAAAATTATCAATAGCCTTTATTAATCCTATACACCCCACTTGAAATAAATCATCAACATTTTCTCCTCTATTATTAAAACGCTGAATTACACTAAGTACCAGTCTAAGGTTGCCATTGATAAATTTTTCTCTGGCACCTTTGTCTCCCTGTCTCATCTTTATAATCAACTGTCTCATTTCTTCATTACTTAAAACCGGCAATTTTGAAGTATTTACTCCACAAATCTCTACTTTATTAGTAATCATGTGTCAGCTTCATCCCCTTCAGTATAGTTGTATTAAAATTATTTCCGAAGGAGATTTTTTTTATTCAATAAGACCTTTAAATAAATATTACAATTTGGACATGCATTATTATATCATTCTTGTAATTTCTCTTTTAAGTCTCTTAATAATTCTTTTTTCAAGCCTTGAAATATATGATTGAGAAATACCAAGTATATCTGCAACTTCCTTTTGAGTTTTTTCTCCTCCACCTCCAAGGCCAAACCTAAGTTCCATAATTTGTTTCTCTCTGCTGCTAAGTCTTGCCATGGCACTCCTTAAAAGCTGTTTTTCAACTTCATCTTCTATATAATGATATATAAGATCGTTATCAGTGCCTAATATATCCGATAATAAAAGTTCATTTCCATCCCAATCAACATTTAAGGGCTCATCAAAGGATATTTCTCCCCTCACTTTACTGTTTCTTCTAAGATACATAAGTATTTCATTTTCTATGCATCTTGACGCATAAGTTGCAAGCTTTATCTTTTTTGTTGGATCGAATGTATTAACTGCTTTTATAAGTCCTATAGTACCTATGGAAATCAAATCTTCTACGCTTATTCCAGTATTTTCGAATTTTCTTGCTATATATACTACAAGTCTTAGATTTCTTTCAATAAGAACAGCTCTTATTCCCTCATTGCCTTCCTTTAACTGCTCTACTAAATCTTTTTCTTCTTCATTACTTAGCGGAGGCGGTAGTGCTTCAGCTCCTCCGATATAAAAAATATCCTGTATACTAAATATCTTCCACTGTATATAATTAATTATTTCCTTTATTTTTTTCTTAATAAAGTCAATAAAATTTTCATTATTTTTCAAACTTACCACCTCTATTTTAAAATTTCTGGATATGCAAGAGCTTGATAATCACCATAAACTGATATTGGCTTATTATACAGAGCAATTATTGGTTCCTCAATAACATTACATTTATTCTTGTATTTTACTATAGCCATATCGGCTCTAATTGCGATTAAAATACCGTTTTCTGTGCCTAATGCTCTATAGGGAATAATCCTTATCCTCGATTTAAGCTGTGAAGATATGATTATCTTAGTGATTGATTCATAGTCATAATCATCAGCAATACACTTTTTTAATTCATCTGGAAATATGTCGAGTAAAGACTTTTGATAGACAACTATTACTGGAACATTTGTTACTGGGTCTTTTAAAGTATTTCCTGTATCTATAAGTGCAGTTATGCTGCATCTCTTATTATCAAGTATAATTTGTATCTCAATTTTATTTTTTTCAGTTCCATAAAAGTTCTCCAAATAGTCAAATCCTATTTTTACTAAAATAATAGCAATTAGTATACCGATAATAATATAATTAGAGGAAATATTAGTTAAAAGAAAAGTTCCGCTTGCAATATCTATTTCCTTATAAGTTAAATAAAATATAGCTAAAATGCTTCCTCCAATTATAAACGCTTCAATATAAAAGAGTATAACTATTTTTAAAATATCCCTTATCTTTCGAGGCGTAAACGCAATAATAAGCATGATTATCGACATCAAAAATTTCATTAACAAACAATATAGGAACTGAAAATCAGGATAAAAAATGAATATTACATAAAAAGCCCCAAATAATGATGCTAAAATCATCTTCCATTCTTTAGTTTTATATTTACACAATCTTTTAAGCAAATATATTAAAAGATAATTCATAAAAAAATTTTCAAGAAGCAGTACATCTATATAAACAACATCCCCCATATGTCCACCCCTCAGTTGACATTATCCTATAGTTACATTATAGAACCATGTATATGTAAATTTTGTCAGTTTATAATTATATAAATATAATTTTTTTCATAAAATTATGATTACATATTTGTCAAAATTCCAAAATAAAAAGAAATTCTACATACAATACCTTTTATAAAGGTCTGAATGTAGAATTTCTTAAAACTTTTAAAACAATTATCTTCTGTTTCTTTGATTTCTTATAAATGGTGGAATATCAAGATCGCTATCGCTAACGTTTATTTCAGTATCTCTAACAAATTGTTTGCTGTTTTCAATCTTATTTTCTTCTTTTTTAGAAACTTTGATTTCATTATATTTGTCAAAGCCAGTTGCAATAACAGTAATTCTTATTTCATCATCTAAAGATTCATCAATTACTGCACCAAAAATTATATTAGCATCTGCATCTGCAGCTTGTTTAACTTGGTCAGCAGCTTCATTTACTTCAAACAATGTAAGATTTGAGCCTCCAGTTATATTTAAAAGAACACCTGTTGCTCCATTTATTGTTGTTTCAAGAAGAGGACTCGAAATAGCCTGTTTTGCTGCCTCAACAGCCCTGTTCTCTCCTGAAGCCTTTCCAACCCCCATATGAGCAAGTCCACGATTTAACATTATAGTTTTAACATCTGCAAAATCGAGATTAATAAGTCCTGGTATCGTAATAAGGTCAGATATACCCTGTACACCCTGTCTTAATACATCATCTGCTATTTTAAACGCTTCAGTAATAGGTGTTTTCTTATCTACTACTTGTAATAATCTATCATTTGGAATAGTAACAAGTGTATCTACTTTCTCCTTTAGTCTTGCAACTCCCTGCTCAGCATTTAACATTCTTTGTTTACCTTCAAAAACAAAGGGTTTTGTTATAACGCCAACTGTTAATATTCCAAGTTCCTTTGCAATTTCTGCAACTACAGGAGCTGCTCCTGTACCTGTTCCTCCACCCATACCTGCAGTTATAAAAACTAAATCTGCCCCTTTTAATGCCTGAGTAATTTCCTCCTTTGTTTCTTCAGCTGCTTTTTGACCGATTTCAGGATTTGCACCTGCTCCTAATCCTTTAGTCAGCTTGTCTCCTATCTGTATTTTCTGTCCTGCCTTTGAAAGATAAAGAGCTTGTTTATCAGTATTAACAGAAATAAACTCTACTCCCTTTAATCCAAACTCTATCATTCTGTTTACTGCGTTATTTCCACCGCCGCCAACACCAACAACTTTTATTTGAGCTGTTTGATCTAATTCAAATTCAAAATCAAGCACATTATTCCCTCCCTTTGTATTCTAAAAAAAATCCGCAAAGAACTCTTTAATTTTTGTAATAAAACTTGGTTTTTCAATGTCTTCTTCATCCTCTTCATTGGTAACTGCAATTTCCCTTTGAGGCTGAGCTGATTTATAATCAATCGAGCTTCCTCTTTTTTGTTTGAGTTCATACATTGCTATACCTACCGCCGCTGCATAAACGGGACTTGCAACACCAATATAATTAGGATATCCAAACCTTACTGGAACATCAAAATAGGATTGTGCTACATCTTGTATGCCTTTTATATTAAAAAGCCCTCCTCCTGTTATAACGATTCCAGCTGCAAGGCTGCTTAGTGTTTCATTGTTGTCTATTTCATTTTTAATAAGATACATCATCTCAGAAAGTCTTGCATCGATAATCTCTGCAACTTCCATTATATGAATTTCCTTCTGTCCTTTACCGGCTAAATTATTAATTTTTATAACCTCATCATTTTTTATCATATTTGGTGATGCTACACCATACTGTCTTTTAATTTTTTCTGCATCTGCTGAAGATATTTTAAGTATTATAGAAATATCATTTGTAATATGATTTCCTCCAACAGGTATAACTTTAGTATAAGTCAATGAACCTTTTCTGAAGATTGAAATATCTGTAGTTTCGGCTCCCACGTCTATCAAAGCAACACCAAGTTCCTTTTCATCTTCATTAAGTATAACCGATGAAGTACCTATTGGTTCTACAATAATTCCATCAACAGTAAGACCTGCTTTTTGCACACTCCTTATTATATTCTGAACAGTTGTACAAGAAGCAATAATTAAATTAGCATCAACTTCAAGCCTTACTCCAACCATTCCAACAGGATCCTTTATATCACTATAACCATCAACTATAAATTGTTCTGGAATAATATCTATAATTTCTCTACCTGCTGGTACTGCAACTACCTTTGCAGCCTGAATAACTCTTTTAACATCTTCACTTGTTATTTCTCTATCTTCCCTCGATACAGCAATAACACCTTTGTTCTTATAAATATTAGTGTAACCACCTGCAATATTTACATATACAGATTTGACCTGAATATTGGCCATCTGTTCAGCCTGTTTTACTGCATTAATAATAGCCTCGACAGTTGTATCTATATCAACTATAATTCCTTTTTTAACACCTTTACATTCGGAGGTTCCAACACCAAGTATATTAAATTGCTTTTTGTTCATTTCTGCAATTAATACACATACCTTAGAAGAACCTATATCTAACGATACAACTATATTGCCCATTTACTCTTAACCTCCTTTTCTTATTCTTATCTTAATTATTCAACAAAAGAAGCCAATTCCCTCTTTAACATCAATTAAAATTATTAAAAATTTATATATATATATTGTCGTTATTAAAAATGTAAACTTTATCAATTTTTTAACTAAATATTAATTAAAATTTATTTTTTATTATTCCATCTTTTTAATATATCTAACTGTAAATTTTTGAGTTAATTCATTAATAGTTATTTTATCTTTTTTAACTATTTTTACATAGAGGCCTCTATCCTTTATTTGAGAAACGTAACTCTCAGGAAGTGACAATGCATATTGTAACGCCTCAGGATCACCAATCGCTAATATTTCAAAGGGAGGTACTATGTACTCACCATTTACCATTATAACAGGCCCTTCACATGTTATTGCAGTCCTATCATTAATTCTTTTTTCATTGATTGATATTGCTTCTGCGCCTGCATTTTTAAGTTCATTTACAACTCTTAAAAGGTCTGAATTATGTGTTATATAATTCATTATTTCTTCATTATTTACATAGTCATGTCTATCATCTATAACAATCATTATCCCTGATCCTTCAACCTTCGATTTCCCTGCAAACAACTTAATTTCATTAAGTTCTTTTTTTAGAGTGTCGGTTACGCTTTTATTCTTTTGATTGCTTTTATAATAATTTGTAAGCTTGTTTTCAAAATCGTTTTCATCTTTATAAAGACCTTTAATCTCAGCTTTTAATTCGTTAGCCTCTCTATTATACTTCTGATATTGCTGGTAAGTTAGAATAACAGCCGGCTTAGATGTTGTATTGACTATAAAGGCTGATAACAGAATTCCAGTAAGTATCCCTGTAAAAAGCAGCAGAGCCTTACCTTCGTTAAACTTCATCCTTATTCCTCCCTATTTATAATTCTATCTCTACCTTTTTCGATGAGTTTTCTTCTAATAATTGCGAAATTGTTAAACAGCCTGCTTCCAAATACTAACACTGCTGCTAAATATATTGGAACATTTAATTGATCCCCTAAATACGTTAATCCTGCTGCCAAAACGATGTTGCCAAAAAAACCTGATATAAATATTTCTGAATCGAATTTATTTTCAAGTGCAGCTCTCAATCCTCCAAATACAGAATCCAATGCTGCAAGTATTGCTACGGGAACATAGGAAGTTAATGAAGCAGGAATATCAACTTTAAGAAAAAGACCTATCAATATGCCGATTATTAGTCCAATTAAAGGTATCATCTTATCACCTTCCTGTTTTTATAAACTTATACTGTATATTTTTATTATACTTTAATATTTTTATATTTTGCACTTGAGTTATTTTTACATTTATCCCTGCAAGTTCTTCAAGTTTATCTTTTATTCCTCCAGGCATTTTAAAAGCCCCTTCGAGGATTTTAGGATCTCCTATAGCCTTAATTGTAAAGGGTTCAATAGGGCTGAATTTTTCATCGTTAATTTTAATAGCTGCTCCTGCTTCCTTAATTTGTGTACTTCCAACATATCTTTGTTCATTTATCGATATTGCCTCAGCACCAGCAGCATTTAATTCATTTATTATATCAATTATATCTGTTGAATATATCATAGTAGTTCCATCGTTTTTTATTTCATTAGAAGGAGTTAAAGTCATAATTATACCTGGTCCCTCAACATCAGTAAGGCCAGAAAGCACTCTAAGATTATCAAGCTCTGTTTTCATTTGATTTGCTACTTCATTTTCACTTGAAACAGATTTTTCTATCTCATCTACTTTACTTTGATATTCCTTAACCTTAGCAGAAAGGTCATCCCTTTGCTTTCTGAGGGTTTCAACTTCATTAACAAGATCTTCTATTCTCTTATAACTATATTTGCTTCTATTACTGTATGTTGATTTAAACTGAAGGGAAATCATAAGTCCTAATATAATACAAACAAGTCCTATCGTAAGCTGGTATTTTAATTTTTTCATGAGTCCCACTCCTTTAATTACTTCTAAATACAGCAGTTCCCTCAGGCAGTATTTCAATATATCCTTTACTGCCTTTAACTGTTGAATCCTTTAAAATTGAAAAAGCATAAGATAATTTGTAGTCAAAGTTTGACCAATCTCCTATATTAATTATAACTCCATCTTTTGTTGTCAATATTATTTTGTATGGATTGCTTAAATTTACGCTGCAAAATGTATTTTTGCATTCAGTAAAATCACAAATAGTCAAAACTTCCTTTAAAGCCTTTTGAAGCACTGTATTATTAGCTGCGATGTTTTGATTAGGAACATATTGCTTAACAGTTATACCTTCAATTAAAGGTATGCTGCCATCGGGGAATTGATTTATAGTTTGAATCATATTTCCTTCCCCATCTAAATTAATAAATGTATTTTCAAACTTTATAATTCCCTTAACTTTTTTCTCTTTAACATCTATAATAATCGTCGATGGAAGTTTCTTTTTTATATTAACACTTTCTACATAAGGGTTGTTTTCTATTTTATCTATCATTTTATTTTTATCTGCCAAAAATATATTTTGATTCTTAGCTTCACAGAGAGCTATTATTTCTTCTCTTTTTATAAACTTATTGTTTTTTACAACTATATTGTTAATTAAAAAATAGTCTGATTTTAATATTACAGATAAAAAAAGTACTAAAAAAATTAATAAAAAACAAAGCTTTAAAAATAATTTTCTTTTTCTTATTTTCTTTTCAATTTTTTCCTTAACCATATAATCTACCTCTTTATTTTATAAAACCTCCTCTATTTTATCTTTTATTTTCTAAATTGAGGAGGTTGAAAATTACTTTATCAATTCTTCAATTATTTTACATATCTTTTCTGATGCATCTATTACAGCAAGTTTTGATGAATTTTGTGACATCTTTTTTAACATCTCTTTATTATTAACAAGGTTTAATATCTGATCTTTAAATATGTCACTTTTTAACTGATTTTCTTTTATTACAACTGCAGCCCCATTCTGTTCAAGGGACATAGCGTTATATTCCTGATGGTTATTTGCAACATAAGGTGAAGGTATAAGAATCGCAGGTATTCCAAGAGCAGTTATCTCTGATAGAATCGTAGCACCTGCCCTGCTTATTATTATATCACAAGCGCCAAGGGCATCCTGCATATTAAAAATATAAGGTTCTATAACAATTCCTCTAAATCTTTTATCGCTCTTTTTATAGTTTAGCTTTCTAACTATTTCATCATATTGCTGCTCCCCTGTAACAAACAAAAGCTGTATGTTATTCTGTATAAGGGATGGTATTATTTCAGATACTGCATTGTTTATGTTTTTTGCACCTCTGCTGCCACCAACTACAAGAATTAAAGGTTTATTATTATCAAAATTCCATATACCTCTCGATTTGGTTTTATTAGTATTTAATATCTGACTCCTTATAGGGTTTCCTGTAAATACCACCTTGTTCTTAGGAAAATATTTTTCAGATTCTTTAAAAGTTATAGCTATTTTTGAAGTAAAATGTGACAAAATCTTGTTCGTCATTCCTGGGAAAGCATTTTGTTCATGGATTATTGTCGGAATTCCCTTCAATGCTGCAGAAAGAACTACTGGTCCGCATACATATCCTCCAGTTCCAATCACAATATCAGGTTTAAATCCTTTTATGATATTTGATGCCTGAAAATATCCTTTAAAGGCTTTTATAACAGCTGAAGGTGTTTTTAGAGTAATTTTTTTATTTAATCCCTCTACACTAATTAATTTTATTTCAAAACCTTCCTTAGGAACTAACTTTTTTTCAAGTCCATTCTCGCTGCCAATGAACAATATTTCACATTCTGAATATTTTTCTTTTATCTTTTTTGCAACAGCTACTCCTGGATATATATGTCCTCCTGTTCCTCCACCTGATATAATAACTCTCATACAACTCAACTCCATTTCACGATGTCTGTCTCGATATATTAAGTAGTATTCCTAATGCTACCATTGTAAATAAAAGTGATGAACCTCCATAACTTATAAGTGGAAGTGTAACACCAGTAATCGGCATAAAAGACGAAACAACCAAAAAATTTATGCTTGATTGAACTGCTATTAAGGATGTAATCCCTGTAGCAATGAGACTTCCAAATTTATCCTTGCAATTTAGAGCAATTCTATATCCTCTCCATACCAAAAGAGCAAACAATATAATAATAAATAATACTCCAATAAATCCAAGTTCTTCAGCAATAATAGAAAAAATAAAATCGTTTTGAGCTTCAGGAATGTAATACAGTTTCTGATGGGATTGCCCAAGTCCAACTCCTAACAATCCACCGGACCCTAAAGCATAAAGGGATTGTATTGCCTGATATCCGTCTCCTAATGGATCGGCCCAGGGATTTCTAAAGGCAAGGAATCTTTTCATACGATAAGGTTCAATTTTAATTCCAATCACAGCAACAATTATTCCAAGAATGAAAATGCCTGCTAAGTGATTTATCTTAGCACCGCCAGCAAACAGCAGCATAATTGCTACTGTTACGATTATTACAGCAGTACTCATATTAGGTTCCAATAATATTAAAAAAGCAAATAACCCTGCAATTAATAATATTGGAATAACCCCTTTGCCAAAGCTTTTTATCTTTTCTCCTTTTCGAGTTATATTATCAGAAGTATATAAAATAATCATAAGCTTTGCAATCTCAGAGGGCTGAATTCCCAAGCTTCCAACTCCTATCCATCTTTTAGCTCCATTTACTGCTGGCATAAATAATACAATAATAAGGAGAAGAATAGTTACTATCATCCCTAAAAAAATTAATTTTTTGTTTTTTAATTTTCTATAATCTATATTCGCAGCTGTGAGCATTGATACAATACCTAACGAAGCCCATATGATTTGTTTTTTTAGATGATGGAAACTGTCATTATAAAATTGTTTATCTTCCCACATGCTGGCACTAAATACCATATTCACGCCTATCGACAACAATATCAATATTACAATAAAAAGTGGAAAATCAATAGTGCCACTTTTTTTATTCATGGTTTACCTCCTAAAAACTTATTGCTAAAAATCCTATCAGGCACAATATAGCTGTAAATATACAAAACCATGCAACTATTTTAGTTTCATGCCAGCCTTCCTGCTCAAAATGATGATGAAGAGGAGCCATTTTAAATACCCTCTTACCCGTGGTTTTAAAAGAAATAATCTGTATAATATCTGATAAAGTTTCAACAACATATATCCCGCCGACAATTACAAGTATAAAAGGCATCCTTAATAATACAGCTAAAGCTGAAATCGCTCCTCCTAAGGCAAGAGAACCTGTATCACCCATAAAGACCTGTGCAGGATATGAGTTGTATTTTAAAAACCCAAGAAGGCTTCCAGATAGAGCTCCACAAAAGAGTGAAAGATCCTTATCTCCAAGTCCATAAGTAACTATAGCAAAAAATATACTTACTATTAATGTTACCCCTGATGCAAGTCCATCAAGTCCATCAGTTAGATTAACAGAATTAGTAACTCCCACAATTACAAACATCATAAAAGGTATATAGAATATTCCAAAATCAACCATGCTGTTTGTAAAAGGAATGTGTATGACGCTTCCTATATCCTTATTAATATATGCATAATAGGATAGTATAAAGGCAAAGGTAATTTGACCTATGAGTTTTTGATAAGCTCTAAGGCCAAGGCTTCTTTTCTTAATAATCTTTAGGCTGTCGTCAAGAAAACCAATAAACCCATAGCCGACGGTTGTTATAAGTGCTACATAGAGAGGTCCTGACATCTTCCTTTGAACAATAAAAGTTGTGATAATAATACTTAAAATAAATATTATTCCTCCCATCGTAGGTGTTCCAGCCTTTTTCAAATGACTTTTAGGACCATCATCCCTTATGTTTTGTCCAAATTTGAATCTTTTTAATGCAGGTATTATTATAGGTCCTATTAATAGTACTATAACGAATGAAATTATTGTTGCATAAATTGTTATTTGCATTTTCTCCTCTCCTGTCTTTTCAAACTATAAAAGTCTTTTATAAAATTTTATATTATCATAATAAATTTGACAGTTTTTTCTTTTGATAAAAATCTATTCATTAAGCAGCTCATTTACGATTTCACGTTCATCAAAATGAATAGTCTTTTCTTTTAATATCTGATAGCTTTCATGGCCTTTTCCAGCTATAACTATTACATCTCCTGCCTTAGCATTATCTAAAGCATATTTTATTGCTTCTTTTCTATCTTCTATTATAACATAAGCGCATCCTGTTTTGTCTATTCCAGGCAGTATATCTTCTATTATAGACTTAGGGTCTTCAGTTCGAGGGTTATCAGATGTTACTATGCAAAAATCTGATAGTTCTCCTGCCGCTTTGCCCATTAAAGGTCTTTTTGTTTTATCCCTGTCTCCTCCACATCCAAATAATGTTGTTAATCTTCCTTTAGTGTATTCCCTTGCTGTTTTTAATATGTTTTCTATGCCATCTGGAGTATGCGCATAATCAATAACTACTGTAAATCCTCTTTTAGATATAATCTTTTCGCTTCTTCCAGGCACTGACTCTAAATTTTCAAGACCTTTTTTAACAGCACTCAAAGGAATTCCCATTTCAAGGCAGGCAGCGGCTGCTCCAAGAGCATTATAAACATTAAATTTTCCTGGCAGATGAAGTCCTATTGAAACAGATTCATCCTTATATTTAAGCTTAAAGTTAGTTCCTTTTTCGCTGATTATAACATCCTGTCCTTTAACATCTGCATCATTTTCTATTCCAAAGGTTATAATCTTTCTATTTAGTTTATCTACTGCTCTTTTACCATACTTATCATCAACATTAATAACAGGAATGTCACAGCATTCAAAAAGCTTCATTTTAGCATTAAAATAATTTTCCATTGTTCCATGAAAATCGAGATGATCCTGAGTTAAATTTGTAAATATACCCGCTTTAAACTTAACGTCAAAAACTCTTTTAAGTTCAAGAGAATGGGACGATACCTCCATAATACAGTACTCTATCCCTTCTTTTTTCATATCAAAAAACATTTTTTGAAGATCCATAGACTCTGGTGTAGTTCTTTTTGCCTCTTCCTTTTTATCTCCAATAATATTATAAATAGTCCCAAGGAGGGCAGTTTTTTTGTTATAGGCATCAAGTATGGATTTAATCATAAATGTAGATGTTGTTTTGCCATTAGTGCCAGTAATACCGATTATATTTATATCTTGCGAGGGTTTTCCATAAAAATTAGATGACATGAGTGCCATTGCTTCCCTCGTGTCTTTTACTTTTATAATAGAAGCATTTCCATTAATATCTATATCTTTGCTTACAACAATTGCACTGGCTCCGCTGTCTATCGCTTTTTGAGCAAAAATATGCCCGTCAGTTTTTACTCCTTCTATACAAAAAAACATACTATTTGGTTTAACGCTTGATGTGTTGTATGACAAAGATTCTATTTCTCTGTCTTCACCTATTATAGACATATAATCGATATTTTTAACTATCTCTGATATTTTCATATTTACCTCCTTAATGTTTATAGCACAATATGGAAAAACCATATTGTGCTAGCATCAATCCTCAGGCTGCTCCAGAATTATTTTTATCAAAGTACCCTTTTTCACCTCTGTTTTTGGTGAAATATCCTGAGAAGCACCTATTCCATCGCCCATAAATGAAATATTAAGTTCTAATGACTTTGCCAAATCGTCTATCTCTTTTTTAGTCATACCTTTAAAATCTGGTACTGCAACCATAGCATTATTATTCTTTTCAACGCCAAGATATAATGTTATTTTAGTGTTTTCAATAACGCTTATACCCGGCTTAGGACTCATATCATAAATAATATTTCCATTCCCTTCTATTTCATAATCGATTTTATTTTTCTTAAGTATTAGACCCGCTTCCTCAACATTTAATCCTCTAACCTCAGGTATTACAACTTCTCTGACTACTTTTGGAGAAGAATCTTTGCCTGTATCCGGCTGCATATCATAATATCTGAATATATCTTCAAATAGAGTTTTTGCAAGGGGTGCTGCAGTACTTCCTGAATAATAATTAGACGGATCTGGTTCATCTATAGAAAGAATCATTACAAATCTTGGGTCGTTCGCTGGTGCCATCGCTGCAAAGGATGAAATATACTTTCCTTGTGCATAATGGCCGTTTTCAACTACCTGAGCAGTTCCTGTTTTTCCACCTATATGATACCCTTCAATATAAGCTCTTTTTGCAGCTCCATAGGTTACAACGCTTTCGAGTATTTCTCGAAGTTTTTTGGCTGATTGAACAGATATCGCCTGTCTCACAACTTTTGGCTGAATTTCCTTTATTACTGAAGTATTTCCATTTTCATCAGTATTTAAAATCTTTTTTACGATATGAGGTTCCATTAATTTGCCATCGTTTGCAACTGCAGCAAAAGCTGCTAAGTATTGTATGCTCGTTACTGATATACCCTGACCAAATGCTTCAGTTGCAAGTTCTACTTTCCCAACTTTTTCAATGGGCCTTATTATACCTTTTTCTTCTCCTGGAAGATCGATATTTGTTTTCTTTCCAAGCCCAAAAGCATTATAATACTTATAAAGCCTATCCTTTCCGATTCTCTCTCCGAGAATCATGAAACCTACGTTGCAAGAATTCTGAAGTATTTGCTGGAAAGTTTGAACACCATGTCCTTGTCTTCTCCAACAATGAATAATTCTATCGGCAACTTTATAAGAACCATTACAAACAAATCTGTCGGAGTCGCTTACTAAATTTTCATTTATAGCTGCTGCCGCAGTTATTACTTTAAGTATGGAACCCGGTTCAAAGTTGTAATTAACAGTTCTGTTTTTCCATAATTTTACTGACTCTTCAACGGAACCTTTAACTGGATTATTAGGATCAAAATCTGGTTTTGAAGCCATAGCTAATATTTCACCGGTTTTAGGATCCATAATAATAGCCGATACCTGTTTTGCTTTATATTCAGCAAGACCTCTTTCTAAAGCTTTTTCTGTGTAATACTGAAGATATTGATCAATAGTCAGAACTACATCATTCCCATTTTTAGGGGGATAATAGTTTGCTATTTTATATGGCAGCTCCCTATGATAGGCATCAGTTTCTCCCATGTATCTGCCTTCTACTCCCTTTAAATCATTATTATACTGCAGTTCGATTCCCGAACGCCCATCACCATCGATATTAGTGCTTCCGAGAACCTGAGATAGAAAATTACCATTTGGATAGTAGCGTTTTGTATCTTCAGAAACAATAATCCCCGGAAGTTTCAGCTCTCTAATTTTATTCCCCTGTTCTTTTTCTATTCTTCTTGCAATGGTAACGCAGGCAACAGGAGCTCCATTAGACATCCTTTTATTGAGCTTTGAAAGTATACTTTCCTTGCTCATATTCAAAATAGGAGATAGCTTTTCAGCTATCTCTTCCTTGGTTATTTTCTTACTTTTTTCCTTATCATTAATATCCTTCAAAAAAGCATCTACTCTTTCAACATTGCCGCTTACTGCGAGTGGATTGCCATTCCTATCAAGGATATTTCCCCTTCTTGCTGAAATTCTAATATCATTAGTCCATTGCTCAACCGCCCATTTTTGAAGCTGCGGTGACCATATAATCTGTACATAAGCATATCTTCCAACGATAATCGTCTGAATAAAAAACACAACAAGAAGAATTAAAACTATTCTCTTTTTTACTGTAATGTTTGTTTTAGGTTCAGTATTCAAATAAATACCCTCCTAATATATTAATCCTAGTAGTCTTTTTACAAAGGTTATTTTATCATCTTTCTGCTGCATAGTGTCAGAAGCTGTGAGGGGTTTTACGTCAACATATTTTATATTCTGTTTATCTGGTACAACCATTCCATATTTAGCAATGGCTGATTCTTCAATATTTTTTATATTGTTATATTTTGCCATCTTAACTTTTATATCTTCACTTTGCTTTTGTGCCTGTTTAATTTCTTTTTTTATAGAATGAATGTTGTTTGTAATCTTTATTATAGCGGCAAATCTGCAAAGGCTCAAAAACGAAAGAAGGAATAATACCGTTACATATCCTATTATCTTCAGTTTAGCTTTTGTTTTCTTTTTATTATTAACCCTTGGATTTTTTCTTTTTTTCTCCTCTTTAATTATATCCGGTTCAAAATCATATGCAACATTTCCATAGGAATAAGGATTTTTATTATTTGCCATTACCAATTTATTCACCCCCGCATCTCTTTAGAACCTATAATTTTTCTGCAATTCTAAGCTTTGCACTTCTTGATCTTGGATTTTCTAAAAGCTCATCTTCTGAAGGCAATACTGGTTTTTTAGTAATAACCTTAATTTCTGGCCTTTTATTACAAACACACACCGGAAAATTCGGAGGACATGTGCACGGATTTTCTCTTTTTTTAAAAACATTCTTTACTATTCTATCTTCAAGGGAATGAAAAGTTATAATGCATAACCTCCCATCCTTTTTTAATACGTCAATACAATCATTAACAGCTTTTTCTAAAATTTCAATTTCCTTATTTACTTCGATTCTTATAGCCTGAAAGGTTCTTTTTGCTGGATGGGGACCTTCTCGTCTTGCCGATGCTGGAATAGCAGCCTTTATAATATCAACCAGTTCAAAAGTAGTTTTTATGTCTTTCTTTTGTCTCTCTTTAACTATAAATTCAGCAATTCTTTTGGCCCACTTCTCTTCGCCATATTCTCTTATAACTCTTTCAAGTTCCTCCTTTGAATATCCATTCACAACATCCTCTGCAGTAAAGTCATTGTCATTATTCATTCTCATATCGAGGGGAGCATCATTCATGTAGCTAAAACCCCTTTCAGGTTCATCTAATTGATGAGATGATACGCCTAAATCAAGCAATATCCCATCTACAAAATCAATATTTAAGTCATCTAATATATGCTTTATATTGCAAAAATTGTCATGAACAAAGGTAACATTTGAAAACTCAGAAAGCCTATTTTGGGATGCCCTAATAGCATTCATGTCCTGATCTATGCCTATAAGCAGTCCTTCTTTGTTGAGAAGGTTTAGAATCTCTTTTGAATGCCCTGCTCCTCCTAAAGTACCATCTACATATATTCCATTTTTTTTAATATCTAAACCATTTATACATTCGTTAAGAAGCACAGATTTATGTTTAAATTCCATAGTATCATCCTTTTTTATATTATATTCCTATTCCAAGGTTTGACATTTTCTCAGCTATCTCTTCATAATTTATATTTTGTGTATTGTATTCATCCCATTTTTCCTTACTCCATATTTCAATTCGCGTAGAAACTCCTATACTTACTATATCCTTAACGATATTAGCATATTCAATTAAATTTTGTGGAATCAAAGCTCTTCCTTGTTTATCAATTTCAATATCAGCAGCACCTGAAAAGAAAAACCTGACAAAAGCCCTTGCATCCTTATTGGTTAGCGGAAGAGATTTCAGCTTTTCCTCAAGTTTTTTCCACTCCTCCATAGGATAGCAATAGAGGCATCCATCAAGGCCCTTAGTAATTACAAAGGA
Organism: Caloramator quimbayensis; assembly: GCF_900167605.1. GTDB lineage: Bacteria > Bacillota > Clostridia > Clostridiales > Caloramatoraceae > Caloramator_B > Caloramator_B quimbayensis. The sequence continues at coordinate 76,248 of NZ_FUYH01000005.1, read as the reverse complement.
ATTACCAAGTTCTTCTCTGAATTTTGAAGGTATTATAATTCTATTTTTTGTATCGAGTGCATGTTGATATTCCCCTATAAACATATTAATTCACCACATCTTTACTCCACTTTGCTCCACTTTAAACCACTACATCATATTATTCTATGCAAATTATAAAAATCCTTCTTTGTTTACAAATTTTTATAATTAAATAATTAATTTAATACTTCTTAATTTAATATTAAATTTATTATTGCATCTATAAATATTGCAGTGTAGAATGCTATAGTTTATAATTTATTTGATAATAATATCCACAGCATTTTTATTTTACGAAGTCAAGAAAGGAAGATAGAGAAATGAAACTTGGAATAGTGGGTTTGCCAAACGTGGGCAAAAGCACCCTTTTTAATGCTATTACACAGGCAGGAGCAGAAGCTGCAAATTATCCCTTTTGTACAATAGAACCTAATGTAGGTGTTGTTGCGGTACCTGATTATCGTCTCGATAAACTCGCACAAATGTATAACCCAGAAAAATATACTCCAGCAGTTATAGAATTCTACGATATAGCAGGTCTTGTTAAAGGTGCAAGCAAAGGAGAGGGATTAGGAAATAAATTTCTGTCTCATATAAGAGAAGTTGAAGCTATTGTACATGTGGTAAGATGCTTTGAAGATGCTAATATTGTACATGTAGACGGAAGCGTAAATCCAATAAGAGATATTGAAACTATTAATCTCGAGCTTATATTCGCTGATATGGAAGTTCTTGAAAAAAGAATGGATAAAACGAGAAAATCTGCACGTTCAGGAGATAGAAAAGCTCAGGAAGAATTAGAATTTATGGAAAGAATCTATAAGCATCTTGAAGAAGGAAAACCCTCAAGGACATTAGATATGAATGATGAAGAAAGAGAACTAATAAAGCAGTATTTTCTTTTAACATCAAAACCCGTACTGTACGCTGCAAATATTTCTGAAGATGAACTTATTAATGGATATGAGGATAATAAGTATATAAAAGCTGTTGAAGAATATGCAAAAAATGAAGGTTCTGAAGTAATACCAATATGTGCAAAACTTGAAGAAGAAATAGCTTCCCTCGATGGAAATGAAAAGCAGGCATTTCTTGAGGACTATGGACTTGAAGAACCTGGATTAAACAGGCTTATAAAAGCAAGTTATAAACTTTTAGGATTAATCAGCTTTTTAACTGCAGGGCCAAAGGAAGTTAGGGCTTGGACAATAAAGAAAGGAACAAAGGCTCCACAGGCAGCAGGAAAAATCCACTCTGACATGGAAAGAGGATTTATAAGGGCAGAGGTTATTCCCTTTGAAACTCTAATAAACTGCGGTTCTGAAGTTTCTGCAAAGGAAAAAGGATTAATAAAGTCTGAAGGAAAAGATTATGTAATGCAGGATGGAGATGTAGTTGTATTTAGATTCAATGTATGATATGCCATTGAAAGCCAAAGCTTTCAATGGCTTTTCTTTTTTTGTCTATCCGCTGTAAATGCATTTTGATATTTTATCATTTTTTCTTTTATCCTGTTTTTTATTAATTCAAAAACTTTATCATCACTCTTTAAACTTTCATCAGTCATAATTTCCATACACTCTTCAATATCTTTTACAGCATAAATAGAAAACTCTTCTTTGTCAACTGCTTCAATGACTGCATCCTTTAATACAAGCTCATCTATATTTGAATAGGGTATTATTACTCCACAGTTTTTAATTCCGTAGATTTTACATATATCATAAAATCCTTCGATTTTTTCATTTACTTTTCCAACGGGCTGTATCTCTCCTCTTTGATTTACAGAACCGGTTACAGCTATATTTTGCTTTATTGGTATATCTGAAAGGCTGGATATAAGCGCAATAAGCTCTGCAGATGACGCGCTGTCGCCATCTATTTCACCATACATCTGTTCAAAGCAGATGTTTGCATTAAAGGATATAGGTATATCCTGTCCAAAGGTTTCCCCAATATATCCAGATAATATAAGTACTCCCTTGCTGTGAATATTTCCGCTCATTTTTGTTTCTCTTTCAATATTGATTATTCCGTTTCTACCAGCAAAAGTTGTAACTGTTATTCTGTTTTGCTTTCCAAAAGCGAAATCCCCATAGTCTATTACCGCCAAGCCATTTATTTCTCCAACTTTTAAGCCCTCAAGATTGATTATATATTTGCCCTCTTTATACATATTAAGGAGTTTATCTCTAATAATCCCATGTCTTTTTTCCATAGAAGAAATTGCACTGCCGACATTTATCTTTGTTATATTCTTCTGAGAATTTAATTTTGCATTTGAATCCGCAAGATCTATAATATCTACTATTTTATCAAAGGATGCAGTTAAATAATTCCTGCTCTCTGCTATTCTTGAAGAATACTTTATTATTTCAATTATGCCATCCCTGCTGATTGGAAGTACATTATTTTCATCACAATAATTGCTTATAAATCCAAGGAATTTTAAAATTTCTCCATTATTATTTTTTATTTCATCTTCAAAATCAGCCTTTATTTTAAACAGTTCCCTAAATTCTTCATCATAATTAAACAAAAGATAATATATAAAAGGAGTTCCAAGCAAAATCACCTTTATATCAAGAGGAATATTTTCTGGTTCTAATGTCGATAGTGGAATTATATCGAATTGGTTTTTTAGATTTTCAATAGAAATATAATTTGATATTAGACTGTTTTTTAAAGCATTCCATCCCTTATAGCTTGATAAAAGCTTAAGAGCATCAATAACGATAAAGCCACCGTTAGCTTTGTGAAGACTTCCTGCTTTAATCATTGTAAAATCCGTGACCATCATTCCCTGTTTATTTTCATATTCTATAATTCCAATCAGATTATGAAATTCTGGCTCATCTTCAAAAATCACCGGAGCCCCTTCATTTTTATCATGAGATACTATTACATTTACATAATACCTTTTATAAAATTCCTCATCATATTTTTCATTAGCTTCATCTCCATCCATAAATGCATCAATGTTTTCAGTTATATCTTTCTGCATATCTTTAAGATAATCAGTTATCTTAGGATTGTACCCGTATTCTTTTATAAGATCGTCAATTTTACTTCCTATCAATTCTATACATGCATCATCATCTAATTTTTTAAGTTTATCCTTCATCTCTTTCTTTAGCTGCTTGCTTTTTCTAATTGCTTCAAGGGCAATTATTTTTAATTCTGAAACATCTTCGTTTATTTTATTTTTTTCATCCTCAGACAGCTCATTATATTGTCTCTCAGTCATTTCATCAGTTCCGTTAATAAGAGGTATAAAAGCAAAGCCTTCACCTGTGCTTTTTACATTAAAGCCTTTATATTTTGCGATATCATATAATTTATCTACATATTTCAATATTTCCTTTTGATAAATATCAATTATGTCATTTCTTTTCTTTTCATAATCTTCGTTTGAAAAAAAATCCGGCACTTCGTAAAATAGACTATCGATTAAATTACTTACATCATCTTTGAATTTAACTGATGTACCAGACTTTAGCCAAATCGCCAACGGTATGTTGTTATCTTTAAAATTATATACATAACACCAATCTAAAGGCGCAGGCATTTTTTTTGCATATTCTTTTATTCTTTTAATTACATAGCTTCTTTTTCCGCAGCCATTATTGCCAGAAACATATATATTATACCCTTTCTTATTCATTAACAATCCAACTTCAATTGCATCTACAGCTCTTTGCTGCCCAATAATTTCTTTAAAAGGAGTAATTTCTTTACTCGACTCAAATATCGGAAGTGAACTAAAGTCCATTTTTAAGTCATCTGATGTAAGCTTTTTATATTTCATAACACTCCCCCCTTTGCTTTAATATATAATATTCCAAAAATGTAATTTTAAATATTACTTTTTTTGATTTAATAAAAAAGAAGGTATAAATTTAAAATTCATACCTTCTTTTTTATTATCTTCCTATTATCTTCAAAGAAGAACTGGCACCTATTCTGCTTGCACCAGCTTCAACCATAGATACAGCATCTTCAAAGCTATGTACTCCTCCCGATGCCTTAACTCCCATATCATCGCCAACAGTCTGTCTCATAAGTCTAATATCTTCAGCCTTTGCTCCCCATTTGCTAAATCCTGTTGATGTCTTTACAAAATCCGCTTCAGCTTCCTTTGCAAGTTTACAAGCTATCACCTTTTCTTCATCAGTTAAAAGGCAGGTTTCTATTATTACTTTAACAAGTGCTTTACCCCTTGCCGCTTCTACAACAGATTTAATATCATTCTTTACATAATCATATTCTTTCGCTTTTAGCATTCCGATATTTATTACCATGTCAACTTCATCGGCTCCATCCTCAATCGCCTTTTTAGTCTCAAAAGCTTTAACTTCACTATTTGATGCTCCAAGCGGGAAACCAATTACAGTACAAACCTTAACACTGCTTCCCTTTAAATTTTCAGAAACTAATTTTACATAGCAGGGATTTACACATACCGATGCAAAATTATTCTCCTTTGCCTCAGCACATATTTTTATAATGTCCTCCGGCGAAGCTTCTGGTTTTAGTACGGTATGGTCAATTATAGATGCAATAAATTCTTTAGTTATCATTTTATTCCTCCTCTCATCAATAGTAATTTTATTATATAATATAAAAATATTCAAATAAATTATTTGCATTAACGCATTAAATTATTGACATATTAAATTAATAAATGCATAATATATTAAAAATATTATAATAGGTGGTGTGTATTAATGGATAGAGAAAAAAACAAAAACAACAATAATAATCAATGCAGCAATGAAGACATAATAAAAAACCTCGAAAGCAGTTCTTTATCGAAGGAAGAGATGGAAAATTCAGAATATATATTTTGGGTTAATTAAAAGGGATTAAGCAAAGGTTAATCCCTTTTAATTTTTATTAAATAAAAATTATTTAATAATATTATAAGCTAAACTTGTTTACTAATAGTTTGACTTCCTGCCTGTTGTTTTGGCGGTAATTTTTTAATGAATGTGCCGCTGACATTTAAATTGCTTTTATCTTCAGTTATCATAGAAAATTCATTTGTAAGTTCAATGGCTCCTCTCGGGCAAAAATCAGCACACATCTGGCAAAAGGTACATCTGCCCATAAAAAAATTCATAGTAATTTCTTCACCATCATCTGTTTTTTTAGTGGATTTAGTTATAGCTCCTGGTGCACACACTCTAATACACATTCCGCATCCAATACATTTATCACTCTTAAACAAAATCCTCCCTCTATATCCTAAAGGTGCTTCTTTCTTTACAAATGGATACCTCTCTGTACTGGGCTTTTTAAAAAGAGAATTTACCGCTTCCTTTACGAAGGGAAAATTCATTTATTATCCCTCCTTTTATTTTTTAATATCTCAACAGCCTTATAAAGTCCATCTATAATGGCTTCAGGTTTTGGAGAACACCCTGGAACATACACATCAACAGGAACATAATAATCGAGAGTATGCAAAACGCTGTAGCTGCCTGCAAATATATTGCCTGATGCAGGGCATGAACCTAAAGCTACAATAACTTTAGGATTTGGAACCTGAGCAATAGTCCTTATAACTCTATCCTTTGACTGTTCAGTAACCGGCCCTGAAACAACAATTATATCTGCATGCCTTGGAGTTCCTGTTAATTTAAATCCAAACCTTTCCGCATCATAACGAGGTGTTAAAGTAGCAACGAATTCTATATCACAGGCATTGCAGGAACCAGCATTAATATGAAACAGCCATGGAGATTTTTCGAAGGATTTTTCAATAATCTTTTTAAACAATTTATTACCTCCCTACAATCCTAACCAAACTAATATAAGGCTTAGAATAGATAGTGCCGTTGGATACGTCCAATAAAATTTAAGCATCTGCTCAACCCTCAGTCTTGCAGTAACTGCTCTAATCAGGGAAACTGATAATATAACTACGATTATGCACAATACATATTGAATTGCAGCGTCAAATAAAATTATTCCTGTCCCATTACCGCTTAAAAATAAAGTTACAAACAAAGATGAAAATATGAAAATCTTCAAAGCATAATTCAGCTTATATATTCCAAGGGGAAAGCCGCTATATTCAACTAAAGGCCCCTCACAGATTTCAACTTCTGCTTCTGCAATATCAAAGGGCAGGCTCCCGACTTCACAGGGTATTACAAAAAGCATAGCTAAAAATGCTGGTATCATGCTCCAATGAAACAGCATCGGTCCTTTAAGGGATTGATATTCAACAATTTTTGATAAAGAAAAAGTAACCATACCGTCATTAACTGCCATCCCTGCTTTTTTCCCTACAGCAAGAAGAGCTATTATTAGGGGAAGCTCATAGGAAACAATAGAGACCATTTCTCTTGAAATACCAACTCCTGCATAGGGTGAGCCTGAAGATGAACCTCCTATTATAAGGGAAACTGCAGGTATAGTTAAAAGGTATATAATAACTATAACATCTGCAACAGCATTAAAAGCACTAAATTTAAATATAGGAATAAATAATGATATAGTAACAAGACTGATAAGCCCTGCTACAGGCGCAGCTATAAAGGTTCTTTTTGCTGCTGAGTTTGGTATAATAGTTTCTTTGCCCATAAGCTTAAAAAAGTCATAGAAAGGCTGAAGTATAGGGGGACCTATTCTTTTTTGCATCCTTGCAACTATCTTTCTATCTATTCCAGCAAGTATTAAACCTGCAAAAAAGCAGAACAAAAAACCAGGAAAAACGAAAATATAAAACAAATATTTTAATATTAACAATTTTACCCCTCCTATGGAACAAGTAAAAATATATAAGCAATAACGATAGCTGCTGTTGAAATAATCCAAAGAGTATAATCGTTAACAACACCGCTGTGAGCAGAATGCATAAAATTAAAATACTTTCTAAAATCATATTTTAGACCCCAGAAAAGGTCTGCTCCTCCAACCTGAGAGTATTCACTCTTTTCACCGCTGTAAAAGGTATCATATTTGTAATCTTCAATTTCCTTTGAAACAATGCTCCTTCTGTTAACATCTATTCCACCTGCTAATACTGTTAATGTAAAGGCTAAAAGTATTATTATAAATAATATAAGATAGTATTCAGGTCTCCAGTATCCTGCAAGTTTATAGTTAATATTAGGTACAGGCACTGTTTCTTTAAAATACTTTTCAGCATATCCATCCTTTAGCATTGCATCTATGTATTTTCCTATGTTAAGTGTAGCCGATACTGCAGGAGTTATTAAATACTTAGTAACATATTGTGGAAGTATACCTGTAATGAAGCACATAAATGCCATTATCCACATAGGTATTCTCATTCCAATTGGAACTTCCTTTGCATTTTCACATTCCTTTGATAGCTGACCAAAAAATACCGATTGAGTTACTTTTATAAAAGATGCAAGAGTTAATACGCTTACAAGAAGTGCAATTATAGTAACTATAACAAAGCCTTCTTCATAAGCTGACTGATATATGAGCCATTTAGAGACGAATCCATTAAAGGGTGGAAGACCGCTTATTGAAAATGCTCCAATTAAAAATATCAATGCAGTATGAGGCATCTTCTTTGCAAGGCCTCCGAGCTTATTAAGATCAGTAGTGCCAACAGAATAAAATACCGCTCCTGCACAAAGAAAAAGCAATCCTTTAAAAAGAGTATGATTCAATGCATGATATAATCCCCCTGTTATTCCAAGGGCTGTTGAAAGTCCTATTCCTGTTATTACATATCCTATCTGTGAGATGCTGTGAAATGCCAAAAGCCTTTTAAAATCGTTCTGAATAAGGGCCATTGTAACCCCTATAAACATCGTTATAGTTCCTAATATAATTATCAAAATCTGCATTGAAGGTAAATTTATACTTTGAAAAAGCATATATAAAAGTCTTATCATTCCATAAACCCCTGCTTTATTTACCATACCTGAAAAAAGCATAGATATGGATGAAGGCGCTGTCATATATGCATCAGGCGCTGCAGCATGGCATGGAACTATAAAGGATTTTACAGCATATCCCGTAAACATGAGTCCTAAGGAAAATAAAGTTATAGGAGTATAGTTTTTGTGCATTAGTGCTGCAATCTGAGCCATATTTAGGGTATGAAGCTGAGCATATAATAATGTAGTCCCAGCAAGTATAAAGGATGAGCCTATGGAGCCAATAACTATATATTTAAATGCTGCCTCAAGAGCCCCTTCAATATAGTTTCTAAAAGCAGTTAATGCAACCGCTGCAAAAGTAAATATTTCAATCATTACAAACATATTAAATATGTCACCAGAGAGTACAAATCCCATTACTCCCCCTGAGAGCATAAGATATAGAACATAATATTTATCTAATGTATCATCATTTTCCATATATTTAAAAGAGTATATTCCTGATAAGAATACAGTAAAGGATACAAGCAGTGCAAAGAATAAGCTAAGCTGATCGACTTCAAGTCCTATTCCAATTGCCCAATCGGAAACAGGTATCCAGTTACCCATCCAATATGATATTACTTTCCCTTCAAGCATAATAGGTTTTATAAGAAGCAGTATAAGCAGAAAGGATGTTCCTGTTGATAAAAACGTAATAATATTTCTAACTATTGAGCTTTTTCCTCCAAACAGCGCATTCAAAAAAGCTCCAAGAAATAAAATTATTATCGAAAGCACTGGATAATGCTGCATCATCCATTCAACCTCCTTACTTTATCTGCATCTATCGTCCCATATTTATCTTTAATCTTAATTACAAGAGATAAAGTCATTGCAGTAACACAAGCACCAATTACTATTGAGGTTAAGGTTAATGCCTGAGGAACAGGGTCTACAAAAAATGTATCAGGTTTTATTTCATTAAACGTAAATATTGGAGCAGAACCTCCTGCATTAAATCCAACGCTTACAATAAGAAGATTAACGCCATAATCAATAAGGCTTAAACCTATTACAGTTTTAATAAGATTTTTCTTTGTAACAACCGTATATATCCCAAGTACTATAAGCAAAAATGAGCAAATATAATTTTCAAGTATCAAAAAATCACCCCGCTTTAATGATTGCTGCTGCTATCGCTATGCAGCAGTCCAACCATAAGAAGAATTAAAAAACCCACTCCCGTTAAAACTTTATAGCCTACTGAAAAGTTCATCCAAAATATAGTTCCTGAACTATATAAATCTCCTATATTTCCTGTTTTATAAAATATATTTCTGCAAAAATTAGCTCCAAATATTATTCCAACAAGTGCAAAGAAAGAATAAGCTATTGCACCTACAGCTTCATTTTTACGCAAAAATTCAATATTAAAAGTTTTCTTTAGAGTATCATTTCCATAGCCAAGATATATTAAAATTACTGATGAGGCTACCAATACTCCTCCCTGAAATCCTCCTCCAGGGCTTAAATGTCCATGAAGTATTATATAAAGCCCAAGAACGAGTCCAACAGGAGTAAATTTATCAGCAGCACATTTTACGATAATGTTTTTAACTTCAATGTTTTTTTTCATCGAAATCATCCCTCTTTCTCCTGCCATTTTTTAAAATAACAAAGGAACCCGATACGGCAGTAAGCAATATGAAAGATTCTCCTAAAGTATCATAACCTCTAAAATCAAAGACAACAGCAGTTACTGCATTTACTGCATGGGTTTTATTCAAGTTTTCCTTTACTATTATATTTGAAACTCCATCAGAACTTTTAACATCGTAGTTTGAAGGATTTTTAATTAAATCATAAGCCCTTGTATCCTTACCATCATAAGTTCGAGGAAGTTTAGCTGCATAAATCATAGTGTAGATTCCCATTACAGTTATAACAGACAGGGAAAAATAGGTAAAAAACCTTTTCATCGCCTTTCTCCTCCCTTTACTTTTCTCAGAGCAACAATAAATATAACAGGAGATAATACAGCTCCTACAGCTGCCTCAGCTATAGCTACATCAGGCGCATGAAGCATAATAAACTCTAAAGCTGTAAATGAACCTAATATGCTCAATGCTATTATTGATGATAATAAATTTTCAAAGTAAACCGTAAGAAAAGCACAAAGGAGAATGCCAATAATAACTAATGTATTTAAAATAACTATGCTATTTGCCATCAGCAATATCCCTCCCATAATCATCGCAAACAAATTTTTTATCCGGTCTTATACCATATTTATAGGCAGCTTTGCAAATTGCATGTCCAGCAATCGGATTTGTTAAAACTATAAACATTCCTATTACAAGAACCTTAACCCCTGTGCCTATATTCCCGCTCCAAAAGGAATAAACAGCTCCTCCAAGCACAGCCCCTAAAGTTCCAAGAGTTGCTATATTAGTGCTGGACTGCATCCTGCAAAAACTATCCGGCATCCTTATAATTCCGACAGTTCCTGCAAAAGCGAAAAAGCACCCAAAAATCAAAAATATATCTACAATTATCCTCATAACCTTCCCTCCAAGTACCTTGATATAAGAACAGTACCAATAAAGCCAAGCAGTGCTATTATAAGAGCTATATCAAGATATATTCCTCGTCCGCTGTATAGTGAAAACAGTATTAGAGCAACGGATGTCATAATATCAATGGAATCCGACGCAACTGCCCTGTCCACAACATTAGGTCCCTTTGCAACTCTATATATAAGCACAATGCTCAGCAGTATATAAAATACCCCTGCATAAATAAGCTCTATCACTTCCATATCCCCCCTATTCCTTTTTCAAGAGTACCTTTTATAGTTTCTCCTGCTTTTTCAGAATTTGTAGTAGCAACATCTATCCAATGAATATAGTAATAATTTTTACCATCCTCCTCTGCTATATCCATAGTAATAGTTCCTGGGGTTAATGTTATTGAATTTGCAAGCATAGATAAAGCATATTCTGATTTTAAATCAGAGGGAACTTTTACTATACCTGGCTTTACAGGAAGTGAAGGATTAAGTGCCCTTTTGGCAACATCTATATTGGCTTTTAAAAGTTCCTTTGGAAAAATTAATAATACATAACGCAAAAGAGAGCCAAACCTTGAAGTGCTAAATAAATAAAATGGATTATCATGTATAAAAAACTTTGCTGTAAAAACTGCTACAATTAAGCTTACAACAGCACCCACAAGAATCTCTTCTAAGTTAAATGCAAATGTAAATAACATATAAAATACAAAGCATAAAATAAAAGTAGATATTACAGCAGATAGACTTGTTTTTTTCAAGCATACCCCTCCTTTTTCTAATTTTTCTGTCTTTTTTAAATAAATCATTCAACTTCCAAACTATCGATGTATAATTCACGTCCAGAAAGTATTTTTAAATCAGAGCTTTTACATATTGGACATTTTATTTTTATATTCTCCATTATATTTTCACATTCGCAATTTAAACATTTAATCCTGAGCGGAACTGTTTCTATTTTAAGAACTGCTCCCTCAACTACCGTACCCTTTGAAGCTATACTAAAATACTCCTGCAATAGGCTTGGCATAATTCCTGATATTATTCCCACTTTAAGTCTTATCTGTATTATCCTGTTTACCTCATACTTTTTAACTTCTTCTTCAGTTATTTTAATAATTCCTTCGATTATAGAAAGCTCATGCATATCATCTATCTGTACAGGAAAAACACGGGTCAATACTTGCAATTATAAGCCCCGAGTCTGCAATAGTATTGCCTCTTAACATAAAAGGTATTGTTGGAGCATTTTTAAAAGTGGGAACATGTATGCTGAGCCTATAATTAGTCTGCCCTCCATCGCTTATAAGATAGTGAGATAATTGCCCCCTTGGTACTTCATGCCTTGCAGTAAATTCTCCAAAAGGAACCTTGGGCATTTTTACTCCGAGGTTTATAGCACCTAAGGGAAGATTTTCAACTGCCTGTTTTATTATCTTCATACTCTCTTGGAACTCAAGAACTCTTACAACCACCCTCGCCAATACATCTCCATTTGAAAGAACAGGTACATCGAATTCAAAATCATCATAGGATGAATAGGGAGCATTTTTCCTAACGTCTGTATTAATTCCAGAAGCTCTTGCATGAGGTCCCACCGCTCCTAATCTCAAAGCATCATCCTTAGAAAGAACACCTACCTTTTTAGTCCTCATAGCAATGGTTTTATCAGTTAAAAAGATATCCTTAATCCTATTATGTTCATTGCTTAAATCCTCAATCATTTTAAGTATTTTCTTTCTCTTTTCATCGTCTATGTCTCTTCTTGCGCCTCCTATGGTTATCATCGCATAATTTACTCTGTTCCCTGATATTTCTTCAAGAATATCCATTACTTTTTCTCTTACATTCCATATATGCATAAACATGCTGTCAAATCCTATTATATGGCAGGCAATTCCAAACCAAAGATAATGAGAATGAAGTCTTTCAAGTTCTGCTATTATAACCCTTATATACTGCCCTCTTTTTGGTATCTCCATATTTGAAATATTCTCCACCGCCATAGCATATGTAAAAGGGTAAGAGTGAGAGCATATTCCGCACACTCTTTCAACAAGTACAAGAGTTTGAATAAAGTTCCTCTCCTGTGCTATTTTTTCTATTCCTCTGTGATTGTAACCAAAAAACACCTCTGCATCCTTAATTATTTCCCCTTCAGTATATAATTTTGCATGTATAGGTTCTTCTAATGATGGATGATTGGGTCCTATTGGAATCGTATAACTCATTTTATTCTTCCTTTACTCCTGATAAATTTTGTCTTAACTTAGATAGCGGAGTAACAAGTATTTATCCCTGTCCTTCTAACATAGTATCAGGCATAAAAAGCCTTCCTTTGATTTTAAGTCCTTCAAATTTAACATCGATTAGCTCTTCAAATTCTCTTTCAGGCCATGCTGCTGCAAGATCATAAATATGAGATATAGTCGGAAGAAGTTTTCCCCCTACAACTTCATAAGCTTCGATGCAGTTTTTAACCTCATATTGATATGAAACAACATTCTGCCCCTCTTTATCAACATAACCATGAATCATCACAAGCTGCCTTCCATCTTTTTTCATATTGCTTGCAATATCTACAATCTGATTTTTATTAATAGTTGTTTTTTTGTATTTTTGCATCTTTTCCCCTCCTAAACCCTTTTAAGGATTTTATAAAAATAATAATAAACAATTTAACAAATCCTCGGAAGCTGCATACCTGATAGCTTTGTTAATATTCTTGTTCCGCCTATTTCAGTTTTCAGCGTTACCCTTCCTTTATGATTAGATGTAACTTTACCTATTATAGCTGCTTTTTCTCCTCCCTCTGTTTTTCTTAATTTTTCTATAAGTTCTTCAGCAATATCAGGGGATACTACCGCTGTTATTTTACCTTCATTTGCAGAATATAATGGATCTATTCCAAGTATCTCGCAGGCTGTATTAACCTCATTAGATACAGGAAGTCTATCCTCATATAGCTCTATTCCAAGCTCTAATCCTTCAACAAACTCATTTAAAGTTGTAGCAAGACCTCCTCTTGTAGGATCCCTCATTATTTTAATATTTTCTTTAAAATACAATATTTCTTTAGATAATACATTAAGAGGCCTGCAATCTGAAACTAAATTTATACCTGTAAACAGCTGCTCCCTCTCTAACATTACTGCTACTCCATGATCTCCAATATTTCCTGTAACTATTACCAAATCACCATCTTTCATTCTGTCTTCCCCTAAAAAATCATATTTTAAAGTTCCAATGCCTGATGTATTTATAAAGATACCATCTCCCTTTCCTTTTTCAACAACCTTTGTATCACCAGTAACCACCTCAACATTGCACATTTTTGCTGTTTTCTCAATTGATTCAATTATTCTTAAAAAGTCTTTGGTTTTAAAGCCTTCTTCTATAATAAAGCTAAGGCTTAAATACCTCGGCTCTCCACCGCACATACAAATATCATTAACTGTACCGCAAACCGAAAGTTTTCCAATATCTCCTCCAGGGAAAAAATATGGATTTACAACAAAACTGTCCGTTGAAAAAACCATCTTCTCAAAGCCCTCTAATACGGCACCATCTTTAAGTTTAGAAAGTTCCTCGTTTCTAAAATGGGGAAGAATGATATCTTCAATTAGTTCTGATGTTTTCCTGCCTCCGCTCCCATAGGATAAAGTTATAATATCATCCATTATCTCACCTTCAATCAGAATACTTATAAGCTGCAGCACAGGCTCCTTCGCTTGAAACCATGCATGGGCCTTTGGGATTTTCTATGGTACATACTGTTGAAAACAATTTGCATTCTCTCGGGTCAATCTTTCCCTTTATAACTTCTCCACAGCTGCAAAAATCATTGTTTTTATAGGGATTTAAATCCAAATTAAATTTTTTAACCGCATCATATTGTATGTATTCATCCTTTAATTTTAAGCCGCTGTTTTCAATCCATCCAATTCCTCTCCATATATCATCGCAGGGCTCAAAATACTTATTCATAATATTTCTTGCTATTTCATTACCCTTTTGCTTTACTGCTCTTATGTATTCATTTTCAAGTTTAAAATCTTTATTTTCTCTCATTTGTATCAGCCTATATATTGAATAAATTATATCTCCTGCTTCAAAGCCGCAAATTACAGAAGGAATTTTAAACTCAATCTCAAGAAATCTAAAGCCTTCTTCACCTATTATTACTGCAACGTTTCCAGGACACAAGAAACCATCAATATTAAAGTCATTCATATTTATTAGTTTTCTTAAAACCGGCTCCACCATTTTATGCAGACTAAATACGCTAAAATTATTTACCCCTTCATTTATAGCTCTTTCAATTGCAATAGCAGTACTTGGAGCTGTAGTTTCAAAACCTATTCCTATAAAAACAACCTCTTTATCTTTGCAGCATTGAGCTATCTTTACAGCATCTAAAGGTGAATAAACAACTCTGATATCAAAGCCCTCTGCTTTTCGTTTTTCAAGGCTTGTACCGTCGATTGAGCCTGTTACTCTTATCATATCTCCATAGGTTGCAATTAAAACATCCTTATTTTTTGAAAGAAACAAAATATCATCTATTCTTTCTGTTGGAGTTACACAAACAGGACATCCAGGGCCAGAAATTAACTTTATATTTTTAGGCAATATTCCCTTTATTCCGGATTTTGCGATTGAAACGGTGTGAGTGCCGCATATTTCCATTATCCTTATTTCTTTATCATATTTAGTAAGAGCGCTTAGAATTTTTTCAATATCTTTAGGCTTCTTAAATTCATTCCAAAGCATCTGCAACCTCCTTAATAAGCCTTAAGTTTTCAAGGGCGGCTTCTTCTTCAATTTTTTCAATAGCAAATCCAGCGTGTACAATTACATAATCCCCAAGATTAACATCTTTTATAAAATCTATTCTTATATCCCTTCTTATTCCTAAACTTTCTCCAACAGCATCCTTGCCATTGATTTGTATAACCTTAAGAGGTACTGCTAAACACACTTTATATCACCTCCATGATATGCAATTAAGCACTGACCTAAAGCTATCCCCTCATCATTTGCAGATACCCTGCTGTGACAATAAACATTAAAACCCTTTAATTCTATATTCCTTTTAACTTGAGGCAAAAGGTACATATTCTGAAATACCCCTCCGGATAAAACCACATCCTTAATACCTGTCATTTTACCTATTCTTTCAACAATCATGCTTGAGACATATATGAGGGTATTCATAAATTTTGCTGAGATGATGGATGGCGATATGTTCTTTCTGACATCATATACAACTTGTTCAATAACATAAGTCCAATCGAATTTCAAAATATCATTGATATCTTTTATTTCAAATTCATAATACTCCTCAGTTTTTTGAGATATATTCTCAAGAACAACTGCTCCCTGCCCCTCATAGGATGCTTTCTGTTTTACATTTGTTATTGAAGCAATAGCATCAAATAGCCTTCCTATGCTGCTTGCATATGGAGTATTTATTTTTTTATTAAGCATTTTTTCTATTGCTAAGTAGTCTTCATAAAATCTAAAATCTTCAGGAATTTTATTATATGTTTCATAGAGAACTGAATATCCTATTCTGTATATATCTTTAACAGCTCTGTCACCGCCAGGCAAAGGTATTGGTTTTATACTTCCTAATCTTTTGAACCCGCTGTAATTCCCTGCAAGAAACTCTCCCCCCCAAATCGTGCCGTCAATTCCATAGCCTGTACCATCCCAAATAACCCCAATAACATCTTTTTTTAAATTATTATCTGCCATACAGGATGCCATATGAGCGTGATGATGCTGAACAAAGCACAGCAAAACTCCATCTTCTTTTGATTTTTTTATTGCATATTGAGTTGACATATAATCAGGATGAAAATCGCATGCTATTTTTACAGGTTTAACATTAAAAAGATTTTGGAAGTGATTTATCTGGTGCATGTAGAAATCAAAGGTTTCAATATTTTTCATATCTCCTATATGCTGGCTTAAAAAAATATAATTATTTCTCGAAAGAGCAAAGGAAGATTTTTGTTCTGCTCCACAGGCTAATATCTTTCCTATATCCTCATTTATTTTTATAGGGAAAGGAACATATCCTCTCGACCTTCTAAGAGGATATTCTTTTCCGTTAAATTCTCTAACAACCGAATCATCGCATCTTACATAAATATCTCTATCATTCATCAAAAAACCATCTGCAATAGAAGACAGCCTTTCTAAGGCTTCCTCATTTTTATACTCTATCGGAAAATCCGATAAATTTGCACTGGTCATAACAAGAACATCTAAATCCTCTTCAAAAATCAAATAATGAACAGGAGTATAAGGAAGCATAAATCCGAGGTATCTGTTGTCCATTGAAATATATTCAAAAGTTTTATCATACTTTTTCCTCAAAAGAACAATAGGTCTTTTATAAGAAGTAAGCATTTTTTCTTCAGCTTCATTTATAAAACACCATTTTTTTATACTTTCAATGTTTTTTGCCATAAGAGCAAAGGGTTTTTCATCTCTGTGTTTTCTTTTTCTCAGTTCATTTACTGTTTCACCATTTAATGCATCACAGCACAGATGAAATCCTCCAATTCCCTTTATTGCAACTATTTTCCCTTCTCTAATATAATTTGCAGTTTCTTTTATTGGATCTTTTTCAATTTTGTTTCCCTCTTTATCAATAAAATAAATTTCAGGTCCGCAGTCAAAACAGCAATTAGGCTGTGCATGATATCTCCTGTCGTTTATTTCCCTATATTCACCTTCACACTTTTCACACATTTTAAAGTTCTTCATTGTAGTTTTATCCCTATCATAGGGAATGTCCTTTATAATAGTAAATCTTGGACCGCAGTTAGTGCAGTTAATAAAAGGGTATCTATAGCGCCTGTTTCTTTTATCAAATAGCTCTCTTAGACAGTCGTCACAAATACATACATCAGGAGATATAAGTGTAAATTTTTCTTTATTCTCGCTGCTTTTTATAATTTTAAAATCTCTATATATTGTTGTATTTTCAATCTCCTCTACCTTTATTTTTTCAATAACTGATAGTTTAGGGTTTTTAAATATTAAATCTTGTATAAAATTTATCAAACTTTTATCTTGTCCTTGAATTTCCATTAAAACACCTGAAGAGGTGTTTTTTATCCATCCTTTAATATTATAATCATTCACTAATTTATGAATAAATGGCCTAAACCCTACACCTTGAACTATTCCATTAATGTCTAACCTAATAGTTTTCAATTTATATCACCTTGCAAATATGTTCTATAACAGAATAACTTTTTAAAAATTCATAATACAATATGTTATAGAGTTGTATGTTATTATTTTAGCAACAAAGATATTTTGAAACAGTTTAAACCTCATTTTATCTAAATTTATATGATGTATTACATATTTTTTTTATATCTGTTATTATTATAATACATTTCAAAATAATTTTAAACATAATTTTCCATTATTATTTATTGTTTACATATTTTATTTTTATTGGTAGGTAAATTGAATTAATAAAAAATATTTTTAAAACTAAACTAATAAAAAAAGACTCTTCGAGAAAACAATAAAATATGATATAATTTACATTATGATTTTATAATTAAACTTATTAATATTGTTAATAATTATAAGTAAAGGGGATAGAGATATATGAGTTTTAAAGAAACGCTTGCAAAGAAATATGCTGAGGCCTATATGAAAAAATACGGTGACAGGCTTGCACAAGTTCAAGGTCATGTTCTTAGTGTCAAAGTTTCAACTAAAACCATACTTTGGATATATCATATACTTAAAGTAGATATACTTGTAAGACCTGAAAGAAGCAAATTCATTGTCAGAACCCAGTACACAAAAAAGCAATGGTTTAAAAAGCCTGAATTCATGCAGCTTTCTCAAGGAAACCTTGTTATAATTCAAGGAGTTAAGGGAAAGAAAGGAAAAGAAAACAGCGAAACAATACAAGTTCTTAATATAATGAATTTAACAACAAAGAAAGATCTAATACCTATAGATCATGACAAAATTAAAAAAGTACAGCAAAAACAGATAATAAGATAGTTAAAATATGAGCCCATGTTACTGTTATGATTTCCTAATAAAAAATTTAATTATAGCAGTAATACGGGCTCAATTAATTTTAAATTTAATCATTTATTGTACCAATAAAAGCTGTTAACAAGAGAAATAGTTCCTGAAAATCCTAATACGATTGCCCATTGAATGAGATTTAAATTTTGTGTATAAAATATCCTTTGAAGATAAGTATTATATACTACTAATATAAGCATAATCATAGAAGATGCAACAGCAAAAACAAGATATATATTTGTAAAAAAACCTATTTTAAATATAGAATGTCTCTCCGACCTGCATTCAAATACATGAAACAGCTGAGACATAACAAGTGTACACAATGCAATAGTTCTCGCTAATTTTATATTTCCTTGAAATAAATATAAACTCATTGAAAATGCAGCTACTGTACAAAAGCCTATCAATACCCCTCTAATAATTATTTTTTTCCAAAGGCCTTCAGAAAAAATGCTTTCATTTTTCCCTCGCGGTCTTTTTTCCATAACATCCTTTTCTCCCATTTCAAGGCTTAGTGCTATAGCAGGCAGTCCATCCGTTGCAAGATTTACAAGAAGTATTTGAATAGGTAGCAGCGGAATTGGAAGATATAGAAGGGATGATAAAAACATAGTAAGTACTTCACCTGTATTGCATGATAAAAGATATCTTATAAACTTCCTTATGTTATCATAAATAACTCTTCCTTCTTTAACCGCAGCAACTATAGTTGCAAAATTATCATCCATAAGTATCATTGAAGAGGCTTCCTTTGTTACGTCAGTACCAGTAATCCCCATAGAAACTCCAATATCCGCCTCTTTAATCGCTGGGGCATCATTTACTCCATCCCCTGTCATTGCAACACAGAATCCTTTTCTTTTATAAGCTTTTACGATTCTAAATTTGTGAGAAGGATTAACCCTTGCAAATACCCTTATTTTATTAATCATAGCATCAAGCTTTTTATCATCCATTTTATCAAGTTCTTCCCCTGTAATTACAAGTCCATCTTTATCTAATATTTTAAGCTCCGATGCAATAGCTTTTGCAGTAAGTTTATGATCTCCCGTTATCATAACTGGCGTTATACCTGCTATTTTGCATTCAATAACTGCATCTAACACTTCTTTTCTTGGAGGATCTATCATTCCAGCAAGTCCAATGAAAATCAGATTATCTTCCTTTGTATCGTTATTTTGGATTTTTTTATAGGCAAAGGCTATTACTCTTAAAGCTTCCTGTGCCATGTTATCGTTAACAGCTGTTATTTTCTTTCGAATATCCTCATTTAATTCTTTAATCTGACCATTTATTAAAATGCTACTGCATTTTTTTAGTATGCTCTCTAAAGCACCTTTAGCATACATATATCTTACTTTATTATCAAAACATATTATAGACATCATTTTTCTATCTGAATCAAAGGGATTTTCTTTTAATATTTTATATTTTTTCTCAAGGTTTTCTCTATTAACTTTAGCTTTTAATGCCATTACCAAAAGAGCTATTTCTGTTGGATCCCCCGAATATTTTATTCTTTTTTTATTATCATAGGTAATACTTGCATCATTGCACAAAACGCTGCACTCCAAAAGTTTGTTAAAATCCTCATCCATTAAAGGGTTTAGATGGATTCCATTATATGTAATGCTTCCAATGCTGTCATATCCATCACCTGTTACACTTAAAAGCCTTTCAGATACATAAATTTTCTTTACAGTCATTTTGTTTTGAGTTAAAGTTCCTGTTTTATCAGAACATATTACATTAGTACATCCTAAGGTTTCAACAGCAGGAAGTTTTCTAACCAATGCATTTCTTTTCATCATCCTTTGAACTCCAAGAGCTAAAGATACTGTAACAATAGCTGGCAGGCCCTCAGGTATAGCTGCAACCGCAAGGCTTACCCCTACAAGAAACATCTTATAAGCATCTTCTCCTCTTAAAATCCCTGTTATAGTAACAACTGCACATACTATTAAGCATCCATATACCAGCCATTCTCCAAGCTTATCGAGCTTCTGCTGAAGAGGAGTTTTTTCTGCTTCAATTTGCTGAAGCATGTCTGCTATTTTACCCATCTCAGTATCCATTCCCGTTGTAATTACCCTTGCTTTTCCTTTTCCATGGGTAACGTTGCAGCCCATATATAAAAGGTTTTCAGATGAAGGCTTTTTCTCTCCATAATGAGGTCTTTTTTCTGCTGAAACTGATTCACCTGTTAATATTGATTCATCGCTCCTAATATTATTACCTTCAAGTATTACACAATCTGCAGGTATTCTGTCTCCTGCTTCAACTTCTACTAAATCTCCTATTACAACTTCTCTTGCCTTAACTATAATTTTCTTTCCATCCCTGATTACCTTAGCTGTTGGAGATGCAAGTTCTCTTAATGACTCGAGAGATTTTTCCGTTCTGTATTCCTGAATAAATCCAAGAACAGCGTCCATAATAATTATAATAAGTATAGTTACAGCATCTGCAGTTTCTCCCATAAAAGCTGATATTATTGTTGCCGATAGTAGCACCCAGACTATAAAATCATTAAACTGCAATATAAATATTTTAATTGGGGAAACTTTTTTTCTTTTAACTATCTCATTATAGCCGTACTTTAAAAGCCTTTTTTTAACCTCTTTTGATGATAACCCATTCATAATATTTGTATTTTCACTGCTTTTTGAATCAAACACTCCCAAATATATCAACTCCTTTTTCAACCTATAAATATTTATATTTCAAAATCTTAATTACTATCACCATCAAATCATATTAATTTATAAATAAATTAATTACATAAGTTTTCATAATATTTCATTTTCTAACGTGCATATTTACTTTTTTAAGGTTTATAATATATAATCTTAAATATACTAATGAGGAGGTGAGTGTATTGCAGGACTTAATCTATGTGACAGGACATAAAAATCCCGATTCAGATTCAGTATGTTCAGCAATTGCCTACGCTGAGCTTAAAAGAAAGCTTGGCTTTAATGCATCGGCAGCTGTTCTTGGAGAATTAAACAGAGAAACTGAATTCATACTCGATTATTTTAAAGTATCAAAACCTGAATTATTAAACACAGTAAAAACTCAAGTATGCGACCTGAATATAGATAAAGCTATCATAATATCACCTGATGTATCAATAAAAACTGCTTGGATGCTTATGAAAAAAAATAACGTTAAAACTCTTGCTGTTGTTGATGATAATGAGAGATTAACAGGTATTGTAACATTATCAGATATTACCAAGAAATATATGGATATACTTGAAAACAGCATAATTTCTACAAGTCAAACGCCTCTTAGAAATATAATTGAAACTTTAAATGCAAAATTGATTACAGGAAGCAATGAAGATTTTAAAACAACTGGAAAAGTAGTCGTAGCTGCAATGGCACCTGAACAGATGAAACCTTTTGTAGATGCAGGAGATATTGTTATTTCTGGTAACAGAAGCGATAATCAGCTTACAGCAATAGAATACGGTGCCAACTGCATAATAGTTACAGGGGGCTGTGAAGTCGATAATGAAGTCATTGAATCTGCAAAGAAAAAAAGATGTATAATAATGACTACTCCTAACGATACATTTGCTACTGCAAGGCTAATAAATCAAAGTATTCCTGTTAAACATATTATGACAACTAACAATATAATTAGTTTTGATGTTGATGATTTTATAGATGAAATAAAGGACAAGATGCTTCAGACAAGATATAGAAGCTATCCCGTTGTAGATGAAAATAATAAAATTATTGGCTTTGTTTCAAGATATCATTTAATCTCTCAGAATAGGAAAAAAGTAATACTTATGGATCATAACGAAAAATCTCAATCAGTAAATGGAATCGATGAGGCTGAGGTACTTGAAATAATTGACCATCACAGAGTTGGAGACATACAGACAGGAAAACCTATATACTTTAGGAACGAGCCTGTTGGCAGTACTGCCACTATAGTTGCTAATATATACTTTGAA
This sequence comes from Caloramator quimbayensis, assembly GCF_900167605.1. Classification (GTDB taxonomy): domain Bacteria; phylum Bacillota; class Clostridia; order Clostridiales; family Caloramatoraceae; genus Caloramator_B; species Caloramator_B quimbayensis. The sequence goes on along the minus strand of NZ_FUYH01000005.1, from coordinate 53,753 downwards.
AATGGAATAAGGCCAACAAAAAGCATAGCTGGAATTTTATGTGCTGCTATAATATCCGATACTTTAAATTTTAAATCACCTACATGTACCTTTGTAGATAAGCTTACTGCTGAAAGGCTTTCAGAAATGTCAAGCATAAACATAGATGAATTTTCACTTAAAATGTTCAAGGCTGGTACTTCTCTTCAAGGTAAAATGCCTGAGGAAATCTTTAATCAGGATTTTAAAGAATATAACCTTGGTAAATACAGAATAGGCATAAGCCAAGTAAATACAATGGATACCGAAAATATATCTGAAATAAAGGAATCTCTAATTAAATATATGAATCAGATATGTAAAGATAAAAACTACAATCTTGTTATAATGATACTAACCGATATTATCAAAGAAGGTTCAGAGCTTTTATTTGTTGGAGAAAATAAAGAACTTATTTCAAAAGCCTTCAATATTCAAGCAAGCGGTAACAGTGTATATCTTCCTGACATAGTATCAAGAAAAAAACAGGTAGTACCTCCTTTGTCAACAGCTGCTGCTGAATAAAAACAAAATGCGCTTGTTTTTACTTTTTCAAGCGCATTTTTCTAATTCACATTAAAACTTTTACTATCAGTATCCATAAAATCTCCCCAAAAAATATTTAAAATTATAAATTTGACACCTTTACTGAAACAGGCTGTTCAAATATTCCACGTTTAACTTCAGTTGCAGTAATATGGCTTGCCTTTAGCTTTTCTGTAAGATAATTACATGCATCCCATGGGTTGATTTTATCTCCGCAGGTAAACACATCAACTGCTGCGTAGCCTAATTCCGGCCAAGTGTGTATAGTAAGATGTGATTCTGAAATAACCACAACTCCACTAACCCCCATAGGACTAAACTTGTGAAAAGCAACCTCTCTAATTTCCGCTCCTGATGAAAGCGCTGAATCGACCATAACTTTTTCAATAAGTTCTCTGTCGTTTAATATTTCGGAATCACATCCGTAGATTTCAGCAAGAATATGACGACCCAATGCGTTCATTCTAACTCTCAACCTCCCTTTAATCAGTGTTTTATTATATATATCAAATAAATTGTATCAAATTTGCCCAAAATGTCAAGTAAATTTATTAAAATCCAAAAAAAAATTAAAATAGAAATGAAACATGACATTTTTTCTTAAAATATCTCCATATTTTATATCAATATTATGCTCACTTAATGTTATAATATGCTTTTTATAAATAAAAAAACTCAATATTAAAAAATAATTTTACTTTTTAATATTGAGCTTAATTATTATATTAAGTTAAGATAAAATTCATATACTATTCTACATCTTTTAAAGATAAGCTGACCCTTTTAGATTCTAAATCTATACCTGTTACCTTTGCTTTTACAATTTGGCCTATTTTAACAGCATCCTGAGGTTTATTAATCCTTCTGTCGGAAAGGTTTGATATATGAATAAGCCCGTCTACGCCTGGAATTATTTCTGCAAAGGCTCCAAATTCAGCAAATCTAACTATCTTTACATCTATTACGTCCTCTGCTTTATATTTTTCAATAAACTCCTGCCAAGGCTCTTTTCCTGCTCTTTTAATGCTTCCAGTAACTTTCTTTTCTTCTGCGTTAACCTTAATTATTATAAGTTCAACTGTATCGCTTTCCTTTAATACGTCCTTAGGCGTTTTTATTCTCTTCCATGAAATCTCAGAAACAGGAACAAAAACATCTACATCTCCTACATTGACGAATGCTCCCACATCAATCATTGATTTTACTGTTCCTTTAAAAACCTGTCCTTCTTTTACCCTTTCAAAAAATTCACTTGCCCTTTTTTCTCTTTCCTGCTTTAACAAATCTCTTCTTGATACAACAAGCTCAACAGTATTTTTTCTTTCCTTTACATCTATAACCTTAACCGAAAGTTTTTTGCCTACATAGGACTTAATATCCTCATCCTTTACTAATCCTATCTGTGAAACAGGCATAAAAGCCTTTACATCTCCATATTGGCATTCAAGTCCTCCCTTGTTCTCTCTTATAACAGCAACATCTATATATTGACCCTTTTCTTTATATTCATAAAGTTTATCTATAAATTCCTGCTTTTCAAGGGGCTTTCTGCTTACTAAAACATTACCCTCTCCATCGTTCATCTTTATAACCTGAAGTTCAAAAGTATCTCCAACTTTGAACTTTTCTTTTAAATTAACTGGAAAGTTTGAAGCTTCTTCAACAGGGAGAACTGCGTCTGATTTATAACCTATATCGAAGAAAACCTCCTTATCATTTACAAGAAGTACTGTGCCGTTAACAATGCTGTCCTCATATACTTCTTCATATCCTGTAAAATATTCATCCATTTCATTTGGTTCATTTTTAACTATATTTTGCTTATCCACTTTTTTCTTCTCCTTTTCAATATTTATTTGTTGTTTATTATTAAAATTATTAATTTTATCAACAGCTTCTTTAATTACATAATCTGGAGTTGAAGCACCTGCAGTTATTCCTATACTGTTTACATCTTTAAAAAGATTCAAATCTATATCCTCAGCAGTCTCTGCAAAGATAGTAAGAGGGCAATTTTCTCTGCAGATTTCATAAAGCTTTTTAGTGTTTGAGCTTTCCTTTCCGCCTATTACAATCATTGCATCTACTTTCTTTGAAAGCTCTTTCGCCTCCTGCTGCCTTACCTGAGTTGCACTGCATATGGTATTAAAGATTAAAATTTCCTTTGAGATTTTAATTAAACTGCATACAATCTCCTGCCATTTTTCTTCATTAAAAGTAGTCTGAGCTACTATACAAACCTTTTCAAAGTTTTTTTGAATATTTATATCATCTAATGAATTTATAATGATTGCGCTGTTTTCACACCATCCATTAACTCCCTTAACTTCAGGATGTTCCTTATCTCCTATTATTATAATTTTATAACCTAAATCGTGCTTCTCTTGAACTATTTTATGTATATTTTTTACATAGGGACATGTTGCATCTACTATTTCTGCATTTAAAGCCATAAGCCTATTATAATCTTCCTTTGATATTCCATGGGATCTTATTATGACTTTACTTTGCTCATTTATTTCAGATATATCCTCTGCAACATCTACTCCCTTTGCTTTTAAATTCTCAATAACCTGACTGTTGTGTATAATTGGCCCTAACGTTACAGCTCTTTCACCCTTTAGAGCAACATCTTCGGCTTTTTGAACTGCATTTTGAACACCGAAGCAAAAGCCTGCACTTTTTGCAATTGTAATTTGCATATTATTCCCCCTTAAGTTCGTACAGTTTTTGTATGACCATTTGACTCAGCTCAAAATAGTCATCATTTGTCATCTTTTCTTTTTTATATTTTGTAAAATCAATAGGTTGTCCATATTGAACCTTAATCTTTGAAAACAACCTATAGCTTCCTGTAATAAGCGTTGGGATAACTGCCTTTCCAGATTTAATAGAAAGCATTGCTACTCCAGGATTTGCCTGACCAAATTTTCCTGTTTTCACTCTTGTTCCCTCAGGGAAAAGACCAACTATCTTTTTATCCTTTAAAAGTTTTAAAGTCATCTTTATAGCATTTAAATCAGCCTCTCCTCTTTTTACTGGATAAGCTCCTAATCCCTTTAATATTATCCTTACAAATGGGTTTTTAAAAAGTTCTTTTTTTGCCATGTATCTTACCTGCCTCGGGCATGTTATTCCAACTACAACAGGGTCTCCAAAGGCAAAATGATTAGGGCATATAATAACCCCTTCATCCTTAGGAATGTTTTCAGTTCCAACTACCTCAACTCTATAAATTAAATGAAATAAAATCCACATTAAATATTTGGCAAAATTATAAAAAATCATGCTTTCACTCCCACTTTTTTCACAATAGAAATAATTTCATTTACAACATCATCAATAGATTTAGATGTAGTATCAATTTCGACAGCATCATCAGCTTTTTTTAATGGATTTACTTCCCTTGTTGAATCTATTCTATCTCTGTTTTCAATATCCCTGCATATATCTTCAAATGTAACATCGTTACCCTTTTCAATCATTTCCTTATATCTTCTTTTAGCCCTTTCATCAACCGATGCAGTGAGAAATATTTTAATATTTGCATCTTTAAGTACGTTAGTTCCTATATCTCTTCCATCCATTATAACACTTTTTAATGAAGCCATATTTCTTTGAAGCTCAACTAACTTTCCCCTGACAAAAGGCATAGCCGCAACATCAGAAACTTTACTGCTAACCTCTATTTTTCTTATATCCTCCGAAACATCTTCTTCATCAAGATAAATTCTGCCATTTATAAAATCAATATGAGTTTCATTTAGGAGTTTTTTTATAGAATCGATATCCTCTAAACCTATACCTTTTCTTATTATTTTAAGAGTTATCGCTCTGTACATCGCTCCTGTATCTATATATTCAATATTTAATCTTTCAGCAACTATTTTTGAAATCGTGCTTTTTCCTGCTCCCGCAGGTCCATCAACGGCTATTACTATATTTTTCATAATACCCTCCATAAAATCACAATAATATATATTCAATGCAATTTAAAAAATTCCTTCATGTAAAATATAAAACTATAAATCCTTTCTTAAATCTTTTGCACCGTTTATATATATATGTTTAGCTTCTTCCTGCTTTATATCTTTATCTACGAACATTAAAACCCTTATACATTTTTCAAGACTTTTTTCTACATACATCTCCTGAAGGCACATAAGGCCTGCCCTTACTATTCCCATATTTCTCGCAGCCTCTGCAGGATAGGCAGAGGTTATATCCCTCGTACAGGAAAAAATTATAGAAATTATATTTTCTATTTTAATATCATTGGCATCAATAATTTTTTTAAGAAGGTCCTCTGTACAGCTTAAAACATCTTCTTTATTATCGTTTTCAATAGTTGTTGCTCCTCTTATGCAGTACATAACACACCTCCTAAGAATAAAATCCGGCACAATAACCTGTTGAAAAGGCTATCTGAAGATTAAACCCTCCGGTAAGTGCATCAACATCAAGTATCTCCCCAGCGAAGTACAGCCCCTTAACTATTTTAGATTCCATTGTTGAAGGATCAACTTCCTTAACGTCAACTCCTCCAGCTGTAATAATTGCCTCGTCAATAGGCCTTGTTCCAATTATAGTAATTTTAAATTCTTTTAACAATTTTACAAGATTTTTTCTCTCATCTTTAGTTATTGAGTTTACCTGTTTTTCTGGATTAATGCCTGAAAGATTTATAATAATTGGAATCAATTTAGATGGCAGAAGCTCATTTAATGAGTTCTTGAACTGCTTATTTTTAAAGTTTTCAAAGTCCCTTATTATCCTTTTATCTAATTCATTATGGTCTAAAGCTGGTTTTAAATCAATTAATATTTCAACTTTTTGAGGCAGTATATCTATAACCTTTCTGCTTGCAGACAAAATTATAGGTCCTGAAACTCCGAAATGAGTAAATAACATCTCTCCAAAGTCCTTATAAATAACTTTGTTTTTGTGTTTTACAGTAACTTCTACGTTTTTTAAAGAAAGTCCCATAAGTTCCTTAACCCATTCTTCTTCAGTTACAAGAGGAACAAGGGACGGTCTTATTTCCGTAATGTTATGGCCAAGCTTTTTAGCAAAATAATATCCATCTCCTGTTGATCCAGTTAAAGGATATGATTTTCCTCCTGTTGCAAGTATTACCGAATCGCACTTTATCTTTTCGCTGCCGTTTATTTCAACACCCCATACAGCACCTTTAAACTCAATTATATCAGTGACTTTAGTGCCCAGCATTATTTTTACGCCATTTTCATTAAGATACTTTTCAAAGCATTTAATAATATCGCTGGACTTATCAGACTGCGGGAAAACTCTTCCCCCTCTTTCAACTTTAAGCCTAACTCCGCTGTCTTCAACCATTTTCATCAAATCATAATTTGTAAAGGTATACAATGAGCTGTACATAAATCTCGAATTTGTAGTTATATTCTTGATAATTTCTTCAATGTCTTTATCAGTAGTCAGATTACATCTTCCTTTACCTGTAATAAAAAGTTTTTTGCCTAATTTTTCATTTTTCTCAATAAGAGTAACATCCTTACCTTTCATTGCTGCAATTATAGCTGCCATCATTCCAGCAGCTCCTCCGCCAATAACAACAACACGTTTCATAATTATATCTCCTTTAAATGGCATGTATCATTCATTAAAAGTATGTCATAACTGTCCCCATTATATTCAATTATATTTAAAGCCGTATTATCCTGCCTTATTTTATGCAGATTTGAAAGTTCCATCCCCAAAATATGTGCGATCATTACCTTAATCGTTATTCCATGAGATACAATCAATATATTTTTATCTTCGTTTTCTTCTATTATTTTATTTAGTTTTCCAATTGCCCTTATAATTATATCCGATACCCTTTCCGCATTTGGAATAATTGCAAGATGAGGGGTTTTTCTCCAAACGTTATATATATCATTATATTTTTCTTTTATCTCATCAAATCTTAGGCCTTCCCAATCTCCAAGATTTATTTCTCTAAACTCCCTGCATTTATTTACATTTCTATTATGTTCCTTTGAAATAATGCTCGCAGTCTTATATGCTCTAATCAAATCGCTTGAATAAACCAAATCTATTTTCTCTTTTTTTAGCCTTTTTGCTATTGCTTTTGCTTGCAGCAGTCCTTCCTCCGATAAAGGAATATCATTGCTGCATCCTTGAGAGCGCTGTTCTCTATTCCAAAGCGTTTCACCATGCCTTATTAAATATATTTTAGACATAATATTCCCTCCGCCATTATTGTAATCAACAATAATAAGAATAACATAATTTAACGCTATAAAAAAGAAAAAAAGCTTTATTTTGCTTAAAAAAGCATAAATAAAAAGAACCCTCAAAGAGGATTCTTTTTATTTTATTTTTATTAATAATTTCCCTGTGCATGCATAGCTTCAGCAACTTTAATAAATCCTGCGATGTTAGCACCAGCAACAAGGTTATATCCAAATCCATATTCTTCCGAAGCTTTCTTACAGTTATTGTATATATTAACCATTATCTGATGAAGCTTAGCATCTACTTCCTCTGCAGTCCATGAAAGTCTCATGCTGTTTTGTGACATTTCAAGAGCTGATGTTGCAACTCCTCCAGCATTTGCAGCCTTTGCAGGTCCAACAATAACTCCATTTTCAAGGAAGTATTGAACTGCTTCATTTGTACATGGCATGTTAGCTGCTTCACATACGAATTTAACTCCGTTTGCAACGATTTTCTTAGCATGTTCTAATGTAATATCGTTTTGAACAGCGCATGGTATTACTATATCAACCTTAACATCCCATGGTTTTTCTCCTGGGAAGAATTGAACGCCGTATTTATCAGCATAGTCTTTTACTCTTGCACCTTTGTTAATGTTGAGCATTTCAACAAGGTAATCTACCTTTTCACCTACAACTCCATCTGGATCATAGATGTATCCGTCTGGTCCTGAAAGGGTAACAACTTTTCCTCCAAGCTGTTCAACTTTCTTACAAACTCCCCAAGCAACATTACCAAAACCTGAAACTGCAACTGTCTTACCTTCAAAGCTCTGTCCTTCATGCTTTAACATTTCCTGACAGTAGTATGAAACTCCAAAACCTGTAGCTTCTGGTCTTATTAAGCTTCCTCCATAGGATAAGCCTTTTCCTGTTAATACTCCGTTTTCAAAGGCTCCTCTTATTCTTCTGTATTGTCCATATAAGTATCCTATTTCTCTTGCTCCAACGCCGATATCTCCTGCAGGAACGTCAACATCTGGACCTATATGTCTGTAGAGCTCTGTCATAAAGCTCTGGCAGAATCTCATTATTTCACCATCTGATTTTCCTCTTGGGTCAAAATCAGATCCTCCCTTACCTCCGCCTATTGGAAGGCCAGTAAGAGAATTCTTTAATATCTGTTCAAATCCGAGGAATTTTATAATTCCAATATAAACTGATGGATGGAATCTTAATCCTCCCTTATATGGTCCAATAGCTCCATTGAATTGAACTCTGAATCCACGGTTAACTTGAACTTTTCCTTCATCATCTACCCATGGAACTCTAAACATTATCTGTCTTTCCGGTTCGCAGAATCTTTCAAGAAGATTTTCCTCAATATATTCTGGATGTTTTTCTAAAACTGGAGTCAATGAGTTTAATACTTCTTCAACTGCCTGTAAAAATTCTGGTTCGTTTGGATTTCTCTTCTTTACCTTTTCGATTACTTGACTAATGTACTCAGACGGGGTAAGATTTTCCTTTGCCATAAAAAAGCCTCCTTAAAATAAAATAAAACAAAAATTACATTGACAACTTCATTATGAATTAAATATTTTAATTTTTCAACAATAAAAACCTATATTATTCAAGTTTTAATTCGAATTATCATTAGTTTGTTTCATTTTTCTCTATTTTATAATATTTTTTCTATATATTGAATAGTCTGATAATTATTTAACAACATTCAAATTTATATATCGTTGCTTCCTCTGGACCTATATGTATAAATGTTGTATTCTTCCCAAATGTTTTCAAGGGTTTTGAAGGTTTCTGATATATTCTCTTTTTCTCTTAATCCTACTGCAACAATCAAAGCATTAATAACGCTAAGCGGTGCAACTAATGAATCTACAAAGGATGCCATATTGCTTTGAGCTATTAAGGTAAGATCTGAATTCGATGCAAGGGGAGATAAAAGGCTGTCAGTTACTGCAACGACCTTTGCATTCTTGCTCTTTGCGAATTTAAGAGCCTCAACTGTTCTGCTTGAATACCTTGGAAAGCCTATTCCTATAACCATATCTCCTTCCCCTACTCTTAAGAGCTGCTCGAATATATCGCTTACACCATTCGACACAACCCTGACATTGTCAAGAATTAGTCCAAGATAAAAGCCTAAAAAGTCAGCAAGAGCCTGTGAACTTCTAAAACCAACTATGTAAATTCTCTTTGCGTTAAATATTTCATTAACAACCCTATCAAAGGTATTATTATTTATTTTTTCAAGGGTTGCTCTTATATTTTCCATATCTGCCTTTAATACACTTTTTAAAGCGTTTTCTTCGCTTATAAAATCGCTTGAAATTTCAATTCTCTGTACCGATGTCAGCTTGTTTTTAATTAGCTCCTGAAGAGCAACTTGAAGCTTAGGATACCCGCTAAAACCAAGTTCGTTTGCAAACCTTACTACCGTAGATTCACTAACCCCTACTGTATTTCCAAGTTTAGCAGCCGTCATAAAGGCTGCCTTATCATAATGTTTTAAAATATACTCAGCTATGAGCTTTTGCCCCTTACTCATCCTTGGAAATCTTACTTGAATTAACTTCATTAGATCATACTTATTGTTGTCCATATTTTCACACCCCAAAATAAAAATAAAGAATACTGCAAGTTTTTATTTTAAATATTTCATTTTGCAGCTTCATTTTAACACTTTTTTCACAATTTTGCAACATTACCTTCAATTTTATTTTGAGGCTGGTACTTCTCCATCATAAATAGAAATAACATCTTTTCCATTTTTCCTCGTAAGACCGAATATTATGCCTTTTTGTTTTAAATTTTTATTTAAAAAATCTACTATCTTATACATGTTTTCATATTCACTGAATTCCATAAGAGCTATAAGATTTAGACTTTCATGATTCTTTTCCATATATATGCCTCCTATATAAACCATTTAGAAACTTCTTTAATTATCTTAAAATTAGTTAAATCATAATGAAGAGGAGTTATCGTTACATAGCCTCTTTTTATATTATAAACATCTGTGTTCTCATCATCAATATCCTTTGGTGTTCCCTGAAGTTTATATCCAATTTCACCCTCCTTTGTAGGCGATTCAATATAACAATTTTGATATATCCTGTTTCCTAATTCACAAACTTTTATACCCTTAATTTCATTTTTCTCAATTGGCGGAACATTTATGTTGAGTACAACATCATTAAGTCTGTCATTAGAAGATTGTTTTAAAATTTTGTTTGTATACTCTGCTGCTAAACGGTACTTATCCTCACTAAAATTTAATTCTATATTTTCATCATATCCTAAAGACACAGCTATAGAAGGTATTTTATAAATAGCACCCTCAATAGCTGCAGATACCGTCCCAGAATAAATTACATCGGTTCCAAGATTATAGCCTAAATTTATTCCTGATATTATTTTATCAAACTTATAAGATGATATCTTATCGATTGCTATCTTAACGCAATCAGCAGGAGTACCGTCAACACTGAATGCCTTTGATTTAATACCATCTATTTTAACTTCCTTTATAACTATGGGTCTGTGAAGAGTGACTGAGTGACCACAGGCACTTCTTTGCTCACTCGGGGCTACCACTATAACTTCATTTTCTTTCTCAATCTCCTTAATTAGTTCATGAAGCCCTATTGAGTTTATTCCATCATCATTAGTAATTAGTATTCTCATATTTTTCCCTCCATTCATATCAATATTTATATTATATATTTACTTTTAATTTAACATACTAAATATATGACTGATTTATACTGAAAGGGTGCAAAAGATGATTCAAATCGACGATGCTGGAAGCGGAAGTCTTGTAGGAGGTACTGTTATTGGTATCATAAGGACTGAGACTTTAGATTTTTATTACGATATAATACCCGTTGAATTTTTTAAAACCCCTGAATTTGAAGAAAAAAAATATAAGGATTATTGCATTAAAATAATAGAAGAAGGGTTAAATGAGTTAAAAGTTTCAAAGGATGAAGAAATAGAAATCTGTCAGGGTTATATATTCGATAAAGCAAGAAATTATTTAAAGGAAAAGGGATATAAAGTCTTAAGCGTTAAAATATCTGAACCTCTTCAAAGTATAATTGAAGAAACCTTTATTGATTATGCAATTGGTCTTGGTATACCTCTCGACTATCTTCAATATACTAAATATCCCTTCCATTTTCACAGACTTTTAAAATGGGTTTTAGCAGATTTTAAAAAAAGGTCTGAAATCTGTAAAACCGGATGGAGCAGCTACAAAAAATACAGCTCTATAAAAACAGAGCATTACATCGATTATCTTTATAATTCAAACTTTAGATGTTTAAAATGCGGTGATATTATTGATGCTCCATGTAAAGTTTCCGTAATTAAATTCGTAACAAACAATGAATACTTTATATATCTTCACGAGAACTGCTATTCTTCTCAATAACGATAACAGATGGAGAATTGCTGTAACGATTTATAAATCCTATTTCCATAACCGCATAGTCCTTCGGATTTAAAGACTTTAAATAATTGAATATTTCATCCCTTTCCCTTCTCCCCTCCTCATGGGGATAAGCAACTATTGTTATTATTCCGCCTGTCATTAATAAATTTAATCCCTTTTTCAGGGCTTTTAATGTAGTTTCAGCCTTTGTTACGATATTTATGTCCCCCTTTGGAAGATAACCGAGGTTGAACATTACAGCCTTTACACTTTTATTTATATACCTATCCATGTTTTCATGTCCGTCATTTACAGCGATTACATTACTTATATTCAATCTACCAGCAGTTTCTTTAAAATTATCTACAGCGATTTTTTGTATATCAAAGGAATAAACGATACCTTTTTTTAAAATATTGCTTAAAAATATAGTATCGTTTCCATTTCCAAGGGTAGCATCTACAGCATTATCATATTCACACAACTTTTTTTCAACAAAAGATTGAGCCATTTGAGTAGCTTTTACTACAACGCTGAACATCTTATACCTCCTTTGGTAAAGTCAAATAGACCTTTGTACCCCCTTCTATTTCGCTTTCAATTTTAAAATGATAATTAAACCCATAAAGCATTTCTAATCTATCCTTGATATTTTTAAGGCCAAAGGATTTCATTAAAGCAACCTTTTCAAATTCTTCCCTCGACATCCCAACCCCCGTATCACAAATAATAAATTCTACTCTATCCTGATTGTCAAAAGCCTTAATATATATATCCCCTCCAATTGGTTTTGGAAAAATACCATGTTTTATTGAATTTTCAATTAGAGGCTGAAAAATCAATAAAGGAATTCTTATATTCATCATATCTTTAGGTATATCAATATGAAGCTCAGCCCTGCTTCCATATATAATATTCTCTATTGAAAAAAATAATACTAATAGATTTATTTCTTCCTCTAATAAAACAATTCCTTCTTTTATGTTTAAAATATATTTTAAATATACGTTGATTTTTATCAAAAGCTCCCTTACAGTTATGGAATCCTTATGACATAGATTGGAGGCTTCATTTAATGATTCAATTAAGAAATTGGAATATATTCTATCTTTAATAAGTTTAAAGTAGATATTAAAATCCCTGATTCTTTTCCTTTTTCTTATTTTTAATATAAAAGAGTTTTTATATATTAACTCTTTGTATTTATCTTTTATAAACTTTAATATACAATTAACTTTATTTATCAAAATACCACCCCCAAATCCTTCTGTTTAATATATAGTTAGAATTTATATATTTAATTACAAAAATTCAGGGGTATTGTTATATGTATAGTACTTTATAATGATTTAATATAATCGATTTCACTTTCTGTAAGATTTCTCCACTCTCCTTCTCTTAAATCTCCAAGGTTCAGCTTTCCTATTCTTATCCTTTTAAGTTTTATTACGGGATGACCTATTTTTTCGCACATTTTTCTAACTTGCCTGTTTCTTCCTTCATGAATTATTATTTGAAGGACGCTTTCCTTTTCCATTGATTTTATTATTTTAAGCTTTGAAGGAGAAGTAATATAATCATCTATTTTTAGACCTGCCTCAAAATTTTTTATCTCATCTTTTGTTGGAATTCCCTTTACTCTTGCTATATAAACCTTATCGATTTCCTTTGAAGGATGAGTCATTTTATAGGCTGCCTCACCATCGTTTGTAAGTATTAAAAGTCCTGAAGTGTCATAGTCGAGTCTTCCCACAGGATATATCCTTTCTTTTACTTTAACAATATCAAGAACCGTCTTTCTATTTTTTTCATCCTTTGCTGATGTTATTACTCCAACGGGTTTGTTCAGCATTATATAGATTTTCTCAGTCTCAGGCTTTATTGTTTTTCCATCAATCTTAACAACATCCTTTTCGTCATCTATTATAGTTATATCATTAACAGTAATACCGTTTACAGTAACCCTTCCCTGTAATATTATTTCTTCACATTTTCTCCTAGATGCAACTCCGCATCTTGCCATGTACTTTTGTAATCGTTCCTTCATTTTATACACCTCAACGCTATATTTCCTGTTTAAACATTATAATTCAATCTTTATATAAACACAATTATATATATATAAAGGTTTTAATAGTTTAAATTCTTTAAGAAAAATATTACAGATTTTAACACAACTAAAGATATAAATATAACAGAAAAGAAGAAACTGAAACTATAATATAACACTTTTTATATTAGAGCATATAATATATTGCAAGATTTTCAACAAAGTATTTCATTTTTGTACTCTTGTATACTTGAGATAAAAAATATTTATAAAATAACCAGTAATTTTATGCATTACTTTATCCTTGATTTATTTATATTTTAACTAAATATTGCAATAAAAATATAAAAAAATGTTCTTTATTTTTATATCTACTGCTGTTATAATTATTTCTGTAGTTTGAAATTTGCAATTTTTATTTTTAAATATTGCATTTAGGAGGAAAAACGATGAAAAAAGAATTCTCTTTAAGCAATGGCAAAGTTATGATAAACTTTACTGCAAAATATTGCGATACCCCTGAAAAGCTTTTAAACAGCGAAGGTTTTGAAAGGGTACTTAAAGCATACCTAAAAAAAATACAAAGAAAAAATAGTGCAGTTTATAAATACCTTTGTGAATCCTTTAAAGATTTAGATATTGAATCAACAAGTAAAGAGCTTATTACCGTTTTTAAGATGCTTGTAACATTAAACGTATCTGAAATAATAAACCTTAATTCTTCATATAAATCGCTCCTTACCCAAAAGGAAAACTTTACAGATATGATAGAAGGAATATATGGATTTTGGAGAAGGCTTGAAAGGTATACTATAATCTCAGATAACAAAACAAATGAAGGGCTTCAAAACGTAAGCTTTATAGATGCTAATTCTCAGTTCTCCACTTTAATACTAAATCTTTATAGAAAAATAAGCGAAAGCGTAAGCGGAGGAAAACCAAACGTATACAGGCAGCTTCCTGCAGGTGCAAACGCAGCACTCGTTCTTAGCCATTATGAGTGGTCCTGCCCTAAAGAATACGAAATTCTTAAGGAAATCCCCTTTATAGAAACAATATCCCTTGATCCTCCCTTTATAGCATATCCTAAAAAAAATACGAGGGAAGGTTTCTTTAACGAAGCAGACAAAAACCCATTGTCAGACTGTACAATAAATCCTGACCACTGGTTCTGCTATCCTGCAAAGGTTGGCAGCCTTTTATCCTATATATATTTTCATAGGGATTTTATGTCCCACGGAATATCCCTGTGCAATCTCTTTGAACTCGCTTCAAAGGAAGAATGTATAAACACAAAGCCTGATATAATCTATGTATTTGGAGCAAGGGATAATAGCGAAAACGTAAAAACTGTATTCTTTGATGACTTAAACAACGATATAATGATGGGTTATGTAAGCTACGGTGAAGCTATAGACTATTTTGGATACATGAAGAAGATGACGCTTACCCTTCACAACCTGATAATGATAAAAAGGGGCTATCTTCCAATACACGGTGCTATGGTGAGCATAACTCTAAAGAGCGGTAAACATGCAAATATAGTAATTATGGGAGACAGCGGTGCTGGAAAATCTGAAACCCTCGAGGCCTTCAGAAGTCTTGGTGAGGAATATATAAGCGATATGCTTGTTGTATTCGACGATATGGGAGTTTTAAAATTAAATGGAAGCGAAAAACCCCTCGCCTTTGGAACTGAAATAGGCGCATTCGTAAGGCTCGATGATTTAGACCCCGGATATGCTTTTAGAGAACTTGACAGAAGTATATTTATGAACCCCGATAAAGTAAATGCAAGACTTGTAATTCCAATAACAAGCTATAAGGATATTATGAGAGGATACCCAATAGATATGTTCCTTTATGCTAATAACTATGAGGATGTTGGAGATAACATGTCTCATCTTGAATTCTTCAGCGATATAAACAAAGCTATAAAAGTTTTTAAAGACGGGGCGAGGATGGCAAAAGGTACAACCTCCGAAAAAGGACTTGTTAAATCCTACTTTGCAAACCCTTTTGGTCCATACCAGAGGCAAAAGGAAACGGATATTCTTTTAGATGAATATTTTAATGCTTTCTTTAAAGCAGGCGTTAAAGTTGGACAGATTAAAACCTGCCTTGGAATCTCAGGAAAGGAAAAAACCGGTCCTAAAAACGCCGCTATAAAACTGTTTGAAGAAGTAAATAAGCTGTAAAAAATCAAAGTTCTGAAAAGTAAACTTAACTACTGCTTAACTGCTTCATTATCAGGTACGGTTAGTATGAAAAAGTCTCTGTCTTAATAGAATGAAACTACTTAAGGCAGAGACTTTTTATTTTAAAAAGCTTTGACATATGTTAACATGGCAATTTTATCTCAAAAACACTTCCCTCTCCAAGTTTACTTATAACTTTTATCTCACCACCATGAAGTTTTATTATCTCTTTTGCAATAGAAAGCCCAAGACCACCTGTACCTTTTTCCTTTGCTCTGTAAAATCTTTCAAATATATAGGGCAGATGCTCTTTTTCAATTCCTTCTCCATCATCTTTTATTGTAATTGAAGTTTTATTTTCACTTTTTAGACTTATCTCTATTAAGCCGTCATCCTTTGTATGCTTTATTGAATTTGATATGATATTTAATATAGCCCTTTCAAGGTATTCCATATCCCCATTTATAAAAACATCTTCTCCAGATAGATTTATCCTTCTATTACCCTTTATTATCTTAACCTTATCAACAATGTCTTTTAATAAATCATAAAGATTAAAATTTTGAAAGTTTAATTTTATGCTTTTAGATTCAATTTTAGAAAGCTCTAAGTTCTCATTAACGAGTCTGTTTAATTTTCCCACTTCTTCTATTATATCCTCAATATATTGCTTTTTTTCATCTTCAGGCACAATATCATCATATAGTGCCTCTGCATATCCCTTTATGATTCCAAGAGGAGTTCTGAATTCATGGGTTACATTTGCAATAAAATCCCTTCTTAATTTTTCCGTTTTTGTTAAATTTTCTGACATAACATTTATTGTATTTGAAAGCTCCTCTATCTCATCATTAGTAGCTATATTTAACCTTACATCATAGTTCCCTTCCGATATTTTTTTTGCTGCATTTTTTATATCTAAAATAGGTTTAGTAAATTTATTGCTTAATATATAAGCCCCTAAAAAGGAGATAAGTATTGCAATAAACAAAAGATATGTAAATTGTTTTGATATATTTTCTACTGTACTTTTTATTTCAACTGTCGGAATATGAATAAATATAGCAGCTACAGTGCCATTTACTTTCGCAGGATAGCCAAGGGATATTATTTTGCTTTGACGAAGCATTACCTCGTCGGTTCTATAAATTACCTGTCCTTTTAATACTAATTCCAAATTGCTTTTCTCTATATTCATTATTTTTCCAGTCATACCCATCATATGAGAATAATCTTTATAAATTATATTTCCTCTATCATCATATATGGATACTCTTGCGTTTAAGTTACTTGAAATTCTATCTATTTGCGATGATAGCTCCTTAGGATTTAAAAGGTTTTTTTCAATTATTTGTGCATAGGAAATAAGTTTATCCTTTTCGGTATTAGAATAGTATCTGTTTAATATGCTGCTTTGAAGAAGAATATTAAATAGAAGGAGCAATATCATAAGAAGACTAATATATATAAATAATTTAAGTCTTATTCCCTTCATTTTTTCACCTCAAATTTATATCCAAAACCTCTTACAGTTTGAATATAATCCCTAAAATCGCCAAGTTTTTCTCTTATATTTTTTATATGGGTATCTACCGTTCTAAGATCTCCAAAGTATTCATATCCCCAAACAGCATCTAATATCTGTTCCCTTGAAATAGCCGCATTTTTATGCTCATAAAGATATAAAAGAAGATCGAACTCTTTTAAAGTTAAGTCTATAGTCTTTCCATTAATCTTAACTTCTCTTGCTGATTTATCTATAGAAATTTCATTTTCCTCATCGCTTTTTTTAACCCTCTTTAATATAGCACGGGTTCTTGCAACTATTTCCCTTGGGCTTGCAGGCTTTACTACATAATCATCAACACCAAGGTCAAAGCCAAATATTTTATCTTCCTCTTCCCCCCTTGCAGTCAGCATTATAACAGGAACATCGCTTATCTTCCTTATATTCCTTAAAACACTCCATCCATCAAATTTTGGAAGCATAACATCAAGTATTATGAGGGAATGTATTAGGTGTGAAAACACATTTAAAGCTTCTTCTCCATCCCTTGCCTCATCAACTGCATAGCCTTCCTTTTCAAGATATAATTTTAAAACACGTCTTAATTTATCTTCATCTTCAACAATAAGAATTTTGCTCATAAAACCACCGCCTTGTATTTTTACCTATATATTAAAATAAAATTTAGAAAAAATAAATGAGCTTCACAAAATCTACACAAAAATCCCATAAAATAATCACACTAAAAAATTATAATCAAAATATAAAATAAAAATATTCAGGAGGTTGATTTTATGAATATGAGAAAAATTGCATTAGGTGTTTTAGTAGCTGGAGTAGTCTCAACAACAACTGCTTTTGCCTATGCATCAACAAGCCCAGTTGATATTGTATCGAAACTTACAGGTAAGTCAGTAGAGACACTATATACAGAAAGGTCTCAAGGTAAAACCTACGGTACAATAGCAAAGGAAGCAGGGAAACTCGAAGAGTTTAAAGCCGAAATGCTTAAAAACAAAAAAGAAATATTAGATAAGAGAGTAAAAGATGGTACTTTAACTCAAGAAAAGGCCGATGAAATTTTAAACGCAATAAAAAATAATATGGCAAACTGTGATGGAACAGGCTCACAAAGAATAGGTCAAAAATACGGTGTGGGATTCGGAGGAGGCCAAGGCAAAGGGCTTGGTAGAGGAACTTGTAACGGATTAGGAAGAGGATACAATAAGTAAAAGTTTTAGGCATTAGCAAAATTGCTAATGCCTAAATTTCTTTAAAAGAGTCTAATTCTATATACAATCCATTTATTTATTATTTTTTTCATTCCAGATTTTTTTAGCAACGAATATAATAATGCTAAGTGCAAACAATATCATAAGCCCAAAAACAAAGGTTTTAACGCTTCCTGTAAGCATTCCTCCCACATAAGAATAAACTATTGTAGCTGGAAGCTGTCCTATTCCTGTTGCAATAAAAAAGGACCAAAAATCCATGGTTGTAAGGCCTGCTGCATAGCTTACTATATCAAAGCTTACAAAGGGGAGAAGCCTTGCCACAAGGACTGCATATTTACCGTATTTTTCAAAAAAAACATCAACGCTATCAAGGGCAAATCTACTCGTTAACTTTTCAACTGCATCCCTTCCGTAAAATTTTGCAATATAAAAACAAAGGGTTGCTCCTGCCATTGCACTTGACCAAGATAATATTGCACCTTTAACCCATCCAAACAAGGCTGCATTGGCAAAGGTTATAATAAAGGCTGGCAGGGGGGCTGCTATTGATTGAAAAACCATAAGCAAAAAGGAAACAATAGGAGCCCATATTCCAAAGGATAAAATATACTCCTTTACAGCATCTACATTAAATGTGCTCAATATTAAAACAGCATGCTTAACTGCCTTTTGAAGTGAGGGGACAAGCAAAAAAATTAATACAGCAATAAATAAAATCAATATTTTAATAAAAATATTCTTTTCCTTCATTAATTCAACCCCATTTTATATGTTTTTAATATTGCACCAGCTCTTAATTAATATATCATTAAACATCTTCAAATCCTTAATTTTTAATGGAATTTTTACAGAATATCCCTTATCTTCATCACTTTTTATATTTATAAATCCATTTTTTAATTCCTCTAATTGAGGATATATATCAAAAGTTTTAGTCTCATAAAGCTCTGGATTAGTTATATAAAGTGCTGCTGCACAATCCCAGTTGCAAAATCCCTTAAATCCAAAGCTTTTATAGATTAATTCATACCATCCCTTAATATTTTCATTAATAAAATCTATTACTTTATTCCCCTTTATATTAATTAACCTTTCTATTTCTTCTTCACCAAACAGGGCCTGAAGGCATGTATTACCTGTTAAAATAGTAATATCTGCATTAGAAGTTAAAAGGCTAAAAGAGGCATTATAATCGCAGGATAGATTTAACTCATCGATTTTAACGCCAGAAATTATTAAAGGCTCAATAACCCCGCCCATTATAACTATATTTTTAAGATTTTTATAAAACTCATTATCATATAGATATGCTTCATATAAATTAGTCATTGAACCTGTTGCAAGAAGTGTTATTTCACCTTTGTTTTTTCTTGCCATATTTGCAAGATATATTGCAGCGTCAGATACCTTATCACAAACTGTATCATTCCCTTTACAAACCGGTACATTTTTTATGCCTAAAGTGTTAAACATTCTAACTGTATTATCATAAACTTCCTTTGTTGAGCTGTTTCCATGGGTTAAAGTAACTCCCTCCAGTATAACATCTTCACAGCCTAAAAGATATAATAAAGTAAGTCCGTCATCAACATCTTTTCCACAAAGTCCCATAGTATTGTCGCAGTCATAAATTATTCTGTGCATAATATAACCTCCATAAAACTGTTAACATAGTTTATTATCTATAAACACTATATATGCGGCAATACATATTGGTTTTTTAAATAATTAACATTTATACTATTTAAAAATCAAATAATGATATATCAAATAACTAAATTTATATTATAATTTTAATACTAAAAATAAAAAGCATGGTGTTAAATATGGTATCTATAATAATCCCAGTATTAAACGAAGAAAAAAATATTGAAAAAATATTAATGCAGCTAAATAATTTAAAAGTTTTAAAGGAAATTATAGTAGTTGACGGGGGAAGCACGGATAACACTGTTTTAATAGCTTCAAAATATGCAAAGGTTATATCCTCCCCAAAGGGAAGAGCTAAACAGATGAATAATGGTGCCTTAATTTCAAAGGGGGAAATACTCTGGTTTTTACACTGTGATTCAAAAATATCAGAAAGGTCAATCGAAAGCATTGAAAAAGCAATAAGTAAAGGTTATGACGGAGGATGTTTATCTTTATATTTTTATGATTACAGCTCCCCTTTCTTAAAATATATTTCCTGCACATCAAACTTAAGAGCAAAGTATTTAAAGCTTTATTTTGGAGATCAAGGGATATTTATTAAAAAAAGTATATTTGAAGGTATTGGAGGCTATAAAGATATACCATTGATGGAAGACTTTGAGCTGTCCATAAGGCTTAAAAAAACTGCAAAAACTGTTGTATTAAAAGAAAAGATAGGAACCTCAGCAAGAAGATTTATTGAGGGAGGATGTTTTAAAACCTTCTTATTAATGCAGTATATAAAGCTTTTATATATTTTAAATGTACCAATAGAAAAAATCGCATCTATATATAAAGATATAAGATAAGGAGAATAAAATGGGAAAAAAATATAATATGCTATGTGATGATATAGCTAAAGATATTAAAAATAAATGCATTGACTGCAAATTATGCATGAATGGCTGTCCTATGCTGAATGAATACTGTACATCACCTTTTAGTTTATTTAAGGACATTTCTGTAGATAAACCCTTAAATGCAGAAATTCCCTTTTCATGTACACAGTGCGGCTACTGTTTTAATGTTTGTCCCTCTAAAATTCCCCTTGATAAAATATTTTTATCCTTAAGAAGTACACTTTGTGAGGATAATAAAGGCATTCCCCCTGTTAAAGGATACAGCACAATAAAGTATCATCAGAAAAATAGTTTTTCAAAAATCTTTACTGCATCAAATTCACTAAATAAAAAATTTAATAATTTATTTCTCCCTGGCTGCAGCCTATCATCATATAGTCCTGAACTTATAATTAAAACCTACAACTATTTAAAAAAAGTTTATAATAACGATATAGGTATATTATTAAAGTGCTGTGGAAATCCTACCCATTCTATGGGGCAAAAGGAGCTTTTCAATAAATATTATTCCCTTTTGATTAAAGATATAGAAAGTATGGGGGCAAAAAATATAATAACTGCCTGTCCCTCATGCTATAATACAATATTAGAAAACAGCAAAGATTTAAAAGCAATATCTCTTTGGGAAGTTATATCCCAAAATGGAATTAAAGATTTCAAAAAGGCAGAGGGTATTGAAACTTTTGCCCTTCATGATCCTTGTCCTACAAGAGGCTGCCCTCAAATACACGAAGCTGTAAGAGATATACTGTTAAATTTAGGCTATAAATATGAAGAGTTTTCCTACTCTAAAGATAAAACTCTATGCTGTGGAAGCGGAGGAATGATAGGAGTAACTAATAAAGATTTGTTTAAAAAGCAGGTTTTAAAAAGAGCTTCAATGGCACGCTCTAAAATAATACTATCCTACTGTGCAACCTGTGTTAATTCTTTTGCTTTATCTGATAAAAAAACAATTCATATTCTCGATTTGATTTTTTATGACGGAAAAGAAAAAATAAAATATAATTTAAAGCCCATTAGCCCACTTAAGGGATGGAAAAACAGGTTTAAATGTAAAAATCTTATTTTAAATGGACTAAAAGGGAAGGAAGATTAAAATATGAATGAAAAAAAGAAGAAGTTAATATATTCAGCAGCTTTTATATTGTTATTATCTTCAGTATTTATATTAAACAAATTAGATGTATTTACTATTAAATCACCACAGAAGTTTAAAGAGTATATAATCTCCTTTGGTATGCTATCTCCAATTATTTATATAATACTATTTACATTAGTTCCTCTAACCCTTTTTCCCGATTCTATTCTTGCTATTGCCTCAGGACTTGTATTTGGACTTTATAAGGGCTTTATTTTAACAATGATAGGGGCACTTTGCGGTGCAACACTTTCCTTTTATATATCAAGACTTCTTGGAAAAGAGGCACTTAAAAAAATTATTACAAAGGAAATTAATTATTTTGAAGAGGGGCTAAGCAGAAACGGTTTTTTTATAATATTAGTTCTAAGGCTTATTCCTCTTTTGCCCTTTGATGTTATAAGTTATGGTGCGGGGCTTTCAAAAATAAAATATAAGGATTTTATTTTTGCAACATTAATAGGAATAATACCCGGTGCTTATATATATGTAAATCTTGGAGAAAAATCCTCATCTCCTATGTCAATCGAATTTTATATTTCTATAGCACTGCTTCTAATTCTATTTATTTCATCATATTTTATAAAAAAGAAAATAGATGTTGAAAAGCTTAAAGTTAAAATGAGAGCTTAAAAATTATTTTATAAGGTGAGACTTTGTCTCACCTTATAATCATAAAAATCGTGCTATTTCTTCATCTAATATTTTCTTTCTTTTTTTCCAGTCTGGCATAAAAATATTCAGCATGTTGTAAAATTTTTCATCATGGTTTGTATATATAAAATGTATTAATTCATGTAAAATCACATATTCAATACAATATTTTGGAGCTTTAATCAAATCAAAATTAATTATAATTTTATTTGAGTTTTTTAAACAAGATCCCCATCTTGCTTTCATTTTTCTTATTTCAATTATAGGCTTTTCTACATTATACTTTGAGAAGCTCAGATATTGTTTATTTAAAATTTCATTATAAAAAAATACAGCTCTCTCTTTAAACCAGTTGTTTAACAACCTTTCTTTTCTTTTTGTATTTAATATATCTTTGACATAAAGATATATAAATCCTTTTTCGAATTTAACAAATTCTTTTTCACTATATTCTACTCTTAACCTATATTGCCTTCCAAGATACTTATAGCTTTCCCCACTTACTAACTCTTTTATTGAATTTCCTTCTGGCAGAACTTCCTTAAAATATTCTTTTCTTTTTATTATCCAACCTGCTTTTCTTTTAACAAAATTTAAAATATATTCTAAAGGAACTTCATTACTTGCTGATACAATTACATCCATATTAGGCTGTATATTAAGATTTATATTTTTTACATTTTTTCTCTGCACTTTAAAATCGATATTTTTTTCTCCAAATTTTATTGAATATTCTTCCATTTTTATCACCCTATTTAATATCTCCTTAAAGCAACATTTTTTACCTTTTCAATTATTTCATCAATTTTATCAAAGCTTAAGTATAAACCTTTTTCTTTTGAAAAATCATACAACATATCATCAATTTCTTGCTCTATTTTTTTATGAACTTCAACATTATCATACCAATCAACTTTTGTATTATCACTTATTATCTTATCAATCTTTAAAGCAAGTTGTCCTAAATCATCCTCTTTTATTATAAATTCTTGATTTTTATTAATAACATCATCAGCAACTCCATAAAACGCTTGTGCATTTGAATTATTTTTAATTATTTCAGGATAATTATAACCAGACTCTCCCTTTCTAAAATCTTTTACTATCTCTTCCATTTTTGATAAATATTCAGCTTCATTAATTCTATGCTTTTTATATTCTTCAATAGCTTCTTCAATTCTCTCTGAGAATTTCTTATAATATGCAGGATTATCATTCCATTTTTCTGAAATAGTTTTCGATAATCGAGTCCTAATAGCATCTGCCTTAGCTCTTGGAGTTTTTAATCTTTCTAATTCTTCATTAAAGTTTTTTTCATCAAGAATATTAACTGGATTAGTAATTCTTATTATTTCTTCTGCAGATATATAATTATCCATCAGATTTTGCATCTTAAGCTCATATTCTTTAAAATCTACAGTATCGCTATATCTTAATTTAACACTCCTTCTCAGCTCTTGATAGAACTTAAATTCTAATTTATATTTATCAATCTCATCTTTAGGTAATGCTTTATAAACTTGCTCTGATTCAAGAGCAATACCTAAATATCTTCCAAAATTACTCAATGTTGAATAAAAGTGCTCCCTTAATTCATCATTTGAAAGTAAAACCTCATATTCTTCAACATCATGCTTATTTTTTACAGAAATAAATATATTAATAAGTTCAGTATAATAATGTCTTAAAGTTCCGATTATGCTAATAACATCATAAATAGCACCTTTTAAATCTTGAGGATCAAAATTTTCAAGTCCTGCACCAGAATACATTTCCATAGCTTCGTCTAATTTTTGTAAAAGACCTCTATAATCAATTATTAGTCCATAGTCTTTTCCTTCATATAATCTATTAACCCTTGCAATAGCTTGAAGCAAAGTGTGTTCTTTCATAGGCTTATCAATATATAAAACAGTTGCTCTTGGAGCATCAAATCCTGTTAATAGTTTATCTACAACAATTAAAAGATCTAAATCATCTCCATTAACAAATTGATTCTTAATTAAATCTTCATACTTTTCCTCATCCCCATATAAATCCATCATTTTTCTCCAAAAATTAAGAACCTTATCCTTAGACTCATCATCTACTATTTCATAGCCTTCACGCTGGTCAGGTGGTGATATGACAACTGCGCAGTTTAAATCTCCAAGCTCTTCAAATGCTTCTAAATATCTAATAGCTTCAATTTTACTATTAGTTGCAAGCATAGCTTTAAACTGCGAACCCTTAGTCTTGTAATTAAGCATAAAGTGTTCATTAATGTCAAAAGCTATCATCTTGAGTCTTTGGTCAGAAGATGCAATCCTTTCAAATTGACTCCATTTCTTCATAACCTCTTCCTTTTGTTTATCATTTAAGTTTTTTGTTATCATCTCCAATCTCTTATCTATAGCTTTTCTGTTAACCGTCTGTTCTACCATTTTTCCTTCATACAATAAAGGAACGATAGCCTTATCTTTTACTCCATCTGCTATAGTATAGCTATGAATCAATTTTCCAAATTTGATAATAGTGTTTTTTTCTTTCTTCATAAGTGGGGTCCCAGTAAATGCTAAATAGCATGCATTGGGAAACACAGTTTTCATTTTTAAATGTAATTCACCATATTGCGTCCTATGCGATTCATCAATTAAAACAAAAACATCCTTTGTTTTAATCGGTTCAATTTCTTTAGAAGCAGTATCAAATTTATTAACAAGTGTAGTAACAATATCAGCAGCATTATCCCTTATCAAGTTTACTAAATGAGAGCCTGAAGTTGCTCTTATTGCCTTTAATCTTGTATGGTTAAATGTTTTATGGATTTGTTTGTCAAGATCAATTCTATCAGTAACCACAATCACTTTTGGATGTATACTACTAAGTTCCGAAAGAATATATTTAGAAAGCATTACCATGGTTAAAGATTTCCCAGAACCTTGAGTATGCCAAACAACCCCACCTTGTCTATGACCTTCTTCGTTTACTTCATTTATAGTTTTAATTATTTCTTTAATTGCAAAATATTGCTGATATCTACATATTTTTTTTACATCTTTATCGAAAATGATAAAATATTTAATTATTTCTAAGAGCCTATCCGGACTAAATAAAGCAACTATATTTTTATCTTGATACGTTGGAAGCCTGTCTGTTATCACTTTGCTTAATCTGCTTTGTAACCAAACCTCATCTTGCTCAGTCCAAACTGTCCAAAACTTTTTTGGAGTTCCACATGTAGCATATTTTGTGTCATTCTTATTAGTTGCCATCAAAACCTGAGTATATTTAAACAATTGAGGTATGTTTCCTTTGGTTTGATTTCTAATCATCTGGCTTATACCTTGCTCAATTGATATAGAAGATTTTTTACATTCAATAACACCAAATGGAATACCATTTACAAATAAAACTATATCGGGTCTTAAATTTCCACGTCCGTCTTCCCTTTCCACTACAAATTCTTCAACAACATGAAAATCATTTTTATATATATTATCCCAATCAATATACTTTAAAGTAAAAGAACGTTTTGTTCCGTCCGGTAATATTTCCTCATAGCTTCTTCCAAGCATAAAAGTATCATATATTTTTTCATTTGTTTTTATAAGTCCATCTGATAAGGGCTCATCTATATCTTTTATTGCCTTTTCTATATTTATTTCGCTAAATTTATAGGCTACTCCTTTATATTCATATGAATTAATTTCCATAAGCTTTTTTCTCAAAACATCTTTCAATAGAACATTATATAAATTTCCCCTTATACATTCAGCTTCATTAGGTTTTATTTCAATATAACCCAATCTTTTCAAAACTTCTATAGCTGGAATTTGACTTATAAATCTCTCATCACATTCATTCAAAACTGGCATACAATCCCCCCATTATAATTTAGTTAACCCTAATAATTCCAGTAAGCAATAGCTGCATAAGGCCTTCCTTTTGCTTCTTTAGTGCCTCAAGTTCTTTCTCCAAAAGCTCAATTTCCTTATCGGCTTTTGATAAAATATTTGCAATAGCTTGTTTTTCTTCTTCTGATTTAGGAATAATAACTTTTATTTTCTTTAGCATAGATTCTGAAATTTCTTTTTGTCCTGTACCTCCAACAATGCTTTCAATTTTTTTATAAAATCTTTCATTAGATAAATAATAAAAGTAAAATTCTAATATACCTTTTTTAGCACATAAACTACTTATTGCGTTTGAGGCAATAAATCCAGTCATTCCTTCAGGAACAATACCTATTCCGCCATTATGAAAATTCTGCCTTCCTATGAGTAATTCTTTGGGTTCTCTAACAAAATAAGGTCGCCCCTTTTCAGTAATATTAGGTTTTTTATTTGTAGCTTCAATCCCCTTAACATGCAATTTAACTGTTAATAAATAATAATTCTCTGGATTTTTCACAGGTTCTTTTTTTATAAAACTAAGAGCTTTTCCTAATTCAACTTTTATCCAATCATCATTAAACCCAGGAAATCTCACCTTTCCAGAAAGCAAATTCTGCATCAAACCTTTTTTGTATTCTTTTTTATATTCGATAAGCTTTTCCTTTAATTCAATTGCCTTATCCCAAGTTGAAAGTATTTGTGCAATTTTTTGTTGTTCTACTAAACATGTATAAGGTATTTCTATTAACAAAAAATTATCCTTAGAAATGTTCTTCATACTATTACTAGTTCCAGTAGCAATATTTTTTATTTGTTTTTTAATTTTTTCACTTATAAGTAAGTTTACAAGCCATTTACCTTCAACTTTTTCCTTATAAGTAGTCTGCCACAATCTATCTGGTATAAACAAATTTTTATAGTTTTCATCAACATAGCCCACTTCTCCAACAAGATCTGGTGTATTCATTCTACTTATTAAAATTGAGCCTTTCTGAGGATTCAATTTTGCTCTGCTTAATTCTGAATCAATAATTTTTTTATTTTCACTAGGATAAAACTTACCATTTGCTATACAACTCGTTTTTAAAATTCCAAATGAATTATGATTACTTTTAATATCTTCTGAATTAACACTAACACCAGCATCGAGAGATTTGATAATTTTTTTTAACTTAATGTTCTCCCAATCTTTAGGGATAATGCCTACGCTTGTTTTTTTATACCCCTCAGGAACTTCACCTCTTTTTATCTTTTCTAATCTTACTCTAATTTCTTCCTTCACTTAATTCACCACCCGTCAATCTTTTTATGGCTTAATTCTTTTAATTTTTAACTTTTTCGTCTCCTCTTTTTCTATCTGCTTTACACTTTTTTGTGGAGTAGGTAAATCCTCAGGCATTGTTCCTCCAAGTTCCTTTATTGTTTTTCTGACCTTTGCACCTACTTCGTAATGAATTCTGTTAGCATTATTTTTCCCCTTTATATTTTCTCTTTTTAATTTTTCTTCCGTTTGGGTTGCTCTAAATAGATTAGCCGCTAATTCTGTGCTTCCCATATGATCGAGAATTTGCTGATTCTTCTTTAAGCCCTTTCTTTTGTGTATATCTTGAGCGGTAAGTCCTCCATAAAGTCCCATGTAACCATGGTTCTGGAATATAGCATAATCCAAGTTTGTTTCAACACCTGCATTTCTTGCTGCCTCAACAAGCTTTTTATTGTGTTCCTTTAACTCATTTCTAATAGCAAGCCTCTTTTTATCTTCAGTCATTGATTCAAAATCTTCTTGAAGTTCTTGTTGTCTTGTTTTTATTGCAAAATATGTTTGCCCAAGTGCAACAACTTCCTTATTTGGATCGGCATTTTGAACTATTAAATAACAAGCATATCTCGAAAGCATATATTCTTCAACTTGCCTTTTTGCACCAGATCCCAGTTCAACCATTTTTCCCACACGGGAAAAATGGTCCAATGGCTCATAACAACTGTTTTTACAAGCCTCTATAGCCTTTTCAATTACATTTAAAAATTTATCCCATCTTTTATAGCCCAATATTTCAGCTAAATCCCTTGCATACCAAAATTCTGAGCCATATTCATTTATGTTTTTGATTTTTTCAAAAACCCTTTCATTATATTTTTCAATTTTACTCATATTTTACCCACCTTTTATAATCCAAGTTCTTTTACATATTTCTCCATTTGTTCTTCTATTTCTTTTAATTCTGATTTAATTTTCTCTATATTGTTCTTTACTGCACTCATATCAACAAATTCCTCTTCTTCAAATGTATCAACATATCTTGGTATGTTTAAATTGTAGTCATTTTCTCTTATTTCATCTTTAGTGGCAACATATGAATATTTCTCTATCGTTTCGTATCTTCCATATGTTTCAACTATTTTTTGAATATCTTCTTCTCTTAATTTATTTTGATTTTTTCCT
Source organism: Caloramator quimbayensis (assembly GCF_900167605.1). GTDB lineage: Bacteria > Bacillota > Clostridia > Clostridiales > Caloramatoraceae > Caloramator_B > Caloramator_B quimbayensis. Next base: position 24,878 of record NZ_FUYH01000005.1, on the reverse strand, counting down.
TTTTCGTAATTTCCTTCGCCTGATGCATCAATAAACAATACGTTATCTCTATTTCTATTCTTTTTTATAACTAAAATACAAGCTGGTATCCCTGTTCCATAGAATAGATTTTCGGGTAATCCTATAACTGCATCCAAAAGGTTGTGTTCTATAATCTCTTTTCTTATTTTTGCTTCACTTGCTCCTCTAAATAATACTCCATGAGGCAAGATTACTGCCATCCTTCCTTCATCCGCAAGTGAATGTATCATGTGAAGAACAAAGGCATAATCACCCTTAGATGATGGTGGAACGCCCCATTCAAATCTTCTATAAGGATCAAGGCTTGCTTCCATTTTAAATTTGTTTTCCTCTCCATTTGTATTTCCAGCAAAACCTATCGCCCATTTGTCTAATGAAAATGGAGGATTTGCAACAACTACTTGAAAAGTCATTAATTGTCCTTCATCATCTAAATGTAAAGGATTTGACAAGGTGTCACCCCATTCAATTTTTGCATCATCAATCTTATGAAGAAACATATTCATCCTACAAAGTGAATGAGTCTGACCATTTCTTTCTTGTCCATAAACTGCTACCTTTTTGCTTGCAACTTGGTTAACGACTTTTATAAGCAGTGAACCTGAACCACATGTTGGGTCATAAATTCTGTCATTTTCTTTTGGTTTTACTAATCTTGCAAGAAGTTCTGAAACCATTGTTGGAGTAAAAAATTCTCCTCCTTTTTTTCCTGCATCACTTGCAAATTTTTCAATCAAAAATTGATAAGCATCACCTATAATATCATCTTCGCCAAGACTTGAAGGTCTTAGATCTAACTTATTAAAATCTTCAAGCAGCTGTTTTAGCATTGCGTTTCTTTCTTTTGTTTTACCGAGAACAGATTCAGAATTGAAGTCTATGTTTCTAAATACCCCTCTCAATTTACCTGAGTTCTCTGTTTCTAAGTGTTCTAATGCCTTGTTTATTGTGCTCCCAATTTCCACATCATTTCTCTTGTTATATAAATATTCAAACGTGCAAATTTCATCCAAAATGAATCTATCTCTTAATAAAGCTCTTCGCACTCTCTCTTCATTTCCCTCATACTTTTTCATATATTCCTCATAATGTTCTTTATATGTATCGCTTAGATACTTAATAAATAGCATAACAAGAATATAATCTTTGTAAATACTTGAATCTATTTTCCCTCTAAAAGTATCACAAGCCTGCCATAAAATTTGATTTATATGTTCACCTGTGGTTTTCACTTCCATATTAAATACCCCCTAATTTTTGTGTAAAATTTTTTTAATTATTGCACTGTAATAAGCATCCTTTTCTTTTGCAAGCTCTTTTATCAGATTTTGTTCTTTGATATATAAATTTCTCAAATTTAATATATCTTGCTGATTTTTTTTACTTAATTGTTGTATACAAATATCATTTAATACATTTTTGTTTGTACTCGGAATAATTGTTCCTGTTTGAGATTTTAATAATTCTTTTTTAACTTTTTCTGTATTCAAATACCATGCTACATATTCTGGAATAAAAATATCATTTTTTAGTTTAATTATTGCAAAGTATGAAGGAACTAATAATCCTTTATGTTCTTCGTTAATATAAACAGCTGTGTATGGGAAACTAAGTCTTATTAAAATATCATCTTTCTGTGTAAAATATATTGACTCTAATATTTCATTACTTTCAAAAGCATCAAAGAATTCATTATTGAACAATCCACTATCGTCAACATTCTTAACTGTTATCAAATTATAAACTTTTTTAATTTCATGTTTTATTTTTGCCTTTTTTCTTGTTAATACTAATCCCGTTTTAATCTCAGAGATTTGTCCAAGTAACATTTTACACCTCCTTGTTATTCTAATTGTTAAATATATTATATAACCATATAATCAAAAGCACAATATATATGTTATATAATATATTTAACAATTCATATAAACTAATCAATCACATACTTACTATCAAAAATGACAAGTATTTTTAAATTCATACACAGCTTTTTTATGTGTTACATACTTATATCACCTATAGTGATACACAAAAATAAAATGCTAGGAACTTCCTAGCATTTTATTTATTAAGATTGTTAATATCTGCAAAGCAAATACTATTTCAAATACCATTACAAAGTATACATAAGCTATCATGTTTTTAAAGAAACTAAAATTTATTATTAATAGAAGAAAAATCCCTATTATTATAGCCATCACATTATTAAATGAAACAGCTTCTTTTATAAGCCTCCTGCTCTTTAATAAACTAAGCAGTAAAAGTATTACAATCAAAGCAATTATTATACTTTGTATTTTAAGGCTTAAGGGTGAATATATGCCCTCTTTATATTTATAGCTCATATAAATAATATGATGATTAACTCCTGCTTTTTTATCTGACAGATAGCTTAATATAAATAATGCAAAAATCAAAAGTAATTGTATTGAATTGATTAAAACATTAATTATTTTTTTTATATTATTTCTTCGGTTCTCCAGTTTCAAAGGCATTGTTCTTATTACTCCATTCTATCCATCCATTACTGTAAATTGCAACATTATCAAGTCCTAATACATTTACATAAGTCATAATCTCTGAAACTCTCCAGCCGCTTCCACAGTAAATAGATAGATGTTTGCTTGTATCTATTCCTGCACTCTTCCAGAGATTTAGTATCTCATTTCCATTTCTCATAGTTCCATCTATGTTTCTATAGTATTGAAGGGAATTTGAATCTCCAATACCTGCATAGCCGTATACAGCGCCAGGTATACGTCCTTTTTTATGATGGTAGCTGTATCCTGAGCTCTTTCCTATATATTCATCCCATGTTCTGTTGTCAACAAGCATAAACTCATTAGGCTTTTTCATTCCTGCTTTAACTTCATCTATTGTATCTATAAGCTCTGGTCTTCCTGGAATAGGAGCTCCAAAATCGCTTACAGGGGTTGGCTTATTGCTCTTTGTTTCAACTTCATAGCCTGCAAGTTTCCAAGATAGAAGACCTCCATTTAATACTCTGACATCTTTTACTCCTATGTATCTTAAAACTACTGCAACACGATATGCTGCCATTGGATTTTCACCAGTTACAATAACTGTATCATCCTTTGTAAAGCCGTAGTCAACAGCAAATTTAGATAGCTGTTTATCACTTGCAAGCATCCATGCCGGAGGCGGTTCAACGTTATCTGTATTTATATGGAAGCTTGTTGGAACATGGCCGTTAGAATAGGAATCCTTCTCCTCTCCCCAACTTGCCTCAACAATTTTAATAGTTCCTGCATTTTCAAAGGTTTCAGGTTTTTTACCGTCTATAATATCCTTTACAACAGCAGCTGGAACGATTAAATGATAATTCTTAAACTGCTCAAGTGGAAGAGAATCATCTTCAGCCCACTGCTTTATATCATAGTAGTATAGATTCTTATATCCCTTATCGCTTAAATATTTTGCAACTTCCTCGGCATCCTTACCGTTTGCATCATATAAAACTATGTTTTTGTCAGCTAATATATTCTTTGTTTTTAATGCTCCATCTAATGTCTTATCCTTATCCTTTGCATCAACCTTAAGCCAGTTAGCTGAAAAATCTACTGCATTAGGAATGTGCCCTCCTCTTTTAACGCCGTCGAGTTTCCAGCCGTTAAATGCATCATTAACTCTTGTATCAACCATTACATAGCTGCTGTCATTTAACTTGCTTTTTACATCATCTGTTTTTAAAATTTTCATAAGTCCGCTCTGTGTAGTCTGAGCCTGGTTTTGGCTTGGTGTTTTATTCTCACTTTCCTTTTTAGTACATGAAACTGCTGAAAATAAAACAATTAAAATTACAATTAATAATGATAAAGATTTTTTAATGTTTTTTGCCATTTTATCACCTCGATATTTATTTTGTTCAACGACAAAATTATAATGTATAATATAAGGTGAATTCTAATAGATATATTATATACTTTGTCCATGAATCATTTAAAATTTCTATATATTCTCAAAGTCTATATTTTCTTTTAAAATTTTTTTCATAAAATCAATATCAAGATAGCTTTTAATCTTTTTAAAAGTATCTTCGTTTTTTATTTCTTTATCAGGTTTTAAATATTCTAAATAGGCATAAGCACACCAAGATAGTGCTCTAAGATAAAGATAAGGCTGATATAGATATACCCTATCTTTAATATCCTTATAGCCCGTTCTTTCAATATAAAATTCAAAAAAATTATTTTTTTCTTCCTCGCTTAATATGTAATCAGCCTTCCAAAGGGTTGTTGTTATAGCAAGGAATTGAGTGATATCCTGACAGGGATCGCTTATTACAGGCTTTTCCCAATCTATAAGGTAGCTCTTATCAACTCCTATAATAAAATTATTTGAGTTAACCTCAGTATTATTAATAACATGAAGTTTATTATCTTTAAAATATTTTTCCTTATGACTATTTTTTTCTGCCCAGTCTAAAAACTCATTAAAAAATTGCTTTAATTTGTCATCAATAAGTGAAGATGTAAAGAATTCATTTAAAAGCCTTTGTGCTTCTTTTATTCTCTCCGCAAACAAATTTTTTTCAATTATAAAATTTTCTCTCATTGTTTCATCAATTTTTAAAGTATGAATTTTAGAAAATATATGTGCTGCTTTTTCTAAATCGTATTTATATTGCAAAGGTCTTCCTTCTAAAAATTCCATTATAAGTATTCCATAGTCTAATTTCAACTTACTATCATCAACAAAATAAACCTTAGGCGTAACACTACTTTTTTCTAAAGCTTTCAGGGCATTATATTCATATCTTATCTGATTTTCTATTTCAAGCTGGCTTTTAGTGTTTATTCTGAAAACGTATTTATTGGCTTTATCTTTAATTGTAAAGTTTATGTTGTATTCACCCTGTGCAAGAAATTCAAGCTGAAAATCTTGACTTAAATCTATTTTAAAATCTTTTCTGTTTTCTTTTATATATCTATAAACATCGTTAAAAATCTTATCTTTAAGCATTTATATTACCCCAATCTTTTCTAAAAATTTACCTGTGTTATAAGGATAAGGCTGACCTTCTTTTTTACAATTACTAATATTTTCAGCAAGATAGCTTAAATCTTCATAGGTGTCTATATCTCTGTTTTTTTCAGCAACTTTTACACTTAAATTATTGTTTTTAGCAATACTTATAGTTCTTTCAAATACACTTTCGCCTCCCCATTTTATAACATCATCAAAAAGGTTTCTATATACCCTTTTCATTCCTAAAAGATAGTACCCTCCATCAAAGGTAGGACCTATCACAACATCATTATTATAAAGAGCCTTAAAAGCATCAATTATATGATTATATTTTACCATTGGTATATCTGAGCCCATAAGTATTACTCTGTCATAATTTTTACTTAGAACATATTCAAAGGCATATTTCATCCTCTCCCCAAGGCCTATACCCTTTTGTGGAAAAGAAACAACATAAGAAGGAATTATATCCTCTATTATTTTAAATTTTTCCTCAGGGGTATAAGTAATAAATATGTCTGCATAATTTTTAATATAATCAAAAAGGCTTATAATATCCTTTAAAAAATTAAACTGAAGATTTGCACATTCCTTTTCAGATAACTTCCCTATAAGCCTTGTTTTAGTTTCACCCTCAATTGGTACTCTTGTCATAAGTATAAAAGCATCCATATTTTCCTCCATAAATTTTTATCTTCAATTGCTTATTATATCAACGAAAAATAAAAATGCATAGTAAAAATAAGGCAGCTATCATTTCAGCTACCTTATTTTTACATTTTATTCAAATATTTTTTAATTGCTTCATCAACTATTTTAGCTCTCTCATCCCATGAGTTATTCTTTGCAAATTCCTTTCTTTTTATTTTTATATCCTCATTATTTTCATCTATCAATTTCTTAACTATTCTGCCAAACATAACATACTCTCTCGATTTTATAGTATTTATAAATTCACATCCCGCAGCTTCTGCAAAATCTGTTGCTATAACTATTTTTCCTGCACTTAGATATTCATACATTTTTATAGGGTTGCAGCCATTGGTCATGCTCGTAACCTTAAAGGGAATAAAACAAATATCAAAATACTGAAGATAATTGATAAGCTTATCATAGGGCTTTTTCCCTAAGTAATACACATTAGGAAGCCTTACAGGGAATCTGCTCATATTGAAAAGAGAACCTATAAATATAAAATCTATATCCGGATTGCAGGCTGCTGTATTGTATACAAAGGCCCAGTTTATCCATGTTGCTATTGCTCCATAATATCCAACTATGATGTTATTGTTTCTTGGCATATCAAAAGGTTTTTCAGAAAATATTTCTGCTGCTTTGCTGAAATATTCATAATCAGTTCCATTTTGACATAAAAATACATTATCCTTATAGAGCTTATTATCATTATAAAGCTTTTTAGATGATGCAAATATGATATCAGATTTCCTTCTTAAAATATCAAGACCGCTTTGCCAGCTCTCAAACTCATCGCTGGTCTCATCTATAGCATCGAATACCAATAATTTATTTGGATACTGCTCCAAATATGAAGCAAAGGGAGGATAGGTTATCCAAAGAATAGGCATTTTATCTAATTTGCTTATTTTGTAGGGATTTATTTTACTACAAACAAAAAAATCCTGAAAAATTTCCTTTAAATAACCTGTTCTTTCTTCTGGATTATAATTGCAAAAAATAATTCTATAACCTATTTTATTTAAAGCCTTAAAAAGCTGCTGAGGTCTTTGATAAGATAAATAATAATTAATTGTTGGCGGATATAATATAGTTTCCAACGCAATCACATCCTTAACCTTTTAATATATAATATTTAACAGGTTAAGGATGTGACAATAAATATTAAAAATTATTATTTTGCAACCTTAATAGATTTATCTCCGATATTTCATTTTTATTAAAAGCTGAAATTACAAATTCAAATTCAAATTCCTCGAACTCACATCTGTATTTTTTCAACTGGTTTTGGCCGCAGGAATTGCTTCCTAAACCATTTTGTTTATAATCTATATTTAAAACTATATAATCTCTTTTTATAAGTTCATTACAGTGTTTAGCTTTTTCTAAATCTTTATCATCATAATACATAGCACTAAAACTAAATTCTTTTTTTGTATTTATCATTAAGCTGTTTCCCCAATAATCCGATAAATTTACCCACCTGCAGCCGCCTCTTGATGCATTTTCCTGAGGATAAGGATAATCGACAAACAATTCATCAACTGTTTTTTCATATATTCCATAAAGAGCACTATCTTTAGAATCAGGATAATTGGGATGAGGGCCTCTTCCTTCCCATCTAACTTTATTTAAATTTCTATTTATCTTCATTTTAAAGCCTATTCTTGGGATCATAACAGGTGCACATTCCTTTTTTCCCGAAGGAACACCTTTTACTTTAATTTTTATACTGCCATCCGGCAAAAATTTATATTCATATCTGCATTTATAATACCATGGTGAATTTGTCGTTCCATAAGTCTTATTAACTATAAATTTTAAATCATCATCACATTCAATGCTGTCAACTCTAAATTTAATATCGTTTAAGAAATATTTATTATAATAATCCTCAAGCAAATACATATCGTTATCAATAGGAGCTCGCCATAAGTTTAAATCAGGACCATCTTCCAATAATACTTCTCCATCTTTTTTAATATACTTTATTTTTCCTAAAACTTTATCAAAACAAATTACTTTATCATTTGAATTAAAATATGCTAACATATTTGTATCTTTTTTAATAATTCCTAAATTTAATTTGTTTAAAGATTTCATACCGTTATAAATAAAAAATTCATCCTTACCTAATTCTAAACCTATATTAGCCCATTTTTTATTTTTATTTAATACTAAAGAAAATATTATACTGTAACTACTGTTCCTTTCGGTTATATCTAATATTTTATCTATCTTTATCTCCCTTTGCTCATTAGGATTTATTCCTTTAATATCTATTTGAGAACTATACCATATATCATTATCTTTATAAATCGTATAAACTAAATCGAAATCATCTAAAGTAATAAAATCATATAGATTTTTTATTTTAAACAAACCTTTTTTAACATCAATTTGTTCAATTTTAACGGGCTGTACAATCTTTTTATATTCTAATAGACCTGGACTTACCTCACCGTTTGCCATAACAAACCCATCCATGCAGAAATTTTTATTATTCGGCTCATCATTAAAATCCCCACCGTATTTATAATATACATTTTCTGAAGAATCAACAGCTTTAATACCATGATCCTTCCATTCCCAAACAAAGGCACCCTGAAAATTTTCATTTTCATAAATGTACTCTTGATATTCTTTTAAATTTCCAGGACCGTTTCCCATTGCATGAGCATATTCACATAATATAAAGGGTTTATTAAATTTTTTAATAGCTTCCTCTAAAGCCATCCTCTCTTTTGTTTCTATCCATGTATACATACAGGAATACACATCGGCTACCTTGCATTCCCTATCACCTTCATAATGCAAAAGTCTTGTTTTATCAAGCTCTCTTACCTTGTCTGCCATAGCAGTTATATTGCTTCCAAAGGATGATTCATTGCCTAAAGACCACATTATAATACAAGGATGATTTTTATCTCTTTGAACTGTCCTTTCCATCCTGCTTACAGCCGCTTTTTCCCATTTTGAATCGTTTATAAAACTTTCAAACATATCATTTAGTTCAAATCCATGGCACTCAAAATCATTTTCACCAATTACATACATACCATATTCATCACATAAATCATAAAACTCTGGTGAATTTGGATAATGCGAAGTTCTTATTGCATTGATATTATGCTGCTTCATTAAAATAATGTCCTTTTCAATATCATCCTTTGAAACATATCTTCCTGTTTCACTGTTAAAATCATGTCTGTTAACTCCCTTTAATTTTATGGCAGCACCATTTATTAAAAATACATTATCCTTCAGCTCAATTTTTCTAAAACCAATCCTTAATGATATAATCTGAGTATCACTTTCATCTTTTTTTAATATAATTAAAATTTTATAAAGATTAGGTTCCTCCGCTGACCACTTTTTTATTCCTTTAATTTTTCCTTCAAAATAAATATCATTACATTGAGCAATCTGATTTTCTTTATATATTAAATTATCATCAAAATCATAAATTTCATAATCTAAGCTATATCCTTTAAGATTCTGTATTAATTTCGTTGATACTTTTATTATCCCATCTTTATAATCAGAATCAGTATCTGCAATAACAAATACATCTTCAATACCATTAATCGGTTCGCATATAATCTCAACGTCCCTAAATATACCGCTGAGCCACCACATATCCTGATCCTCAAGATAGCTTCCATCAGACCATTGATATACCCTTACTACAATAGTATTTTCTCCTATTCTGATATAATCAGAAATATCAAATTCAGAAGTTAATCTTGAGCCCTTGCTATATCCTATTTCTTTTCCATTAATCCATACATGGAAAGCTGAATCTACACCATTAAATCTTAAAATAATCTTTTTTCCCAAAAAACTTTCATCGATATAAAAATTTCTTCTATATATACCTGTTGGGTTCATAGTAGGTACATAAGGAGGATTTAACGTGAAAGGATAATATAAGTCTGTATAATGAGGACTTTTAAAGCCCTGAAGCTGCCAATGTCCTGGCACCCTGATTTTGCACCAATTTGAACTGTCAAAATCTTCATCATAAAAACCTTCTGGAGAATATTCTGGAGCATCAGTATAATAAAAATCCCATATTCCATTTAAAAGCTTATATCCCATGGAAAGTTTTTTTTCAAATGTAAGAGCTGCTTCCTTGTCAAGATATGAATAAAAATAGGCTCTTGGGCTTAATCTGTTTATACTATCTATATTAATATTTTCCCATACTTTCATAATATTTTCTCCTTTCAGGCATCAAATTCTTCTGCAAATAATAAAAATATGCTGCTTGTCCATGCAAATGCACTATCTCTTTGCCCTTTTCCAGTAATTGGGCTAAAATTTTCTTCCATATAGCTTTCATTAACCATATTTAAAAAAGAAAGTTTTATTTTGTTTGAAAGGTCAAAATAACCTGTTTCATTAAGAGCTTCTGCAATTAAATATACTATAGGTGCCCAGACAGCACCCCTCCAATATCCATCTTCATTAAAATCTTTACTTTTAAGGCTTTCTGTAGCAACACCAAAATTAGTAATAAAATTCTTATTAATATTATCAACTATAGCATTTAAAATATTTTTAGGAAGCCTGTTCCCAAGAACTACAGGCAAAAGGAGCTGAAGACTGTCGGTTATAACTTTATTATGATTTTCATCAAGGGCATAAAACTTGTTATCTGCCCACATATTTATTGTTTCAGCAAATATTTTCTTATACATTTTGTACCAAAAATCTGCTTCCTGCTGTTTCCCCAATAAATCCGCCATTTTATATAAAAATTCACACTGAACAGCAATATAAGCATTTAAATCCGGTGCTTCAATTGGGACATCTTTCTTAAAAATAGTAGAATTATCCCAGCCGCTCTCATTTCCATGATTATACTGATAAATTAAATCTTTATCGTCATCTCTATTATTCATCCACCAAAGCGTCCATTTTTTCAAAGGTATATAAAATTCCCTAATATCGTCATATTTAATCTTATTTTTTTCCATAAGTTTATTAAGTATATAGCCTAATATTGGAGGTTTACAAAAATTACTGCAATAAAATCTGTCATTTGCAAAATCAGGAATATGTCCATCTTCACTTTGCAGCTCAAAAAATATCCTTATTTGATTTAAAGCTAAATCATAATGTTTATCTATTAAATAAATTGTATTAAAACAATTATCCCAGCTCCAAATATTTGTCATATAATTTTTTGACATATAAATTGCATCATATTTTAAAAAACCCCTTTGGGAAACGATATTGTTCCAAAGAATATAAGATGCAATTTCGCCACCTCGCTCATATTTCCCATATTTAATATCCGATATAAAACTTTTATACTCTTTTTTTGTATTATTAACTGCACTGTCAAATTCTTCAATATTATTTAAGTTGCAGTTTCCTTCCCATATTTTAATTTCAAAATAATCCTGTGGATAAATCGTAAGTTCAGGAAACTTACAGTTTAGTCCTGTCCAATTCTGTTTTAAAGTTTCCCTACCGCAGATAATTTTTATTTTTATTACGATGCCCTTTGAAGATGCATTAAATTCGTAATATCCATTTCTTTTTACAATATAATCATATCCTTTTGTTATAAATTTTAACTTTAATGGTAAACCTGTGCCTTTTATCCTTATGGAATTGATTTCATCAAAGCAAACCCTGCATAAAGAATTATCATTTTTAATATCCAGTTCAAAGCCGTCACAAATTAAATCATATTCATCATTTTGAGGAATTAACTGAAATACCTCTCCAAATTCTTCATCTCCCCCTGATATGTGCCTTAAACATATTCCTTCCTCTCCCTTTGAAAAAACGAAATACGAACCCGCTCTTGAAAAAGATATCTTATCTAAATTAATCTGCATCTTTTAGCTCCTTTCATCACTCTTTAGTTGAACCAAGCATTACTCCCTTAACAAAATACTTTTGAATAAATGGATAAACACAAACTATTGGAAGGGTTGAAACTATTATAGTACAGTATTTAATTAAAGTTTTATATGCCTCAGCCTGAATAAACTGGGCCGATGTTCTTGGCAAATTGTTCATCATCTCTCTTGTTTCATTGGAAATAAGTATTTCTCTTAAAATAAGCTGTAGTGGGAATTTAGTTCTATCCCTTAAAAATATCATTGCATTAAACCATGAATTCCAATGACCTACTGCATAAAAAAGAGCTATGACAGCAAGTGTAGCCTTAGATAATGGTATTATTATTTTAAAAAGTATTGTAAAATCATTCGCACCGTCAAGCTTTGCTGATTCTATAAGACTTTCTGGGACGCTGTTAAACGCTGTTCTTAAAATAATAAGATTCCATATAGATAAAGCCGATGGGAAAATAAGTGCCCATCTAGTATTTATAAGCCCCAATCTTTGAACCTGAAGATAAAAAGGTATAAGCCCTCCGCTGAAAAACATAGGAATTGTTATCATTATCATAAGAAATTTATGACACATTAAATTTTTTCTTGAAATTACATAAGCCGACATTGCAGTTAAAAGCATATTTACAAAAGTTCCAGCAATAACATAAAAAAGAGTATTAAAAAATCCTGTCCTTATGCTTGGATTCTGAAAAACAAGCTTATATCCATTTAAAGTAAATCCAAGAGGCTTTAACAAAATTCCTTTATGTTTCATAAGCTGATAGGGATCGCTTAAAGAACACATCAAAACATAATAAAGGGGATAAGCACATATAATAACTAATATGCTTAAAAAAATAATATTAACAACATCAAAAGTTCTTTCCGAAACACTTTTTTTATAAACCATATAATCACCTTACCATAAACTTATTTCTGATATTTTTTTGCTGAATTTATTAGCAAAATATATTAGAGTAAATCCTATTGCTGATTCTATAAGCCCAACCGCAGTACTAAAACTATAATTTGCACCCAGTATTCCTTTTCTGTAAACATAGCTTGATATTACATCGGAAGTTGTATAGGTTAATGGATTATAAAGAAGTATTATTTTTTCATATCCAACACTCATAAGGCCTCCAATATTTAATATGAGCATAATAACGATTGTTGGTGCAATACTTGGAAGCGTAATATGAACAAGCTGCTGCCACCTGTTAGCACCATCTATCATAGCCGCTTCATAAAGGCTTGGATTTATATTTGTCAAAGCTGCAAGATATATAATGCTATCCCAACCCATGCTTTGCCATATACCTGAACTTATATATATTGTTCTGAACCACTCCGGTTTTGTAAGCCAATTAACAGGTGTAACTCCAAATTTAGATAATATAAAATTGAGCAAACCATCCGTTGCTGTAAAATCAATTATCAAACCACATATAACAACTAAAGATATAAAATGAGGAAGATAGGTTATCGTTTGAACTGCTTTTTTAAATTTATTAATCCTTACTTCATTTATTAATAAGGCAAGTATTATAGGTGCAGGGAAACCCCAAAGCAAAGAATATAAACTTATAAGAGCGGTATTTTTAAAAGTTCTTCCAAAATAAATGCTCTTAAAAAAATTGTAAAAATGTTTAAATCCAACCCATTTACTTCCCATAATTCCCAGTCTTGGACTAAAATCCTTAAATGCAATTATAATTCCATACATAGGTATATAGCAGAAAAGTATAAAATAAACAATCATAGGAAGCGCCATTAAATAAATATATTTATTCATTGAAAAATCTTTTTTTAATTTTTTAAAAAAGCTCTCTTCCTTAACAGTTAAAGCTTTTCCAATTTCAACGCTCTTCATAAAATCTCTCCTTTACAAATATGCATTGAAGAAGGAATTCCTTCTTCAATGCACAAACATTACTTTATCTTTCTATTATAATATCTGTTAAGTGCGTTCTGCTGTATCTGTATCATTTGATCAATACCCATACTTTTTATCTGTTTTACATAATCATCGAACTTGCTTAAAGGTTCTTTTCCCATTATAAATTTTAATATCATTTCATCTTTGTATGTTTCTATATCACTCATTGTGTTTGAATATTGTTCCTCTTCTTCAGCAGTTAAGGTTGTGGGTGGAAGAACATAATCATCATCTGCTTTTGTCCACGTATCCATAGCTGCTAAATCGAATTTAGTAAACTCTGGTATAGCCTTGTAATCTCTAAGATATGGTCCAACATCGAGCTTCCATTTATTAACAACTGTCCAGTAATCAAATCCTTCTGGATTTTTAAGCATTAAATCCGTAAATTTAGGTTTTCCATTTTCTATAGTATAGCTTTTTCCTTCTATTCCATAGTTAAAAAGCATATATCCTTCTTTGCTGTAAGCATAATCAAACCATTTTACAATTCTTGCTGGATCTTTACATGAAGATGTAATAACCGCTTCATATCCACCGTTTCTATTATTCACTACTCGGTAATGTACAGTATCTCCTTTTTTTAACGCAGGAATTAATGCAGGAACAAATTCAGCTTTAGGATTTGTAGATTTAATTGCAGGAATGTATTGATCAACCAATCCATATTCAGTAATAAATGCTGCTGCCTTTCCTGATGTTATAAGTGCCTCTCTGCTCTTTCTATCTCTTGTAGCAAAGTCCTTGTCGATTAATCCTTCTTGATACCATTTATTCATTAAAGTAAGATATTCTTTAAATCCAGGTTCTATTGGACCATATTTTACATCATTTCCTTTTTTATAGAATCCAGGGCCAATATCAAATGCACTAACAAAAGTTCCATATCCGTCAACTCCTTTTTTGTTTATAACAAGAGGAGCCTCAATTTTTTTCTTCTCTTTAATCTGCCTTAAAACATTTTCCCACTCCTCTATGGTTTCCGGCTGTTTTAATCCTAATTCATCAAGCAAATCTTTTCTTATAACCGGTCCCCACCAAGCAGGTTCATTTCTATCCTCTCCAATTAATGCAAAGCAGTAAATATTTCCGCTGTCGGTTGTAACTTGTCTTGCAAGTTCAGGATCCTCATCTAATAATTTTTTATAATTTGGAGCATACTTTTCAATCAACTCATTTAATCTTAAATAAACACCATCGGATATAGCTTTGTCTATTCCGCCTTTATATTCACCAGCATAATTTTGAATTACATCAGGAAGTTCTTTAGAATTTATCATTATGTTGAATTGTTCTTGTTCCTGCCCTTCTGCTGGATGAATAAATTCAATGTGAACATTTGTTCTATTTTCAAGTTCTTTATACATTTCGCTTTCATTTAAACTTTTAATATATTGATTTGGGGTAAATGGAACCCAGTACTTAATTGATATTTTTTCATTTGAAGATGAGCTATCTGTCTTTTCTACTGTCTTTTTAGCACATCCGGAAAAACTAAAAACAACTGTCGTCAAAACAAGCATAACCGTCATCATTTTTTTAATTTTCATAAAAATCCCCCCACTTTTTTGTTTTGCAATGTCAATATTCTCAAAATTCAACTTAGAGTTTTTCATTTTTTTGAATTGACATTACATTCAATTAATTATATTTTAGTAAAATTTTTAGTAAAATACAATATGTTTTTTTACTTATTTTATTGAAAATTTTAAATAATAAGTTATAATAAATTTGAGAGGTGAAATTATGGCAACTATTAAAGATATAGCAGAAAAAGCAGGCGTATCGCTTTCTACCGTTTCAAGAGTTTTAAATTATGATGAAACTTTAAGCGTACCTGATTCATTAAGAAAAAAAATATTTGAAATCGCAGAGGAATTGAATTACAAAAAAGAAAAAATAAAGCGAACAAAATCTTCAATGCTCAAAGTATGCATTTTACGTGGTTACTCAGATATAATTGAACTCGAAGATACATATTATCTATCTTTAAGAGTATTAATTGAAAAAAAACTGCGTGAAAAAAACATAGAATATATAATACAAGATAAAAAAAATATAGATTTTTCTTTAAAATCCTTCGATGGCATTTTTGCACTTGGAATATTTTCAGATAAAGAAGTAAACCTTCTTAAATCAATTCATAGTAATATTGTTTTTATTGATATGTCTCTTGATGATTATGATTTCGACTCAGTTGTTGTAGATATGAAAAAATCAGTTAAAGACGTATTCAATTACTTTTTATCTTTAAATCATAGTAAAATTGGTTTTATTGGGGGAAAAGATATATTAGATGATGAAGAATGCATTGACTGGCGTGAAAAATTCTTTATAGATTTTAGTAAAAAATACGGGATTTATAATGAAAATTTTATCCGCATAGGAAATTTTACCCCTTCAAGCGGTTATACTTTAACAAAGGAAATTTTATCAAAAAATATACATCCAACAGCATTATTTATTGCTAACGATTCAATGGCAATTGGAGCTTATAGGGCTATTTCAGAGTCAGGTTTATCTATACCTAATGATATAAGCATAGTTGGATTTAATGACATTCCAACCTCTCAATATCTTTTTCCTCCTTTAACTACAGTAAGAATATTTACTAATTTATTAGTCGATACCGCAATAGAGCTTTTAATAGAAAGAATAAAAAACAATAGAAAAATTAGCAAAAAAATAATAATACCTACTGAATTAATAATTCGAGATAGCTGCAAAAAAATATAAAGTCCCATTTATTATATCGTGGGGCTTTATATTTTAAAAACTATTTTTCTTTAATCAACTATTATCTTCATAAGATGCATCTTTTTAGCTGCAGGTTTTATATAACTTGTATTTATAGCATCATAGGTATGCTGTGTAATAAGAGGAATTCTCCTCCCTCCATTATATGTGAAGGCGGTTATTATAGCAGAATGATAAATAACTCCTCTATAGTTCTCATATTGAATTACATCCCCAAGCTCAAGAATATCTAAATCATCAACCTCTAAAGCCTTAAGACCTTTAAGTTTTAGCTGGTATCTTGATTTTAAGCACCAGTAAAGGGAATTTGCTACGGCCCAGGTAACTGACCAAGTATCATCATAAACATTTTGTGTACTCTTAGAATTATACCACCAGGCCCACTCTATAGAATAATCCAAAGGTGCACCTCCAGCTTTAAGGCACTGTGAAATAAAATTAGTACAGTCTCCTCCACCATCAGCATGACCTTCAAAATACCTGTACTTAGGATTTGGATTTACTCCATAAGTATAGGCATACCTTACAGCATCAAACCTCGAATATAAATTATTTCTAAAAAAATAATTCATAAATACGCTCCTTAAAAAGAACTTTTATAAATAATATTCTTTTTAAGAAAAAAAGATAACATTTCAATTTATGTTCTATTTATAATTTTTCATATTCATTTAAGAATTTTCAACCTGTTGCTGCTATTAAAGCATTTAACCACAATTATATTCCCTATTAGATTTAAAACTTGACTGGGGTATTATATGATAATTGCCATTCACAGGGTTTTTTATTATTGAAACATCTATTCCGTATACCTTTTTAATAAGCTTCTCATTTAAAACTTCCTGAGGCTTTCCCATATTTTCAATATTCCCATCCTTCATAACAACTACATAATCGCTGTATTCACAGGCAGTATTCAAATCATGAAGAACACAAAGTATAGTTATACCATAATTTATATTAAGCTGTTTTAGAGTATCCATAATCTCAATCTGATGGTGTATATCAAGGTGTGCTGTAGGCTCATCTAAAAGAAGTATCTTCCCCTGCTGTGCAAGGGCTCTTGCAATTATTACCCTCTGTCTTTCCCCTCCGCTTAAAAGGTTAATATTTTTATCCTTAATATTAAAAGTATTTGTTGCCTTCATAGCCCAAAGGGCTATATCTATATCCTTCTTTTTTTCTCCTTCAAACCTTTTAACATAAGGGTATCTGCCCATAAGCACAACATCAAAGGCTGTAAATGTACAGGAACTATCTATCTGCTGAGGCACATAGGATACTATTTTAGCAAAATCTGTACCTTTAAAATCATTTACATCCTTTCCTTCAATAAATATAACATCTTCCTTTGGCATTAAATTTCTTGATATGTGCCTTAAAAGAGTAGTTTTCCCAGAGCCGTTAGGACCTATTATGCTATAAAAAAGCCCGCTTTTAAAACTGCATGAGATATTTTTAAGTATCTCATTTGAAAGTGCAGTATAGCTTAAATTTTTAATTTCTAAAGCTTTATCATTTTTCACTGTATCACCTTCTTTTTGTCTTTATAAAGAAGATATATAAAATATGGTGCCCCGAAAAATGAGGTTATAACTCCAACGGGAATTTCAGCAGGAGAAAGCAGACTTCTTGACAGTATATCACAAAGAACCATAAAGGATGCTCCCCAAAGAAGTGTTAATGGAAGTGCTTTTTTATAGTCAGGCCCTATTATAATCTTTACAATATGTGGCATAATAAGTCCTACAAATCCAATTATTCCGCTCACTGAAACACAAGTTGCAACTATTAAAGAAGAAATTATAAACATAAGATTTTTAACCCTTTCCACTTCCACTCCAAGGCTTGATGCAGTTTCCTCTCCAGTTGTAATAATATTTAAATCCCTTGCAAAAGAATATATTATTAGACCTGATGGAATAGTAATAACCATAAGAAGTAAAACATTTTTATAATTAGCTCCTGCAAGGCTTCCTAATGTCCAAAACACTATTTTTTCAACCTGATTTCTATCCAAAACCATAATAAAGGATATTATTGAAGATAGGAAAAAATTCATGGCAACACCAGAGAGCAGAAGGTTTGTATTTGAAGCCCTGTTCCCAACCTTTGCAATATTATATACAACAAATGTAGTTAAAATCGCCCCAGCAAAGGCACAACCTGCTATGCTGCTAAGTCCTAAAAAGGTCTTTTCAATACCTAATACTATTGCAATTGCTGCACCTAATGCAGAACCTGAGGATGTTCCGAGAACAAAGGGATCTGCCATTGGATTTTTAAATATACCCTGATATACAAGCCCTACCATAGAAAGTCCCATTCCTATAAAACAGGCAAGAAGTGCTCTCGGAATGCGAATATTAAATATTATTATTTCATTTGTTTTTAATATTTTACTTCCATTTATTAATTCAAACCTTGATAATAACGTTTTAAAAACATCTAAAACCGATATTTTTACTGTACCTATCGCTGCTGCAAAAGCTATTAAAACAATTAAAACCGCAAAGGATACAAAAACTATAAATCTGTACCGGCTTTTATTTATAACCATAGTTCTCCCTCTTTTGCTGTGTTTATTAAGAGGCTGCCGCTAAGGGATTAAATCATACAACATACTGAATCTACTCTATTACATAAAATTCCTTAGCAACAGCCCCTTTTTCTATTTAAAAAGTTCTGGATGTATAAGCTTTGCAAGTTCCTCAAGTCCCTGTGCAAGCCTTGGTCCTTGTCTATCAAGCATATTATTATCTATTTCAAGAAGCTTTCCTTCTTTAACAGCTCTTAAATCCTTATATCCAGCAGTAGTGGATATACCTGTTTTTGTATCAAAATACTTTGAGCATATTATAATATCAGGATCGTTTTTAACTATCTTCTCTAAGCTGTATGCCCAGCCCTCTGCATCCTCTCCTATGTTTGTACCTCCAGCCATTTTAATAGCTTCATCAATAAAAGTTCCCTTACCGGCAGTATAGTCTCCAAATTTACCATAGCTTATAACATAATACACTTTAGGCTTTGGAGCATCTTTAACTTTTGCTGTGATTTCCTCAACCTTTTTCTTCATATCGCTTATTATCTTTTCTGCAGCTTCCTTTTCTCCTATAACCTGCCCAACCTTATCAATAGTTTCATAGGCTCCATCGAAAGTTTCAGCACCATTTAAAATAACTACTTTAATGTTGAGCTGCTCAAGCTTTTCAAGGCTTTCCTTTTTAAAATGGCTTGAAGCTATAACTATATCAGGCTTTAATGATACAATTTTTTCTATATTAGGCTCCATAAGGCTTCCTATTGATTCAACACTGCTAATATCCTGAGGATAATCACAGTAGTCAGTTCTTCCAACAAGCCTATCCTTTGCATTAAGTGCTGCTATTATTTCAGTTATATTAGGTGCAACAGAGACTATTCTTTCAGGCTTTTTATCAATTGTAACCTGCCTACTATATGAATCAGTAATTGTTAAAGGATATGAAACTGCCTGTTTTTTCTGCTCCTCAGGCTTATTTGAATTTGCTCCTGTGCAGGATGCAAATAAGAATGTAAACAATATTAAAATGCCTAATAATAAATTTTTTACTTTTATGTTTCTCATTTTCATTCCCCCATCTTAAAATTTATTTTTTAGGATTCAATCCCTTTTCTTGCCATGACACCCTTAGTATAATAATGCTTAATCTCCCTCATCTCAGTTACAAGGTCAGCTGCATCTATTATCTCCTGCGGTGCATATCTTCCTGTTAATATCAATTCTGTCTTTTCAGCTTTTAATTTTATTAATTCTAATACCTCTTCAACGCTTACAAGCTTAAAAAACATCGCTATGTTTATTTCATCAAGAACAACAACATCATATTCACCGCATTTTAAAACTTCCTTGCATTTTTCAAGTCCTAATCTTGCAGCTTCAAAATCCTCCTTTGAAGGTTCATTCCTTATAAAGCAGCCCCTTCCAAACTGCTCAATCTCTAAGCCTGGCAAAAGCTTTACCGCCTTAAGCTCACTGTATTCCATTCCTTTAACAAACTGTCCTATAAAAACCTTCTTTCCGGCGCAAATTGCTCTAAGGCAAAGTCCAAAGGCAGCTGTGGTTTTGCCTTTGCCGTTTCCTGTATAAACCTGTACATAACCCTTTTCCATTTTAAACCTTCTTTCTATTAGTTATTAATCAAATTTTTAATGTTTGATATGCAGTTTATTCCTTTAATAAACATAAAATCATCATCATAGGAAATAATATTTGCAGCTGCATAATCTATTTTAAATTTATAAAAATAGTCCCTGCTTTTAAAAACCTCTGATAATATACATCTTATAACCCCTCCATGGGTTACAATAAGTATTCTTTTGTTATTTTTATCGACGCTTCTTAAAAAATCGCAGGCTCTTTCAAACACATCCATAAGGCTCTCGCCATTTATGAATCTATAGTTTAAATAATCTGTGTTCCATTTTTCATATTCTTTAGGGTATTTCTTTTCTATATCCTTATAGCTCAAGCCCTCAAATATTCCAAAGTCAATCTCCCTCAGCCTATCGTCAATAATATAATCAAATCCGAGAATTTTTACCGTTTGAAGTGCTCTTATCATAGGGCTTGCGTATATACAGTCAAAATCTATATCCTTAATATGGAGTTTTAAGTTTTCAACTTCCTTTATTCCCCTAATGCTAAGACCTGTGTCAGTTGAGCCTCCAAAGCATCCTTTTTCATTGACATCAGTTCTTCCATGCCTTATCAATACTATATCCATAGCATCACCACTAAAAATATAAAAATACAAATAACTTCTAAAATCTCACAGGCAGCACCATATACATCCCCTGTTAACCCTCCTATAACCTTATAGGAATATTTCATAATTATTAGAGAAGAAACCATACTGCAAAATAAAGCTATTAAAAATAAATTTCCTTTTATTAAATATCCTATTGCTGAAAATATTATAAGGCTTATGAAAAAGTATTTTCGCGACTCACTATTTGTAAACATGCTCCCAAGACCATTTTGTCTAACCGTTTTTCCAAAACTAAAAAGCATTGAAATACCCAATCTTGCCAATCCGCAGGATAAAATAATAACCTTTATAACGTCATGATTTAAACTTTTTATCAAAACATATTTTGATAAAAGAACAAATACTATTGCTATAACTCCAAAACTTCCTATACGGCTATCCTTCATTATCTCAAGTATTCTATTCCTGTCCCTTCCTGAGAAAAAACCATCAGCAGTATCAGATAAGCCGTCTAAATGCAGTCCTCCTGTAACAAAAACTATTGCAAATACTGCCCCGAGGGATGCTACATCTTTATTTATAAAGCTTAAAAGATAATAAACTATCCCTGAAATTGTACCTATAATCATGCCTATAAAAGGGAAAAACAGCGTTCCCTTTGTTATTGTATCTTTGTCCATATCAATATTTTTATTTATAGGAAGCCTTGTTAAAAATTGAAGCATTAAAATAAAGGATTTTACCATCATTTTAATCTCAAAGGAATTCCGCAGGTTACGATATAAACTTCATCGCATACTTTAGCTATCCTTTGATTTATCCTCCCTATAATATCTCTATAAACCCTTGCAATATGGTTTTCAGGAACTATTGAATCTCCAACTTCATTTGTCACCATAATAAGATTTCCATCTATTATTCTTATTTTTTCTATAAGTTTTATTATTTCATTAAATGCAGCATCCTCAATTTGACTTTGAAGGTTTTGAGGAATTTTTTCAAAATCCTTTGACATATCAAACATTATATTAGATGTCATAACAGTTATGCAGTCGAGAAGATAGTTTTTGCAATGAGTTACAGCATCACAAAGGTTATAGCATCCTTCAAAGGTCTTCCAAGTTAAAGGTCTTGATTTTCTATGAAGCTCTATCCTATCCTTCATTTCTTCATCAGTAATTCGAGATGTTGCAATATATGTTACATCATCTTCATCTTTATAAAAGGATTCTGCAAAACTGCTCTTTCCGCTCCTTGCCCCTCCGGTTATAAGTATTATTCTTGCCATTTTATCACCTTATATCAACTAAAAAATCGCTGTTTATCATTGCATCCTCAAAGGTTCCCATCTTATTTATTATTTCAAGAGCTGCTTCTATTATGTTAAAAGCAAGGGGGCATCCTGAACCTTCCCCAAGACGCATTTTAAGATTTAGCATAGGCTCAAGATTTAGCTCTTTCATCATGTAAACGGCACCAGGCTCTGCTGAAAGGTGGGATGGAAACATATAATCCCTTGATATTGGGTTAAGTTTATATGCACAAAGTGCTGCAGCCGAGGATATAAATCCATCTATAACTATAGGCACTCTGTTTTTAGCAGCACCTAAAAAGCATCCGCAAAGCCCTGCTATATCAAATCCACCAACCTTTGATATTACATCTATTACATCATCTTTATCGGGTTTATTTACCTCTATTGATTTTTTCACAACCCTTTTTTTATTCTCATACTGCTCTAAAGTAAGACCTGCCCCTTTCCCAACTATTATATCTGAGTCTATATCAGATAGAACGCTTAAAATAGCTGCACTGGTTGTAGTATTTCCAATTCCAAGCTCTCCTGTACCTAAAAGGTCATAACCTTCTTTAACAAGATTATCAACAATTTCGATACCTGTCTCTATAGCCTTTATTGCCTGTTCCCTTGTCATTGCCGGCCCTTTTAACATATTATTTGTACCATAGTCAATTTTTTTATTAATTATTTTTAAATCGTTAAAATCAGCCTTAACTCCTATATCAACAACAGTAGTATCGGATTTTGCAAAGTTTGAAAGTACACTGACACCCATTATGCCCTTTGTTGCATTGTTTGTAAGTATAGCTGTAATATATTGAGGACAGGCACTAACTCCCTCCTCAACTACTCCGTTATCGGCACACATTATTATTATGTTCTTCTTTTTTATTTCATTATGTACTTTTCCTGTAATTCCAGCCATTTTAGATGCAATATCTTCAAGATATCCAAGGCTTCCTATAGGCTTTGCAAGGTTATCAAGCCTTTTTACAGCTTCCTTTACAGAATCTTCATATAAAGGCTCAATTTGTTTTAAAGTAGAATTTAATAGTTCCATAATACCCTCCTAACAAAAAAGCACCCAGTGGGGGTGCATAACTTATAAAAGCCCTCACCAAAGGTGAAGGCATATATACTTTCTAAGCCTTTCCTTCCCACCGAAGTAATTAGCAGTATCAAGGCAGGTCTCCTGGCTGACGGGTCATCCTCCTTCCTCCTTCCCGAAAAATCAGTGGATAGGAATTCGTCTCCGTATACAGTAGCGGGGGCTGCAGCGGATTTTCACCGCTTTCCCTTTTAAACTTTAAGTACCATTGATACATATTAACTTTTCAGACAACTTTAATATACCATTATTTTATAAATTATACAATAGAAAAAATGAATTTATAAAATGTATACAAATATATTCAAAAAAATTACAAATAGATTATAATCTATCCATTTATAGAAGATAAAATAGTAATTATATTAAAGAGATTCAGTTTGTCACTTGCGGTGGCACTTTTACAAAAGCCTTTCTTTAAATATTCCATCTAAAAATAAATTTTTTACTCTTTTTTCTACTATATTATCATCGGTTGTATAAAGATTAAGTTCCTTCATCCTTTCAAAGTATGATGCACCTGCAAAGGTATATCTCTTTTTTAATCCCTCTATGTTTTCCTTCATGCTGTTTTCAAAGCTTATTATATCTCCAACACATAGTGATGTTGGAAGAATTACTGTTTTAAGCCCAAGCCCCCATCTTACTGCATTATAACCTGCAAGGGTTCCCGTAACTATAGCCTCACCTTGCCTTCCTATTTTGCGACAATACATTTCTATAACGAAAAATATTCTTACCTTCCCGATGCAACAGTTGGAGAAAAGATTAGAAAGATAAGATTAATAAAAAATATGTCTCAAGAAGAACTATGTAGCAAATCTGGTATTAGAAGAGGGACCTTAGATACTTTTGAATTTAATGAAGCTTATCCTTCCCCTATTACATTAATTAGAATTGCCAAAGCACTAAATGAACCTATAGAATATTTTTTTGATAACTACTATAAGTTTGTATTTATTCAAAGTGAAATCTTAAAAAAATGGAGGAATAAAAACAAGCTTTCCATAAGAAGTGCTGCAAAGGTTTTGGATATTAACGAAAAAACACTATGGCAATGGGAAAATAATATTTGTTATATGAATAGAGTTACTTATGAAAAAGTTAAGCATATTATATTAAACGAATAATAGAAATATGCCCTCGATAAAATTTTTTCGATTTTTTATATTTATATCTTTCTATAATTCCCTAAAAGCATTGATAATACTGGATTTTTATACTTTAACCAACTAAAGCATACTACCTTTATCTAAAACTATTGTGGGAAAAGTGTGGGAATAAAATATGCTTAAAATGTAGTTATTTATTATGTTTATAAATTGTTTTCTGTTTTATATATAGAACTCAACTATAGTAAAAACCACCCGCTCCAAAAGCTCTCGCTTTCAGACGGTGGAGGAGGAAGATTCCTGCAAAAAGAAAAAGCCTAAGGGGGTTATAACCCTGAAATTCT
>NZ_FUYH01000007.1 GCF_900167605.1 Caloramator quimbayensis | reverse complement strand
TTATAGCATTTAATCTTATGCAGTTATATTTTTTTAGATGTATTAGAGGTTTTAGGAAGAAAAGAATGCTTCAAATAAATATTATTGAGGATATAAGAGATGAGAGATTTACAATAGAAGATACCTGGAATAATCCAGTATTTGAAAAAACTTAATGAAACAATAAAATTGGAAATTAATTATTTAAATTTTTGGGGGTAGGGGGAGTTATAACTATTTTTGCAACCTATAGAGCTGGTGGAATACCATTTCTTCAATATGATACAATAAAATGCAATTTCAGTAAAAATAAAAATTCTACTGGAATTTTGCTGCGAAATCTCTGATATTATTATTGCTATGTGTAATTTTATATGCTATACTACTAAACGTGATATTACACACGCCATACAATTTTTAAAAGGGTGCCTTTATGGACTTTTAAAAAAAATGAATATGGCGGAGGAAAAAACCAGGAGGTGTTTTTATGTCAGTAATTTCAATGAAACAACTGCTTGAAGCAGGAGTACACTTTGGTCATCAAACTAGAAGATGGAATCCAAAGATGGCACAGTATATCTTCACAGAAAGAAATGGTATTTACATCATCGATCTTCAAAAAACAGTAAAAAAAGTTGAAGAAGCTTATGAATTTGTAAAAGCAGAAGCATCTGAAGGTAAAGAAGTTTTATTTGTAGGAACAAAAAAACAAGCTCAAGATTCTGTTAAAGAAGAAGCAGAAAGATGCGGAATGCATTATGTTAATGAAAGATGGCTTGGAGGAATGCTTACAAACTTCAAAACTATCAGAACAAGAATAGCAAGACTTATGGAACTTGAGAAGATGGAACAAGATGGTACTTTCGAAGTTCTTCCAAAGAAAGAAGTTATAAAGTTAAGACATGAAAAAGAAAAACTTGAGAAGAACTTAAGCGGTATCAAAAATATGTCAAGACTTCCAGATGTTCTTTTTGTTGTAGATCCAAGAAAGGAAAAGAATGCTATCGCTGAAGCAAGGAATCTTGGAATTAAAATCGTTGCTATAGTTGACACAAATTGTGATCCTGATGAGGTTGACTATGTAATTCCTGGTAATGATGATGCAATAAGAGCTGTTAAACTCATTGCTTCAAAAATTGCCGATGCAATAATCGAAGGCCGTCAAGGAGAACAAATGGCAGAATAAAATATAAGGTAAGGGTATAGGGTAAGAACTTAGCCCTTACCTTTAATATCATAAAGGAGGCGTTATTATGGTAATTACTGCTAAAATGGTAAGTGAATTAAGAGAAAGAACTGGAGCAGGCATGATGGACTGCAAAAAAGCTTTAACGCAAGCTGATGGAGATATCGAAAAAGCAATTGAGATATTAAGAGAAAAAGGCTTAGCATCAGCAGCAAAAAAAGCTGGAAGAATCGCTGCAGAAGGCCTTATTCAAACATACATATCTGAAGATGGAAAAAACGGTGCTGTAATTGAAGTTAACTGTGAAACGGATTTTGTTGCTAAAAATGAAGACTTTGTTAATCTTTCAAAGAATCTTGCAAAGCAGGCTGCATTATCAAAAGCTTCAAATGTTGATGAGTTATTAGAAGAAAATTATATAGCTGATAGTTCAATCCCTGTAAAGGATGCTATAACTGCTCTAATAGCAAAACTTGGCGAAAACATGAAGCTTAGAAGATTTGAAAAGTTCAATACTGAAAATGGAGCACTTGTTGATTATATTCATGGCGGCGGAAGAATAGGCATTATGGTTCAGCTTGAAGGAGCAAATAAAGAAGGTCTATTGGAAGTTGGAAAAGAATTAGCATTACAAATTGCAGCAGCTAACCCATTATTTATAAACAAAGAAGATGTTCCTGAAGACATGCTCTCTAAGGAAAGAGAAATTTATAGACAGCAGGCGTTAAATGAAGGAAAACCAGAGAAAATAGTAGATAAAATGGTTGAAGGAAGAATTCAAAAATATTATAAAGATGTTTGTTTAATTGAACAGCTTTGGATAAGAGATCAGGATCTTACTATTAAGAAATATCTTGAAAATAAATCTAAGGAACTTGGAGCAGACATCAAAGTTGTTAAGTTTACAAGATTTGAAAAAGGTGAAGGTATAGAGAAAAAGGAAGAAAATTTTGCTGAAGAAGTTGCAAAGCAAATCAAATGCTAAAGTGCTAAAGCAAGAGAACACCGTTGTGTTCTCTTTTTTTGAAAAGAAGGAAATCTGCCTTTTTTGTAGAATATATTTTGGGAGGTTTTATAATGACCAAACCTATGTATAAAAGAATTATGTTAAAACTCAGCGGAGAATCCTTATCAGGCGAAAAAGGGTATGGAATAGATTTTGATGTTGTAAATAGAATTAGCAGTGAAATCAAAGAACTTGTTGATATGGGAATTGAAGTTGGAGCTGTTGTAGGTGGTGGCAATATATGGAGAGGAAGAAACGGCGGAGAAATGGATAGAACAACAGCAGATTATATGGGTATGCTTGCAACCTGCATAAACGCAATGGCTCTTCAGGATTCATTAGAAAGCATGGGAGTTGTAACTCGTGTACAAACAGCAATTGAAATGAGAGAAATTGCAGAGCCTTTTATAAGAAGAAAAGCTATGAGGCATCTTGAAAAAGGCAGAGTAGTAATATTTGCATCTGGTACAGGAAACCCATATTTTTCAACAGATACAGCTGCAGCACTAAGAGCTGCAGAAATTGAAGCTGATGTTATTCTTCTTGCAAAAAAAATTGATGGAGTTTATGATAGTGACCCAAATATAAATAAAAATGCAAAAAAATATGACAAATTAACCTTTCAAGAAGTTTTAGAAAAAGATTTAAAAGTTATGGATTCTACTGCTACATCTTTATGTAAAGATAATAATATTCCAATTATTGTTTTTGCATTAGATGAAGTAGGTAATATTAAAAAAGCCCTTTGCGGTGAAAAAATTGGAACTATCGTAGGTAATTTTTAAAGGAGGTTTATATATGATAAAAGAAGTTATAACTGCATCTGAGGACAAAATGAAAAAATCTCTTGAAGTTTTAAAAAAAGAACTTCAAAGCTTAAAAGCTGGAAGAGCTAATGCTTCTATGCTTGATAAAATTACTGTTGATTATTATGGTACACCGACACACATATCAGCTGTTGCATCTATTTCCGTTCCTGAACCAAGGATGCTTGTAATTCAGCCTTGGGATAAAAGTATGATTAAACCAATAGAAAAAGCTATTCAAAAATCTGAACTTGGTATTAATCCAATTTGTGATGGGCAGGTAGTAAGACTTGTCGTTCCTGAACTTACAGAAGAAACCAGAAAAAATCTTGTTAAAGTAGTTAAAAAACATGGCGAGGATGCAAAAGTTGCAATAAGGGCAATAAGACGTGATGCAAATGAAAAACTCAAAAACATAAAGAAGGAAAATACACACTCGGAAGATGAAATAAAGAAAACTGAAGATGAAGTTCAAAAACTAACAGATAATTATATTAAAGAAGTAGACAAAGTTGTAGAAAATAAAGAGAAGGAGATTTTATCTGTATAGATGAAATTTGAAGAATTCATTGGATTCAGACTTGAGGATATTAAATCAGAATTAGAAAAAAGTGGAACTAATTATAAAATAATAGAGGTTTTTGATACAAAAAAAACTAAAATAGGAAATGATATTAGAATAATAAACGTAAAAAATGATAATGATAATGTTAAAATATATGTTGCTTATTTTTAACCCCTCAAATGAGGGGATTTTTCAATAGGGAGGATAATAGATGTTTTTTAGAAATAAAAACATTTCTATAGAAAACGATAAAATTTTAAAAGAAATAGATATGAATAAAATTCCAAAACACATTGCAATGATTATGGATGGTAACGGGAGATGGGCTAAAAAAAGAAATCTGCCTAGAAGCTTTGGGCATAAAGCTGGAGTTGAAACTATTAGAGAAATTGTAAAAACATGTTCGAAGCTTGGAGTAAAGTATTTAACATTATATGCATTCTCAACGGAAAATTGGAAAAGACCGGCTGATGAAGTAAGTACCCTTATGAATTTGTTAGTTGAATATTTAAAAGGAGAATTGGAAGAACTAAATAAGAATAATGTAATAATAAATTACATAGGCGATATTTCAGCATTACCAGATATCTGTCAAAAAGAACTTTTGAATTCACATTCTAAAACCAAGTACAATACAGGTTTAACCTTAAATTTAGCTTTAAATTACGGTGGAAGAGATGAAATAATAAGGGCTGTTAAACAAATTTGTACTGATATATCTAAAAACAATATGGATATAGAGAAAATAGATGAAAAATTGATTTCAAACTACCTATATACTTCAAATATGCCAGATCCAGACTTATTAATTAGAACAAGCGGTGAACTTAGAATAAGCAATTTTTTGCTCTATCAAATAGCTTATACAGAATTGTGGTTTACAGATGTATATTGGCCGGATTTTAAACCTTATCATTTATATAAAGCCATAATAGATTATCAAAAAAGAGACAGGAGATTCGGAACTGTGAAATAAGGGGGAAATAAAATGGTTGATAAGAGGGTAATTAGTGCTGTTGTTGCTATTCCAATACTAATTTTTTGCCTTTTTTTCGGTAAAATAATATTTAAATCAGGAATAGTTTTTGTTTCTGCTATATGTATTTACGAATATATAAATGCGTATAAAAAATCTAATCATCCAGTAATAGAAGTAATTTTAATTTTAGGTTTTATACTAATATCCATATCGATTTTCTTAAAAATAATTCCAAATGTTATTTTGCCAATTATCTATATAGTTGTTATATCAAGTATGGCTGCGCCAATATTTTTTAAAAAATATAATGTTGTTTCTTCAGCTTTGACAATAACAGGATTTATCTATATAGTATGTTTTTTCAGCCTTCTAACGCTTATAAGAGATAATGCAAAAGGCGGAAGTTATCTGATTTGGATTGTTTTTATAATTGCATGGAGTTGTGATACTGCTGCATATTATTCAGGACGGTTTTTTGGCAAGAGAAAATTATGCCCTTCAGTCAGCCCAAAAAAAACAGTTGAAGGTTCAATTGGAGGAATAATTGGCAGCGTTATAGGAATTATAATATGGGCATTAATAAGCAAAAGTGTTATTACTATAAATTGGTCATCGCTTATATTATTAGGCATTATAGGTGGAATAGTATCCCAATTAGGCGATTTATCTGCATCTCTAATAAAACGATATGTTGGAATTAAGGACTATGGAAATATTATGCCAGGGCATGGAGGACTGCTTGATAGATTTGATAGCATACTTTTTACTGTTCCTATAGTATATTATTATATAACAATATTTATGGGATGATTCCATGATTAAAAGGAACTTGGCAATACTTAAGATAATAGCTGTATTACTTATTGTAACCGTAATTCTTAAGATTTGCCTTGTTTTTTTATGGCCTTTTGTATTCTCAATTTTATTAATAATTATTGTTGAACCTTTTATAAAAGGTTTTATAAAATTTGGTTTTTCAAGAAAGTCATCGTGTATTTTAAGCTATCTTATTGTTATTGTTTTAATATTATTAACTGCATATTTTATATCTAATTATGCTTATAAGCAGATTATAGAATTTTTTCATAATCTTCCAAATATAATAATGATATTATCTGACAATTTAAAGTTATTCAATAATAAGAACAATAGTTACATGCAAATAATTTCTACATTTGAAAACTTTTTAATGACATATCGCAGCAAAATAATTCAAACAATATTATCAACCCTTAATGGTTTTATTTATTCAATACTAATAATAATAACTTCATTGCTTACAAGTATTGATTTGCCAAAAATAAAAAATAAATTAAAGAATATTATTCCCTATGAAGCATTTTTAATAACAAATACAGTAATTAACAAAATCAGCCAAATAATATCAGCAGAGATTAAACTTGTATTAATAACCACGATTGAAACTGTGATAGGTTTATATACTTTAGGAGTAAATAATGCATTAACTATAGGCATTATTTGTGGTATACTAGATATATTGCCAGTTGTTGGTCCTTCCTTAATTTTTATACCATGGATAGTTTATGAAATTTTAATTAAAAAAATTATTTTTGCAATAGGGCTTATTTTTTTATATGTTTTATTACAAATAATAAGACAAATATTAGAAATTAAGATTGTTGGAAATAATCTTAAGCTGCATCCTGTTACAACAATATTGTCCTTATATATTGGAATATTAATCTTTGGTGTATGGGGAGTTATTTTTGGACCATTCATGATTATACTTTTAAAAGAACTATTTAATAAATACTACGAAGGGAGATTCAGGATATACTTATGAAAAACATATCGATAATTGGTTCAACGGGTTCAATAGGCAGGCAATCTTTAGATATTATTAGAAAAAAAATAGAGCACTTTAGAGTATTATCTATTTCTGCTAACTCAAATGCTGATTTATTATATAATCAGGCTCTTGAATTCAATCCTAAGTATGCTGTTATTATGGACGAAGGCAAATATAAGGAATTAAAAAATAGATTATTACATAGCAATACAGAAGTTTTATGCGGAATTGAAGGACTTGAATTTATTGCATCATTAAAGGAAGCAGATATTATTATAAACTCGGTTGTAGGAATGATTGGATTAAGGCCAACAATATCAGCAATAAGAGCAAATAAAACCATAGCTCTTGCTAATAAAGAAAGCCTCGTAGTTGGAGGAGAAATTATTAAAAAAGAGCTTAATAATTCAAAAGCATCTATAATTCCTGTAGACAGTGAACATAATGCAATTTTTCAATGCTTAATGGGTGAAGATAAAGATAAAATAAAAAGACTTATTTTAACTGCATCAGGAGGACCTTTTAGGGGCAGAAAAAAAGAGGAATTAAAAGATGTTACCCCTGAAATGGCATTAAAGCATCCAAGGTGGAACATGGGCAGAAAAATATCTATTGATTCAGCAACTTTAATGAATAAAGCTCTTGAAATAATAGAAGCTCATTATCTTTTTAATGTTAGTTATGACTCGATTGACGTTGTAATTCATCCTCAAAGCATTATTCATTCAATGGTTGAATATATAGACGGCTCAATAATTGCACAGTTAAGTAATACTGATATGAGGCATCCAATACAATTCGCTCTCGATTATCCTTATAGAAATGAAAGTCATATAGGTTATCTTGATTTATTTCAGGTAGGAAATTTAACCTTTGAAAAACCTGATTATGAAACCTTTGAATGTTTAAGATTAGGACTTGATGCTGCAAAAACTGGTGGAAGTATGCCTGCTGTTTTAAATGCAGCAAATGAAGTAGCAGTTAATTTATTTTTAAATAATAAAATAAAGTTTTTGCAAATTGCAGAAATAATTAGAAAAGCTATGGAAAATCATAAAGTTATATACGACTTAAGCATTGATAATATTTTGGAAATAGAAAGAAATGTAAAAGAATATATTAATTCTTTAATAAATTAGGAAGGTGATAAATTTGCAAACATTTTTAGCTGCAATATTTGTCTTTGGACTTTTAATAATAAGTCATGAATTTGGACATTTTATAACCGCTAAATTATCAAAGGTTAAAGTATTAGAATTTTCGATTGGAATGGGTCCGAAGCTATTTGGATTTAAAGGAAGAGAAACTAATTATTCTCTTAGAATTTTTCCAATAGGAGGCTATGTAAAAATGCTCGGAGAACAAGAAGAATGTTCTGATCCAAGAGCGTTTTGTAATCAAAGCCCATGGAAACGTCTGATTATAATAGTTGCAGGAGCTTTTATGAATTTTGTCATTGCTGTACTTCTTTTTTCAATGGTTTCATACAATTTAGGAGTTGTAAAACCTATTGTAAGTTCTGTAGAGCCTAACTATCCTGCAATAAATGCTGGGATTAAACCGAATGATAAGATAATAATGGTTAATAACAAAAAAATTAACACTTGGAATGAATTTAAAATATTTATAGCTGAAAATAAGGATAAACCATTTAAAATGACATTAAAAAGGGATAATAAGGTAATTGAGATAAATTTAAAACCTTTATATAATGAAAAAGAAGACAGATATATGGTCGGAATTTCTCCTATGCTAATTAAAGGTAACTTAATTGAATCAATTAAAAACGGTTTTGATGAAACTTTTTCCTCAATAAGCCAGATGATTATTTTTTTAGGCAGAATTTTAAAAGGAAAGATTTCGTCAAATGATGTTGGTGGGCCTGTTGCAATAATTAAAATGTCTGGTGAAGCTGCAAAGGTTGGTATATGGAATCTTCTTTTATTTGCAGGATTTTTAAGCATTAATCTTGGAGTATTTAACCTTATTCCATTCCCTGCTCTTGATGGAGGATGGGTTATTATTCTTTTATATGAAGCGTTGACGGGAAGGAAAATAGATGAAAATAAAATAGGTTTGATTAATTTAATTGGTTTTACAATTTTAATAGCATTTGCTATACTTGTAACATTTAAAGACATAATAAAGCTTAATTCATATTAAAGGTGATATTTATGAGAAGAAAAAGTAAAAAAGTTAAAATAGGTAATATTTTTATCGGGGGAGACTCTCCTATTACTGTTCAATCAATGACAAATACAGATACTAAAAATATAGATGCAACTATAAAACAAATTCTTCTGCTTGAAAAAGAAGGATGTGAAATAATAAGAGTTGCTGTTCCTGATTTAGAAGCAGCGGAGGCCATAAAAAGCATTAAAAAAAATATTAACATACCTCTTGTTGCTGATATACATTTTGATTATAGTCTTGCAATAAAATCAATTGAAAACGGTGTGGATGCAATTAGAATAAATCCTGGGAATATAGGAAGCGAGCTTAAAGTATGCGAAGTTATAAGTGCAGCAAAGTATTCAGGAATACCTATAAGGATTGGTGTTAATTCTGGTTCTCTTGAAAAGGATTTGCTAAATAAATATAAAAATCCTAATGCTGCTGCTCTTGTTGAAAGTGCATTAAGACATGTAGATATTTTAGAGAAGAACAATTTTTTTGATATAGTTATCTCTGTAAAATCCTCTAACGTTATTGATAATATTGAAAGTTATAAATTGTTAGCTGAAAAAACAGAGTATCCTTTGCATTTAGGAGTAACTGAAGCAGGGACAAAGTTTTCAGGTACAATAAAATCAGCAATAGGAATTGGAAGTTTATTATGCAGCGGTATTGGTGATACAATAAGAGTTTCCCTGACAGATGACCCGATAGAAGAAGTAAAAGTAGGAAAAGAAATTTTAAAATCCTGCGGAGTAAGACAATTTGGTGTAGAAATAATTTCATGTCCTACCTGCGGAAGGACGAATATTGACTTAATCGGTCTTGCAAAAAAAGCAGAAGAATTATTAAAGAATATTAATAAACCTATAAAAGTTGCAATAATGGGCTGTATTGTTAACGGCCCTGGTGAAGCTAAGGAAGCAGATATTGGTATAGCAGGGGGTAAGGGTGAAGGTATAATTTTTAAAAAGGGTAACATAATTAAAAAAGTTAGTGAAGATTTATTACTTGAAGAATTAATTAATGAAATAAATAAATTATAGTAAAATACTTTGATAGGGTGATGTATATGAGAACAGTATGCATAATTCCAGCTTTTAATGAAGAGAAAACGATTAAAGATATATTAGAGGTTGTTAAAAATGTTGAAATAATCGATGAAATAATCGTTGTTAGCGATGGCTCAAACGATAATACTGCAAAAATATCAAGGGATATGGGTGTATTTACTATTGAATATGAAGAAAATAAAGGTAAAGGAGCTGCTTTAAAAGCTGGTATTGATAACGCTAATGCTGATATACTTCTTTTTTTAGATGCTGATCTTATAGGATTAACTAAAGAGCATGTAGTATCTTTATTAGAGCCGGTATTAAATGATGATGCAGATATGACTATAGGTATATTTGCTAATGGAAGATTAGCTACCGATCTCGCCCAGAAAGTTGCACCTCATCTTTCAGGACAAAGAGCAATGAAAAGAATAGTATTAAATAATATTGATAACATTGATATAACAAGATATGGTGTTGAGGTTGCTTTAACTAAACTTGTTGAAAAAGAAAACTATAGAGTAAAAACTGTTGAATTAAAAGATATGACACATATAATGAAAGAAGAAAAACTTGGGCTTAAAAAAGGATTTGCTGCAAGAATGAAAATGTATTGGGAAATAGTAAAGTGCTTAAAAATGTAATATTAGGAGGACTACTATGTCTAAAATACTTGAAGATGTACTTCAGGATATGGATTATTCAAATGAGATAAAGGAAATTTCAAAGAATGTTTATATTAAAAAAGCCTTTATAAATAAAAATACCAATACATGGAATATACATCTTTTAGCTAATACTAATATAAGCGAAGAAAGATTAAATATTATTAAAAGAATTTTATGCAGTAGATTTAATATTTCAGGAAAACTTATGATTGAAATAGAAACGAATACTAAGAAAAACATTACATTTGATGAATTATGTAATAACAAAGCTATATACTCAAAAATTATATCAGAAGCCTTTTATAATAATCCTTATATATGCTGTTTGCTTCAATCCTCTGAATATAGCATAAAGGATAATATGATGACAATTTATATTGAAAATGAATTTTCATTAAATATGTTAAAAGCAAAGGATGCTCAAAAAGTTATTAGCAGATATATTGAAGATTCTACGGGATTAAAGGTTACAACCGCATTTAAAGTGAAATCCTTTGAGTATGAAAAATACAATATGATAAAAGAAGAAGAAGACAAAAAACTTATTATTGATTATATAGATAAAAAGAAAAACGAAGAAAAAGAAAGTAATAATGCAAACACAGTTTTAAAAAGCAATGATATTAATTCTAAGACTTCTATTATATATGGTAAGAAACTTGCTGGAGAAAATATAAAGATTGCATCGATAAAAGAAGAGATTGGAAACGCCGTTATATCAGGTGAAGTATTTAAAACTGATATAAGGGAAACAAAGAATGGTAAATATATATTCAGTTTTTTTATTACTGATTATACAAGTTCTATTACTGTTAAATTCTTCCCAAAACCTGAAATTATAGAGAGTCTAAAATCAGAAATCAAAGAAGGTGCGTTTTTAAAGGTACAGGGAGATGTTGTTTTTGACAAATATTTAAAAGAAATAATAATAATGGCCTCAGCGATTGAAATAATTGAAATTCAGAAAAGAATGGACATATGTGAAGAAAAAAGGGTAGAACTTCATCTTCATACTCAAATGAGCACTATGGATGGAGTATCCTCTGCAACTTCACTTATAAAGCGTGCAAAGGAATGGGGACATAGTGCTATTGCTATTACAGATCACGGTGTTGTACAAGCATTTCCAGAAGTGGCAGATGCATGCAAAAAATATGGCATCAAAGCTATATATGGAGTTGAAGGATATCTTGTAGATGATGGAGAGCCTATTATAATAAAGTCAAATAAGCAGAATCTTGATGATGAGTTTGTTGTATTTGATATAGAGACAACTGGCTTAAATCAAAATAATGATGAAATAATCGAAATAGGAGCAGTTAAGATTAAAAACTTAAAAATAATTGATACTTTTTCATGCCTTATAAATCCTAAGAAAGATATAAGCGATGAAATCACTAAACTAACTGGGATAACGAATGAAATGGTAAAAGATAAACCATTTATTGAAACGGCATTATTAGATTTTCTTAAGTTTATTGGAAGTTCTCCTGTGGTAGCTCATAATGCTAAATTCGATACAGGATTTATAAAAAACAATGTAAAAAGATTAGGCTTAAATTTTGACAATGCAATAATTGATACTTTATCATTATCAAGATGGCTTTTGCCAAATTTAAAAAAACACAAACTTAATATCGTCGCAGAACATTTAGGTATATCCCTTGAAAATCATCACAGAGCAGTTGACGATGCAACGGCAACGGCTGAAATTTTTATTAAATTTCTTAAAATGCTAAAGGAAAAGGATGCTGTAACTATTGATGATGTTAATAAACTTTATAATGGAAATTTTGATATAAAAAAGGCAGACACCTACCATATTATAATTCTTGTTAAAAACTACGAAGGGCTAATAAATCTTTACAAAATTATTTCAGAATCCCATTTAAAATACTACCATAAACGTCCGCGTATTCCTAAAAGCTTACTTCAACAATATAAAGATGGATTAATAATAGGTTCTGCCTGTGAGGCAGGACAGGTATTTAGAGGTATTTTAAATGGCCTTTCAGATAATGAAATGCAGGATATCATAAAATTTTATGATTTTCTTGAAATTCAGCCAAGAGGGAATAATGAATTTTTAATTAGAAACGGTACTCTTGAAAATGAAGAAAAATTGCTCGCTATTAACAAAAAAATAGTTAATCTCGGTAATAAATATAATAAATTAGTAGTGGCAACTGGAGATGTTCATTTTTTAGATCCAACTGATGAGTATTTTAGAAGAATACTGATGTCAGGTCAGGGTTACGAGGATGCAGATGAACAAGCTCCTTTGTATTTTAAAACAACTGATGAAATGCTAAGTGAATTTGAATATTTAGGTGAAGAAACTGCCTACGATGTGGTTATTAAAAACCCTAATTTGATTGCTGATATGGTTGAAGCTATAAAGCCTATACCCGATGAAACTTTCCCTCCGAAAATAGATGGTGCAGAAGATGAAGTAAGAAACATGACAATGTCAAAGGCTCATGAAATATACGGGCAGAATCTTCCTGAAGTCGTTGAAAAAAGGCTTGAAAAAGAACTAAATTCAATTATTAATAATGGATATGCTGTTTTGTATCTTATTGCAAACCGTCTTGTTTCAAAGTCAGTAAATGACGGCTATTTAGTCGGCTCAAGAGGGTCAGTCGGTTCTTCCTTCGTTGCTACAATGTGCGGAATTACTGAAGTTAATCCTCTGCCTCCACATTATGTATGCCCTTCATGTAAATATTCTGAGTTTTTTACAGATGGAAGCATAGGCTCAGGTGCTGATTTGCCTGATAAATTATGTCCAAAATGTGCCTCACAATTAATCAAAGAAGGTCATGATATACCCTTTGAAGTATTTTTAGGTTTTGAAGGGGATAAAGAACCAGATATAGATTTAAACTTTTCTGGAGAGTATCAGAGCAGGGCTCACAAATATACAGAAGAGCTTTTTGGAGAAGGTCATGTTTTTAGAGCTGGAACAATTGGTACAATTGCAGAAAAAACAGCCTATGGATTTGTAAAAAACTATCTCGAAGAAAAAGGATTAACAAGCAACCAAGCTGAAATAGAAAGACTAGTCAAAGGCTGTACTGGAGTTAAAAGAACAACAGGTCAGCATCCAGGAGGAGTTATGGTTGTTCCAAGGGATAAAGAGATTTATGAATTTACTCCTATTCAAAGGCCTGCCGATGATATTAATTCAGATGTTATTACAACTCATTTTGATTATCACTCTATAAGCGGCAGACTTTTAAAACTCGATATATTAGGTCACGATGATCCTACAGTTTTAAGGATGCTTCAGGATTTAACCGGAATTGATCCAAGAACAATTCCATTAGGAGATGAAAAGGTTTTAAAACTATTTACTTCTACTGAATCCCTCGGAATAAAACCAGAAGATATTAACTGCGAAGTTGGAACACTTGGTCTTCCTGAATTTGGAACTAAATTTGTAAGACAGATGCTTCTCGATACTAAGCCTAAGACTTTTGCTGAACTTGTAAGAATTTCAGGATTGTCACATGGTACCGATGTTTGGGTTAATAATGCACAGGACCTTATACGTGATGGATATGCAACTCTTAAGGAAGTTATATCGACAAGAGACGATATAATGCTTTATCTAATTCAAAAAGGAGTACAGCCAAAGCATGCTTTTAATATAATGGAAAGAGTAAGAAAAGGAAAAGGATTAAGGGATGAAGATGTTCAAGAGATGAGGGAAAACAATGTTCCTGATTGGTATATAAACTCCTGTAACAAGATTAAATATATGTTTCCAAAAGGTCATGCTG
This sequence comes from Caloramator quimbayensis, assembly GCF_900167605.1. Lineage (GTDB taxonomy): Bacteria > Bacillota > Clostridia > Clostridiales > Caloramatoraceae > Caloramator_B > Caloramator_B quimbayensis. The sequence goes on along the minus strand of NZ_FUYH01000007.1, from coordinate 145,870 downwards.
TGGCTTATGTAATGATGGCTGTCAGAATAGCATATTTTAAAGTATATTATCCAAAGGCTTATTATGCCACATACTTTACAGTAAGAGCAGATGATTTTGATGCTGATTTAATTGTTAAAGGCGAAAAGACAATATTGAGTAAAATAAAAGAAATCGAAAATATGGGAAACAATGCAACACAAAAGGATAAAGGTTTACTTACAATTCTTGAAATCGCTCTTGAAATGTATAAAAGAGGATTTAAATTTGCTCCTGTTGACTTGTATAAATCTGATTCAACAAAATTTTTAATAATAGATGATGCAATTCTTCCTCCCTTCAGAGCGCTTCAAGGTGTAGGCGAAACCGCTGCAAAAAGCATAGTTAAGGCAAGAGAGGATGGTCCTTTCCTTTCTAAAGAAGACTTGCGATTAAGAACAAAGGTATCAAAAACTGTAATTGAAATTTTACAAAGCCATGGATGTTTAAAAGATTTACCTGAAAGTAACCAGCTTTCCCTATTTTAACTTGCAAATTATTTTTCATAATGCTATAATTTGAGTTAAGGCTTAATATATTTTACGGTAAAGAGTGGGTAATCCCACTCTTTACTTTATGTTGTGCATAACAGTTTGATTATAACAAATAATAGAAAAAAGAAAGAGGTGGATAATATATGGATGTTTCTTCAATAGAAAAATTAGTTTATGAACTATCTATTCCAATTGTTAATAGTTTTAACTACGAACTTGTTGATGTGGAATTTGTAAAAGAACATAATGAATGGTATCTTAGAATTTATATCGATAAAGAAGGCGGTATAACCATTGATGACTGTTCAAATGTCAGCAGAATAATAAGCAACAAGCTTGATGAAATAGATCCTATAGAGTGCAGTTATTATCTCGAAGTTTCCTCACCTGGAATTGAAAGGCCATTAAGAAAAGACACTGATTTTGAAAAGCATAAGGGTAAGAAAGTAAAAATAAAATTGTTTGCAGCTATAGATGGTAAAAAAATAATTGAAGGTACGCTTTTAGGACTTGAAGGAAATGATATTATTGTTTCTTTTAATGGAAAAGAACTTCATATTGATAAAAATAAAGTTTCGGTTGTAAAATTAAGTGCTTTATAAGGAGGGACTATTATGAATACAGTTGAATTAATTGAAGCATTAGAAGAACTTGTTAAAGAAAAAAGAATCGACAGAGAAATAATATTTACTGCTTTAGAAGCTGCCCTTGTTTCAGCTTATAAAAAGAATTATGGAACATCTCAGAATGTAAAGGTAACAGTAAGCAGGGATACGGGTGATATTCATGTTTATGCTCAAAAAGAGGTCGTTGAAGATGTTTATGATAATCTTCTTGAAATAAGCCTTGAAGATGCAAGAAAAATAAGCATAAAATATAACATTGGAGATATTGTTGATATCGAAGTTACTCCAAAGGATTTTGGAAGGGTTGCAGCTCAAACAGCCAAGCAAAGCGTAATACAAAAAATTAGAGAAGCAGAAAGAGAAATAATATATAAAGAATTTATTGAAAAAGAAAATGACCTTATAACAGGAGTTGTACAAAAAAAAGAAAAGCAGAACGTTCTTGTTGATATTGGCAGAACTGAAACTTTGCTCTCTCCAAATGAACAGATGCCAAATGAAGAATATAATCATGGAGACATACTTAAATTTTATGTTGTAGAAGTTAAGAAGACTCCTAAAGGACCTAATATTGTTATATCAAGAACTCATCCAGGTTTAATTAAAAGGCTCTTTGAGCTTGAGGTACCGGAAATATATGATGGTACAGTTGAAATAAAAAGTATATCAAGAGAAGCTGGTTATAGAACCAAGATTGCAGTTTATTCAAAGGATGAAAACGTAGATCCTACAGGGGCATGCGTAGGGCCAAAAGGTGTCAGAGTTCAAAATATAGTTAATGAACTAAAAGGCGAAAAAATAGATATAGTAAAGTGGAGTAAAGACCCTGCTGAATTTATTGCAAACTCTATAAGCCCTGCAAAAGTGGTAAGCGTTGAAGTTAATGAGGCAGAAAAAAGTGCGAGGGTAGTTGTACCTGATTATCAATTATCCTTAGCTATTGGCAAAGAAGGTCAAAATGCAAGACTTGCAGCAAAACTTACAGGATGGAAAATAGATATAAAAAGTCAATCTCAAGTTCAAACAGAATCAGGAGCTTTTGAGCAAGGAGATGATATGCAGTGAAAGTAAAAAAAATTCCTCAAAGAATGTGCCTTGGCTGTCAGGAAATGAAGCCTAAAAAGGAGCTAATAAGGATTGTAAAAAATAAAGAGGGTGAAATTAAAATAGATTTAACAGGTAAAGCCCCTGGAAGAGGTGCATATATCTGCAGGAATATAGACTGCTTTGAGAAATGCGTTAAAGCAAAAAGATTTGAAAAAACCTTTGAAACTAAAATTTCTGATGATTTGTATGAAAGATTGAAAGAGGCGCTATCAGATGCAGATAAATAATATATATTCATTTATCGGTCTTATACAAAAATCAGGGAAATTGTTTTCTGGTGATGAAAGCGTTGAAAATAGTATTAAAAAAGGTAGATGTCATTTAATAATTATTGCCGAAGATGCAAGTGAAAATACAAAAAATAAATTTATAAAACTTTCAAACGAAAATGATATACCATTTATTATTTTTGGTAATAAGCAAATGTTAGGAGAAAATATAGGAAAACTAAATAGAGCAGTTTTGGCAATAAACGATTTGAACTTTGCAAAGGGCTTAATAAAAAAGATCCAAAATAATAATGGGGGTGATTTTAGTGCCAAAAATTAGAATTTATGAATTGGCCAAACAGGTAAACATGACAAGTAAAGATTTAATAGAAATTCTTAATAAAGAATTCGGTTTAGAAGTTAAAAATCATATGAGTGTAATTGAAGGTGAAGAGGCAAATATAGTAATAGAATTTATCGAAGAACTAAAGGAAAAGATGAATAATAAAGGAAATACTTTAAGTGATGATAAATCCTTAAACAAAAGCATTGATGAAAAAGAAAATAAAGATGATGAAATGATTGATGATGAATTTGAAGATTTAGACGATATAGAATATTTAGATGTTAAATTTGAAAAAATTAGAAAAAAATCTACAAAAATTGAAAAGAATAAAAAATCAAATAACAAACAAGAAGATTTGAAAGAAGATGATGAAATAGGAATCGTAGTTATACCAGAGAGCATTAAGGTTGGGGACTTTGCAAAAAAAATAAAAAAACCAGCTTCTGAAGTATTAAAAAAGCTTATATTTATTGGAGTAATGGTTTCAATAAATCATGAAATAACCTTTGAAGTAGCAGAAAAAATCGCTGAGCAGTACAACATTATCCTTGAAAAAGAAGCAAAAAAAGAAAAAGAAGAAGAGCTTATAAACGATTATGAAGATAATGAAAAGGATTTAGTTCCAAGGCCTCCGGTTGTAACTGTTATGGGGCATGTTGACCATGGTAAAACTTCTCTTCTTGATGCAATAAGGCATTCAAGGGTTACAGATACTGAAGCTGGTGGTATAACTCAGCATATAGGAGCCTATACTGTAGATATAGACGATAATAAAATCGTATTTTTAGATACACCTGGTCATGAAGCTTTTACTGCCATGAGAGCAAGGGGAGCAAAGGTAACTGATATTGCTATACTTGTTGTTGCGGCAGATGATGGAGTTATGCCTCAAACAATTGAAGCAATAAATCATGCTAAGGCTGCTAATGTTCCAATTATAGTTGCTATAAATAAAATAGATAAAAACGGAGCTAATCCAGATAGAGTAAAGCAGGAATTAACTGAATATGGTCTTATTGCTGAAGATTGGGGCGGCGATACAATATGCGTTCCAGTATCTGCTAGAACTAAAGAAGGTATCGATAATCTTCTTGAAATGATATTATTAGTTGCAGAAATGCAGGAATTAAAAGCGAATCCAAATAGGACTGCAAAAGGTACTATAATTGAAGCTAAACTTGACAAATCGAGAGGGCCTGTTGCAACTGTTCTTGTACAAAAAGGAACGCTTAAAACTGGGGATTGCATTGTAGCAGGAACAGCCTTTGGAAAAGTTAGAGCAATGATTGATGATAAAGGAAAGAAAGTTAAATCCGCATCTCCTTCTATACCTGTTGAAGTCCTTGGATTTTCAGAAGTTCCTAATGCAGGAGATATAATGTATTGTGTAGCTGATGAAAAAACAGCAAGGGAAATATCTGAAATTAGAAAAACTAAGGAAAGAGAATACCATTATGCAAGTACTTCAAGAGTATCATTACAGGATTTATTCAGCCAAATTCAAGAAGGCAAAGTAAAGGATTTAAACATTATAGTAAAAGCAGATGTACAAGGTTCTGTAGAAGCGATAAAGCAGTCATTAGAAAAGCTCTCTAACAGCGAAGTCAGGGTAAATGTAATTCACGGCGGCGTTGGAGCTATAACTGAAACAGATGTAACTTTTGCTTCAGTTTCAAATGCTCTTATAATTGGATTTAATGTAAGACCTGAGCCTATGGCTATGCAGCTTGCTGAAAAGGAAAAGGTTGAAATAAAAACATATAGAATAATATACGAAGCAATAGATGACATAACAGCAGCAATGAAAGGTATGCTTGAGCCTGAATATAAGGAAGTTATAACAGCAAGGCTTGTAGTTAGAAATACATTTAAAGTTTCAGCAATAGGTACAATTGCAGGCTGTTATGTAGAAGATGGAAAAATAAACAGAAACAATAGCGTCAGGGTAATTAGAAACGGAATTGTAATATATGAAGGAAAGCTTGCATCTTTAAAACGTTTTAAAGATGATGTTAAAGAAGTAGCATCAGGTTTTGAATGTGGACTCACAATTGAAAAATTTAATGATATTAAGGAAGAAGATATAATCGAAGCATTTACAATGGAAGAAATTAAAAGAGATTAATAGAGGTGTTTTATATGGGTTTTGACAGAACATCAAGATTGTCAGAAGAAATTAGAAAAATAGTCAGCAACATAATTCAAAACGAGCTTAAAGACCCACGAATTCCAATGCTTACCTCCATAACCCATGTTGATGTTACTAAAGATTTAAGATACGCAAAGGTTTATGTCAGTGTATTAGGAGATGCTGATAAAAAAGAAAAATGTATTGAAGGCCTAAAAAGTGCATCGGGATATATAAGAAAAGAAGTTGGAAGTAAACTAAAAGCAAGATATATTCCCGAAATGGTTTTTGAAATCGATAAATCAATCGAACATGGGATGCATATATCAAATATATTAAAAGAGATTAATCATGATGATACTAAATAAAATAGGTCATATTTTAAAGGATTATGATGATTTTGCAATAGTATCCCATGTATCCCCTGATGGAGATAGTATAGGTTCAATGCTTGGCTTATTCAATACACTAAAAGATTTTGGAAAGTCAGTGGATCTTTTTGTAGATGATATTCTTCCAGAGAAATATTCTTTTTTAACAGGATACGATAATATAAAAAGATATAATACAGGCAGCAAATACAGCTGCCTGATTATACTGGATTGCGGCGATGTTTTAAGACTTGGGGAATTAAAATCATTATTAAACTGCAGCGATATAGTCATAAATATTGATCATCACATATCCAATACATTATTTGGCGATGTAAATTATGTAGATTCAAATGCATCAAGCGTTGGAGAAATAATATACCAGATTCTTAAAATAAACGGATATAATATAAGTAAAACTACTGCTATGTGTCTTTATACTTCGATTCTTACAGATACTGGCGGATTTAAATATTCAAATACTACGTCGATGACCTTCAATATAGTAGGTGATTTAATAAATACAGGCATTAATTTTTCAGACATTTACAGCAGAATTTATGATTCAAAAACATTATCTCAGACCAAACTTTTAGAGAAAGTATTATCTACTTTAGAGGTTTACTTTAATGATACAGTTGCAGTTTTAACTATGCCATATAAATTACTTGAAGAATGCAATGCAAAAGAAAATGATGCCGATGAATTCATTAACTATGCAAGGAATATAGATACTGCTGAAGTTGGAGTATTTATAAAGCAGATAAATGATTTTAAATGCAGAGTTAGTTTAAGATCTAAAAACTATGTTGATGTTAGCAAAATAGCCGCTTATTTTAATGGTGGAGGTCATATAAGAGCTGCTGGATGTACAATTGAAGGGAGTATTTCTGAAGCTAAAAATAAAATCTTAGATGCCCTTAAAGATGTTTTGGAAGTGGGACATAAATGAATGGTATAATTAATGTATTAAAACCTCCTGGTATGACTTCACAAGATGTTGTATCATATGTTAAAAGAACATTAAAAGAAAAAAAGGTTGGGCATACTGGTACTTTAGACCCTAATGCTTGTGGAGTGCTTCCTATATGTCTTGGTAAGGCTACAAAAATAGTCGATTACATTATGAATGATAAAAAAACTTATATCTGTGAATTAACCCTTGGAAATGAAACCGATACTTGTGATAAGTATGGGAAAAAGTTATTTGAGTACGATATGAATTGTGAAATTATTGACTATAATACCTTTAAATCTGTAGTAGAAAGTTTTAAGGGAAGAATCAAGCAGGTTCCCCCTATTTTCTCCGCTGTTAAAATTAATGGTAAAAGAGCCTATGATCTTGCAAGGCAGGGAATTGTTCCTGAAATTAAGGAAAGAGAAGTCATTATCTATGAAATCAATATTTTAAAATATACTCCGCCTACTGCTATAATTAAGATATGCTGTTCTAAAGGTACTTATATAAGAAGTCTATGCAGAGATATAGGCCGAAAACTTGGCTGCAGAGCATATATGAGTTTTTTAATAAGAACTGCAACTGGAAAGTTTTCATTAGAAAATAGTATTTTATTAACTGAGATAACTCCTGATGATATTAGTAAAAAGATGTTTAGAGCTGATTATGCTTTAGATATGAAATCAATATTTGTAGATAAAAAGTTTTATACTAAATTAATGAATGGTAATAATATATCAATATCAAATTCATTAGAATTTCTTAATAATGAAATGGTAAAGGTATATATTGAAAATGATTTATTTATAGCAATAGGAAAAATCAATAATAATAATTTATTTATTGAGAAATTATTAGTTTAAAGGTGTAAAATATGATTGTTATTGAAGATAAGATGCAAAATATTAAAATTGATGAAGATTTATGCATTGCTCTTGGCACCTTTGATGGAATCCATATAGGTCATCAAAAATTAATAAAAGAAGCAGTGTCATCAGCAAAATCGAAAAAAATTAAAAGTGCAGTTTTTACTTTTAATAAGCATCCCTTTAATGTTTTAAAACCTGAACATAATATAAAAATAATAACTGATAACAAAACAAAGGTACAAATATTTAAATCCCTTGGTGTTGACTATGTATTTTTTATAGATTTTAATGCTGAATTTGCAAATATTATGCCAATTGATTTTATAGAATGTTTACATAAACAATTTAATGTAAAGTCAATAGTTTGCGGTTATAATTTTACATTTGGAAGATTTGGAACAGGGGATGTAGATTTTTTAAGAAAATATCAAAACATATATCATTACGATTTAAAAGTAATTGAAAAGGTTACCTTAAACAATATAAGTATCTCAAGCAGCAAAATAAGAAAAAAAATTGAAGAAGGAAAAATTGAAGAGGCAAACCAAATGCTCGGATACAACTTGTTTTTTTATGGCTCAGTTATAGAGGGTAAGCATCTTGGTAATAAATTAGGTTTTCCTACTGCTAATTTAGATATACCATTAAATCTTTGCTTAAGAAATGGAGTTTATATAACTCAAACATATATTAATGAAAAAAAGTATCCATCCATCAGCAATATAGGTTTCGCCCCTACATTAGATTGCAAAGAAAGAATACTTGAAACACATATATTAAATGTAAACGAAAACCTTTACGATTCATATGTAAAAATAGAATTTCTAAAGTTTATACGTGATGAAGTAAAGTTTAATAATATTGAAGAACTTAAAAAAAGGGTCTATAATGATATATATACTGCAAAGAGATACTTTGAATTAGATAATTTTTGTTTACATTAAAAAAGTCTTTTGATATAATAGTCACTGTAACCTGTACAAAGTTTATCGTATCTCCGGCGAAAGCTTTGTTCAAGGCGTTTATAAAAATTTGGAGGTGTTTTAATGGATAAAGTAAAAAAACAAGAATTAATGAAAAAATTTGAAAGACACGAAGGAGATACAGGCTCACCTGAAGTTCAAATTGCTATTTTAACTGAAAGGATCAATCATTTAACTGAGCATCTTAAGCAGCATAAGAAAGATCATCATTCAAGAAGAGGTCTATTAAAAATGGTTGGTCAAAGAAGAGGTTTATTAAATTATTTAATGAAAACTGATATTGAAAAATATCGTCATTTAATCAATGAACTTGGTATAAGAAAATAACACATTTTAAGGGCGGCAAGACCGCTCTTATTGTTTATATAAGTATTTTTCCATATCCCTTCATATGTAAAGATGTTTAAAAAAATTAGCAATCAATATGATAATTATGGTATAATTAAGTATATTTGTTTTTAATTAAAGCTATTTTAAGCTTATAATTTTTTAAATTTATACTTAAAATAATACATATGATAGGAATTTTCTTTTACTATTTATATTTCTTCAAACAACTTATATTAAATTACTATGCTTATATAAATCTCTGCTTCTTGCTTATGTAGAGATTTTATAAAAAACATACATATTATACTTTTATGTTTTCAAATTTGAAAGGAGGTTAATTAATGCATCGTGTTTTTGAAACTACTTTTGAAGGCAGACCGCTAAAAGCAGATATTGGTAAATATGCTCTGCTTTCAAATGGTGCGGTTATGATAAGCTATGGTGAAACTGTAGTGCTTGTTACTGCAAATGCATCACCTGAGCCTAAAGAAGGTGTTGACTTTTTTCCATTAAGCGTTGATTATGAAGAAAGGCTTTATGCTGTTGGGAAAATCCCTGGAGGTTTTATTAAGAGAGAGGGAAAACCTACTGAAAAAGCCATATTATCTGCAAGAGCTATTGATAGACCTTTAAGACCTTTATTTCCTAAAGGATATAGAAATGATGTTCAAATTGTTTGTACAGTATTATCTGTAGATCCAGACAATCCTCCAGAGCTTCTTGCAATGAACGGAGCTTCTCTTGCACTGTGTATATCCGATATACCCTTTGACAATCCAGTAGGTTCAGTTTTAGTTGGAAGAATTGATGGTAGATTTGTTATTAATCCTACTTCGCAGGAAAGAGAAAAAAGTGATCTTCATTTAACAGTATGTGCAACAAAAGAAAGAGTAATGATGATAGAAGCCGGCGGAAAAGAAATACCAGAGGACGTTATGTATGATGCAATAATGTTTGGATTTAATGCTTGTCAGGAGATTATTAAATTTCAAGAAGAAATAACTAAAGAAATTGGCAAGCAAAAAGTAGTTCCTCAGCTTTATCATGTTCCAGATGAAATAGAAAATGCTGTTAGAGAATATTGTACTGATAAACTTTGGGAAGTACTGCAGTATACAGATAGAGAAGAAAGACAAAATAAAACTGATGAAGTAAAGCAAGAAGTATTCGAACATTTTGCTGAAATTTTCCCAGAAGCTGAAAAAGATATAGATGATGTAATGTACAGGATTATGAAAGAGCATGTTAGAACAATGATACTAAGGGATAAACGCAGACCAGATGGAAGAAGCTTTGAAGAAATAAGACCTTTGTACTGCGATGTAGGGATGCTTCCAAGAACGCACGGTTCTGGATTATTCCAAAGAGGGCAGACACAGGTTATGACAGCTGCAACTCTTGGTGCATTAGGTGATGTTCAAGTACTTGATGGTCTTGGAGATGAAGAATTTAAAAGATATATGCATCATTATAATTTCCCTCCATATTCAACAGGGGAAGTTAAATTCTTAAGAGGACCAGGAAGGAGAGAAATAGGACATGGTGCCCTTGCTGAAAGAGCTTTAGAGCCTGTTATACCGTCAGAAGAAGAATTCCCATATACTATAAGGCTTGTATCAGAAGTTTTAAGTTCAAACGGTTCAACATCTCAAGCAAGCGTTTGTGCAAGTACCCTTTCTCTCATGGATGCAGGAGTTCCAATCAAAAGACCAGTTGCAGGCATAGCAATGGGGCTTGTAACAAACGATGATATTACTGAAGCTGAAGTTCTTACAGATATTCAAGGAATAGAAGACTTTTTTGGCGATATGGATTTTAAAGTTGCAGGAACTGAAAAAGGTATTACTGCAATACAAGTAGACACTAAAATAGCAGGTCTTCCAAATGATGTAATTAAAAGGGCAATCGACCAGGCAAGAAGAGCTAGAATGTTTATACTAAGTGAAATGTTAAAAGTTATTTCTGAGCCAAGAAAAGAACTTTCAAAATATGCGCCAAGAATAATAACTATGATGATAGACCCTGACAAAATAAGAGATGTAATTGGACCAGGAGGAAAGACCATAAATAAAATTATAGCAGAAACAGGAGTTAAAATAGATATTGAAGACGATGGAAGATTATTTATATGCGCTCCTGATGTTGAAAGCGGCAAAAAAGCTCAAAGGATTATTGAAGGTATCACAAAGGATATACAGGTAGGCGAAATATATCTTGGAAGAGTAAACAGAATAACTAACTTTGGAGCTTTTGTTGAAGTACTGCCAGGCAAAGAAGGACTTGTGCATATTTCCAAATTAGCACATGAAAGAGTAAACAAAGTTGAAGATGTAGTAAATATTGGTGATGAAATACTTGTTAAAGTAACAGACATAGATAATCAGGGAAGAATTAATCTTTCAAGAAAAGATGCCATAAAGAAAGAAGATTCGGACACAAAAAAAGAAAGCAACTCATAGTAAAGGGCTTTTTATAAAAAGCCTTTTTTATTTTGCTAAAAAATTAATAACATAATATATATTATGTTAACTATCTTATATATAAGTTTATATTAATTAAATATTGGTAATATTAACAATATAATTTAAATTTAGATTTATATATAGTAAATTTGTTAAATCGGTATACAATAATTTTTACAAAAGTATTTATTATTATTGCTTGAAATAACTATATTATTTATAATAAAAATGTTGGCTTTAAATGATGTAAACTATTTAATTGAATTTGGGAGGATTATATGTACAAAAGATATATATTGGATAGTAAAATCAGAGTTATTACAGAGCATATTCCCTATGTAAACTCTATAAGCATAGGTCTTTGGATTGGAAGCGGTTCAAGATATGAAAACACTGCTAATAATGGAGTTTCTCATTTTATTGAACATATAATGTTTAAGGGTACAAAAAATAGAACCGCTAAACAGATTGCTTCTGAAATAGAGGAACTTGGAGGTCAAATAAACGCTTTTACTGGCAAGGAAGCTACATGTTTTTATGTAAAATTGCTTGATGAACATTTTGATGTAGGAATTGATGTACTTAGCGATATGCTTTTAAATCCCAAGTTTGCAATGCAAGATATAGAAAAAGAAAAAAGTGTTATTCAGGAAGAAATAAATATGTATGAAGATTCTCCTGAGGATCTTGTATCAGATATACTTTCTATAGCAACATGGGGAAATGATTCCCTATCATATCCTATACTTGGTACAAATAAAACAATTAAGGAATTAGACAGAGAAAAAATAATAAACTATTTTAATAAAACTTATATACCTGAAAATATTGTAATATCAATTACTGGGAATTTTGATGAAGATAAACTAATAAGTAAATTAAACAATACATTTGGGACTTTAAAAAATAATAATAAATTCGATTTTTCATTATCTTATCCAGCTATAAACAGAGACATCATAGTAAAAAATAAAGATATTGAACAAATACATGTTGCACTTACTCTTAATGGAATAGAACTTGGGAACGATAAACTTTATACTCTCCTTGCAATAAATAATTATTTTGGAGCTGGAACAAGTTCAAGATTATTTCAAAGATTAAGAGAAGAAGAAGGATATGTATATACTATATATTCCTTTCCTTCAGCATATAAAAATAAGGGAATTTTTAATATTTATTTTGCATTAAATGAGCAATATATAAATAACGCTATGGAACTTGTACTTAGTGAAATAAAGACTATGCTTAAAAATAAGATGAACAGCGATAATATAGTTAAAGCAAAAGAGCAATTAAAAGGTAATTATATTTTAGGTCTTGAAAGTATGTCCAGCAGAATGTTTAGCTTAGGAAAATCTGAACTTATGCTTGGTAAAGTTTTTGAACCTAAAGAAATACTAAATAAAATTGATATGATTACAATAGATGATGTAAATGAAGTAATAGATATTGTTTTTAAAGAAGGTATATTTTCAGCTGCAGCTGTAGGACGTAATGTAGATGAGTACAAATTTAAGGATGCTTTAGGAGGCATTATATGAAACTTTTAATAAAAAGACTTGAAAATGCAAAGGATTTACCAATCCCAAAATATATGACTTCTGGTTCAGCAGGAATGGACCTTTATGCAAACGTAGCAGAAACAACAATTATAAACCCTATGGAAATTAAAATTATACCTACTGGTATCTCTATCGCACTTCCACAAAATTATGAAGCTCAAATAAGGCCTAGAAGCGGTTTGGCATTAAAATATGGAATATCCTTTGTAAATACTCCTGGAACTATTGACAGCGACTATAGAGGAGAAATCAATTTAATCATGATAAACTTTGGAAATAAGCCTTTTATAATTAGCAGAGGTGACAGGATTGCTCAAATGGTAATAAATAAAATTGAAATCCCTGAAATAATTGAAGTTGATGAACTTGATAAAACTCAAAGAGATAGAGGCGGCTTTGGATCAACTGGTCTATAAGCCGCCCTTTTTTAATATAATATATAAATAAATTTATTAGGGGGAAAAAATATGAGTAAAAGAATGTCTGATTTGCTCAATCTTGAAATCATCAATGTATTTAACGGTGATAAATACGGCTATCTTGGAGATTGTGAAATGGTTTTTGATAGAACAAATGGAAATATTGTAGGTGTACAAGTTTATAAAAGCAAAGGCTCACTATTTTCTTTTAAAGATAACATAAGCATTGAAATTCCTTGGGAAGATATGATGAAAGTCTGTGAAAAAACAATTATTTTTGATCATAAAATATAAATCTTTTCACAATCCCTCTATATAGTTGTATAATATAATATTAGTTAAATGTGTTTTCAACTATAAGGGGGCTTTAAAATGAAAATTTTAGTTCAAAAATTCGGTGGAACATCTGTTGCAACACAACAAAGAAGAGAAATGGTATGCGATAAAGTTATTGAAGCAATAAACAAAGGATATAATCCTGTAGTAGTTGTTTCTGCAATAGGACGAAAAGGAGATCCTTATGCTACTGATACACTATTATCTCTTATAGAAAATAAAAGTACTTCAAATAAAAGGGAAATAGATTTGCTTATGTGCTGCGGAGAAATAATTTCAGCAGTTGTTTTATCTGAAACTTTCTTAAAGAAAGGCTATAAAACTGTTGTTTTAACTGGTGGTCAGGCAGGAATAATAACTGACAATAATTTTGGAAATGCTGAGATAAAAACTGTTAAAACATCAAAATTGATAGAACTTTTAAGCAAGAATATTATTCCTATAGTCACGGGTTTTCAAGGAATGACTGAAAATGGAGATTTTACTACTCTCGGCCGCGGGGGGAGCGATGTTACAGGGGCTGTTTTAGGAGATGCACTAAAAGCTGAAGCGATTGAAATATATACAGATGTAGATGGAATTATGACTGCTGATCCAAGAATAGTACCTGATGCAAAGGTAATTGAAAAAATTAACTATAGTGAAGTATTTCAATTTGCAGATCAAGGGGCAAAAGTTATACATCCAAGGGCAGTTGAATATGCGATGAGAGGGAATGTCCCTTTATTAATAAAAAATACCATGTCAAATGCGAAAGGAACAGTAATAAGTTCTGAAGGCTATAATAAAAAATTAATTACCGGAATTACACATATGCCTAATAGAACTCAAATAAGTATCTTTTTTGAAGATGATGAAATAGATAATAATGAATTATTTGATTTACTTGCTGACTATGGTATTAGTATTGATCTAATTAATATTTTCCCTAATTATAAAGTTTTCACTATAGATGGTTCTGATTCTGAAAGAGTTAAATATATATTAGACTTAAAGAAATTTAATTATAAAATGATAAATAACTGCAGTAAAATTGCAGCTATAGGGAGCGGCATAAGAGGAGTACCAGGAGTAATGGCTAAAATATTAAAAACTTTAAAGGATAATGAGATAAAAGTTTTGCAAACAGCAGATTCCCATACGACAATATGGTGTCTGGTTAAGGAAGAAGATACGGTTAAGGCAATAAATGCACTTCATAAAGCTTTTGAGCTGTAATCTTTAAACAGGCTTTAATATAAGCCTGTTTTTTGTTTATATTTTGCTTCAATGGTTAAAATATAATATAGGTTATTATAAATTGTGAGGTGTAATCATGGTACATAAAAATAATATAAACAAAGGCATTAAATCAGATAATGAAGATATTAAAGAAAATATTGCGGAGAATAAAAATGAAAAATTAGAAAATTTAAAAGAAATAGGAAACACACAAATTCCTGAACATATTTCCAATATACATGTATTAAACATAATTGGACAAATTGAAGGTCATATAGCTGTTCCCCCTCAAACTAAGGCAACTAAATATGAGCATATAATTCCCCAGCTTGTTGCAGTTGAGGAAAACCCTAATATTAAAGGATTGCTTATTATATTAAATACGGTTGGAGGTGATGTAGAAGCTGGGCTTGCAATTGCAGAAATGATTAACAGCCTTTCAAAGCCAACTGTTTCTTTAGTAATTGGAGGAGGCCACAGCATAGGTGTTCCATTAGCAGTATCAGCAAATTATTCCTATATATCACCAACAGCAACGATGATAGTTCACCCCATAAGAATGAATGGTCTTGTGATAGGAGTACCCCAAACCTTTGACTACTTTAAAAAAATGCAGGATAGAATTATTAGTTTTATTGTAAGAAATTCAGGTATCTCTGAAGAAAAACTAAGAGAGCTTATGCTTCAAACCGATGAACTTTTAAACGATATGGGTACGATACTTATAGGAAAGCAGGCTGTTGAAGTAAAACTTATGGATGAGGTAGGGGGAATAAGTGATGCAATTAAAAAGCTAAATCAATTAATAGAGGAAAAGCAATAGCCTTTCCTCTTTATTTTTAAGTTGAAGGGTTTTTATTAAACATATAGAATATATTTATGGGGTGATGATTTTTATGGCAAAAAAGGCAAAAGAAAATTCTTCAAAATCAAGTTATAAAAATGAAATTTATGGAATAATAGTCGTTGCTATTTCCTTATTAACAGGACTTAGCATATATGTGGAACCATCAGGATTAGCAGGGAAAATTTTTAGAGATTTCTTTTTTGGATTGCTCGGAATTGGTTCATACATTTTTCCTCCAATACTCTTCATAGTAGGAATTGCTCTTATAATAAATAAAACACGATTTAATATAGGACAAAGATTTATATCTATATGTCTTATAATATATACTCTATTATTATTGATTCATTTAAATTATTCATATAGCAACAAAAATTTAGATTATATGGATAAATTATTTAAAGCCTATGAGCTTGGACTTTTAAGAAAAGGCGGAGGAGTTGTAAGCGAATTTATTGATATTCCTCTAATATACATATTCGATAAAATAGGAACTTATATAATACTAACTTGTTTAGTTTTAATATTTACTATATTATCTACTGAAATATCAATTGGAAACATTCTTAACAATGCTATTTCTAATATAAAGAAAAGAAAGACTTTAAAAAAGGAAAAAATAAAAATAAATGATAATACTAATGAAGCATCAATAGATACTGAAACTGAAAAAAGCAACCAGGAGAATATTGTAAAAAAATATGAGGATAACATAAATAATTTAGATAAAAAGATTAAAATACTTGATTTTATAAAAGAAACAAATGAAGAAACTAATTTAAATTCTCAAAACGATACTAAAAGTTCATATCAAGAAGATATTTCAAAGGAGATAAATAAAAATAAATTAGATTCAAAAAAAACCGAATACGTTTTTCCTCCTATTGAACTTCTTACTGAGAATAAAAATAAAGGAAATATTCAAGATAAAAAGGAACTATTAAATAATGCACAGATACTTGAAGAAACTCTTTTAAGCTTTGGAGTTGAGGCAAAGGTTGTACAAGTAAGTAGAGGACCTTCAGTTACAAGATATGAGCTTCATCCAAGTCCCGGAGTAAAGGTTAGTAGAATTGTTAATCTTTCAGATGATATTGCACTTAATCTTGCAGCTCCTATGGTTAGGATTGAAGCACCAATACCTGGAAAAGCCGCAGTTGGAATTGAAGTTCCCAATAAGGAAATTGTATCTGTAACGTTAAGAGAAGTAATAGAATCAAATGAATTCACTGAATTTAGTTCAAAATTAGCTTTTGCTCTTGGAAAAGATATAAGCGGTAAATGCATGATAGCAGATTTATCAAAAATGCCTCATCTTCTAATAGCAGGTGCAACGGGTTCGGGTAAAAGTGTTTGTATAAATACATTAATAACAAGTTTAATTTATAAATCTTCCCCAGAGGATGTTAAGATGCTTTTAATTGATCCTAAAGTAGTAGAGCTATCCATATATAATGGTATTCCGCATCTATTAATACCTGTTGTAACTGAGCCTAAAAAAGCTGCATCCGCTTTATATTGGGCTGTAAACGAAATGACTCAAAGATATAAGCTCTTTGCAGAAAACAATGTTAGAAATATTGAAAGCTATAATAAACTAATGGAAAAAACGAACCCTGAGTTGAAATTGCCAAAAATAGTTATAGTAATAGATGAACTTGCAGACCTTATGATGGTATCACCTAACGAAGTAGAAGATGCAATCTGCAGACTTGCACAAATGGCAAGAGCTGCTGGAATGCATCTTGTAATCGCAACACAAAGGCCCTCGGTTGATGTTATAACAGGTCTTATAAAGGCTAATATACCATCCCGTATTTCCTTTGCCGTATCAAGTCAGGTAGATTCAAGAACAATTCTTGATATGTCAGGGGCTGAAAAACTTCTTGGAAAAGGTGATATGTTATTTCTTCCTATAGGAGAGAATAAACCTATAAGAATACAAGGTGCTTTCATATCTGAAAAAGAAGTTGAAAAAGTGGTAAATTATCTTAAGGATTCAAGTAACGTTATATATAATAATGAAATTATAGAAGTTATAGAAAATAAAAACGATTTAGCAAGCGATGATTCAGATGTTGACGAACTTCTTCCTGAAGCTATAAAAATTGCAGTTGAATATGGCCAAGTATCAGCTTCTATGCTTCAAAGAAGACTTAGAGTTGGATTCAATAGAGCGTCAAGATTAGTTGAACAAATGGAACAGCGTGGAATTGTCGGCCCTCAGGAAGGAAGCAAGCCAAGACAAGTTCTTGTAAGCAAAGAGGATTTTTATAATAGTTCCTTTGAAGAATAATTCAATTTAAAACAAGGATTGGAAATAATATATCCAATCCTTGTTTGGCAATATAATATTTTCATAGCTTCTATTTTTTACATAAATATTAATTTTTAAATTACGATTGTCGAGATATATCAAATCTGATATTATATGAAATGTATATAATATGAAAAATATTGTCATAGGCAAACATATAATGTAAATTTAAGATATAATAAGAATAAATGTGTATATGTTAGATAATATATAATATTTGCTCTTAATTGCGAATAATTGCCTGGGAAATTAATAAAGGAGGATTTGACATGAATTTAAATATAGGTTTTGTATCTCTCGGTTGTGACAAAAATAGAATAGATTCTGAAATTATGCTTTCAAAGTTATCAAAGGAAGGATATAAAATCGTAAACGATGAGAAAGAAGCAGATATAATAATCATTAATACCTGCGGATTTATAAATTCCGCTAAAGAAGAGTCAATAAATACTATACTTGAAATGGCAGAAAATAAAAAAACTGGACGATGTAAATTAATAATTGTTGCGGGGTGTATGGCTGAACGCTATAAGGGCGAATTACTTGAAGAAATGCCTGAAATTGATGCAGTAGTAGGCACTGGCAACTACTATGATATATGTAATATAGTAAAAGAAGCATTAAGTGGAAAATATGGAATTGTAAAAACTGATAATTTAAATTATAATTTTAATTATGAAGAAAGAATTTTAACAACTCCAAAACATTATGCTTATATTAAAATAGCTGAGGGATGCGATAATCAATGCAGTTACTGCATTATTCCAAAACTCAGAGGTAAGTTTAGAAGCAGAGACATGGACAGCATTATCCATGAAGCAAAAGAACTTTCAAAAAAAGGCGTTAAAGAGATAATTTTAGTTGCTCAAGACACCACGATGTATGGAGTAGATATATACGGTAAGAGAATGCTGCCTCAGTTGTTAAAGAATCTTGAAGCCATTGAGGAAATTCAATGGATAAGAGTTATGTATAGTTACCCCGAAAAGATTTCCGATGAGCTTATAGAAACTATTGCAAAAAGCAATAAAATATGCCATTATTTTGATATACCTATACAGCATATAAGCAATAATATTTTAAAGCAAATGAAGCGTGCAAGTTCATCAGAAGAAATAATAACAAAAATAAATAATATTCGAAATAAAGTTCCTGATGCAGTTATAAGAACATCATTAATTGTAGGCTTTCCAGGAGAGACGGAAGAAGATTTTAATAAGCTAAAACAATTTTTAATGGATTATAAACTTGATAGAGTTGGAGTTTTTACCTACTCAATAGAGAAAGATACTATAGCTGCAAAAATGAAAGATCAAATCGATGATGATATAAAAAACAAAAGAAAAGATATTCTTATGAAACTTCAAAGCGAGATTTCATTTAATAAAAATAAAGAGCAGATAGGGAAAATAATTGACGTAATCATAGACGGTAAAACAAAAAACAATCAATATTACGGCAGAACATATAAAGATGCTCCCGAAATAGATCAACAAGTATTTATAAATTGTAATGATAATAAGATAGACATTGGAACAATAATTAAGGTTAAAATTATAAAGGCCTATACTTATGATTTAATAGGAGTTGTATATGATGAATCTTGCAAATAAACTAACTATTTTAAGAATAATACTTGTTCCCGTTTTTTTGTTTATTTTAGCTATAAAAGTTAAATATGGAACTCTAATTGCAACAGTTGTTTTTATTATTGCTGCACTAACAGATACATTAGATGGATATATTGCACGAAGCAGAAATCAAGTTACCAAATTTGGTAAATTTATGGACCCTCTTGCAGATAAACTTATCGTAACTGCAGCATTAATATCACTTGTTGAAATGAAAAAACTTCCTACTTGGGTTGTAATGATAATAATAGCGCGTGAATTTGCAATTACTGGCCTTCGAGCAGTTGCTGCCTCTGAGGGAATAGTAATTGCAGCAAGCAAGTGGGGAAAGGCAAAAACAGTTCTGCAAATCATCGCCATCGTTGCAGCATTAATTGAATTACCTTATAATAATGTATTAATATTTATTGCTGTTATAATTACTATTATATCTGGAATTGATTATATATATAAAAATAGAAAGTGTTTAAACCCTAAAGAATAAAGAGCTGATAAAACATTTCAGCTCTTTTTTAAATATATGGCTTGACCTTATTTAATATATATATTATAATACATTCAGAACTAATGTTCGGAATGTTGAGAAAGGGTTGATATAATGTTAACTGAAAAACAAAAAGCATTGGAATTGGCTATAAGCCAAATAGAAAAGCAATTCGGAAAAGGCTCAATTATGAAACTTGGAGAAGATGCTAAATTAAATGTAGAATGTATTTCTACAGGTTCTTTAGATCTTGATATTGCTCTTGGAATAGGCGGAGTACCAAAGGGCAGAATAGTAGAAATATATGGACCTGAATCCTCAGGTAAAACTACGGTTGCACTTCATATTATAGCTGAAGCACAAAAAAATGGAGGCGCTGCAGCCTTTATAGATGCTGAGCATGCCCTCGATCCTGTTTATGCAAGAAAGCTTGGTGTTGATATTGAAAACCTTGTACTATCACAGCCTGATACAGGAGAACAGGCACTTGAAATTGCTGAAGCACTTGTAAGGTCAGGAGCAATAGATGTCATAGTTATAGACTCAGTTGCTGCCCTTGTTCCTAAAGCCGAAATCGAAGGAGAAATGGGCGATGCACATGTCGGCCTTCAGGCAAGGCTTATGTCACAAGCTTTAAGAAAACTTGCTGGTGCAATAAACAAATCAAAATGTGTTGCAATATTTATAAATCAGTTAAGGGAAAAAGTTGGAGTAATGTTCGGAAATCCTGAAACAACCCCTGGAGGCAGAGCATTAAAATTTTATGCATCTATTAGACTCGATGTTAGAAAAGTTGATTCAATAAAGCAGGGAGAAGATATATTAGGAAGCAGAACAAGGGTAAAAGTAGTTAAAAATAAAGTCGCTCCTCCATTTAAACAGGCTGAATTTGATATTATGTACGGAGAAGGCATTTCAAAGGAGGGAAATGTACTTGATGTTGCAGTTAATAATGACATAATTCAAAAAAGCGGAGCATGGTTCTCATATAACGATACAAAACTTGGCCAAGGAAGAGAAAATGCTAAAAATTTCTTAAGAGAAAATACAGCTATAGCAATTGAAATTGAAAATAAAATCAGAGAAAAGTATAAACTTCCATTAATAGTTAATAAAGTCGAAGAAATTAAAGAAGCAAAATAATCTGTTCCTGATGAAAATCCTATAAATCTTAGAATCTACTGGGTGCTTAATCCTGTAGGTTCTTTTATTATGAGGTGTGTTATGATAATTACAAAAGTAATAAAACAAAACAATAAGAATGAAAGATATAATGTTTTTATAGATGACGAATATTCTTTTTCCGCTTCAAGCGAGGATATATTAAAATATTCAATAAAATCAGGATTGGAAATAACTAAAGAGCAATTAAATTCTCTAATTGAGTGCTGTGAAGTAACGAAATGCTATAATTATGCTCTGTTTATTCTCGGGAAAAAAGATTATACAGAATACGAAATTTCAAAAAAAATATCAGATAAGGGGTACTCATTTACTTCAATAAGTAAAACTATAGAAAAACTTAAATTATATGATATTATTAATGATGAAAGATATGTAAAAAAATATATAAACGATTGTATATATATAAAAAAATATGGCAGGAAAAAGATAGAATACAATCTGCAAAAAAAAGGTATTAATCCTGATTTAATAAAAGAATGCTTTTTTGATAATAACAGCGATTATGAGTATGAAAACGCTCTTGAAATATTGCAAAAGAAAATTAAATACTGTAAGGATGAAAAAAATATAAGAAATAAGCTTATTAGACATCTTTTATCTAAAGGATTTACCTATGATATAGTAAAAAAAGCTATAAGCTCATTAAAAATAGAAGATGATGGTGATTTATTATGAAATTTTTATATTTTACTGATTCTCATATAAGAGGAAGCAGCCCCAAATCGAGAAAAGATAACTATATTGAAGCATTAAAGGAGAAATTTAAAGAAATCGTTGAAACAGTTAAAAATGAAAATATTGATTATGTACTGTTTGGAGGAGATTTATTTGACAGACCAGATTTATCTTTGTCAATAGTTAATGAGTTCATCATATATCTAAAGGAGCTTCCTCTCCCCATATATTGTGTTTTAGGAAATCATGATATATTTGGTCAGAATCCTTCTACAGCTTCAAGAACTGTTTTAGGTATTTTAGATACATTAGGCATAGTTAAATTAATTAATCTTAATGAATTTATTTACCTGAAAAAGGATGTCATAACAATACAACTAACAGGTTGCCCTTATTATTACAATATAGATACGTCAAATGAAAAAGAAGGATATATAGTTAATTATAAAAAAAATTGTGATTTTGCAATTCATATTGTACACGGTATGCTCCTTGACAAACCCTTTATTAAAGGAGTACCACATACATTAATTGATGAAATAGCTGATAAAACCCTATCTGATATAACATTGTGCGGACATTATCATACTGGATTTGGAATTAAAAAAGTAAATGATAAATACTTTATAAACATCGGCTCAATATCAAGAATCAGCAATACATTATCAGAAGCAGAAAGAATCCCATCCTATCTTATAATTAATGTAGATAAAGATTTAAAGTTTGATATTAGAAATCTAAAGTGTGCAAAAAATGGAGATGAAATTTTTGATAAAGAAATTTTAAGGCAGGAAGAATTCAAACAGCAAAAAATAAACGAATTTATTCAGCAGGTTAATTCCTATGGAAGTTTTGAGATTTTAAATATTGAATCGATTATAAGAGAAATTTCCATAAGAGAAAGAATACCTGATGATATTAAAGATGAAGCAATTAGAAGAATTGGAGAAGCACAGCTTTTACTTTCAAGTAAAGAAGGGATGTTATGAGATATATAAAATCTATAGAAATTATAAACTTTCAATCACATAAAGATACTAAAATAATTTTTAATGAGGGTTATAACGTTATATGTGGTCCATCTGACAGCGGCAAGTCAGCAATCATAAGGGCTTTAAAATGGGTATTATATAATGAGCCTAAAGGAACAGACTTTATAACTCAGGGTGAAAACTCCTGCAAAGTTTCAGTAACCTTTAGTGATGATACAACTATTATAAGGGAGAGAGCAAAAAATAGAAATATATATAGGCTTATAGACTCAAAAGGTGAAGAAAGCATATTTGAAGGGTTTAAAAATGATATTCCAAAGGAGATATTATCAGCACATGGAATAAATAAGGTATATATTGATATTGATTCTCCTGAAAGTATAAATCTTGCAAGTCAGCTTGAAGGACCTTTCCTATTAGATAAAACCGGCTCTATAAAGGCTAAAGCGATAGGAAAACTTGTTGGAGTACATATAATCGATGAGGCCTTAAAAGAACTTAATAAAGACTTAGTAAACCTTCAAGGTGAAGTTAAAAGGTTCTCTAAGGATTATGATGATATAAACGAGGATTTAAAACAATATGAAAATCTTGAAAACATAAGAAAAAATATAGAAATCACTGAAATTAACCTAAAAATATTAAATGATAAGTTCAACAAGCTTGAGAAATTAAAAAGCATAAAAAATAAACTCTTAGCAGTAGAAAATGAAATTAATGAAGCACAAGATATTATTATAAAAATAGGAGATTTAGATAATACTATTAGTTTAGTTTCTGAAGCAAACTCCAAAATTATTTTAAAAAACAAATTTAACAATGCAAATGAATCATTGCATCAAATTTTAAATGAAATAAATTATCAGAAAAATATACTTGATATAACAAAACATACAGATTCATGCAGTTTAAAATTAATAGACGCTGCTAATGCATTAAACAGAACTAATATATTAAAGAAATTAAATATACAATTCAATTCTATTGAAGATGAAATAAATAAGCTAAAAAGAATCTATGAAAAGCTAAAAATTGTTGATAAAGCAAAAGAATCATTAGAATCTTATAATAATAAATTTGATATTTATATAAAACTAAATAATATCAAATCTAACCTTGAAAATGTTGAATCTTCATTAAAAAAAGGTTATGTATATATTTCAAAATTCAACAATATAAACGAAGCTGATTCTAATATAAGCAGTATTGAAATTATAAACGAAAAACTCTTAAAATTAAACATATTAAAAAACGAACTCTTAAATTTAAATAAGGATTTAAACGAAACAAATAAAGAAATAAAAAGCTCTAATGAATATATAGATAATTTTATAAAAGAATATACACAGTATTTAAAAGAGCTTGGAAGGTGCCCTGTTTGTTTATCGCCAATAGAAGAACACTCAATTGAAAAAATAATAAATGAATTATAGGAGGAATTATTATATGAACTATGAATTAAAGCTTAATGAATTAAAAAATAAAATCGAAGTATATAAAAATAAAAAAATAAAAGCAGAAACACGCCTTGAACAGCTTCAAATCCAAAAGGATGCTATTATTAAAGAACTTAATGATTTAGGAGTTGCTCCTGAAAACCTTGATAATGAAATTAAAAAACTCGATAATGAAATTAAAGAATTAATAGATAAAATAGAAAGCATGATGCCTTCTGATATATAATGAGGTGATATATTGTATACACAGGCTATAATGGATTTGAATGAAAAATTAAATAAACAAAAACAAGATTATTTTATGAAAAAAGGCAGAATGGATAATCTTCTTGAACAAAAATCAAAAATAGAAAAACAGCTTATAATTAACAATGGGAAGATAGATAATCTTGAAAAAATAAAATTATTATTTCAAAGCACATCTCAATTTGCAAGGGAACAATCAAAAAAGCAGATGGAATATTTAATTACACAATGCCTTCAATATATTTTTGATCCTTCAATGGAATTTAAAATAGAATTAGTAGAAAAGTCAAACAGAATTGAAGCTGAATTCTATGTTATATCCAATATGAACGGGGAAAAAATAACTACAGATCCTGAGCAGTCGAGGGGCGGGGGAGTAGTAGATATAATATCTCTTGCAATAAGAATTGCAATGATGCAGATTCACAATCCCAAAATAGATGGACCTTTAATTCTTGATGAGCCTGCAAAACATGTTAGTGATGAGTATATTGTAAATGTTGCTGATTTTATTAAGCAGATAAGTACAACTTTCAAAAGACAGGTAATAATGGTAACTCATAATAATCATCTGCTTCATTGTGCAGATACCTGTTATAAAGTTACTATTAATGATGGTATATCCTCAGTAGAACCTATAAACTTGACATAATATTAATTCTATAATAAAATAAAGACAAATAATGGTTATATCAATTGGTCATTATTTGTTATATGCTTCGAATGGTAATTTTTCTTAGCCAGGTTATTATATATCGATTCGAAGAAATATTCAAAAATTAATTATTACACGAATCGATTTGATTCCGGTATTTTATTTATTTAATATATTTACTGGAGTTAGTGATTTTAATTATTAAGGAGGTGTTGTATTATTCAATTTTATACATCATATATAATATCTGGTGGAGTTGCAATAATAGCCTTTATTGCAGGCTATTTTGTTAGAAAAAATATAGCTGAAGGAAAAATCCAAAGTGCAGAGGAGCTTGCTAAAAAGATAGTTTCTGAGGCTGAAAAAGAGGCAGAATCAAAAAAGAAGGAAGCAATTATTGAAGCAAAGGAAGAAGTCCATAAGTTAAGAACAGAATTTGAAAAAGAAGTACGCGAACGCAGAAATGAACTTCAGAGAATGGAAAGAAGAGTTCTTCAAAGAGAAGAAACTTTAGATAAAAAAGTTGAAGCACTCGAAGTTAGAGAAGAAAATATAAATAAAAAGCAGATAGAAGTTCAAAATCTGCAGGATGAAATCACTCAGCTTTATAATAAACAGATTGAAGAATTGGAAAGACTTGCTGGACTTACAACTGAAGAAGCAAAACAATTATTATTAAGCGATGTTGAAAAGGAAGTTAAACATGAAGCAGCAATTATGATAAAAGATATTGAAACAAAAGCACGTGAAGAAGGAGAAAAAAGGGCTAAAGAGATTATAGCATGTGCGATTCAACGTTGTGCTGCTGAGCATGTTGCCGAAACAACAGTATCGGTTGTAACCCTTCCAAATGATGAAATGAAAGGCAGAATAATAGGCAGAGAAGGCAGAAATATAAGAACTCTTGAAACTTTAACAGGAATCGATTTAATAATTGATGATACTCCTGAAGCTGTTATTTTGTCAGGTTTTGATCCAATTAGAAGGGAAATTGCAAGATTAGCGCTTGAAAAACTTATAACTGATGGAAGAATTCATCCCGCTAGAATTGAGGAAATGGTTGAAAAAGCCAAGAAAGAAGTTGAAAATGAAATTAGAGAACAAGGTGAGCAAGCTACCTTTGAAACAGGAGTTCATGGTATTCATTCAGAATTAATCAAATTATTAGGAAGACTAAAGTATAGAACAAGCTATGGTCAAAATGTTTTAAATCATTCAATAGAAGTATCCTACCTTGCTGGATTGATGGCTGCTGAGCTTGGAATCGATGTTACTATTGCAAAAAGAGCAGGATTGCTTCATGATATTGGTAAAGCAATTGACCATGAAGTTGAAGGGCCACACGCACTTATTGGCGGTGATATATTAAAGAAATATAACGAATCTCCTGCTATCATTCATGCGGTATCAGCTCACCATAATGATATTGAACCTCAGACAGTAGAGGCAATTCTTGTGTCTGCAGCTGACGCAATATCAGCAGCAAGGCCTGGTGCAAGAAGAGAAACTCTCGAAGCATATATTAAGAGATTAGAAAAACTTGAAGAAATCGCAGACTCCTTCGATGGAGTTGAAAAATCCTTTGCGATACAAGCTGGAAGAGAAATTAGAATAATGGTTAAACCAGAACAAATAACAGATGCAGAAGCAATTCAAATGGCAAGGGATATAGTAAAGAAAATCGAAAGCGAGCTTGAATATCCCGGTCAAATAAAGGTTAATGTAATAAGAGAAGTTAGAGCAATTGAATATGCAAAATAATTTCTTTTATAAGGCAGCAAATTTTATTTGCTGCCTTAATCTTTACCAAAATTATATAATTTTTCTAAATATTAATATAAATTAGGAGGAAATTTTTCATTTATGTAGAATATTAATGTTAAAGACTAATATTTGTGCTCATAGGGAGGTTTTATAATGGAAGTATTAAAAGTATCAGGAAAATCCAATCCAAATGCTGTAGCAGGAGCTCTATCCGGAGTTTTAAGAGACAATGGCTGTGCTGAAATACAGGCAATAGGAGCTGGAGCAATCAATCAAGCTGTAAAGGCTATTGCAATTGCTCGAGGATTTATGGCTCCAAGCGGTCTTAACCTTGTATGTATTCCTGCTTTTACAGATATAGTTATAGAAGGAGAGGAAAGAACAGCAATAAAATTTATCGTTGAACCAAGATAAATTTTATATTAAGTAATTGCATTAAAAATTTGTAAAAATGCCATATATCGATATGGCATTTTTGTTTAATCAATAAGTTACATAATCTTTTTTATGTAAACTATGCGAGTTGAATTTTATTCATGAGAATTAATTTTTGCAAGAAATCTTTCAAAACGATATAGACATACAGAAAATTAAGTGGTATATTAAAATAAAATGGTAATTATGGTGATATAATGATAGAATATGATCTTCATATACATACTAAAGCATCAGATGGACTTCTTGATTCTGATGCTATATTCAAAATAGCAAAGAAAAAAAAATTAATAGGTTTATCTATTACTGATCACGATACAGTTGATTCATTGGAAGATTGCGAGTTACTATCAAAGATGTATGGTATTGATTTTATTCCTGGAATAGAGCTGAGTTCTTTTTATAATGGATTAGAAATACATGTATTAGGTTATTATATAGATTATAGGAACTTAGAATTATTAGAAGATTTAAAATTTTTACAGCAATCACGAGTTAAAAGAATATATGAGATGATAGATAAAATAACAAAACAAGGATATGATATTAGGGTTGAAGAAGTAGAATTAGAAGCTGGAAGCAACGTAAAATCTTTAGGAAGGCCTCATATAGGACGTGTTCTTGTCAAAAAAGGTTATTTTAAAGATACATCAGAAGCTTTTGATAAACTACTTGAAAGCGGGAAACCCGGATATGTTGAGAGATATAAATTATTAACGAAAGACGCTATTTCCTTAATAAAAAAAGCTAAAGGTCTGCCTGTTATTGCTCATCCATTTATAATAGATAATAGTTTAGATATATTTGATATTAAAGAGCTTATACTTAATTTAAAAGAATATGGCGCTGAAGGCATAGAAGTATATCATTCATTGCAAAGTAATAGTCAATCTAAAGCTCTTTATGAAATAGCTAAGCAAAACAAAATGATAATTACAGGCGGAAGCGACTGCCACGGAATATGCACTAACGGAGAGTATATACTCGGTAAATATGG
This sequence comes from Caloramator quimbayensis, assembly GCF_900167605.1. Lineage (GTDB taxonomy): Bacteria > Bacillota > Clostridia > Clostridiales > Caloramatoraceae > Caloramator_B > Caloramator_B quimbayensis. The sequence continues at coordinate 117,743 of NZ_FUYH01000007.1, read as the reverse complement.
AGTTGGAAGCACTGAAATCGATGAATTAAAAAAGTTAAAGAGGTGAAACTATGCCAAGTGGAGAAAATAGAAACAGACAATTTCCAAACAAGCTAAACACAACTGCTATAGTTAAACTTTTTATTCTCCACTTCTTATCTGAAAGAAGCTGTTATGGAAATGAAATAATAGATATGATTGAAATAAGTTTGAATTATAGCTGGAGACCCAGTCCTGGAATGATATATCCTCTTTTACGCGATATGGAGGATAATCTTTTAATCGAAGGCTGGTGGGATGAACCTGATAAGAAAACTAAAAGGCATTATAAAATCACTGATATTGGAATAAAACATTATGAAAAATTAAAATTATTATATAAGCCTCTACTTGATGAATCTTTAAGAATAGTAGATGCTACTCTTAAAACTATATATAAATAATTAACAGGAGGTTGAATACAATGGAGCTGTCAAAAAAAGCTCAGAAAATATCTTCATCAGTAACTCTTGCAATAACAGCAAAAGCAAAGAAGATGAAAGAAGAAGGTATAGATGTCATAAGTTTTGGTGCTGGAGAGCCTGACTTTAACACTCCTTTCAATATACAAAACGCTGCTATAGAAGCTATAAAAGAAGGCAAAACTAAATATACTCCTTCTTCAGGAATTTTAGAACTCAAAGAAGCTATTTGTGATAAATTAAAAAAAGACAATAATCTAAACTATAAACCTTCTCAGATAGTTATTTCAAATGGAGCAAAGCACTCTTTATACAATGCTCTTTTTGCTATTTGCAACGCAGGTGATGAAGTAATCGTACCTGTACCTTATTGGGTAAGTTATCCTGAACTTGTTAAACTTGTTGACGCAGTTCCAGTTTTTGTTGAGACAAAGGAAAAAAATTCTTTTAAATATGCAAAAGAAGATTTAGAAAAGGCGATTACAAATAAAACTAAGGCTATTATTTTAAACAGCCCTAATAATCCAACAGGTACGGTCTATAATAAAGAAGACCTTGAAATGATTTCAAAAATAGCCATAGAAAAAGATTTAATAATTATTTCTGATGAAATATATGAAAAGCTAATTTATGATGATGTAAAACACATAAGCATAGCATCGCTGAATGATGAAATTAAAAAAAGAACGATTATAATAAATGGTATGTCAAAGGCTTATTCTATGACTGGATGGAGAATTGGGTATACTGCTTCAGAGGAAAATATTGCAGCAATAATGTCTAACGTACAAAGCCACGAAACATCGAATCCAAATTCAATCGCTCAATATGCAAGCGTTGAAGCATTAAAAGGCCCACAGGATGAAATAGAAAAAATGAGAATAGAATTTCAAAAGAGACGAAATTATATGGTAGATAAAATAAATTCAATTGAAGGTATATCCTGCAGAAAACCTGAAGGAGCTTTTTATGTTATGATTAATATCTCTAATATTAAAAATAAAATTATAAAGGGCCATAAAATTGAAAGTTCTGTTGATTTTTGCGAGGCACTTTTAAAAGAAGAAAAGGTTGCAGCAATACCTGGTTCAGGTTTTGGAAGCGATGACTATATAAGGCTTTCCTATGCAACATCAATGGAAAATATTGTTGAGGGCTTAGACAGAATACAGAATTTTTTGAAATAGTAAATTGAAATTAAAAAGATAGGGTATTACCTTGTCTTTTTTCTTTTTTTTATGTTATAATCGGCATATAGCGTAAAATCTACACTAATAATTAAAAAATATTCGTAGGAGATGATAAAAATATGCATGATTTATATGAAAGCCCGCTTATAAAAAGATACGCAAGCAAAGAAATGTCTAACATATTTTCTGATGATAACAAATTTTCTACATGGAGAAAATTTTGGATTGCTCTTGCAGAAACTGAAAAAGAATTAGGTCTTAACATTACACAGGACCAAATAGATGAAATGAAGCAGCATATTCATGATATAAACTATGAGGAAGCTGAGAAAAGAGAGAAAGAAACAAGGCATGATGTTATGTCCCATGTATTTGCCTATGGAATTCAATGTCCAAAAGCGAAACCTATAATTCACCTTGGAGCTACAAGCTGTTATGTAGGAGATAACACTGATGTTGTAATAATGAAGGAAGGACTTCTTTTAATACGAAAAAAGCTATTGCAATGTTTAAAAAATCTCAGGGATTTTGCAATGGAATATAAAAACCTGCCAACCCTTGCTTTCACTCATCTTCAACCAGCACAGCTTACAACAGTAGGAAAAAGAGCTTGCCTTTGGATTCAGGATTTAGTCTGTGACCTTGAATACCTCGATTTTGTAATAGATAACTTAAAACTATTAGGTGTTAAAGGAACAACTGGTACTCAGGCAAGTTTCCTAAACCTATTTGAAAATGAGCATGAAAAAGTTAAAAAACTTGATGATATTATATGTGAAAAAATGGGCTTTAAAAACAAATATTTTAAAGTTACAGGCCAAACATATACAAGGAAGCAGGATATGATAGTTCTTAATGCCTTATCCTCAATTGCAGAAAGCGCATACAAGTTCAGCAACGATATAAGAATACTCCAAAGTTTAAAGGAGATAGAAGAACCCTTTGAGAAAAATCAAATTGGTTCATCAGCAATGGCATATAAGAGAAATCCAATGAGAAGCGAAAGAATATCTTCTCTTTCAAGATATGTTATTATTAATTCATTAAATCCTGCAATAACCGCATCAACACAATGGTTCGAAAGGACTCTTGATGATTCAGCAAATAGAAGAATTGTAATTCCTGAGTCATTCCTTGCAGTAGACGGCATACTAAATCTATATATAAATATTACATCTAATATGGTAGTATATGAGAAGGTAATAGAAAAGCACATAAAAGAAGAACTCCCCTTCATGGCAACCGAAAACATATTAATGGAGGCAGTTAAAAAAGGAGGGGATAGGCAGGAACTGCATGAAAGAATAAGAATTCATTCTATGGAAGCCGCAAAGAAAGTTAAACAAATGGGAGAAAGCAATGATTTAATCGAGAGAATATGCAGCGATACAGCATTTAAGCTCGATAAAGATGATATAATTGATGCATTAAAAGCTGAAAATTTCATCGGAAGAGCTAAAGAGCAGGTGGAAGAATATATAAAATCAGATGTAGATCCTATTTTAACAGAATGCAGCGAAAAAATGAATATTGATATAAATGTTTAATAATAAAAAGAAAGGGATTGTTTATTTGTTAACAACCCCTTTCTTTTTAATATAATCTGTCGAAAATAAATATATAGATTATTTTTTCTTTCGACAGATTATATTTTTTATATTTGATAATGTTTATCAATTACAAAAGTCGAAAAAATTATATAAACATGAAAGTAACACGCTATAAAATGCAAGATTATTAACACGAGTTATCCACCGATGTTATTAAAATATTAAATGTGTTATCAATGATTAATTTTTATGATAAAATGTAATAAAAAAAGCAGGAGGTATTTAAATGATAGGTTTTATTGGATGCGGAAACATGGCAAATGCAATGATAAATGGAATGTTAAAAAATAATATAAAAAGTGATGATATTTTTGTATACGATACTGACAAAAGCAAGCTTGAGATTATGTCTAAAAACGGCATTAACATTTGTAAAAGCAGTCATGATGTTTTTAAAAAAAGCAAATATATATTTTTAGCTATCAAACCAAATGTTTATAGCGATGTACTAAATGATGTTAAAGGCGTAATTGAAGATGGCTCTGTAATAATATCAATGGCTGCAGGCTTTAAAATAGATAGCATAAAGCAAATAATAGGCAGCAAGAAAGTTGTAAGGATAATGCCTAATACTCCCGCATTAGTCGGAGAAGGTTTTACTGCAGTATGTTTTGATAATCTTATTGATGAAAAGGAGAAAAATACTGTAATGAGTTTACTTAAGTCCTTCAGCTGTGTTGTTGAAACAAAGGAAAACTATATAAATGCTTATTCAGCAATATCCGGAAGCGGTCCTGCCTTTGCTTTTATTTTTATAGAGGCTATGGCTGATGCTGCTGTACTCCTTGGAATTCCAAGAGAAGAAGCTTATAAAGCAGCACAGCAGACACTGCTTGGAAGCTCAAAACTCGCTATGCTTTCTCAAAAACACCCTGGAGAACTAAAGGATATGGTATGTTCACCTGGAGGTACAACTATTGAAGGAGTTAGAACCCTCGAGGAAAAAGGATTTAGAAGCGCTGTTATAGAATGTATCGTTAATACATATAAGAAAAACCTCGATATTAACAGCATAAGATAACATCTAAAATTACATAAATTCGAGGTGATGTTAAATGATATTTAGAATTTTACTTTTTATAGTTTCAATAATGTTTTTTGCAGCTTTATCCTTTTTTCTTCTTCTTGAGCTTGGGAGCAATAATAAAAAATCTAAAAACAAAAGAAAATCTCAAAGTCATCAAAGCAAGCCAAATAATTATTGGAGCAGCAGCAAAAAACATTATGCTAAATAATAATTTAGCATAATGTTAATGAAATTTGGGGGAGGGGATACTATGGAAGAACATCTTGAGATTTATGACGAAAATCTGCCTTCGATATTAAACGACTTTTTAGGATACCTATATACTATAAAAGGAAAATCACCTAATACTATAGATGGTTATAAAACGGATTTAAGACTGTTTTTAAAGTACACAAAGAAAATAAAAAAAAACATAAAAAATGATATAGATGATGTTTATATAGGTGACATTGATGAGGATTTTATAAAATCGATTAGACTTTCTGATTTATATTCTTTTATAAATTATGTTACTTTAAAACGAGACAACAGCGCCTATGCAAGGGCCAGAAAAACTGCTTCTATAAAGTCTTTTTTCAACTATCTCGAAACAAAAGTTAAAATAATAAAGGAAAATCCTGCAAGGGAGCTGGAATCTCCCAAAATAGAAAAAAGACATCCAGTATATCTTACATTAGAACAAAGCAGGCAGCTTCTGAGTATTGTTGACGGCAGGAATAAAGAAAGAGACTATGCAATCCTTGTATTGTTTTTAAACTGCGGCTTAAGATTATCCGAGCTTGTAAGTATAGACATAAATAAGATAAAGGGAGATACTTTGACTGTTGTTGGAAAAGGCAATAAAGAAAGAACTGTATACTTAAACTCTGCCTGCATAAAAGCAATAGAAAGCTACCTTTTAGTAAGGCCTAAGGATGGCGTAAAAGATAAGGATGCTCTTTTCTTGAGTGAAAGAAAGCAAAGAATAAGCAAGCTTACTGTGGAAGTGCTCGTTAAAAAATTTATTAAAAAAGCAGGTCTTTTTGATGATAAATATACACCTCATAAATTAAGACATACTGCTGCTACGCTCATGTATAAGTATGGTCATGTAGACATTAGAGCTCTTCAGCAAATATTAGGTCATGAGAGCGTATCTACAACTCAAATATATACCCATATTGACGATGAAAAGCTAAGAGAAGCTATTAAATCTAATCCACTATCAGAAGAAAACTAAAAGAGTAGAACTCTCCTCTACTCTTTTCTTTTTAAAATTTTATTTATTTTTTTATCATATTCTTCTTTCAATTCAGGTATATCCTCTATATACAAAGAATCGTTAAATGCATCCTCTTCATCATATTCAAATTCATCATCTAAATTTTCTATGGTTTCATCATATATATAATCTGATAGCTCTTCTTCATTATCTAAAATGCCATCAATTCTAATTTCTATATAATCTTTGTTATCTTCAAGGCATCTTCCGCAGTTATCGCACAATTTTTCAGGATTTAAATCGCATATATTACACATATTGCATTCATCGCAGATTTTATTTGAATTTAGAACGCATATTTTTTCCATATCATCATTCCTTTATAATTAATTTTACAGTTATTATGTAAGCACTAAATTTGCTGCTATTAAATAATTTCATAATAGATTATACCAAAATTTAAATAGAAGTAAATATAAATCAATCGGCAGGTATAATGAGCTGCTCTCCTGGAATTAAAATAGATGTTTCTAAATTATTTATCTTTTTTATTTCATAAATAGTTTTTCGAATGTCTTTATTTTTGGGACCATACTCCTTTGCTATTTTCCACAAAGTATCTCCTTTATATATAGTAACTCTTGTATATGTATTCTCTGCTTTTGTTTTGTTTTCAAATACGAAAAACATAACAAGTATTGCTGCAAAAACAATAATAAAAAAATATTTTCTCTTTGACTTCATTTAAAATCCCCTCTTTCTTTTAAAGTTTCTATCAAATCATTGAACATATGTTCTGATTATAGTATATAGAACTTTTGTTCTGTTGTCAACATGATTCGAACACAGGTTTGCATATTTTTCATTATTATGCTATAATTTATATAAATTTCATCGCTAAGGAGTGTAAATCATGATAAATAATGATATATCTGATAAGCAGCAGGAAATTCTGGACTTTATAAAGCACGAAATATCCATAAAAGGTTACCCTCCATCTGTTAGAGAAATATGCAGTGCTGTAGGTCTTAAATCAACTTCTACCGTTCACGGTCATCTTGAAAAACTTGAAAAGAAGGGATTTATAAGAAGGGATCCAACAAAGCCGAGGGCCATTGAAATACTTGATGAAACAACATATGATAAAGAAATCATTGCTGTTCCTATAGTAGGTTCTGTTGCTGCCGGTCAGCCTATACTTGCAGTAGAAAACATAGAGGATAAATTTCCTCTACCTCTAAATTATTTTCCAAACAACAGCAATATGTTTATGCTTCAAATAAAAGGTGACAGCATGATTGGATGCGGTATATTAGACGGAGATTATATTATAGTAGAGCAGCAATTAATTGCAAATGACGGAGATATAGTTGTAGCTCTCGTTGAAGATAGTGCAACAGTTAAAAGATTTTATAAAGAAAAGGAATATATAAGACTTCAGCCTGAAAATCCGAATATGGATCCTATCATAGTTAATGACTGTAAAATTCTTGGAAAGGCTGTCGGCTTGTTTAGAAAGATAAAGTAAAAAGTCCCTTATTAGGGACTTTTGTTTTACTTTTTATTATTCAAAACATTAGAAAGGCCTATCATTATTCCTATTTTAGCATGCTCAAAGGTCAGCCCTCCCTGAAGATATGCGATATATGGAGGACGTATAGGAGCATCAGCGCTAAGTTCAATAGAAGATCCCTGAATAAATGCTCCTGCTGCCATAATAACCTCATCAGTATATCCCGGCATATCCCAAGGCTCGCATTCTACAAAGGAATCAACGGGCGAACCCTTTTGTATACCTTTACAGAAATTTATAAGATCATCTCTATTATTAAACTTAATTGCCTGAATAATATCGCTTCTCTTTTCATAATATTTTGGGGACACCTCAAAATTAGCTAATTCTAAAAGCCTCGAACAAAATATTGCAGATTTTAACGCCTCTGCTGTGATATGGGGGGCTAAAAACAATCCTTGAAACATCTGCCTTATAACTCCAAAGGTAGAACCACACTCTTTTCCAAGTCCTGGCGCAGTAAGCCTGTATGCTGCCTGTTCTACATATTTCTTCTTACCGCATACATATCCTCCTGTTGGAGCGATTCCTCCTCCTATATTTTTAATTAATGAACCTGCTGCTAAATCAGCCCCAACTTCTGTAGGTTCTAAAATATCGATAAATTCCCCATAGCAGTTATCTACAAAACATATTATATCTTCCCTTATGGATTTAATCGCATTTATTGCCTCTTTAATATCTGAAAGACTAAGAGAAGGTCTCCATCCATATCCCGTTGAACGCTGAATTTCAATCATCTTTATTGTTTTATCGTTTTTAACAGCCTCAACTGCAGAATTAATATCTATTTTACCCTCTTTTAAAAGTTCAACCTGTTTATATTTTATTCCATATTCCATTAATGAACCATTGTTTTCTCCTTCAATTCCTATAACCTGCAAAAGAGTATCATAGGGTTTTCCTGTTATAGATAAAAGAGTATCATTAGGTCTTAAATTTCCTGTCAAAGCAAGGGTTATAGCATGTGTTCCTGAAACTATATGTGGCCTTACTAACGAATCCTCACAGGAAAATATTCTTGAATATACCCTCTCTAATGTATCCCTTCCTATATCTCCATATCCATAACCAGTTGTATTAGTAAAATGAGCATCGCTAAGCCTTTCTGACTGCATAGCATAAAGAACCTTAGCCTGATTATATTCTTTAATATCATCTATCTGGCTGAATGTATTTAAAACATCCTGCAGAGCTTTCTCAGAAATATAAATAACTTCATCTGAAATATTGAAACACTTTTTTATCATATCCTTTGATATTTCAAGCATTTGTAACCTCCAAGTCAATACAAAGTATTATGAATCAATAAACACAAAATAAATACCCTCAAATAGAGGGCATTAATCATTCTTTATCTTCTCCATAGCTGCTAAGTGTAGTATAAAGCACAGGAGTTAATGGAGTTATAGTTGATATTGCATGCTTATAAACCATAATCTGCTTGCCTTCATTTTCAAGTATTACTGTAAAACTGTCAAATCCTTTAACAAGTCCTTTAAGCTGAAATCCATTAACAAGATGTATTGTAACTCCTATTTTATTTTTTCTAGCTTGATTTAGGAAAACATCCTGAAGATTATTAGCATTTTTATTCATAGCATCATCCTCCAAGGTAAAATAAGTTTATAATATAATATTATTCTATACGAGATTAAATTTGCTTTCAATATAGTAAATCATATTTTCCAAAATTTCATCAACATCGTTAAACTTATCAATATCTATCCAGTGTATCCTCTCTTCCCTTCTAAACCAGGTAAGCTGTCTTTTTGCATAATGCCTTGTGTTTTGTTTTATTATATCCTTTACTTCATCTAAAGTATAAATGCCGTCAAGATAATCAAATACTTCTTTATACCCTATACCCTGCATCGATGTCATATTTTTATTATATCCCATATTCTTTAATTTTTTAACCTCATCTACAAGACCTTTTTCAAACATTTCATCAACTCTTTTATTTATTCTATCATATAACTTTTGCCTATCCATGTAAAGCCCCATATATGCTAAATTATATTCAATTTCTTTACTTCTTGATTCTAATATATACTCAGTCATAGTTTTTCCTGTATTTTTATAAACTTCAAGTGCTCTTATAATTCTTTTTATATCGTTAGGGTGAAGCCTTGCTGCAGATTCTGCATCGATTTCCCTCAGCATATTATGTATATACTCTCCACCGTAATTTTCAGCTAATTTTTGAAGATATAATCTATACTCTTTATCCTGTGAAGTATTAGTAAAATCTAAAGGATAAGTAAGGGAGTTTATATAAAGACCTGTACCGCCGACCACAACAGGCATTTTGCCTCTGCTTATAATATCATCTATACACTCTCCCGCTTTTTGCCTATATAGTGCCACGCTGAATTCTTCTTCCGGCTCAATAATATCTATCATATGGTGTGGTATACCCTGCATCTCATCGATTGTAGGTTTTGCAGAGCCTATATCCATATATTTATAAATCTGCATTGAATCAGCAGAAACTATTTCTCCATTTATTATTTTTGAAAGTTCAATGGATAATAAAGTTTTTCCTGATGCTGTCGGCCCGGCTATTATAACTATATTTTTTTTCATCCTATCACCTACTGAATCCTTTTAAATCTTTTTTCAAGTTCATTTAGTGTCATCTTAATTATCGTAGGACGGCCATGGGGACAAGTAAAAGGATTTTCACAATACCTTAGGTTTTCAATGAGTTCATGCATTTCTTTATAATTCAGCTTATCACCTGATTTTACAGCGCTTTTACATGATAAAGTAAATATTATTCTGTCTATAACATTTATTCTCTGATTTTCTTTGTTATTAAGTATAGACAATATCTCATTAAATAATTCTTTATAATTGGGATTTCCATAAATAACAGGTACTGCTCTTATTGAAATTGAATTTCCTCCAAAGTCCTCTATTTGATAACCAAATCTGCTAAAGAAATCAATACTCTCTAATATTAGCTGTTTTTCACTTATTGAAAGGTTCATAATAATAGGTATTGCAACGTTTTGACTATATATCTTAGAATTATTATAGTCGTTTACATATTTTTCATAGTATATTCTCTCATGTGCAGCATGCTGATCTATAATATATAAATCATTTTCTCCTTCCGCGACAATATAGGTAAAGTGCATCTGTCCGATAATTGATAAAGGCTCTATTTTAGGTTCCTTCTGATTTGTTAAATTTTGAGAATCAAATTTATTATTTTCAACTAAAACTTCTTTTTGTAAAACTTCTTTATTTTTTTCATCATAAATATTATCTTCTTTTTCGTATAAATCTCTATAAGGCTTTTCTGTGCTTTCCTTTATCTTCTCAGTATCATGAAATATCATTTTTTGTTGTTCATAGTTTATTTTAGGTATATCTTTAATAATTTCACTTTTTGATTCTTTTATATCAGGAATCACCTTTTCAGATAATAAAGCATTTTTTACACCATTAAAAACATCCTTAAAAACAGCATTGTCATCTTGAAACTTAACTTCAGATTTTGATGGATGAACATTTACATCAACAAGTTCTGGATTTAAAAACATTTCTATAACAAAAAAGGGATATTTGTTTATTGTAAGCATCGATTTATATGCAGCTTCAGCTGCAGCTGCTACAACCTTGTTTTTTACATATCTTCTATTTACAAATACCGATTGACCGCTTCTGCTGCCCTTTGCAATGCTGCTGCTGCCTATATACCCTTTAATGGCTGCTATACTGCCGCTGTAATCTAATCTTATTACATTATTAACGATTTCTTTTCCATAAATCGATAGAAGTACTGATTTTAAATCTCCATCCCCTCTTGTTGCAAATATAAGTTTATCATTCAATCTGTATTTAAATGAAACATCTGTATGAGACATTGCTAAATTCTGCATAGTTTCAGTAATATACATTCCTTCACTTCTTTGTGATTTTAAAAACTTAAGCCTTGCTGGTGTGTTAAAAAAAACATCCTGAACAGTAATTATTGTTCCTGTCGGCGAACCGCAGTATTCCTTTGATAATATCTTTCCTCCTTCAATTATAATTTTAGCTCCAATATCATTTTCTTTAGTTTTAGATATCATCTCAACCTTTGAAACTGCCGCAATGCTTGCAAGAGCTTCACCTCTGAATCCTAATGTAGCTATTGTATTAAGATCATCTTCAGTTCTTATTTTACTTGTAGCGTGTCTTAAAAAAGCCTTATCTAAATCATCATATTCAATTCCGCATCCATTATCGCATACTTTTATATAAGTAATTCCTCCATTATTAACTTCGACAATTATTTCATCTGCTCCTGAATCTATTGAGTTTTCGACTAATTCCTTAATAATGGAGGCTGGTCTTTCAACAACCTCTCCAGCAGCAATTTTGTTTATAGTTTTTTCATCCAAAACCTTTATATTGCTCATTATACCACTCCTAAATCTTTTTAGCCTTAGTACACAGCCTATATAGATGATTAATCGCATCCATAGGAGTCATATTCATAATATCTAACTCTTTAAGTTCAGCAATTATTTCGTTTTCCTTAAAATTAAAAAGATTAATTTCCTTTTTATCTTCACAAACTATTGTAGCAGCAACTTCATCCTGCTTTAAGTTTAATTTTATACCTTTATTAATGTCGCTCTCTTCAAGCTTACTTAATATTTCCCTTGCCCTTATAACAACTTCATCTGGAAGCCCTGATAGTTTTGCAACTTGAATTCCATAACTTTGATCCGCACCGCCGCGAATAATTTTTCTTAAAAAGATTATATCATCGCCATGTTCTCTAATAGAAATGCAGTAATTTTTAGTTCCGCTAAGCTTTCCTTCCAGTTCAGTAAGCTCATGATAATGGGTTGCGAACAAAGTTTTTGCTCCAATTTTTTTGCTTATATAATCTATTACAGCCCAAGCAATGCTCAGTCCATCAAAGGTACTTGTTCCTCGCCCAACCTCATCAAGAAGTATCAGGCTGTTTTTTGTAGCATTTTGAAGTATATTTGAAACTTCAGACATCTCAACCATAAAAGTACTTTGTCCTGATGCTAAATCATCTGATGCTCCTATTCTCGTAAATATCCTGTCAACTATAGAAATGCTCGCTGACTTTGCAGGAACAAAGCACCCAATTTGAGCCATTAAAGTTATAAGAGCAACTTGACGCATATATGTTGATTTTCCAGCCATGTTTGGTCCTGTTATTATCGCTATCATATTATCCTTTAAATCGAGATATGTGTCGTTTGGAACAAATATGCTGTTTAAAACCTTCTCTACAACAGGATGGCGCCCTTCTTCTATTTTTATTATTCCATCATTCGTTATTACTGGTTTTGAATAATTGTTTTCAAAAGAAACAATTGCAAAGGATAAAAGTGAATCTACAATAGAAATCTGCCTTGCAGTTTTTTGTATTCTAACAACTTCTCTTGCTACTTTATCCCTTATTTCAGTAAATATCTGATATTCAATATCTATTACCTTTTGTTCAGAATTTAATATTAAATCCTCCATTTCTTTAAGCTCGGAAGTTATATATCTTTCACAATTTGATAGTGTCTGCTTTCTTATATATCTTCCTTCAGGGATGCTTGATAGATTGCTTTTTGTGATTTCAATATAGTATCCGAAAACCTTATTGTATCCTACTTTTAAAGATTTAATACCAGTAATTTCTCTTTCTTTTTGTTCAAGATCTGCAATCCACCCCTTACCGTTTTTCATTGCATTTCTAAGTTTATCTACATCAGCACTGTATCCATCCTTTATGATTCCCCCCTCTTTAAGGGTAAGAGGGGGATTATCCGATATAGATTTATCAATTAAATTATATATATCTTCAAGTATATCAAAATCATTATAAATATTTCTCAGCATCTCACATCTGCATTCCGATAAAGCAGATTTAATATCAGGAAGATTTTTTAAAGACTCCTTAAGCGACATTAAATCTCTTGCATTTGCAGCACTACAGCTTATTCGACTGATTAGTCTTTCAATATCATATATATTTTTCAAAAATTCCTTTAAATCACCGCAGACATAAACATTGCTTATTAATTCTTCAACAGCATCAAGCCTTTTATTAATCTCGTCTGTGCTTATCAAAGGTTCCTCAATCCATTTTCTAAGCATTCTGCCTCCCATAGAAGTTCTTGTCTTATCAAGAAGCCAAAGCAGAGAACCTTTTGAACTTTTGCCTCTTATTGTTTCTGTCAGCTCAAGATTCCTTCTGGCTGTTGAATCGAGGACCATAAAATCATTAATCATATATTTTTTAATAGATGTAATCTGCATAAGACTGCTTTTTTGATTATCACGAATATAATTAAAAAGGCACGAACAAACAATTATCTCATTTTCATTAAATCCATCTAAATTAGAAAATTTTTTATTTAAAAATATATTATCATCCTCATTATGTTTTTTATAGGTTAAAAGCAGATTAAATCTATCTTTTATTATTTTTTCAGCTTTATTATCAATAGGTAAATCATTATCGATTATAATTAATTCCGATGGGTTATATTTAGAGAGCTCATCAATAACTCTATAAATTGATCCCCCTCCGCTCGTTACTAAAAATTCACCTGTAGAAATATCACAAACTGAAAGGGAAAAACTATCCTTATTCAAAAGAACACATGAAATATAATTATTTACTCTTTCATCAAGCATGTTGCTCTCTATTATAGTTCCAGGAGTTACAACCCTTATAATCTCCCTTTTAACTATTCCTTTTGCTAAAGCAGGATCTTCTACCTGTTCGCATATTGCAACCTTATATCCTTTTTCAATAAGCTTTGATATATATGTATCAGCAGAATGATAGGGAACTCCGCACATAGGAGCTCTTTCATCAAGACCGCAGTCTCTTCCAGTGAGTGCTATTTCAAGTTCCCTTGACGCAGTCTTTGCATCTTCAAAAAACATCTCGTAAAAATCTCCAAGCCTGAAAAATAGTATACAATCTTTACACGAATCCTTTATCTCAAGATATTGCAACATCATAGGTGTTAAAGCCAAAATAAATTCCTCCTTTTAGGCAAGACGAACTTTGCTATATCAAATATAATTATATAATAGATTATAAATATTTGTAAGATAAAAAAAGGGAGAAAAACTCCCTATCTTATCGTATTAATATATTCACCTAATAAAATAAAATTTTGAGGCTGAGTTATCTTGACATTAACAAGTTTTCCCTTAAGATCACTTTCATCAATAGCGGTAAAGTGAACAAGTTTCCCATTTCTTGTTCTTCCTGTAATCTTTGATTTATCAGTTTTGCTTGGCCCTTCTACTAATACCTCAACGATTTTATCTTTATACTCCATATTTTTTCTTTCGCATATATTATTTACAAGTTCAACAAGCCTGTTAAATCTATCATGTTTTACATCATCGGGTATTTGGTCGTCATATTCGGCAGCAGGTGTTCCCTTACGCTTTGAATATATAAATGTAAAGGCAGAATCATATTCAACCTTTGAAACAAGATCTAAAGTTTCATTGAAGTCTTCTTCTGTTTCACCTGGAAAGCCTACTATAATATCTGTAGTAATTGAAACATCCTTTATATTGCTTTTAATTTTATCAACAAGTTCAAGATATTTCTCCTTAGTATAATTTCTATTCATTTTCTTAAGTATTTTTGTGCTTCCAGACTGAACAGGCAAATGAATATGCTCACATAATTTTTCGCAATCTCTTATGGCTTCTATCACATCATCAGTTAAATCCTTTGGATGAGAAGTCATAAATCTTATTCTTTCAATTCCCTCAATCTCATTTACCATTCTTAAAAGTTTTGCAAAGCTCATACCTTCAATATCTTTTCCATAGGAATTTACATTTTGGCCAAGAAGAGTTATTTCTTTGTATCCCTTTGAAGCTAACTGTTTTATCTCTTCAATAATTGCTTCAGGTTTCCTGCTCCTTTCACGCCCTCTTGTATAAGGTACTATACAATATGAACAAAAGTTATTGCATCCATACATTATAGTTACAAAGGCCTTTATATCACTTTCTCTTTCAGATTCAATGCCTTCAATTATTTCTTCTTCTTTATCCCAAACTTCTATTATAGTAGAATTGCTTTGAAGTGCATTTTGAAGCAGCTCTGGAAATCTATGAATATTATGGGTGCCAAATATTATGTCTACAAAAGGAAATTTTTTCTTTATAGCTTGAGGTATACCCTCTTGCTGCATCATGCAGCCGCAAATTGCAATTATTATTTCAGGTCTTTTTTCTTTTAGTTTTTTTAATCTTCCAACATTGCCGTAAACTTTAAGTTCAGCATGTTCTCTTACACAGCATGTATTAAATAAAATTACATCAGCTGAATTTATATCTTCAGCCTTAATATAACCCATACCCTTTAAAAAACTTGCAAGTTTTTCAGAATCTTCTTCATTCATTTGACAGCCATAGGTTTCTATAAAATATTTTTTGTTATTATGTACTCTTTCCAATTATATCAACCCTTCTATCTTTATATATTATATATTGAATTTTAATATATTTATTATACACAAATATATTTTCTTTTGTAAATTAGTATTTATAATTTGATAGTTTACATAATTTATTTTATGTATATTATTTATTTTCTTCCTTTGATTCATTTATATATCTGTTAAGCTTAGATAAATTAATAGACCAAAGATAAATAACAAATAATATTAATATTATAAAATAATTATATATCCTTGAAAAAAGAATATAATCATAAATTCCATGCAAAATAATAGATGTAAGGTAAGGGCAAGATGAAGCATTTTTAACAATTAAATCACCTCATTTTATAATAATTTATTAATTTTGTGTATTATAATACAGAATATTTTTATCAAATGTTGTTATAAAACTGTTATTTTGTTATAATGTATATGGATATTTTAACTCAAAATTAATATTTTTCTAACTATTATTTTTATCTTTTATTATTGTTTTATTTAAATTTTTTGGAGGTGTTTTATTTTATGGAATTTAGACTAGCTAAAAGAATGAGTAATCTTAAGGCATCAGAAATAAGAGAGCTTTTAAAGCTTGCAGAGATGCCAGAAATCATTTCCTTTGCAGGCGGAATGCCGGCACCTGAATTATTCCCTATAAAAGAAATGGAATTGGTAACAAAGAAAGTTCTTGAAGATCAAGGCAAGCTCGCTCTTCAATATGGTCCAACCGAAGGATATAGACCTCTAAGGAAAATTATAGCTGAACAAAGAATGAAAAAATCTGGAGTAAATGCTGATGAAAACAATATTTTAGTTACAAGCGGTTCACAGCAGGGTCTTGATTTTACAGGAAGAATTTTTCTTGATAAAGATGATATAGTTATTTGTGAAAGTCCAAGTTATTTAGGAGCTATAAATGCTTTTAAAGCCTATGAACCTAAATTTGTTGAAGTTCCAATGGACGACAATGGAATGATAATTGAAGAACTTGAAAAAGCTCTTTCCGAAAATCCTACTGCAAAATTCATATATACTATTCCTGATTTCCAAAATCCAACTGGAAAAACTCTATCCGTTGATAGAAGAAAACGAATGGTTGAGCTTGCAGAAAAATATAACATTCCTATAATTGAAGATAATCCCTATGGAGAATTAATATACGAAGGTGACGTATTGCCTTCAATAAAGAGTTTTGATAAAAATGGCATAGTCGTTTATCTCGGTACATTCTCAAAAACATTCTGCCCTGGTCTTAGAATAGGCTGGGTATGTGCAGACAAAGAAATTCTCTCTAAATATATAATAGTTAAGCAGGGTGCAGATCTTCAAACTAACTCTATGTCTCAAAGAGAAGCTGCTATCTTTATGGAAAATTATAATTTAAATGACCATATTAACAAAATAAAAGAAGTATATAAGAAAAGAAGAGATCTTATGCTTGAAACGATGAAACAAGAATTCCCTGAAAATTGTACTTTCACTTATCCAAAGGGAGGATTATTTACTTGGGTAACACTTCCTGAAGGATTAGATGCAGCAAAAATTCTTGAGATATGCTTAAAAGAAAATGTAGCCTTTGTACCTGGAGGATCATTCTTCCCTAATGGAGGACATTCAAATCACTTTAGACTTAATTTTTCAAACATGACAGAAGAAAAAATAGTTGAAGGTATTAAAAGGCTTGGGAAGGTATTAAGAAGCTTATAAAATATTTATTAGTTTATAATTATTTTAAAATATTAAGATAATCTATGGGGCAATAAATAAAAAAGTATACAATATTAAAGGCAGGTTTATCCTGCCTTTTTATTCAAAATAATTTATTTTCATTGCTTCCCTAACTTCACGCATTGTTTCCTTCGCAACTTCTCTAACTTTATTTGTACCAGCTATTAGAATTTCATCTACAAGTTTTGGATGTGCCTCATAATAAGCCCTCTTTTCCCTAAAAGGAGTAATAAGCTCATTTATTTTTCCTGCAAGTATTCTCTTACACTCTACACATCCTATCCTTCCACTTCTGCATAATTCTTCTATATTTTCTTTTTCTGTTTTATTGAATATATTTTGATAGGAAAAAACAGTACATATATCAGGATTACCAGGATCTGTCTTTTTTATCCTGTTTGGGTCAGTTACTGCTTCTCTAACCTTCTTCATAATATCATCGTAATTTTCCGAAAGATAAATGGCATTTCCATAGCTCTTGCTCATTTTAAGTTTTCCATCAAGCCCAACAAGCCTTGGAACTTCTCCAACAAGCGCCTGAGGTTCAACTAATACAGGCTTGTAAAGTTCATTAAACCTTCTTACTATTTTTCGGCACATTTCAATATGAGGAACCTGATCCTCTCCAACTGGAACAAGATTAGCTTTGCAAAAACTTATATCAGCAGCCTGTGAAACAGGATACCCTAAAAATCCATAGGTTAAATCATTATAACCTCTTTCCTTTGCTTCAGTCTTTATAGTAGGATTGTGTCTTAAGCTGTTAACTGATACAAACATAGAATAATAAATAGTAAGCTCTGCAATTTCAGGTATAAGCGATTGAACAAAAATAGTAGAAATTTCAGGATCAATACCTACTGATAGATAGTCTATTGCAACGTTTCGAAGGCTTTCTGAAAGCATGCCAGGGTTTTCAAAATGAGTTGTTAGTGCCTGCACATCTGCAAGTATAATAAATGTCTCGTACTCATATTGAAGCTTTACTCTGTTTTGAAGGCTTCCAAAATAGTGTCCGAGATGCAGCTTTCCTGTAGTTCTATCACCAGTTAATATTCTTCCCTTTTTCATATCAAATTTCCTCCTTCATATAATTAATTCAGCAGTATAATCAGATACTCAAATATAAATAAAAAACTTCTCATCCACAATGGGACGAGAAGCAACCCGCGGTACCACCCAATTTAGCTTTAAGCTCTCTTAACCTTTAACGCAGGACACGGCTTTTTCTACTCATTTCGAAAAGCAGCTCAAGGACCCATTCAACATATTATCCGTACCGGCTTCCACCATACCCGGCTCGCTTTACGGAATCATTATATTTACTCTTTCCTTTCATAGCTTTAAAATTATTTTATAATAGAAAATAAAATAATGCAATAATTTACTCCGTCAAAATCAAGTAGGCATTCCCATATATAAACTCAAATCCATATTTTTCATAAAGGTTGATTGCTTTTTGATTATTTGCATCAACTGTAAGATATATTTTTTTTATCCCTGATTGCCTACAGCTTTCAACTATTTTATTTAAAAAGTATATTCCAAACCCTCTGCCTTGAAATTCAGGTATTATTCCAAAATTTACAAGATAGAATTCCTCTAATAACTTTATAATCTGTCCATAACCTACAGGATTTCCGGAATATTCAAGAAAATAGCAAAAATCTTTTAAAAATTTATTGCTGTTTTCTTCAAAGAATACCTCATTTAGTGTTAAGTCTCTCCTTCCCTTAACATTTGAAAAAATTTTATTTTGAAGGTTTACCCTAATATTCTCATCTTTTTCGATTTTCATTTTTCTAAAAAGAATCTTATCTTCATTACATATATTATTATTGGTATATTTTATTTTAGATGTATCTAAAACCATACATAAGTAATTATCTTTTACTTTTATTTTGTAATATTTTTTATATAAATTTACATTAAGTTTTTTATATTTTATTTTAATGTTAAGCTCCAAATTTTTAAAATGTGTTTTTAAAACAAATAAAAGCTTAAATAAAGAAAAAGTACTATCATTTGGTATTGCATAAACTTCATTTCTATCATTTATAAATATTACGCAGAGTATATTATTGTTTTTACTTACAATAAAACATCTTTTTTTTAAGATATATTTAATAATGCTTTCTTTAAACTCACTATAATAATCTGCTTTTCTGTCAGTTTCATTCAAAATTCTTTTAATGTTTATTACATCTTTAATCTGGGCATTATAAACATTCAGCATTTTAATCCCTCATACACTTATTAAATACAATTAAATATAAATTCCATCATTTTTTAAATATTTTTGATAAAAAACCTTTTTTTCTTTCCTTTTCATATTTGAGTTTTTCCTTAAGCTCTATTATTTCATAGGACTTTTGCTTTAATTCCATCTTAAGTTTCATGTTTTCAGAAATAAGAATATCTCTTTCCTTGCTGCTTACATTTTTACTTAATTCATTTATATTGCTGTTAATCTCTGTCAGCTTTTCATTTATAAAATTTATAATATTTTCATTTAAAGGAGAAACTAAGGTGTTATTTAATTCAATCGGTACATTCAATTCCTTTGCAGCTGCTATTTCTTGAAGTCCTTCAAATCTATTATCTTCAATTATTTTTTTTATTTGACCATTTGTATAGCCCTGCTGCTGAAGCTGTCTAATAAAAATCAGTCTTTCAAATTCCTTCTGCGTAAAAAACCTTCTTCCATTAACGTCCCTTGGTATATTTAAATTAAACTCTTTCTCATAATATCTGATTACGGAAGGTTTATATCCTGTTTTCTCACAAACATCTTTAAAAGTATAGGTTATTAATCCCATATAATCACCCCACATATATATTCTTTCAAGTTAAACTTTTTCCTTCAATATATGCAAGGTAATCGTTCGAAAAAATCATCCATATATTTACATAATATACATATACTACTTTACTAATATTGTCGAAGAATAAAAAATTGTACTTTACATAAAAAATATTTTAAAACTGTATTGACTTAAAGATTATATCATGATATATTATATTTCGTCAGCACGAATTGAGTGCTCCAATAATTACTATTATATTGTAAGGTATCATGGCCCCTTGGTCAAGTGGTTAAGACATCGCCCTTTCACGGCGGTAACATGGGTTCGAATCCCGTAGGGGTCACCATTAGGGCCTTTAGCTCAGTTGGCTAGAGCAACCGGCTCATAACCGGTCGGTCCGGGGTTCGAATCCCTGAAGGCCCACCATTAAAAATTAATATGGCCAGATAGCTCAGTCGGTAGAGCAGTGGACTGAAAATCCTCGTGTCGCTGGTTCGATTCCGGCTCTGGCCACCAAAAGCAGCTTAAAGCTGCTTTTTTAATTTTCATTATCATCCATTTTCTTATCTATTTCATAAAAATCAGTATATCTTTTAATAAACTCCTTTTGATTATCCATGTATTGTAAAATTCGTGTAAGCTTTTTAATGTATTTTTCTTCATCCCATTTCTTATTTTTATAATATCTCTTTTTACCTAACTTCCAAAATTTTTGCGGGAATATTATTAATGATAGTAAAACTTTTAATTCTTCTTTAGATAATTTATTTATTTGTGTATAGGATGATATTAACTCTTTTGCTACATTAAAATCCCATGAGTATATTCTTTTATAAAGTATTCTTCTTATAAATTTTGCAAGATCATATACATGAATGTCATAAACAACGCTGTCAAAATTAATTAAATACATCTTTAAAGAATCATCTACAATAATATTTTTATAGTAAAAGCTGTCATGACAGATACATCTCTCTATTTTGGCTTTTTTCATTAAGTCATTATAGTTAGATTTATCAATCATTTCTATTGATAAATCTAAAAATTCAAGAACTGTATTTATACCATCGCTGTATTCAATATCAAAAATAGTTTTTACTCTTTTACTTTCAATCGATTTTTTAAATCTTAATATGTCATGCTTTACTTTTCTTAATTCTAATGACCAATTCTTTATTGTATTTTCTAATTTTGCCTCCTTTGAATAAAAACCCTTTGATTTAATATGAAAATCTGCAAGCAATGAAGATGCTCTTTTTAGTTCTTCCAAATCATATAAATTGCACTCCCTGCCTTCAATCCATTCAGTCATATAGTAAATTGAATTTTTTGTCTTAATATATTCCAATCCTTCTCTTACAGATATATAAGATGCTATGTTTATAAAGCCATTTTTCTTTAGATATTCTATCAGATATAAACTTTTTAATATTTTTTTATTTCCTTTTCGAATTTTTTTCAGGCAGTAATTTTTGTTATTATATTTTATCTTGTAAACGCATCTAAGTTTTTCTATATGCTCAGGTTCTATGGAATAATACTTTAGTATGTTTGTTATTTTTCTAAATTCCTTTTCACCTATACTGATTTTTTTGATTTCCTCATTTAAATTAGACGACATTATATACCTCATTATAATTGGTTATAATAATTTATATTTTGATTTTTTAAGATATATTACTATATTGTTTATCATTTATGATAATGTTTGTTTTGATATTAATTTTTTAAAAATAACTATTGACTATTATAGAATTCTAATTTATAATAATAAATGTTCGTAAGGGCCTTTAGCTCAGTTGGCTAGAGCAACCGGCTCATAACCGGTCGGTCCGGGGTTCGAATCCCTGAAGGCCCACCATTGATTAAAATATGCCGGCTTAGCTCAATCGGTAGAGCAACTGACTTGTAATCAGTAGGTTATTGGTTCGATTCCGATAGCCGGCTCCATATTCGGAGGGATTCCCGAGCGGCCAAAGGGGGCAGACTGTAAATCTGTTGTCAGTGACTTCGATGGTTCGAATCCATCTCCCTCCACCAAAGTGCAAGATTAAACTTGCACTTTTTTATTTTCTAAAGCTTAAAAAGCAAAAAAAATTAGCCTCTACTCTCGTAGAAGCGGCATAAGGTTTAAACCCGTATGAGTTTAAATTAATATTACTAAAAAAATCATACTTATGTCAACAATTCCAATAGTATTAATAACAGATTATTCCTGCATTAATGTATACACTGCTATTCCCTCTTCAACAGCTTATATGCAAAAGCGCTTTGAACAGCACATCCTATTATTAAGCATTTTTCATCTATATCAAAATAACTTCCATGGGATGGATTTATTATACCGAATTTCTCATTTCTGCAGCCTAATTTATAATAAAGTGAAGGAACCTTTTGTGCATAATAAGCAAAATCTTCTACACCCATTGAAGGCTTATCTGCTTCAATAAATCCTGCATAGTTCTTCTCATTTATAATACTTTTAAATAAATTAAAGAGCAACTCATCGTTTTCAAAGGATGGGTAACCTTCTATAAAATCAAATACTGCTTCTCCTCTATACATTTTTGCAGTATTTTCAACTATATTAGAAACTCTATCAATACAATATTCTCTTATATCTTTACCAAGGGTTCTTATTATTCCCTCCATTATTACCTCTGAACTTATCGCATTTAAAGCAGTACCTCCATTTATCTTGCCAATAGTAATTACAGCATTATTTACAGCAGCTATTTCTCTTGATATTATTCCTTGAAGATTATCTATTATCTTTGCTGAAATATAAACGCTGTCTACCCCATCCTCGGGATACGCCCCATGAGCTCCCTTACCCCTTACAATAATTTTAAAAGGGTTTGAAGCTGCACTGACTACTCCCCTTTTTGCGCCAATTTTTCCTGTATCAATAGTTTCATCCACATGAAGTGCAATAATAGATTTTACGCCTTCAAGAGCGCCATATTCTATCATTTCCTTTGCACCGCCATAGGTTTCCTCTGCTGGCTGAAAAATAAGCCTTACGCTGCCATCAAGCTCACCCTCTATTTTCTTTAAAAGCGCTGCTGCTCCTATTTGAATTGCAGTATGTGCATCATGCCCGCAGGCATGCATATATCCCTCTACTTTTGATTTGTATGGAACATCCTTTAAATCGAATACCTCTAATGCATCCATATCAGCACGAAGAGCTACTATATTATCCTTTTTTGAGCCTATCTCTGCTATGATTCCATTATTGCTGTATTTTTTATATTTTATATTAAAATTTCTAAGATATGATTCCACAAGCTCAGAGGTTTTATATAGTTTATTATCTATTTCAGGATACATGTGAAGTTCTCTTCTAATATTTTGCATCAAAGAAAATAGTTCATTAGACTCTTTTAAAAATTCATCCATTACTTTACACCTTCCTCAATAAAATATAACTTATCACCTATTATTTTAATATTAGTGTTCAGTGGGATTGTTATTTTATTTTTATCATGGCCTGCTAAAAGTCCGTAGTAAACAGGTACTTTTATATTTGAAAAGAAATCTTCAAAAACTATATTTAAAGATAAACTTTTTTCTTCATCCTTTGGGCTGCAATCAGTAAACTGTCCTAATATTATTGCTTTAATATTTTCAAATACTCCCCTTAATCTTAAGTGATTGAGCATCCTGTCAACTTTATACGGTTCTTCTCCTATATCTTCAATAAATAGTATTTTATTTTCATAATTATTTTCATAGGGAGTGCCTATTAAAGAACATATTAAGCTCAAATTGCCTCCAAAAATCCTGCCTTCAACATCTTTATCTTTACCCCTTAATATTCCTAAAGAATAAGATTTATCATTTATATTTCCGCTTAAACAATCAATAAAACTTTTTATTGTAAATTCATCAAACTCTGCTATATCACATATCATAGGTCCATGAAAGGTTATAAGACTTGTATATTTGTATATTGCTAAATGAAATGCCGTAATATCGCTGTATCCGCAGAATATTTTAGGATTATTTTTAATGGTTTCATAATCAATCATATCGAGAATCCTAATGGAGCCATATCCACCTCGAAGGCAGATAATTGCATCTATTTCATCATTTTTAAAAAAATCGTTTATGTCCTTTGCTCTAATATAATCATTACCTGCAAGAAAGCCATACTTTTTAAAGCAGCTGTCACCAAGAACAACATCAAAACCCTGCTCTTTTAACATTTTAACTCCCATATCTATTTTATCTTTTTCAAACACCGGGCTTGCAGGTGCAACTACTCCAATTTTATCACCTTTTTTTAATCTATCTGGCTTAATCATATTACCCCTCCCATCTAATAAAAACAAATGCCCCCAAACAAAGGAAGCACTTTAAAAATAGTATATCAAAGACAGCAGCTTTTTTTCAATTTTTTTGATGTAATCTTCATCGTTAAAAGATAAACATAGTTTTATTATTTGATAGGCCTTTTTATAATCTTTATTTTTGTAATATATGTAAGCAAGATTTATATAACTTTTAGTAAAGGAGGTATCTAATTCAATAGAATCTATAAAACACTTTTCTGCCTCTTTAAAGCTTTCAGTTTCAATGTATGCTACACCAAGATTATAAAAAACTAAAGCATTTTTAAGTCCGTATTCTATTGATTTATTAAAATGAAATATAGCTGATAAAAAATTTTTTTCACAGCAAAGACAAAGACCCATATAATAATTATAAAGTCTCAAATTGTTTTTAAATTTTTCTCCAATCAAGATTTTAGCATATTCAACATCATTCTCGTTTATATATTTTATTATATTTTTATCTATCATATTTATCTCCTTTAAAGCAATATTTTCTTTTAAATTATATACTTTAAAGGAGATTTTTATACCTATTTATTCCTTAAATTGTTAGCTATCTGCCACATCTCATCGGCAGACTTTATTGTTCTTGAATTAAGCTCAAAGGCCCTTTGGGTTATAAGCATATCTGTAAGTTCCTTTGCAATATCAACGTTTGATTTTTCTAAAAAGCCCTGCCTTAGAATTCCATCTGCATTCTTTGGCTCCTCATTGGTTTGAAAAAGATTATCCCCTAGGGCAGTCATTCCATCTTTGTCATTAAAATCATATATATTTATTTTACCTATAAATTCTCCCTTTGAATCTATCATTTCTCCGTTATTGCTAATAGATATTGGATAGCTGATATTATAAGAATTATAGCTATCTATATCAAGAAGATTTCCTGAAGAATGGACAAAATTCCCGTCTGCATCTATTGTAAAGGCACCATCCCTCGTATAATAATAATTTCCCTTAGAATCTTTTATTCTAAAAAAACCCTTTCCCTCAATTGCAATATCGTAAGGATTGTCAGTTTGTTTAATATAGCCTTGCTTATAATCTCTAACTATTGTTTCAGCCCTGCTTCCGCTTCCTTGTAAAAGCTTATCACGATTTTGATTTGTAATTGGAACCCCAAGCCTTTCTAATTTGTTATACATTATATCTTCAAAGGATATGTCATTTTTCTTGTATCCATTAGTATCAACATTATTTATATTATTCGTTATTATATCAAGCCTGTTTTGATTTGCTCTAAGACCTGCTCTTCCATTCCACAAAGCCTTTAACATTAAATCACCTCTTATCTTACGCTTCCAACTTCATTTACTGTTTTGCCAAGCGTTTCATCCATCTGCTGCAATACCTTTTGACTTGACTCATAATTTCTCATTATAGTTATCATGTTAGTAATAACTTCAATAGCATCTACATTTGATTTCTCTAAATACCCTTGTTTTACATCAGAATTAGCGATATTAGGCTTAGAGTTTGAGATATAAAAATTTGAAGAACTTTTTTGCAAATCCTGCGTGTTAAAACTGCTTATTAAAAATTTCATTTTACCATTTGAAGACTCAAAGGAACCATCCGACGATAATTTAAAATCCGAATCCTTCACGTTTATTTCTGCTTCATCGTTGTTTTCATTTAATCCTAAAACTTTATATCCTTCTATAGTTCTAAGATTTCCATCGGAATCAATTTTAAATCTTCCATCTCTCGTATAATATTTATTATTATTATCATCAACAACTGTAAAAAAGCCTTCTCCATTAATTGCAAAGTCAAGATTTCTGCTGGTTTCTTCTAATATTCCCTGTGAATAATCAGTTTTAACATCGTCTATTCCGACTCCCATATCCATTTTCCCAATAACATTTTTATAACTTTTACCATTAACAATTCTATCTTTGTTCTCAATCATAACCTCTTCAAAGGTTTTTAAGGCTGTCTTATCTTTTTTATATCCTGGAGTGTTTATATTTGCTATGTCGTTACTTAAGTTTTCCTGCTGTACCTGTCTTGTAATCATGCCAGAGGCAGCTATATAAAGACCTCTAATCATAATCTCACCTCATTTTATTTTTTATCTCCTTCAAAATAAGCTTTTACTTCATCAGGATAAATCATTCCCATTTTTCTTGCCATTACCTCAATTTTATATTTAGGTATTTGGTTATAGGATACAGAGGATAATATTATTGTTGATAATACTATTCCAATTCCTAAACCTAATAAAAAATTGCTGTCCTTTATTAATTTTATAAAAATTATTTTTGTTTTCTCAAACCAATTCTTAATAATGCCTCACCCTTTCCTATCTTTAGTCTTGAGCATATTTCATCAATAGACAAACCTTCATCATATAAATTATAAATAATAGAATTTAAATCCTTTTCTTCTGTTTCAATTTTCTCACTTATATTTTTAATTTCATGCACTTTTTCTTCTTCATATATTTTTTCTTTACTATTTTCTAATTTTTCGTTTAAAATAATTATTGAGTTTTCAATATCCTCAATTCTGTTTGATAGTTCCTTAAACTCATTTTTAATACTATTTATTTCCTCAGAAAAAAGTTTGTTATTAAAATTTGACTCATATAAAAAATTTTGTCCAATGCCTTTTTTAAGGGCTATGTATATAATAATTAATCCTATAATTAAAAGAATATAAATCATTTTCAGCTCCTTATAAATAACCTATTTTTTTTAAGTTTTCCCTGAGCCTTATAATCGCTCTGCTATGAAGCTGTGACACTCTCGATTCTGATATATTTAGAACTTTTCCTATTTCTTTTAATGTAAGCTTTTCAAAGTAGTACAGCTGAAGTATCAGTTTATCCTTCTCAGGGAGCATCTTAACAGCTTCTTTTAAAACCTTATTTTTTTCTTTTTCTTCAACTAATTTTTCTGGCTGAGGGCTTGTACTATCTCTTACAAAACTTTTTAATTTAATATCCTCTTCATCAGATTTAAAAAGTATTTCATCGAGAGAAATAATTGAAATATAGTTAACATAGGATTGTATATTTTTAATTTCCATCATCGTCATCCCAGTAAAATTTGATATTTCCTCATCGGTGGGTTCTCTGTTTAATTTAAATTCCAGTTCCTCTCTAACTTTATTCAATGCATTAAGTTTTGAAAAAGCACTCTTTGGTATCCAGCTTATCTTTCTAAGTTCATCTATTATTGAGCCCCTTATTCTTAAAGTTGCATAGGTTTCAAATTTTAATCCCTTAGAAGGGTCAAACTTTTCAATAGCATCAATAAGCCCTAATATTCCAAAGCTTATTAAATCTTCATATTCAATTCCTGGAGGTTTGCCAACGACAAGCCGTGATGCAATATATTTTACATAGGGAATGTATTTTAATATCATCTCTTCTCTTTCATCAAAGTGCTTGTAACATTTCAAAGCAGTCACCTCCTACTTAAATAATCTGCTCTGTTCACGAAGCTTGCTGAAAATAAATCTAATTATATTATCTCTTATCCTTTCATCTATCCTTTCAAATTTTAAAGCAAGCTTATAGTTTTTATTCATATTATCAAAATCACATCTTATAACTTTGCATAAAACGTTTATTTCTTCAGGTATATTAATTGAAAGGAGTACATAGTTGTCTTTTTTAACATTTTGCTTAGATATTATTTTAATGCCCCCTCCGCTTATATCAACGGTTATAGTATTTTCGAGTTTTTTAAAATATCCAGAAGGTACATCCTTTAAATCCATATAAAACCTTCCCTCAGGAAGCGGAAAAAATTTAGCCTCCATAACAATAGGCAGTCTGAAATATTCTCTTCTTTGAACTCTTTCTATAACATCCGGAAAACTTAGCATTGCAAGCTGAAGATTTTTTTCATTAGTTCTTCCTAAAACAACTGAGCGGCATTTAAAAACTTCCTTTTCATTCATCATATAATATTCTATAATGCTTTTAGGATGCATAAGAAGATACCTGCTGCCCGATATTGGCATTCCTATAAGAACATAATCTTCCTTAATATCCTGTATACTGCTTTTATAGGTTATTTGGTTCTCAATTATTTCAATACTTTGATTTATTTCTAATTTTATTTTAAAATCCACCATGACTCATCTCCCCATAAACTTAAGTATTTTACTAAAGTACTCTTTAACTGTTGCATTTTTGTTATTATCACAAGTTCCTAATATTTCTGATGTTATTTTATTTATACAAAGCCCTGCTTCACATCTTGGATACATCGATATAAAGGGTTTTTGTTCTCTAACCGCATTTATTACCCTATGATCTTCGCAAATATATCCAAGATATTTTATTTCTTTATCTAAAAATATCTTAATCGCATTGCTGAGTTTATTAAAAGTTTCGCGGCCTTCTATTATGTTTTTTGCCCTGTTTACTACAACTCCAATATTGCTTTTAATGTTTTCCCTGCAGATTACTTTGATTAAACTGTAGGCATCCGTTAAAGAACAAGGTTCAGAATTAGTAATTACTATTATATCATCTGCAAAATTAAGAAGAGTTAAAGTAGTTTTTGACAATCCTGCACCTGTATCAATAATTAGTATATCTATATCATTTATCTTTGAAAATTCATCGATAATTTTCTTTCTCTTTTCATCATCAAGGTCAAAAAGTTCGCTTATTCCCGAGCCTCCAGGAATAATTTTTACTCCTTCCTCAGTCATTTCATATACATCATCTATTGTCTTATCATTATATAGAATATCGTATATGGTATATCGGGTTTTTATTCCAAACAAAATATCTACGTTTGCCATTCCAAAATCCGCATCAAGAATCGAAACCCTAAGTCCTCTTTTTTTCAGTGCAATCGCAAGGTTGACTGCAAAATTAGTTTTTCCAACTCCCCCTTTTCCGCTTGAAACGGCAATCACTCTGAAATTATTTTCAATTTGTTTTTTGCTGTTTATTAAATTCCTAAGTTTATAAGCCTGATCCATCAGTTATCAACTCCCAGTACCAGTT
This sequence comes from Caloramator quimbayensis, assembly GCF_900167605.1. Lineage (GTDB taxonomy): Bacteria > Bacillota > Clostridia > Clostridiales > Caloramatoraceae > Caloramator_B > Caloramator_B quimbayensis. Next base: position 88,396 of record NZ_FUYH01000007.1, on the reverse strand, counting down.
TCAATATTTTATCCTTATCTGCCCTCTCAATATCTTCAGGTACATTTTGCCCTGTTGTTAAAAATGAAATTGGTACATTACCATAATAGCAGCATGAAAGAATTGAGCCATAGGCATTGGTTTCATCTACTTTTGTAAGTATTAAGCTGTTATAATTGACAATCTTGTAGTTTTCTATTATTTTCTTTAAATCGCTCTGTTTTGTAGTCATGCTTAAAACAAGGTGTACCTTGCCTGCGTTAATCGTTTCTACGTATTTTCTTGTTTCTGATATCTGCATTATATTTTTGCTGTTTCTTCCTGTTGTGTCTATTAATATTACATCACAGCCCTTCATTTTATTAATAATCTCAGGAATATCCTTTAAAGATAATGCCACTTCAAAGGGTATTGAAAGAATTTCTGCATAGGTTTTCAGCTGTTCAACTGCTCCTATTCTATAGGTATCTATAGTAATTAATCCAACTTTTTTATTTTGATAAAGAGAATATAAACTTGCAAGCTTTGCAATTGTCGTAGTTTTTCCAACCCCTGTTGGACCAACTAACACTTGAATTTTATCATCCTTATTTTCATCAATTTTAATAATATCCATCAGCGCTTCCTTAAAGCAAGACTCAATCATTTTAGGAGTTAACTTTTTATCCTGATTTTTTAATTTAATGTTATTATATATATCTTCAATTATTTCATTTGGTATGTCATTTTCTAAAAGTTTTTGCTTTGTTTTGTTTTTATTATCCTTCCTATTTGTATCCCTTTCTCTTAAAAGGATTGAAACCATATTTTTAATATCGCTCAGTTCCTTTTCTAATTCCTCGTTTTTTTCACTTTTTGATTTTACATTCTTCTGCTTTTCATCTGCTGCAGCAGTAACTTCTAACTTTCTCGGTTTCAATATTCCAATTATTCCCTTTTGCCTTATTTTTCTCTGACTGACTATGACAGCATCATTCCCAAGCTCATATCTTATCCTAACCATAGCTTCATTCATATTATCAACGACATATCTTTTTATAATCATTATATTGACACCATCCCCACTGTCTCTATTTGAACATCTGTTGGTATTTCATTCATGGACAAAACAGTAAGATTTTGAAAAACTATTTCTGTAAGCCTTCTAAATGCAGGCCTTATTCTTGGAGAACAAAGTATTATAGGCTGTCCATTATTAAACTCACAGGTTTCTATATTATATTTAATTGACTCATAAATACTTTTTGTAGTATCAGGGTCGATTACCGGATAAGAACCCTGATAAGATTTTTGTATATTATCTCCAATTAAGTTTTCAATTTCTGGATGTATAGTTAAAACCTTTATGCAGTTGTTTTCATCCGTCAGGTTTTTGCAAATGGTCCTTGCTAATGAAAATCTGACATACTCAGTTAAAAGCTCAATATCCTTTGTGTTAGCTCCATTATCTGCAAGGCTTTCAAATATTGTAACCAAGTCCCTTATAGGAACCCTTTCTTTTAAAAGATTCTGCAGAACCTTTTGTACCTCTCCTATGCTTAAAATATTAGGTATAAGCTCCTCAACAACTGCGCTGTAGTTTTCCTTAAGATTATCAACAAGCATTTTAACTTCCTGCCTTCCAAGGAGTTCATGAGCATATCTTTTAATTATTTCACTAAGATGAGTTACAAGAACCGTAGTAGGATCTACAACAGTTACTCCCATAAGCTCTGCTTCTTCTTTTTTGCTCTCAGGTATCCAAACTGCAGGAAGTCCGAAGGTTGGCTCAACTGTTTTTATTCCATCTAAGGTTAACCCTTCTCCTAAAGCATCAATAGCAAGGTAATGATTGCACAGTATCTCACCCTTTGCAACGCTTGTACCTCTTATCTTTATAGTATATTCATTTGTTGCCAGCTGAAGATTATCCCTAATTCTTATTGGCTGAACGATAATCCCCATTTCTACAGCACACTGCCTTCTAACTCCTGCTATCCTATCAAGCAAATCTCCTCCTGATGATATATCAGCAAGAGGTATTAGTCCATATCCTATTTCAATTTCAAGAGGCTCAACATTTAAAAGATTAATAACATTTTCAGGCTCGCTTTTTTCAGGTTTTATAATTTCGCTTCCCTGAGTGCTTTGTACTAAGGATTTCTTCTTTTCATCTCTAATTAGAAAAAATGATAATGCTGCAAAAATAACTGATACAAATATAAATGCTCCCTTTGGCAAAGAAGGAATTAAAGATAAAGTAAAAAGTATACCTGCAGTTATTCCAAGAACCTTTGGGTATGAAGTTATCTGTTTTGAAAATTCCTTTCCAAAGGAAGTATCGCTTGCTGATCTTGTAACTATTATACCCGATGCAGTTGAAATAAGCAGTGCTGGTATCTGGCTTACAAGCCCATCACCAACTGTTAAGAGAGCATATCGAGTAAGTGCTTCCATAGCTGACATATTATGAAATAATATTCCTATAATTATTCCTCCAATTATATTAATAACAACAATTACAATACCTGCTATAGCATCTCCCTTAACAAATTTGCTGGCACCATCCATTGCTCCATAAAAATCTGCCTCCATCTGAAGTTTTTTTCTTTTATCCTTAGCCTCAGATTCGCTTATAATGCCTGCATTAAGATCTGCATCTATGCTCATCTGTTTACCAGGCATTGCATCAAGAGTAAATCTTGCTGCAACCTCGGCAACTCGTCCTGCACCATTTGTAATAACTACAAACTGAACTACTATGATAATTATAAATAATATAAATCCAACTACATAATTTCCTCCCACAACAAAATTGCCAAAGGCTTCAATTATCCTTCCAGCCTGTGCCTGTCCTAAGATAAGCCTTGTTGAAGAAATATTAAGACCAAGTCTAAAAAGAGTTGTAATGAGCAGCAGTGTTGGAAAAATCGAAAACTCTAATACCTCAGTTGTAAACATAGTCAATAAAACTATTATAAGAGAAAATGAAATATTAAAAGCAAGTAAAATATCAAGCATCCATGGCTTTAAAGGTATTATTATCATTAAAACTATTAAAATTACTGAAACTGCTACTATTATATCTAAATTTTTAGCTAATTTTCCATTATCCATCTACTTCACCCTCGATGATTATTTATGCTGTAAACATAAGCTATAATTTCTGCAACCGCCTGATATAATTCATCAGGTATTATATCATCTATATCAACCTTTGCATAAAGAGCTCTTGCAATTTCTTTATTTTCTATAACTGGTACATTGTTTTGTTTTGCAATTTCTTTTATCTTTAGAGCAACCAAGTCGCATCCCTTTGCAACAACTCTTGGAGCAAAATCTTTGTTTCTATCATATCTTAAAGCAACTGCATAATGAGTTGGGTTTGTAACCACAACAGTCGCCTTAGGTACTTCATGCATCATCCTTCTCATTGCAAGCTCCCTTTGCTTTTGCTTTATCCTCGACTTAATCTGTGGATCTCCCTCAGACTGCTTCATTTCTTCCTTTACCTCTTGTTTTGTCATCATCATATCCTTTTTATACTGTCTTTTTTGAAATATATAATCTGTAATTCCAAGGACAAAGAGAATTATTATTAATCTTATAAGCTGTGCATCTATTAAGCTTTTAACAAAGGGGTATATTCCTAAAGGATTTAAATCTGAAGTTTTTAAAATTACATTCAGCTTTGATTTTATAAAGCTGAAAACTACATATCCAATAACAAGTATTTTGCTTATAGATTTTATTAGTTCAAAATAAGTTCTTTTATTAAAAAATTTTTTAATTCCTTCTATTGGATTCAGCCTTTCAAATTTAAACTTTAAACTTTCTGATGTTAATATTATGCCGGTTTGAGCAAGATTACCTATTATACCAAGAATCATAACCGTTAAGACTATCGGAAGAGTTGCGATTAAAATGTTCTTAAGATTATATATAAAAAGAGCTGTCACGCTTCCTAAATTTAAATCATCTTTTGTTACATGGTTAAAACTATCTATTATAAAAAGTCTTCCATTGTTGTAATAGAATTCACCCATTACAGAGAGAACTATTCCAATTCCTAATAATATAAGGGCTGAATTTAAATCTATGCTTTTAGCTACCTGTCCCTTCTTTTTAGCCTCCTGAAGTTTTTTATATGTAGGTTCCTCTGTTTTATCATCATTAGCCATAAGCATAATAAAAGGAACCATGTTAAAAAACTTTATTAAATCCGATGAAATTCTTTCAAATACTTTAACATAAATATGAGCTAAACCTGGTAAAATTGATGCTATTGCAAACAATCCTACAAGAACTTTTACAGGAAGGCTCAGCATAAAAATATTGAGCTGCGGTACTGTTCTTGATATAAGGCCTAAAGTAAAATCTGTAATAAAAATTACAATAACAACTGGTGCTGCAAGCTGCATTGCAATTAAAAAGCTTTTTGAAAAAACAGATAATATTGCAGAGAAATAATTAAAATTTATTGAGGTTATGTTAATAGGTATAACTTGAAAACTTTTAATAATAGCAGATAATATAACGTGATGAAAATTAAAAATTAAAAATACCATAATGGCAAACCAGTTAAAAAACCTCTCAAGGGGTGTAGAATTGTTTAAGGTTGATGGATCATAATACTGTGCCATTGAAAATCCTACTGTAAAATCCATAAGCTGTGCAGATACTCTAATCGAATTAAATATTAAAGTTGCAACATAACCAATTGAAACACCAATCAAAACTTCAAAGCCAATTGAGGCTATTAATTCTGTTAAAGTATGAGGCAAAGGGCTGTTAGCTGCAGCTAAAGAAGGAGATATTATCAACGATATTATAAGTGATAATCCTACTTTAACAGCAGATGGTATTTGCCTTACAGAAAAAATCGGCGAAGAAATAAGCATTGAAATTATTCTAATGGTTGAAAGAAAATATATTATAAAGTTATCTATCATCGTTCCACCTATTTTACTATTAATCCTATATTGTTTATCATGCTTTGTATAAATTGAACGAGGCTCTTTAGCATCCATGGCCCTAAAAGAAGCATTACAAAAATTATTGATATTATTTTAGGAACAAAAGTTAATGTTTGTTCCTGTATTTGTGTAGCCGCCTGAAATATACCAATCAAAAGACCAATAAGCATAGAAACTATTAATACTGGTGCTGCAATTTTAAGGGCAGCAAAAATTGCCTGTTTACCTATCTCTAAAGCAAAAGCTTCACTCATAACTGCCTCCTACATAAAGCTTTGAATTAATGATTTAACAACAAGATGCCATCCATCTGCTAAAACAAATAACAATATTTTAAAGGGAAGGGATATAGTAACCGGCGGAAGCATAAACATTCCCATTGACATCAATATACTTGCAACCACTATATCTATTACTATAAAAGGAACATATATTAAAAACCCCATTTGAAAGGCTGTTTTAAGTTCGCTTATTACAAAGGCAGGTATTAATACTTTGAAAGGAACTTCATACCTGTCATTAGGTTTTTCAATATTAGCAGCAGTATAAAAAAGTGCTATATCCTTCTCTCTCGTTTGTTTTAACATAAAATCTTTAATAGGCCTGCTTCCTATATCAATTGCCTTATCCTGCGTAATCTCACCTTTAATATATGGCTGTATTGCCTCTTTATTGACCTTTCCATATACTGGAGACATAATAAATATTGTCATAAAAAGGGCAAGTCCAATAAGTACCTGATTTGGGGGGGACTGCTGTGTAGATAGAGCATTCCTTAAAAAACCAAAAACCACTATTATTCTCGTAAATGATGTCATCATTAAAATGATTGACGGTATAAATGTTAATGATGTTAAAAGTATTAAAAGTTTTATATTATCAACATATTCCTTTGGATTTTTAGCTCCATCAACAGATAGAGTGACTTTTGGTATTTGAAAGGTTCCTGGCTCAGCCTTTGCTGTAATAGTAATAATCATAAGGAAAAAAAACAGTATATATATTATTTTGCGTCTATTATTCATCCTACTTCTTCCTTTTTATTTTATTTAATAAATCACCCATTGTATTTTTTTCCATATTCTCATATTTAAATATAGATTGATTATCTATTTCTTTTAATATCTGAATACCGTTATTGCTGCTTGAAATAAGATATACTTTATCTTCTATGGATATAACAGATAAATAAGTATTCTGCCCCATAGGAACTCTCTCATATATCTTTATAATCCTGTTTTTATTTATGCTCTTTAAATACTTTCCTCCGAAATTAAAGCTTATATAAATAAGAAGTATTATTAGAGGCAGTAATATCATTATTTTTAATAAGTCTGAGACAAAATTGTAATCCATCAAATCACCTTATCACTGTATTATAATCTCATAAAAATACAAGTTAGTTACAATATTTTCACCAATAACTTCATTTACCTGCTTTAAAAGCTCCTGTCTTATTTTGTTTAATCCATCCTTATTAAAATCCCCCGACTTTTTGCCTCTTAAATATATGTTTATTCTATCTCTAATCTGAGGTAAATAAGAGTTTATTTCCTTATCTCCGTTTTTCTTTGTATATCCAAGATTTATCTGTGTTTTAATATATACCTTAGCATCTTCATCAGAAAGATTTACTATAATGTTTTCAAGGGCAACCGTATTTTCAGGAACCTTCTTAGGTTCTGTTTTTTTTGATTTAAAAAAGTAATTATAACCAAAAAAAGTTCCAATTCCTACTGCTATAAGCAGCAAAATAACTAAAATGATAATTATTATTTTGCTCTTTCCACTGCTCATTTCTTACTCTCCTTTGTCGTAACTATTAAAATGTTAACTCTTCTGTTTCTCTGTCTTCCCTGAGGCGTTGAATTTGTATCTATGGGTCTGAATTCTCCGCATCCTGTTGCAACAAATTTTGAAGGGTCAAGTCTTTTATTTTCAGTAAAATATCTTACAACCTTTACAGCTCTGTCAGCAGAAAGCTCCCAGTTGCTTTTATAATATCCTTTACTGATTGGGACATTATCAGTGTGCCCTTCAACAATAACTTCATTTGAAAAACTTGATAAAAGCTCTGCTAATTTATCAAGAAGAGGAACGCTGACTTCTTTAATTTCTGAGCTTCCAGAATCAAACAAAATCTTTTCCTGAAGCTCAATAATAACTCCTCTAACATCTTCCTTTACAGAAACTTTAGCCTCTAGATTATTTGCCTTTACAAAATCGCTTACCTTTTTATAAACGCTCTCAGTCTCTCCAGACAACTTATTGTTTTTACCAATCTCCAAATCATCCTGAGTTTTTAAATCGTTTTGAAGATTTATCTTATCTTCTACAGGAGTTGGCCCAATATCCCCTCCCTTTGTTATGTATCCTGATGTTGCCCCGAAGGATTGGGCAAGGGATAATGCTATAGCCTTAAATTTTATATTATCAACTTGAGAAAATGAATATAAGAGCACAAAGAATGTAAGCAGCAAGGTAACCATATCAGAATATGTAGTAAGCCATTCCTGACTGATTTGCTTTTTTTCAACTTCCTTTTTTTTACTCACCTTCAGTCACCATACTTCCCTGTGGATTTTCACTTATCATCTTTATTCTTTCAGCAGGAGATAGGTATGTTTTGAGCTTGTCCTCAACAATTCTTGGGTTTACCCCTGCCTGTATAGCAAGAATCCCTTCAATTATCATTTCTCTAATCTTTGCCTCAATTTCACTCTTTAATTCGAGTTTTGCAGCAAGAGGACCGAAAATAAAGTTTGCCATTACTGAACCATAAAAGGATGTAATAATGGCTTTACTCATTCCAGGACCAAGTGCCTTAGGATCGTTTAGGTTTGCAAGCATCTGTACAAGCCCAATAAGAGTTCCTATCATACCATAGGCAGGGCCGTAGCCAGCCCATGCCTTTAAAATATTAATTCCAGATGCATGACGCCTTTGCATCTCATAGGTTTCAAGCTCTAATATTTCCCTTATAGTTTCAGGCTCAATACCATCAACAACCATTTGTATTCCATTTTTTATAAAGCTGTCATCTAAATTCTGAACCTCATCTTCGAGGGATAGAAGTCCTTCCCTTCTTGCCTTTTTAGATAGTTCAACGAATTTGTTAATAATTTCAATTTGAGAAATACTCTTTTGGAAAAAAGCATTTTTTATCATTTGAGGAAGCCTCTTTACAGATTCTAAAGGAAAAGCAACAAGAACTGTAAAAAATGAGCCTCCAAATGTAATAAATACCGATGGCAAATCCCAAAAAAGTTTTAAACTGCTAAAATTTATTTTCCCTTTATCTAAAGCCATACCTATTAAAATAACAACAAAGCCAAGTCCAAGGCCTAAAGTTGTCGATATATCATTTTTCTTCATTTTATTACCTCCGGATTTTCTAAAGTATATTTTCTTTTAAAATCAACTATTCTGCTTATTATTTCCTCTGGAGATTCAATAACAACAAACTTTTTGCCGCTGGTTAAAGTAACTACCGTATCCGGAGTCGATTCTATCTTTTCTATTAGCTCATTATTTATAAAGAAAGGTTTATGGTTAAATCCTGTCAGCTTAATCATACACTAAAACCTCTTATCTTTTTAAATTTAAAAGCTCCTGAAGTATCTCATCTGATGTTGTAATAGTTCTTGAATTAGCCTGAAAAGCTCTGCTCGTTATTATCATCTCAGTGAACTCATTTGCAAGGTCAACATTTGACATTTCAAGTATTCCCTGCTGTATTGTACCATAGCCAGAGGATGCTGCTAATCCAAGCTGCGGCTCTCCTGAGTTAGATGATGCTGAATATGTATTCCCGCCGTTTTTATAAAGTCCTACCGGATTTTGAAAATTAGCAGTTACTATTTGTCCAATTTTAACCGTTGTATCGCCATAAATAGCCTTTACCATTCCATCCTTGTCAATACCAATGCTTGTAAGCTTAATCTCCCCGTCTCCTACTACTGCTTTTAGAGGTATTCTAATGTTTTGAATATTATTAAAATCTGTATTATCAAATTCATCCTCATTACTTAAGGTAGGAATGTTATCTTCTGCTATTTCATCATCAATATTATCATTTCTAAATCCCATAACATGAAGCCCTTCTGATGTTATTAAATAACCATCTTTATCAATTGAAAAAGCTCCATCCCTTGTATATCTTTTTTCAATACCATCGGATACTATAAAGAATCCATTTCCTTCTATTGCAAGATCTGTTGCTCTTCCTGTAGGCTGAAGAGCACCCTGTGTCATATTTGTATCTATTGCTGCAACAGAGACTCCAAGACCTGCCTGCTTAGGATTTGTACCGCCTTTCCCTCCTGCAGGTGCACTTGCTCCCTGAAGAGTTTGACTTAGCATATCCTTAAAAGTAACCCTTGCACTTTTAAAAGAAGTTGTATTAACATTTGCTATATTATTACCTATAACATCGAGTTTTGTCTGCTGGCTTTTCATTCCGCTGACTCCAGAAAAAAGTGATCTTAACATATTAACCCTCCTAACTTTAATTTGCCGCTTCAATCGTTCCACGGCAGGGCCTCCCTAAAGGGTCCAGCCTATATTATTATTGCACTGTCAATATTTGTAAAAACGTTATCTTTTAAGCTCTTGCTGTCCACAGCAGTTATAATTGTATTATTTCTTACACTTGTAATAAAGGCTAAATCATTGTATAAAATCAATGCTTCCCTGCCGCCTTTATTTTTTATTTTATCCATTGCATCCATTAAATTTTTAATATCCTTTTCAGTAAGATTTATGCTTCTTTCTTTTAACCTTTCAGCTGCATGGGCTGATATCTTTAAATCATTGTTCTTTGTAACTCTTTCAAGAACCTTTGAAAATTCAACTGCTCTATTAATCTTCTTGTCAATTTCATAATTTTTAAAGTTAATATCTTTTTCAATTCTATTAATCAATACTTCATTCACCTACCGAAACAACATCATCGATGCTGTATTTCCCTTTTTCAGTTATAAGATAAACATTTCCCTTTTCAATTTTAACTGACTTTACTATATCGTATTTAATAGTTCCATCTTCGCTTCCATCATTATACTTAAAGCCTACGTTTTTGCCTATTAAAAGTGCGCCTTCAGTTGTCCTTTGTGATAGAAGAAGCTTTGAAATAGATGCATACAGGTTGTTTGTCTGCTCGAGGGATGTAAACTGTGCAAGCTGCGAAATATATTGAGTATTATCCTTGGCATTTAAAGGATCCTGATTTGCAAGTTCTACTGATAGTATCTTTAAAAAAACATCCTTATCGATAATATCACGCTTAACCGTGCTATTATTTTGACTGCTTCCAATTGCATTTATCTCCATTTTTCACCCTCCTATGCTATAATGCTGAAACCATCTTCCTTTTCATTATTGTCTTCAACTTTAAATTCAGAAAAGTTTTCCTGACTTTTTTTATTTCCATTGAAATTATTAAAGCTGCTATGGTTTCTTTGCTCATTATAATTTTCATCCGATGCAATATTTACGGATATATTATTAAAATTTACATTGCTGTTTTTCAATTCTGTTTTTAATGTTTCAATATTGCCCATAATAATATTTGCAGTATCTTTTTTGTCAGCTATTATGTTTCCATTTATCTGCCCCTTTTCGAGTACAACCTTTACTGTTATCTCTCCAAGATTTTCAGGCATTAGCTTAAGTTTTAGCTGCGTAAAGCCTGGTACTCTTAGAGTTTTAAATTTTTCAACGACAGCTTCTATTAAGTCTTCATTATTTTTTATATAGGGAATATTCTTATCTTCAGCCTTCTGCAGGACAGCTTCTTTAATTCTACTGACATGATTTTCAGTCTGCATATTTATTTTGTCTGTTTTATATTCATCCTTTGTCTTTTTTAGATTTGCTTCATTTTCTTCGTGCTGCGGTTCAGATTTTAATTTAATATTTACTGTATTTTCTTTTATTTCATTCTTATGTACATCAATTATGTCATCTGCAGCTTTTTCATCTTTTATTATGTATTGAGTCTTTACATCTTCAATGCTTTTATTTTTAATATCTTCTAAACTTGCTTTTGTATTTTCATCAATTTTATTCATTTTATTTTCATCACATTGCTTTAAACTATCTATTATAAGAGGTATCCTGCTGTCTATATCCTCTTTGCTTATTCCAAGTTCCTTTAATATCAAGTCAAGTTCATCAGCATTATCTTTGTTTACAGAGCCGTTACTGCTTATAATTGAATTTTTTATTAAGTCAGCTGCTATATTCATTGCACTTAAATCATTTAAGTTTAATTCTAAAGGCAGATTCTTGACGTTTTCAATATTAATATCAGAATTACTAACTTCCGTCTGAAAGTTTTGATTTAAAAAAAAGTTAGAAAATACAGCGCTGAAAAGCTCGGAAAAGACATCATCGCTAACAGTCATATCCTTATCAAATAGGGATTTAAAATTCAAATTAGAATTAACAGCACTTACATCCATACTTTCACCTCCTTTCATTTCTTACATATGAAAACAATGCAAAATCATCGTTTTGGTTCTGCTCTTTTTTATTTTGTTCAAAATCAAATTCTATTTTTGCTTTTTCTTTTAAATTTTCAATCATTTTTCTATCTGATGTTGACTTTATAAGCTCATCTTTCTTTTTCAAAAGCTCGCTTTTAATCTTTTCAACATTTTTATTTTCAATATCTATAGTTTTCTGCAGATAATAAAAGTATCTTGAATAATTTGCACAATCTATTCCGCTTTTTAAATCCTTCTTGTTTTCAAATTCGCTTTTTTGTTTTAAAAGATTATTCAGCTTTTCCTGAGCTGAAATATATCTTTTATATACCTTAACATAATCATCCTTCTTTTTTTCTTCAACTTCTATTTTAAAATCAAGAACCTTTTGAAGATTATACTTAAACTTTTCCATTTAATCACCTATCCAATCGATAAAATCCTATCATAGGTTTCTTTAAAGGAAGAATACTCTCTCATTCCTTGTTTTAAAAAGGATTCTATATTATCTATAAGCTCAATAGCCCTATCTATTTTTTTATTACTTCCCTTTTGATATGCCCCTATATTTATAAGATCCTCTGATTCCTTATAGGTAGAAATTATGTCTCTCAGCTCCCCAGCCTTCATTTTATGTTTTTCATCGGCTATTTCAGGCATAAGCCTTGATATACTTGCCATTACATCTATCGCAGGGAAATGATTCTTATTAGCAAGCTTTCTTGATAAAACTATATGTCCATCGAGTATACCTCTTACAGCATCTGCAATAGGCTCATTCAAATCATCGCCGTCAACAAGAACGGTATAAAAGGCGGTAATTGAACCTTTATCGGAGTTTCCCGATCTTTCCATAAGCCTTGGGAGCATGGCAAAGACTGATGGTGTATATCCCTTTGTTGCCGGTGGCTCGCCTATAGTTAGTCCTACTTCTCTTTGTGCCATAGCAAACCTTGTTACAGAGTCCATCATAAGCATTACATTAAGTCCCTTATCCCTGAAATATTCAGCAACAGCAGTTGCAGTAAAGGCTCCCTTAAGTCTTAGTAAAGGTGGCTGATCAGAGGTTGCAACAATAACTACTGATTTTTTTAAGCCCTCCTGCCCTAAATCCTTCTCTAAAAATTCCTTAACCTCTCTTCCTCTCTCTCCTATTAATCCTATTACATTAACATCAGCATCGCTGTACCTTGCTATCATTCCAAGGAGAGTGCTCTTACCTACGCCGCTTCCTGCAAATATACCAACCCTTTGTCCTATGCCGCAGGTTAAAAATCCATCAATTGCTCTTATACCTGTTGACATTACTGTGTCTATTCTTTTTCTCAAAAGAGGATTTGGGGGGTCATTATCTAAAGAGTACTCCTTATCATATTGAATCATTCTATCATCAAAAGGTCTTCCAAGTCCGTCTAAAACCTTCCCTAAAAGTTCATCAGAAACCTTAACATTTAGAAGTTTTCCTGTAGGTTCAACAGGATATCCAGGTGCAACCCCCGTTAAATCCCCGAGGGGCATCAATAAAACTGAATTATCCTTAAAACCTACAACCTCGGCAAAAACCTTTTTATCCTTGGTATGAATAATGCAGACTTCTCCAACAAAGGATTGTATACCTTCAACTTCAATAGTAAGACCTATTACCTTTTTAACCTTACCCGTCAATTTAATAGTATCAATATCTTTAAGTTTTCTCTTAATACCTTCAAAATCAATCTTTATCATATTTAGCCTCACTTAAAGATTTTAGTATTATACTTAGCTGTGTATCTATGCTTCCGTCTATAAACCCTGACTTGGTTTCAGCGACAATATTGCCCTGCTCTATTGTATTATCTCCAATAATTATTAAATTGTTGCTGTCTTCAACATATAAAGAAAGTTCCTCTCGTCTATCCTTTAAAACATTTAAATCCAAAGGATTTACTTTAAGCATTATAAGCTTCTTATCAACAGATTTTGATATTATGCTCTCTGCTATTTTAAAAACAGCATTTGAGTTAATAACAAGTTCTGATTTTATTACTGATTTTGCAATTTCAACGGAAAGAGAAATTATTTCCTTCTCAAATTCTTTTATGAATTGTCTTGTTTTCTCATAACTTTCTTTTACATAGCATTCAGCATCTTTTCTTTTGCCTTCTGTTTCCTTTTGAGCTTCATTTATTCCAAAATCATAACCCTTTGAATAGCCTTCTTTATATCCCTCTTGAAAACCCTCATCTTTAGCCTTTTCATATATTTCCTTTGCCTTAATCTTAGCCTCTTCAATTATTACCTGTGCTTGATTCTTTGACTGGCTTAATATCTTTTCTTTTTCATCATCTATTTCTTTTTTAATAGCATTTTTAATATCATCAATATTAAAATCTCTTTCTTCATCCTTCATCATGCTATTATAAAAATTTTCAATCGTGGGGGTAGTTATCACAAAGTCGTTTTGTACTTTAGTTGCTTTTATTACCTTATACGATGATTGCATCTTCTCCACCCCTTGAAATTACAATTTCTCCTGCATCATCAAGTCTTCTTATTATTGCAACAATAGACTGCTGTGCCTTTTCCACATCCACAAGTCTTACTGGTCCCATAAATTCAATATCCTCTTTCAATGTTTGAGCTGCACGCTTTGACATATTCTTATATATAACATTTGCAACTTCTTCTGATGAGCCCTTTATTGCAAGGGCTAAATCCTTTGTATCTACTTCTCTTAAAACTCTTTGTATTGATATATTATCAAGACTTATTATATCTTCAAATATAAACATATTTTCTCTGATTTTTTCAGCAAGCTCCGGCTGTTCCCTGTCGAGTTCATCAAGAATAGATTTTTCTGTTCCTCTGTCAACATTGTTTAATATATCAACAAGAGGCTGAACTCCTCCAATAGTTGCAAAATCTGCTCTAACAACATTTGAAAGCTTCTTTTCAAGTATTTCCTCAACCTCTTCTATTACAATTGGTGAAGTATTGCTCATGGTAGCTATTCTTTTTGCAACATCAACCTGAAGCTCTTCAGGAAGCCCTGACATTATCTGTGCAGCCTTATCCGGCTGAAGATAGCAAAGTATAAGTGCTATAGTCTGAGGATGCTCATTCATAATTACATTTAAAAGCTGATGGGCATCGGCCTTTCTTGCAATGCCAAAGGGCCTGTATTGCTGAGTTATTTCAGATACCTTTTCTATTATCTCCATAGCTCTTTGAGCACCGAGAGCTCTGCTTAAAAGGTTTTTAGCGTATTCAAATCCTCCTTCTAAAATATAGTCCTTAGCCTTATTTAAATCCACGAATTCCTGTAATACTTCTTCCTTTACTTCCTTTTTAATTTTAGGCATATTAGCTATTTCAAAAGTAATTTTCTGGATTTCATTTTCAGGCATCTTTTTTAATATTGGAGCTGATGCATCAGGACCTAAGGTAATAAAAAGTATTGCTGCCTTTTGTACTCCAGATAATTTATCCTTTGCCATATTATCACCTCTCATCCTCTGAAAGCCATGTTTTAATTACCTCTACAACCTGTTCAGGCTTTTTGCTTGCGTAATCCCTAATCTCCTTTTCAATGTCCATTCTGTCATCTTCGTCATTAAGAACAGGTTCATAGATATTATTCTGCTTTTTAATAACTTCATCTCCTACGACAACATCAAAGGATGGCTGAATTGCATCTTCATCTTTTTTACTTCTTCTTTTTCTCATAATAATAACTCCTATCACAAGAGCTAGTAACGCTGCTGTTGCTGCTCCTATCGTAGTATAAAGTTTTACTTTTTTCTCCTTTGCTATCTGTTCCTCCATAAGTTTTAACTGTTCATTCTGCTTATCCTTAAGCTCAGTATTAAAGGGCATACCTTCTATACTAATATTATCTCCTCTGTTCTCATCAAAGCCGGTAGCTGCAGCTACAATGTTTTTTATCTGGCTTTTTTCCATTTCGTTTATATTTCCATCGATTACAACTGATACTGTCATCCTTCTGACTTCTCCAGGGGCTTTAACTGTTTTTTCCTCAGTTTGTCCAATCTCGTAATTAGTAGTTTCTTCCTCTCTGTTCGCACTTGAGGATTGGTTTGAATTTGTACTGAACTGAGGCGATAAATTCTGATTTGTAGGACTGTTTCCGGCAGAGCCCCCAGTTGAATCGTTTGAAGTTTCTTTTATCTTAGACTGACTTCTTATTATTGAATCCTTATCATATTTTATAGTAGTAATTTGCTTAGAATCAAAGTCCAAATCAGCATTAACCTTAACCGATACTTTATCATAGCCAAAAACTTCCCCAAGCATCTTTTTCAAATCGCTTTGAAGGCCGTTTTCAAATTGCTTTTCAATGTCCCTCTGCTTAAAAGCTGAAACTGTGCTGCTCGTATTATCATCAAATAAATTCTCGCTTAAAAGGTTCATATTGCTGTCTACTACCTCAACGTTTTCCTTTGGCAGATTTTTAACACTCGATGCTATTAGGGATATTATTGCTTTAACCTGCTCAGGCGAAAGGGTGCTTGTACCCTTTAACTTTAATGCAACAGAAGCCCTTGCTTTCTCGCTTTCCCTTGCAAACACCGAATCATCAGGAAGTACAAGCATAACTCTTGCTTTTTCTACCTCATCAAAGCTCATTATAGTCTTTGCAAGCTCATCCTGAAGAGCTCTTTGGTACATAACCTTAGCCTCCGTATCAGTTACTCCAAATTTGCTCTCATCAAAAAGGCCCCATCCCTTTCCTGATGATGGCATATATCCATCTGAAAGCACCGACATTCTAAGTTCATCTACCTTATCTGAAGGTACAAGTATCTCATTTCCTTCTATCTTATAGGAAACCTTTTCACTTTTTAATTTTTCAATAATCTTTGCAGAATCCTGAGGATCTAAATTATTAAATAAAATAGAATATGTAGTTCTGTTGAAATAAGCAAAGAATATTATAGTTGAAAATAATATAATAAATAAAGCTATTATAATTCCAATTTTCTTGTTTTTGCTAAGATTCTTCCATCTTTCCTTTAGGCTGTTAAATACCTGCTGAAGTTTTTCCATCTCATGCACTCCTTAGGTTATATCTGTATTCTCATTATCTCCTGATAAGCATCTATCATCTTATTTCTCAGCTGTACAGTAAGCTCGAGGGAAAGCCTTGCTTCCTCTGTCGCAATCATAACTTCGTGAATGTCTGCATCGCCCTTTAGCATATTTAGAGCTTCAGTATCTGCATTTATCTGTACATCGTTTACTTTATCTAAATAATTTTTTACCATATTCTCAAATTCATTGTTTCTAACTTTATTATTTTCCTGAACTGGGATAGTATTGTTTAAATTTACTGCTTCAATTCTCATATATCATTACCTTCCTATCTCTAAGGCCTTTTGAGCCATCTGCTTTTGGGCATTAATTGCAGTAACGTTCGCCTCAAAGGCTCTTGATGCTGCAATCAAATCCACCATTTCATTTAAAATATTAACGTTAGGCATTAAAACATAGCCGTCTTTATCAGCATCTGGGTGATTAGGATCATAAACTTTCTTTAAGGGGCTATTATCCTCTTCTATTTTACCAATTTTTACACCTAAAGGTTCTTTATCATATTTAAGAGTGTTTTTATTTAATTCCCTGTTTAAATTCTCCTCGAAAGTTACAACTTTTCTTTTATAGGGCCCTCCGCTTTCTGTTCTTGTTGTTTCTGCATTTGCAATATTATCTGCAATTAAATCCATTCTGAACCTTTCTGCTGTAAGACCGCTTAAACTTATCCTAAAGGACTGAAACGTGCTCATAATTATTTACCTCCATTTGTAACAAGTCTTCTCATAGCTATTCTTGAATTTGTCTGGGATATTAGAGCATTATATAAAATTGTATTTTCCGCAAGGCTTACCATCTCACTGTCTATATCAACGTTGTTTCCATCAAGCCTCATTGATGATGCTGTATTTTTTTTAATTTCATAGTTTATATTGTTTATACTATTTCCACTGCTTATATGCCTTTCGTTTGTTGTTTTAAGATCTATTCCCTTGTTTTCAAGTATGTTTTTAAGTTTATCCTCAAAAACCACATAGGAGGCTTTAAAGCCCTTAGTATTAACGTTAGCGATGTTATTTGCTATTACCTTTCCCCTGCTGCTCGATGCATCAATGGATTTTTTTATCAAATTATAAGTTATTTCATCAATTTTACCTACCATGCAACACATCCCCTTAAATTACAAAGTATTATTACCTTTATTACTAATTTATTACATATAATATTAATTGTCAACAAAAATATGTAATTCAATGTTATATATTTGTTTTGTTTGAATTTGGTTTTAATTTAAATTAAATATTTTATTAAAACTTATTAGTGATTTCCTTTAAAATATTACATTTTTATATATTTTACGACATTTTTCAGATAAAGTGTATATATGAAAAAAAATAACCCAATTTCTTAACATTTTGGGTTATTTTTTAAATATATTTAACATCTACTTTTTTAACATTTTATAGGCTTCTTCAAAGGTTTCTTTAAGCTCCTCTGCAAAGCCTAAAACTTCCTTTGCAATATCTATATCCTTTTTTATATTTGCTTCTATTAGGCGCCTGTGCATATAATCATAAAGCGCCATTAGAGATTTTGAAATCTCTCCTCCAGCTTCCATGTTAAGGGTTGACATGAATTCAAGAATAATGTTTTGAGCTTTTATAAAGTTTGTATTAGTTTTGTTTATATCCTTTTCCTCAATTCCATTTATTCCCTGTTTTATGAATTTTACAAGTCCATCATAAAGCATAAGTAGCAGCTTTTCTTTTGATGCGGTATTTACGCTGCTTTGCTGATATGCATTTAATGCATTAGAACCATTAATCATATTATCCCTCCGTATTTTAACCTTTAACATCAATAATGCTTCCTGTTTTCTTTTTAACCCTTTCAAGCAAATCCTCAATGTCATCGGTTATACTCTCAAATATTATATTATTTTTATCATCTTTTATTTTAAACTTTATGCTGTCCTCTTCAATAGAGTATTCAAATTTAAGATTAAACTTATTTAAAAAGAAGGTGAATTTTTCTGATGCTTTTTTCTGTCTTTCTTTATTAAATTTTTCTTCCCTCTTTTTATTTTCCCTTTGTATTTCAGCACCTTTAATTTCATGGACAATTCTATCTACAACCTTGTATTCCATCTGCCTTATAACAACAGGCTCAATTTTGTCAAGGGTAATCGGATTAACGGGCATAACATTACCTCTTTTCATCAACTATAATTCCAGCAATCTCCCACAGTTTTGCAACCATATCAAGCATCTTTTCTGGAGGAATCTCCTTTAAAACCTCTCCTGTTTCATCGTTAATAATTTTTACCATAACCTCTTTTGTAGCATCGTGTATTCTAAATTGAAGATGAGTATTGTTCTTAAAAAGAACTTTATTAGCCCTGTCTACTGCTTTTTCAAGTTCCTTACTGTCAACTTTTCTTTGGGATTGTATCTCAATAGCTTTATTTGGGCTACTATCCTGAACACCATCTTTTTTAGTGTTTTGAACTGCTTCAAAGGATGCTTTATTTATATTTGATACAACTTTTCCTAAATCCATAATATCACCCCTCTATTTTTCTATTATAAATATCGGTTTATCTTTTTTTCTCTTTAGATATGAATTAAAATTTATATATTTTATTTTCATATGTTATAATATCACTATGGAGGATGATAACTATGAAAAGAATTTCAGCAATAGCA
The DNA here is from genome assembly GCF_900167605.1 of Caloramator quimbayensis. Classification (GTDB taxonomy): domain Bacteria; phylum Bacillota; class Clostridia; order Clostridiales; family Caloramatoraceae; genus Caloramator_B; species Caloramator_B quimbayensis. Next base: position 69,238 of record NZ_FUYH01000007.1, on the reverse strand, counting down.
TTAATAATTATTTTATTTACAAACTTTTATGTTTTTGCATCAAGGAACTATACTATAAAATACGCCTATCCAGATAAAATAAAAACTATGTCCATAAAAGATTTACTAAAAAACAGCAAAACAAAAACTAATTCAAAATCGAGGGATAAAACTCCTCCTAAGCTTATAAGTTCAAGTCCTAAAAATGCTTCTTCCAATATTAGTATAAATTCAATTATTTATTTAAATTTCAGCGAAAACATAAAACAAAGCAATTTAAAAAATATATATATGAAGGAAAATGGAAAAAATATAAGTATAAAAACTTCAATAAGCGCAAGACAAATTATTATCCGCCCATCAATCCCTTTAAAATACGATACTCTTTATACATTATATGTAGGAAAAGGTTCGGTTAAAGATTATTCAAACAATCAAAATTCAAGCTTTAGTATTAATTTTAGAACCGAGAAGCAAAAATCAAATAACAATAATGTAGTAATAAATGAAGATAAAAATTCAAAACCTCAAAACCCCTTTACATATATACTATATGACGGCAAAAACATAATAAGAAAATATGACTACACAAAGGATAAGGAATATTTATTTTTCAGCTCAATAAAAGATATATCTTCAATTACAAGTTTAAAATTTGATGAAAACAAGCTGCCCTTAGCTGATTATAACGGATATAAATACAATCCTCTTTTAATATCAGAGTATGGTCTTCAAAACTACAGCTATTATATAAAATACAGCGATAAGGAAAAGCTAAATAACGCAATTAAAGCAGCTGATTATCTAACAAATAAAATAGACAGCAGCGGAAAATGGATTAACTATTTTGATTATAAATACGACAACATAAATTTAAAATCCCCCTTTTCATCATCCTTAACGCAGGGCCTTGGAATATCTCTTCTTGTTAGAATATACGAGGAAACTAAGGATGTTAAATATTTAGATGCAGCTAAAAAAGCTTTAGAGCCTCTTTTAAAGAGCAGCAGCGAAGGGGGACTTTTAAGATATTATAACAACCATGCATTATATGACATATTCCCTTCGAATACAAAGCTTACACTTAGCAGCCACTGCTTTGTTATACTAAGCCTTTATGATATATCAAAGTACGATTTAAGAGCAAAGGAAAAGTTTGAAGACTCACTATACACCCTTAAGGATTTAATACCAATTTATTCAAACTCCCTCGACAGCTTCTATAAGGATATACATATTTCTCAGATGGAAGCTATAAATTCAATCCTTGGGGTAGAAAATTTTAATGAGTACTTTGAAGATTTTAATTTAATAGACATAGAATAAGGTGGGCAAAATGCCCACCTTTAATTTATTGTATTGAGAAGTTGATTATATTTTTATAGCTGCTGTCCATATCCGATGTAAATCCGCTCTCCCAGTCCTTTACAACAAGCTTTAATTCATAATTTCCTGCTTGGTTTATCGGAAGCTTATTATCTGGATCGTATACCTTCCATTCGGTATCTCCTATTTTGTGATACTTAATAAGAAGAGTATATCGTTTATTATCTACCTTTTTAGTATCATCCTTTACCCAAGCTATATTGTTAGGCTCTGATGAATCAATTCTGTCTATTATAAGCCCCGTTGAGCTGGAATAAAGGAGTGCTCCTAAACTATCATCCACAGAGTTGTTATTATTATCTTTTAAAGTTATATCAGGAAGTTTCTTCTTATCCACCTTTACATATATTACAGTCTCATCGGATTCTATCTGCGGAGATGTTGAAGTTTTATAATATTTAACTTTTATTCTGTATAACCCTTCTTTATCTATAGGAGCACCTGTACCTCCAACCATTGAGTACTGCAAAGGAGCACCAAAATTATTTATTGTTCCATCGGTTGATCTTTCAATCGTTGCACCTATATTAAGACTTAAGTCTGTATAATTTGTTAATGTAGGTCTTGGATCATAAGCAGTAATTAATTTATTGTTGTCAGATGCAGTTTCTTCTTTACCCGTAACCCCTGCAATATAAATTTCTGGTTTTTGTATTGCTGAATTAAATACCTTAAATCTTATATCCCTTGCATTGCTCGATGCAATATTCCCATTTACTTTTAAGATTAATTTTAAAGTATATACACCAGATTCACTAATGCTTTCCCCGCTGTTTATATTCTTATAAGTTTTTCCATCCTTTGTATACTGAGCTGTAAATTCGATTCCAGATCCTGTAGCCGGTATGTTTTCAAAGTAAGCCTTTGCTTCTTTTACAGTTGTTTTTGCTTCTATAACATTTCCATCGGATGTATAAGTCAATGGATTATTTGTGTCAAATGCAATATTTTCAATACCTCCATCAACTGAAGCAATTTTAACAGTTGGCGCACCGACTAAAAGAACATAGGATGGATTTCCAGGAAGCTTATTCTGATTTGCTTTATAGCGTGCCATTATATAATTCTTACCTGCTAAGTTATTAGAAATCAAATCAGAATATGGAATATAGTTTGTTCCATCGATTGCCACTTCAATAGATGAATCAAGACCGCTGAAGGTTCCGCTTATAACATCATAGGTTACATTTGGTGCATTCTGAGATAGTAAAGTATAGGATCTCGACTTATTTGTAGTATTATTATAAGATATTTCAACAGTATTGTTTTTACTTACATCCGTTATGCTGCTTAATGGAATATTAAATGAAAATACTCCTGAAGTTGGCGTTATACCTGCATCTACGGTTGAAATTTTAGCGCTATTAATGTAATAATCAACTTTGCTCGATGTTCCTTTATAGGTTACAGTATATGCTTTATTTGATTCATCATAAGCAATAGATGTTATAGTCGGCACTTCTGCAAGATATGTTACAAATACCATCTGGCTTTCAGCTTTTCCTTTTCTTGTAACAGTAACTCCTAAGGTTCCTCCGCCCTGATTTAAGGATAGCTTTGATATTGTAACCTTTCCATCATTTCCAACAGTTGCTTTCTTTATAGGTTTTGTTGTGTCATTAGGATCATAAATATTTACTACATCTCCTTTAATAAGCCCTGCTATTTCAATAGTATCTGCATTGTTTCCTTCATTGTTTGTTATATTAACATTATTAGGATTTATCTTGTCGCTGTTTATTCTTGCTTGAAATGTTACTGCATTACCATATCCTACAACCTTACCCTTATAGGTATAAGTACCATTTTTAGCTGAAGGCTTTGAGACATCCCAGTTTACAACAAGATCCTGTAACGAGCCATCGCTCATTATTGCAGATACCATTTCAGGGAAGTTTATACTATTAACATCGCTTACATCGACAGGGTCTATTGGATTTATTGATGATATCTTTTGGAAATATTTAATTTTAGCTACAGATTCTGCTTTTTTATCAGAGTTTGAAAGATTATATTTATAGAGTTTTCCAGATTTTGTATAATATATTGTATTTCCTACAACATTTATTGCATCTGCAGAATCATCTATTATCTTAGTTCCGTTTCCCGATGAATTAGCTTTATAAATTTTACCTCCATCAACGTTGCTTCTATAGTAAATATCATTTGATGTTATAACATTTAAAACTGTAAATTTCTCTGTATAAGGTTTTGTTACTGTTGAGTTTTTTGTTTTGCTTTCAACGTTTGTAGTAATATTTATCGGGAAAAATTTAATGCTTCCGTAAGGATTGTATTTATAGAGCTTTCCATCAACCCCAGAGCAGTATAATGTTCCATCGGAAAGTACAGATAAAAATCTTACTCCAACTGTTGATAAAGCCTTTTTGTAAAGCCCATCGGTTGTAATAGAATAAAGTTTACTTTTATCAGTATAATTACTAAAATAAATCAAATTTCTAAGAACATCAACAACTAAATAGGTTACTCTTTCGTTTGTAAGTGGCTGTCCATTTGTTAGAAATAATCCTCCAGAATTAACAAGATAATTCAATTTGTATATCCTGCCTTTATCGCTGTTGTTTACATAATAAACATAATCTCCAACAACATTTATATAGGAAGACATTGCATTATTTAATTTCTGCCTCGATGTGCCGTCTGTTTTTACTCTGTAAATTTTTCCTCCATCGGAGTAGTTGCTGTAATATACCCACCCATTTTGTACGTTTATAAATTTTGCATTATCTTCACTAATTGGATAATCATCCAATCCATCAACGCTCTTTTTATATATTTTTCCCTTATCGGAATAGTTGCTGTAATATATAAATCCATCCTCATAGGATGCTATTCCGTTATTGCTTATATTCCCTGTTATTCTATCAGCAATACTTCCTATTCCTGTATTTTCAAGCTTTAAAAGAAAAGGTATGCTATAGGTGCCATTTGCTATATCGCTGCTATTAGATATTGGAATGCTTCCGCTGCCAATAAGCGAAGTGCTGCTGTCTGATGAAGAATATATATTAACATACAATGTTTTTGTAGTTTTAGGAGTAATTATAACCGCTGTTTCATATATTCTTCTTTTAACATAGCTGTTGTCGTTATTTATAGGCTTGTCATCGATTATATAATAATAAGCATCTGTAACTCCATTTATATTATTAATACTTATTGTAAGCAGCTTATAACTCGCATTTGTAGAATCTGAAGCATTTACATTCGCTATTGCATATCCATATTTAGGGTATGTATTTTGAAGAACCGGCTGATAATTACCATTTGAATCTGCAATAAATATTGCTCCATATGTCCACCCTTTGCTTGAATCTGATTCACTGGTGAGGCAGTAATAAGTTAATAACCTGCTTGTTAAATTAACAAGCTGATCCTCTGATGCAGTATCTCCCGTTATCATGTTTTTAATATTTCCGCTTGTGTCGATAAAGTACATAGAATTAGGATATTTTTGTATCTGCTGATTAACTTCGTTTAAGTAAGTATTCATATAGGCAGATGAATAAATTTTATCCCCTATAACTACCGAGTTAGTCGGCAGTTTCGTAACTGCAGTGTCAGCTTTTACGCCTTTAGGGCTTATAAATACTGCCTGAATAATTAAGATTAGAATTAGAAAAATTGATAGTCTGCGTTTCATTCACATCTCCTCCTCCTTATAATTATCGCCTATTTTAAAAATAAATTTATATTGATTTAAAAAGCTCTTCAATTTTAAGACTTAATTATAAATTGATAAGTTCCATAAATTATGTTAATATTGAGTTGAGGTGCATAATATGAAAAAATTTTCTCTTTTTATTATATTGTTCTTACTTCCCTTTTTTCAAATAACCTTTGCTGATATAAGTTACAATAAATCTATAAGCAATGTTCCTTTAAATAAAGTTTGGAGCTTAAATTTTAATACAAAGGTGGATTTGAAAAATAGCCCAGAAGGTTCTATAAAAGTTACCGATGAATACGGAAATAAAGTAAACGTAGAAATAAAATACGGAAATACTGAAAAGACTATATTAGTAAATCCCCCATCAGGAGGATATTCTTTTAATAAAAAGTATTTTCTTTATGTAAGCTCCAATCTTAAATCAAAGTCTGGAAAATACATAAAAAATCCCTATATTCTAATGTTTAACACTATAAATCAATATACAGGGATTTATGATGTTGAGATAGGAGCCTTATCTGCATTAAAAACTCTAACTATAAAGCAAACTTCAACTAAAGCAGTAAAATATAAAATAGATGATAGCCCAAGCTACTATAAAATTGGGGAAACAATAAATGTGATAATAACTAAAGACACTACAAACGTTTATTTCTACGCCGAGGACGGAACATACATTGGAAGAGGAATAATATCAGTTAAAGAAAACTATAAGGATAAATCCTTCGGTATAAATTAAAAAAAGGTCTTAATATCAAGCATAATAGTTGATATTAAGACCTATATTTTTAGTTGAAATGTTTTTTATTCCTCTATAAAATTTTTTAGGATCATAGGTCATTATAAATTCCTCAATTGACTTTTCCAAGGATTTTTGAACTTCTATTATCATAGTAAGGTTTAAATAATCCTGTGAAGCATTTCCAAGACGCCTTATGTTGCTGTTAAATTCGACAGGGGAAACGGTTTGTATCATATCATCACCCCAAAAGTAGTAATTAACTGAATATTGAATTTATTATTCCTTTTTCATATAATATCATACTTATATATAATTTACCAGTATAGTAAATAAGATTTAACAATTATTACATCAATATAGATTTTCTACTTTCATTATTTATTGTATAATTAAATAAAGACCTTCAAAAAAATATAAAAAGTATATATAATTTTCTTTAAACTAATATTAAATTAAAGAACAGGAGAGTGCTAATGAAAAATTTCGTATTTATTATTTTAGGAGTAATAATCATTTCAATAGCCTTAGCCCTTCTTCTAAATAAACTTTTTAAAGGCAACAAATATATCAAATATATTCTTCCTGTTTTATTTTTTATTTTTTCAGTATACAGCTTTTATGTGTCAAGAACAGCTAAAGAAGGTTTCTTAGATATCGCATATATGCTTTTATTTATAATATGTTTTGCTGGATTTTTATCTTCCTTTATAACTTCATTGATATTAGATTATAGAAAAAAGTAAAATTTAACAATATATTATTAATTGACAGAGGTATTATAATGTATAATCAAATATTAAATACTATTTTGAAAAAACTTAACAAAATCGATGTAGATATAAATGGCATCAAAAACTCTCATACTTAGATGCAAAATGATATATCAAACCTTAAATATGCACAGTCCCAAATGCAAAACGATATAAGTAAAATTAATAATAAACTTGAAATGATAGAAAATAAATTAGATGAAATAGAAGCTAAAAACGCTTCAAAGCATACAGAAATCTATTGCAAATTAGATACTATTATAGAAGATATCTCCTATTTAAAGCATAAAGAACATCAAACAGAGGAAGATCTATATAAAATTAAGCTGAGAATTTCAGGTTCTATAATAAATGTTGGGGCGTAGCCCCAGCATATTTTTTTACAAAAAAATATGCACCTGTTTTAGATTGTGTTTTGCAATAATTAAATACAAAAAGTTGAAAAAAATAATTGCAACATCCGAATTACCATAAATGTTATTAATTGTATTTTATTAAAGAGTTCTGTAACCTATAACTCGGTCCATTGAATATAAGTAAATGACTATGATGAACCATCCTATCTATTATTGCATTAGTTAGCTTTTCATCAAAAAATATGCTGTTCCATTTACTAAATTCAAGATTTGTAGTTAATAGTAAACTCTTTTTTTCATAGCAGTTAGATATAACCTGATAAAGGAGCTTGGCTCCATCAACATCAATAGGTATATATCCCCATTCATCACATATTAAAAGATCCGATTGCTCAATTTGTTTTAATAACTTTTTAAGTGTACCATTATTTTTAGCATCAATAAGTTCATTAACCAACGCTGCTGTTCTAAAAAATTTAACCTTCATATTATTTAAGCATGCTGCTACACCTATTGCTGTCGCAAGATGAGTTTTGCCTGTACCAACTGGTCCATATAGTATTAGGTTTTCATTTCTTTTTATAAATTCTGTAGTCTTCAATTCATCTATTGTTATACTCGGTGGTAGCTCTATTTGCTCAAATGTATAATTTTCAAAGGTCTTTATTACATCAAATCCAGCTTGTTTTAAGTATCTATTTTTTCTTACAGATTCTCTACGTTTAATTTCAATTTCAAGTATTTTTGCAAGAAATTCTTCATGAGTTTCTGCTTCTATTGTAGTCACGCTTTTAGCTATATTCCCTCCAAATTTGAGTTGCCTACAATATAACTTGATATTTTCGATAGCCGCTTCATTCATATAGCAGGCACCCCCTTCCCATATAGGGAGTCATAGATGTTTAAGTCTGTTTTATACTCGTTAATATTAGGAATATTATCTTTAAGATTTATTTTATTTATTGACGCCTTACCCATATTTTTAATACGATAGTATGTAGTTAATAAACTATCTATATCTTTAACACCATTATTTAATGTTTCTTCTAAAGCTTTAGTTGCATTTAATATTCCCTCAGCCTCATCCCCTTCTATCATTTTCATTAGAGCTTTAATACTCTGCTTTTTGCCTTCTGTTTCTTGACTTTCAATGTAGTCTTTCCAAATATCAGGCAATGAATTAAAAAATTGAGTATATTTTATTGCCTTTGGTCTTTTAGCCATAACTTCAAGGTATGGATACCACTTCATTGACTCTTTATACTTATCATAAATTCTTTCATGAGATACTATTGTCTTAAAATCTTTATTCATTATTATAACTTTGTCAGCTGTTGCTTTTACAATTACTTCTTCATTAGAATAAACGGGTGACGTTGAATAAAGATTAGTTTCAAACTCTGCCTTCCCATACTTGTCCGCTCTTACAGTTTTTATTCTTCCTACCTCAAATTCCTTTTCAGGAAGCTTAAACATAAATTCTTTTTCTTCTTCAAGTAACTTAAAAATCATTTCTCCTTTTTTGTAGTGTTCTCTTTTCATATCAATGTCCGAAAGCTTAAGTAATTCCTTATTATATTCATCAATATTTTCAAAATGTGGAATAGGAACAAACAAATTTCTTCTATGGTATCCTACTTTATTTTCAACATTCCCCTTTTCGTGTCCGCTATTGGGGTTGCAAAAATTAGCTTCAAATCCATAATGTAGAGCAAATCTCTCAAATTGTTCAACCAAGTTTCTCTCTCTATTTTTCCCTAATATTACTGCAGCCGAAAGATTATCAAACCATATTTTGTATGGAACATGACCTATGTATTCGAAAATTTTTTTCATCCCCTCTAAAAGACATTCTTGATTTTCTCCCTTAAAAACCTGAGTATATCCACCATTGCTGTATGGGAAAGTCATATTCAAATAATGTCCTTCAATTTGTTTTCCTTTTTCATAGAACACAGCCTGTCCGAAATCTACCTGGGCTTCTCCCTTGGGATGATCAAGAGGCAAATATCCCTCTTCATCCTTATAGATATCTTTTTTTCTCTTACTAACATAATTAGCGATAGTTCTATATCCTACTTGCAGTAGATCTCTATGTTCAGATTTTAATCTTTCATAAATTCTTTTAGCAGTATGTCTTTGCTTAACAGGTGCTGTCTTATCCTCCTCAAGCCATCTGTCGATGATAAAAGTTATATTATCGATTTTTCTGGGACGGCCTCTCTTATCACATTTTCCTAATTTAAAGTTATAATCATCTTTTTTGAGATATTTGACTACCGTTCTGTAATTATGTCCTGTTTCTCTTGATATTTCACTTATTTTTTCCCCTTTACTGTAATACAATTTTTTGATATTCTTAATTTGAGTCATTGTTAACATTCCTTTCTACCCCCTTTAGCCGCTTTCAACGAAAGGGTAGTATATTTTATGGATGTTGGCAATGACTTTTTTTCCAGCTTTTTTATTGTATTTTATTTTTGCAATTCGTTTATTTTTATTTTAGACTAAACAGTCACTTGTCAACTGGGTGAGAGGTCCTATAAAACTATAATTTCCACCAACAACATATTTTTTATTGTATAGACACTAAGTTCCTATATACTATATGTTGAGGTAAAAAATTCATAGGGGCATTTTTGGTGAACTCTTGGTGGAAATGATATAAGATTAATTTTTTTATAAAACTTCATATATTGATTCTATTATTTCTTTTACACTATCTGTATTCATTAAATTTTTATATTTATTGAGCAAATCATTTATTTGTAAAAAAATTAATTCTTTTTTCCATATATCTCCAATACTGATTTTTTCATTAATTTTATCACAACTCTTCCTAATAATTAAGAATTTTTGCGACAATCCAAAATCATATTTTAATAAACATATTTTATCAAACAAATAAAATAATTTCGACAATACATCAATATGTTCATCACTTAAACAGTTATTATTAATTAAATTTTTTATTTTATAAAATATATCACGAACTATTTCACCCTTATATCCTAAAATATTATAGTCAAATGGTTGATCTAAGAAAAATGCTACAGGTATATTACACACAATTTCTAATCCATAATCTATCAATATCTTTTCTAATTTATTATAATCAATAACTCTCATATAATCCGATCTAATATCTGTACCTATCATAGTAATAGGGTCTATTTCTATAAAATAACCTTCTTCTTTTAAGTTTAAACTTATATTGTTTATTACATTTTTTAACATTTCATCGTCAGTCATGTGAAGCAAAACCGAAGCTGAAAAAATTAAATCATACTTTAAATCTTTAGGGTAAGAGTTTATATTTGTAATATCACCTGTGAAAAAATTCCCTTTTTTAAATTTATCCCTTAAATTATTTATTGATACTTCTGATATATCTATTCCATAATAAGCTCCTATATTATTATTCATAAAATAATTTGTAAAATACCCCGTACCGGGACCAAGCTCCAATAAATTTTTATTCTCATATCCATTTAAAATCTTATCTTTTAAATGATTTAAAACATCTATTTTAGATTTATAAATATATTTATTATAAATTTCTCCTAATCCCATATAACCAGAAGATTCTATTGTAAATTTCTTTCCATATCTATCATTCCAGTATTTTTTTTGAAAATTACATTCTTTATTATTTTGTTTTAAAAATAATTTTATATATGAAAAATACCAATTATAAATTGTTTTATCCCAAGCTGAAATTTCTTTTATTTTTTCTTTATTTTTGCATTTTTCTTTATAATAATCTAAATTATTAATTATCTCAACTAATTTTTCACCTAACTCATTAATTTCTTTAACTTTTATAAAAAATATGTCTTTATCTTCCAATATTTTATAAGGTAACCATTCACCAGTAATCACAATATTTCCACTATATAAATGTTCTTGCATTGAAGCACTTAATGTATCTGTAGTTTGAAGTTGTATCATTATATCTGTTAATTTTGTATAAATTGCAACTTCTTTAAAGTTCATAAAATCTTCTATTATTTTAAATTTAAAACCACTTCTATCAAGTAATTGCTTTACTTCTAATATATATGCTTGTTCTTTTCCATATGTCATTGGAAATAATAAAAATATATTATTATGTAGTTTATTTTTTACGTTATTTAATTCTTGTATTATCTTAATATGATTATGTGCCTTTGTAGCATTATAACCACAAGTAATTACTATATAATCTTCAGGTATTCCAAACTGTTTCTTTAATATCTTTTTATCATAATTGTCAATTTCATCTATATGTTCGAGAGCTGTTAATCCAAATCTGTTTACAGTAGTTTTATTTTTTAAATGGTCACCATAAAAATTAATAAAATCTTTCATAGTTTCTTCATTATCAAAAGTTATTAAATCTGCTTCATCATACAATTCTTTCTGTATTCTCCTTATTTCATAATCTGATCTATAATAATCACTTCCCCAAATTGTCACTACTAATTTTTCGCATTTTTTCTTAATTTGTTTTGAATATTTAGCAAATAAAGGTGTAACATAATGAATGTGTATGATATCGTAATAATTAATATTGTTTAATGCATTTAAAAATTCATTTTCATCATTTATAACTAGTAGATTATTAATAATTCCTTCACTTTTTAAATCATAATACTTTTCATCAAAAGTCATCAAATCAGGTATATAATTTAAATAAGCATATATTTTTTTTATATATTCTGTTATATAAACTGAATATAAACTTCTAATAATTAATATATTAGGTTTTTCAATGTTGTTTTTACTATATATCTCATTACTGTTAATATTCAATTTGTTCTTATTATAATAATCTGATAGTATAATGTTACCTTTCATCTTGTGTATCTCAGATAATAATTCAATCATTTCTATTGATTTTTCTTTAGATAATAATTCTCTTATCATATTTTCTGCTTCTTGTATTTTATTATGCTTTATATTTTCTATAATAAATTCCTCTTGACTAGTTTTTTTTAATTCATGCGTTTGTTTAACTTTGTTTAAAAAATTAATAATATTAAAAAATTGGTTGTTTATAATAAAATCATTATTAAAGAGTATATTTTCATCTATATTTATGTTTTTCACTTCTTCTATCTGTTTATATATTTTTTGATTAAAGTTAATAATTTTTCCAACGTTATATTTTTCATTAAACATTTTATACGAAATCAAATCAACAAAAGCGATAGGTAAACCTGCAGCTAAATAGTCAAATATTTTATTAGCAAATGTAGTATCCAAAAACATTTTATTTTGTTGGGTTACATTAAAAAAAGCTAAACCAATATCATATTTTGTTAATTCTACCAATAATTTCTTAGGAGATAAAACTCCTTCATAATGAATATATTTTGATTTACTTTCCAATTGTTTTATATAATTAAGATTAACATTTCCGTATATATGAACATGTATTTTTTCCTTCGCTAATTTTAAAAAATGCCCTTCCAAAAATCTATGGTGACCCTGTATATTTGATAGTCCTCCCTCAAAGACACAATGCATTTCTCCATCATAACAACTTAACTTTTCTTTTCTTTGTTTTGGTATCATTGATTTTTCTATAAAGTTATTTAATACAAATATTGGTTTATTTCTTATCCCAAATTTTTTTATAGCTATATCTTTAACCAATTCATGCACATATATATTTCCACTTGCCATAACGTTTGCTATATATTCCAAAACAACTTGTTCATTACTAATTTCTGATCTTAACGACATCATATCATGAGTATCATGAATTATTGGCTTATTTGTAGCTAAAAACAAAACTGTAAAATAATCTGGTTCATTGGAACTGTATAATATATCATAATCACTATTATTTATATAATTAATCGCTTGATTTATATCTTTTAACTGAAACATATTTTTATATGGTAACTCTATATCTTTATACACTTGTAGTGGATGTGCTGAAATGTACAATAAATCAACTTGTATCCCTTTACATGCTATAACTTTAGCAATTTTATTTGTTCTAATACAAGGAACATCTTGTATGAATAAGACCTTTTTAATATTTTCTAAAGCATTTATAATATTATTTTTTTGATTTTGCCCTAATTTATTTTCTAATTTTTTTAAATTGTCATTAATTATATCTTTTAATTCAGAATCAAAACAATTATTATATGCTTTATAATAATGAATAAATGAATCTTTATACATATTAATTTGACTATATACATAACCTAAGTTATAATGTAAATCAAAATTATTGCAATCTTTTATTATTCCCTTTTCCATTATTTCAATAGCTTCATCATAATTTTTTTCTAAAATATAGATTACTCCAAGCATTGAATAAATATCTATATCATCAGGTACTACTTTTCTGTAGTCTTCTATTGCCAATTTTGCATCTTCAAGTTTTTTTTCGTTAATTAGAGCTTCTATCATTGATTTTATTTTTTTCTTTTTTTCTTCAATCATTATATCACCACCATAAAATACTATATCTCAATTTGTTGTAATTTCTTTTGTATAAATTTTGAATACTTAGGATACGATTTTACTGCTTCTTTTAAATATTTAATCGCCAATTTAACATCAGATTTATTTAAATATTCATCAGATAGATAAAATAAAATTATAAATTTATCTTCATTATTTTCTATATTTTTATAAATTAACCTAAATTTATCTTTTTGATAAATTTTAGTAATATATTCAATTCCAATTTTTGTATATTTTTTAAATAATTCTTCATACTCATCAGTTACATTTAATATATTGTTTATTAAATTTACTAACAAAATGTTACATATAATTTTTAAAGTAGTTATCTCTTCCAGATCTCTTATTTTATTTATATCTAACATCAAAATGTAATTCTTAAAATAATTACTAAAATCATATTTATCTGTTAATTCCAAAATAATATTTTTTTGAATATCTGTATTTAATTTTTTAATTAAGCATATGATTTCTTTGATATTATCTTTTAGCATTTCAAATAATTTCATATAAAATAAAGGTATTTCATCAAAATTTAATAACTTTAAGAAACTATATATAGCATCAACATTTTTATTTATTATAAAATGGTTATATAAACCATAATTATTATCTATATTACAAAATTCATTTCTAATAACTTTAATTTCCTCATCATCTAATTCTTTAATATTATTTTCTAATACAGCCTCGTAAGTATTTTTTATATCATCACTTAACTCTAAATATACTTCCTTTATTTTATTATAATTTTTTTCTTTTAATAAAATACTTATAGTCATAATTATTTTATCTTTTTGGGAATCAATATTTTGAGCATATTTATATGCTTCAAAAAAATAGTCCTTTTCTAAATATAATTTAGATATCTCAATATAAACAATATCTTGCGAATTTTTATCTATATGATACAAAGGTATTGACATATCCTTAACTATTTTAAGATTATCAATTTTCAAAATTAATTCTGTATATTTTAAAAGTGCAGCTAAAGCTTCTTCCTTTAGTCCCATTTTTATATAAGCAATTCCAAGCAAATAATATAAATCAATAAAATCATGATTAATTTTTAATCCTTCTTTACATGATTCAATAACCACATTATACTTTTCATTTCTCCAAGCTTCTCTTGCATAAGATGAGTAAATAGACATATATAGTTTTTTTTCTTCAGCAGTTTTGTTATTTAATAAACAATATGCTTTTCTAAATTCTTCAAATGCTCTAATTTTATTGTTATACATAGAAAAACTTACTGCTAACTGATACCTATAGTAAATATTATCTGGGTCTTTTTTTAATTCATTAAATAATATTTCAGTTGTTCTTTTATATTTCTTTTCCATTAATGCTTTATCCTGTGTAATATATCCATAATGAAATATCTTTATTTTAGAATAAAAAATAGGATTTTCAAAAACAGGCTGATTATGAACAGCCCCAACATATTTAAAACCCTTTTTATTTTTAAAAAAGCGAGGTGACATATTAACCATATATATATTTTTTGAATTGATTTCTGATAAGTTTTTTACTTCAACAGCAATAGTATTATATTTTTCTATTTTTTTAGAATTAAAAATCGATGTAATTTCATATATATTTTCAACCTCTTCATCTGCATCTATTATAAAAATCCATTCCCCACTTGCATATGATATGGTAATATTTCTCATTTTAGAAAAATCTTTTTCCCATTTATGAAAATATATCTTTTTAGTATATTCATTTACTATATTAATTGTATTATCATTAGATCCAGTATCAACTATTATAAGTTCAGCAAAGTCATTGTCTAAAAGCCCCTTAATACTATCTAAACACCTTTTAATATTTTTTTCTTCATCCTTTACCATCATGCATATACTAATTTTAGGCATAAAATCACCTCAATATTTATTAACTTTAAACTTCTTCAAACATCGGTATTATCTCATAGCTTAAAATATCTAAAAACATATCATAGTCTTTCTCTTCAAATGCATTAAGCATATCACTTAACTTTTCATTCAAATAATTTATATCATTCTCATCAGATATATTGTTAGCAATACAAAATATATTATCAATAACTTTTATAAATAGGTTGAAGTCAACAGTATTGTTATTCATATTATTATAAATTTTATTAACATATTTTTTTAATTCTACTATTTGCATTTGGTTTTTCATCTATATTTTCCTCCATTTAAGTCAATTAAAGCTCTGGCAAACCCAGAGCTTTAATTTGTCCATTATCTTAATAACTGTAATACACCTTGTGGTTGTTGATTTGCTTGAGCAAGCATTGCTTGTGCCGCTTGAGCTAAAATATTATTTTTACTAAAAGTCATCATTTCCTTAGCCATGTCAACATCTCTGATTCTTGACTCTGCAGCTGTTAAGTTTTCAGCTGAAGTTCCAAGATTAGCAATTGTATGCTCAAGTCTATTTTGATATGAACCAAGTTTTGATCTTGTAGCAGAAACTTTTGCTAAAGCTGCATCAATACTGCTTATTGCAGTGTTAGCATTTGCAACAGAGTCAACTGCAACTGAATCAACTCCTAAGCTTGCTGAATTCATATTAGAAATACCCAAAGTTATTGTTTGTGTTTTATTTGCACCAATTTGAAACTGCTTACCTGTAAATGTACCGTCAATTAATTTTTGGGTATTAAACTCAGTTGTGGTTGCTATTCTATTAATTTCATTATTTAATTGATCAATTTCATCTTTTATAGCTGTTCTATCAGTTGCAACATTTGTATCATTGGCTGCTTGAACCGCTAATTCTCTCATTCTTTGAAGAATGCTGTGAGTTTCATTTAAAGCACCTTCTGCTGTTTGAATAAGTGATATTGAATCTTGTGCGTTTCTTCCTGCTTGTTCAAGACCTCTTATTTGTGCTCTCATCTTTTCTGAAATTGCAAGTCCTGCTGCGTCGTCTCCTGCTCTGTTAATTCTCAGACCTGATGATAGTTTTTCCATTGATTTTCCAGCGTTTACAGTGTTAGTTCCAAGTTGTCTGTGTGAATTTAATGCATTAAGATTGTGATTGATTATCATTTTACATTCCTCCTTGAATTTTAGTGGGCGTCCTTGCCCATATTTTATTTTGAGCCCTATCTTATGGCCACTCGATAGGTCTTTTTTGTTTCTACTTATTTTATCGTAAGGTTTTTTTATTACTTTATAGTTTTTTAGAATTTTTTGTTTAAGAAAATTGATGAAGTTATATTTTTTTTGTTGTAGGCACTGCCTGCTTGTCTAAATTTTGCTATAGCTTTAATTTCCTTTTTTATAAAATCCTGCTTTTCTTTTACCTTCTCATTTAAAAGGTCTTCAAGCTCCTCTATGTTTAATGATTTTAGCATGGTTATATATTCTTCTTTATTTTCAGCAGCTTCTATTTTTTTAATACAGATTTGCCTTTTGTCTAATATATCGTTTAGTTTTTCAAATTCTAAATTATCTACTGCATCTATTGCAGTGTGTGTAAGCTCTTTATATTCTTCAATTAAATCTTTTATCATCAGCTGCCTACTCCAAGCTGCTGCATAAGCCAATTTGACTGGTCGTTTAGTTTTTGCATAGCAGTTTCAAGCTGCGAAAACTGCTTATAGTATGTTTCTTCCTTTTGTGCAAGCCTTGATTGCATGTCCTTTATCCTTTTATCGTAGTCATTTGTAAGCTGTTTTGTAATTATGTTATCAAACTCTGAAATATCCCCTGTTATTCCTGCGGTTCTTATAAGTATTCCCTTATTACCATTGCTGTCTCTTGTTGTTCTTGTATAATCCTTTAAAATATCGTTTATTCTTTGGAATATTCCTATTTGATTATATCTTCCGCCATCGGTTTTATGGTCAGGGTCGTATTTAATATCTGAATCCTGAGAGAATATTTTAGCAACTAAATCCCCTTTGTTTTGCAGTGCATCCTTTAGCTTTGCCTCATCTATTATTATTTTACCGCCTTGGGTAAAATCGCTGCTTGTTGAAAGTCCAACTTCACTTAAGGATATTCCTGCCCCTTCAACCTTATCATAAAAAGCTCTCCTTAAAGAATAAAGCATATTCTGGAGCATTGAATCGCCACTTAAAATTCCCTGCTTTGCCTTCTCTTCCCATTTTTTAATTTCATCCTCTTTCATATCCTTCTTTTGATCGTCCGTTAAGGGCTTGTAGCTGTATTCCTTTTTCTCAGTAAGTTTAGTTTGAATCTTAGTTATTATTTCATTGTATTTGTCTATAAAAGCTTTTATCTTATCAAAGGATTTTTGAATGTTTTGAGTTATTGTGATTTTTGAAGTCCTTGTCCCGTCCTCGCTTTGAAGATTATAGGTTACGCCGTCGATTGTAAAGGTATTGGTTGATTTTGTAACATTAGCTGTTTCTCCATCAGGATTTGTTATTGTAACAGATGCATTGGAACCCTTTTTATCTTGTCCTAAATCACCAGTGCTTATCCCAAGATTTGTTATATTCCCTGAAGTATCTTCAACCTTTATATCTTTATCCTCTCCAGTACCTACTGTCATAATCCTAAACTTTCCCGTAAGCTCGCTGAACTCAGCCTTAAACACTCCGCTTCCTGCTGAGTTTATTTTATTTATAGCGTCTGAAATTCTATCGGTTTTGTTTAAAACTACATCTGTTGACTTACCATTACTCGTTATAGTAATTATAAAATTACCACTCACCCCAAGATCCTTTAAAGTCGTGCTCTTTGTAGCAGTTATTGAAGCTCCCTCAACCTTTGCTGCCTTTGCAATGCTGTTTACTGTAATACTGTAAACCCCTGCCTTTGCACCATAGCCTGCTGTTGCTGTTGCCGTCGGAGGAAGAGATGAATTAGTACTATCTACTGATGTAACATCAAAGACAGAATAGGCATTGGGGGATAAAATATAATTATCTCCCTTTAAAACATCAAGATATGTTGCCTTTAATGTATTTATGTCGGATAGTATGTCCCTGTAAGCATCCTGCTTCCACTGAAGATACTGCCTGTTTTGCTTTATAGTATCGAGTTTCATGTTTTCAGCCTTCATCATCTGCTTTACAATGCTGTCAACATCAAGCCCCGTTGCAAGGCCAGTAATTCTAAGCTTGTCAGACATTCTACCACCTCCTACTTTATTTTTTTAATAATAGATTCAATGTTTTTAGCAGATTCTATGTTCTGGTTTTTAACCTCTGCTAAAAGCTCTTTTCTTACTATTTTTATTGCCTTTGGAGCGTTAATGCCTACCTTTACAACTCCATTATCAACCTCAAGAATGCAAACCTCTATGTTTTCTCCAATTAAAAAGGATTCCCCGATTTTTCTTCCTATTACAAGCATTTTATCTCCTGCCTTATACTATAATTTCTGTTTGTTAGTATTATCTGCTTCCCTTTCATTTTTAAAACATTTATTATAATCGGGGCTAAAAGGTTTGCAGTTATTTTATCATCCCTTATTGTAAGAACGCTGTAAACTATTACATCGCTTTCATTTTCAATTTCAAGATTTAATATCTCCTCATCAGAGAGCTCAATCTCAAAATCTAAAAAATATTCAAAGGGATTGATAACTATAAGACAAACATCCCTTTCATCCACAGACTGAAGGCATTTTAAATTGCATTTATCGTCAATATTTAGTATTACATACCGCTTATATTCTTCAAAACCAGGAATTCCATCTTTAAAATATATAATTTCTTTTTCATCTATTTCAATATCATCAAAAAACTTAGTATTCACAATCATAAAAATCATCCTACCTTAAAAAATCTAATATGCTCGGCTGAAGTATTTTAGCCCCGGTTTGAAGGGATGCATTATAAACCGATTCCATAACCTTATATTCCATAACCTTTTTAGCTATATCTATATCCTGAGTCTTTGATAAAAGCTCAGTCATATTAAAGGTTTCCTCTTCGTTTTTGCTCTTCATTGCATCGAGCCTGTTTGACTTTGCTCCAACCTCTGCCCTTAAATTTAATATTTTATCCATTTCATTATCTAAATCACCAAGTTTTCCTGCTGGGGAATCTCCTGCATTTAAAGTATCGGAAATATCTTTTAAAACATTGAATACGCTTTCAAACTTATTTCCGGGAACATCTATTGTAAAGGCTACACCCTGTGAAAATTCCCTTAAAAGGCCATTAGTTGAGCCTTTATATGTTATGCCTGATGGGGATGCTACATCAGCTTCAAAGGGAGGATTAGTAGTCTTGTCCCCTCCAAATATGTATCTTCCATCATAGGCAGTGTTTCCAACTTCCCTTATATGGTCTTTAAGCTGGTCTATTTCCTTTTGTATAGCCTGCCTTTGCTCTTTTGTATAATTTCCTCCAGCCTGAATTGTAAGCTCCCTTACCCTTTGAAGGGCATCGTTAATCTGCCCGAGGGCCTTATCAGTTGTTTCAAGCCAGCCTATTCCCTCTTCTATGTTTGATTTATATCTGTCGTTTGCTGCAATGCTGCTGTTAAGTTCCATAGTCCTTGCAACCTTAAAGGGGTCATCTGAAGGCCTTCTAACTTCATGGCCTGAGGAGAGCTGCTCCTGATACTTTCTCATGTTTTGAATGTTTCTGTTTAAATCATCTAAATAACCCTTTGATAAAACCTTATTTGTTATTCTCATAAATTCACCTACCTTCTTATAAGACCGTTTACAACAACATCTAAAAGCTGGTCTATAACGCTTATCATTTTAGCGTTTGCCTCATAGGATCTTTGAAATTGAATCATATTAGTAATTTCCTCATCTATTGAAACGCCGGATATTGATTCTCTTCTCGTTTCAAGCTGGGACAAAAGAGCATTCTGATTAGTAACCATCCTTTCAGCTTCCTGACTTGAAACTCCGAGGGCTGATATTGTACTTTTAAAATAGTTGTCAATTGTTATTCCGTTAGGGTTGCTCTTCATAGTTAAATATTCTGTGCTGTTTTTATCAGTATTCAGGCTTACATCGGAAATGAATTTTGCTCTTGAATCAATGCCTGTAACATCCATTCTTATGTTTCTAAGCCTTGCAATTGCAAGAGCCCTTTCTCCGTTTCCTTCATTGCTATTAATTGATGCAACAATATTTTTAGGATCATCAACTAAGCTTTTATTTACACTTATTATTTTTGCAGGCTCATTATTTAAATCCTCAGCATCTTTATTAAAAAAGTCTATATTATTTCCGTCAGAGTGGATAGTATTAGCTGAAATTGTTAGAGCCCTTGCTATATTGTTAAGCTGAGTTTTATATTTTTCTATCTCCTCATATATCGTTTCATATCCGTTTATGCTTCCGTTTATGAATTTTGCAGGAGATGCATCTATTGTTCCTCCCTTTGAGTATGCTGTTTTATCATAAAACAAAACATGAATGTTTTTATATTCGCTTGCATCGCTTACAGATATTGTCTTTTTATTGTTGATATCTCCGTCTATATAAATTTCAATTTCGTTTTTCTCATAATCTATTTTATTTATATATGAAAGACTAAAATTTAAACTTCCATCCTTTAAAATCTCTCTCTTATCCTCAGTGCCGTCGTCCTTTTTAACCTTTGCATATATTTTTATACCTTTAAAATCTGTTTCTTCAGTATCATAGCTGAACTTTTGAGAGAGCTGATCTAAAAGCAAATCTCTTCTGTCAAGCAAATCATTCGGCTCTTTGCCTCCTATTACTGCAGCCTTTATTTGCACGTTTAATTCCTGTATATTGCTTAAAATGCTCGCAGCTTCAAATACTTCATTGCTTGTTATATCCGCTGCATTAGCTTCCATATCGCTAAGCTGCTGATAGTTTTGGTTTATAGCAGTACATAGAGCCTGTGCATTTTGTACAACAAGTGTTCTTGCAGTTGAATTAGGCTCTGGAGTGTTTGACAGCTGGCTCCACGAATCATAAAATTTTCCTAAAACACTTGATAGTCCTGTATCAGAAGGCTCCATGAATATGGTTTCTATCTCCGATAGAAACTGCTGCCTTGACTCATATTTTCCAAGGGTTGATTTTTCTTTTCTTATCTGGGCATCCAAAAATACATCCCTTGTTCTTGAAATTTTAGCAACCTGAACACCTGTACCAAGCTGTCCCGGCTCTGCTGAAGTTGTAAGAGAAGGCATTCCAAAGGGCTGGGTTGTTTTTAATTCTGCTCTTTGAACAGAGTATCCTTCAGTATTGGCGTTTGCTATATTGTGGGATACTATATGAAGGGCAGTCTGCTGTGCCTGCATTCCCCTTTTAGTTATATTAAAGGTGCTGAAAAGTCCGCTCATACTTAACCTCCTAACCTTTAGTAGTAAAGATGTTTAAAGATTTAGCATCATCTACCTTGCCGCTGCTTTTATAGGTTATAACCTTTTGATTTGGATTTAATGCTGATGTTATAAGCCTAATATAATATAAGGACTGTTTTGTTAAAATTAAATTTGTTTCCTGCTTTTGTTTTATAGACTCTATAAGGGCTTTTAAAGCTGATACATCATCCCTATTTATTATGCCATCCTCTAAGAGCTCCTCCGCCGTTTTATCCTTATAAAGGCTTAATCTTACTTTTTCAATTTCTACTATTTTCTTTGAAATTTCCTTTTTCTCTTCAATTAAATTAGGAAGTTCAAAGGCTCTGTCATTAATTAAAATATCCTTTTCTTTATTTAAAATATTATCAAGCTCAGTTAGCAGCTCTATCTGCCTTTTTACTATATTTTCTATATCCATTAAACATCACTTTCCTTTATATATTCAATTATGCCCGATGCTATTTTGTTTTCATCAATGCAGTAGCATCCATTATCTAAAAGATTTTTTATTTCATCTGCCCTGCTGCTTTTAAGTTCAGTATTTTTTATAATCTCTATATATTTTTGAAGTTCTCTTCCCTTTGAAGATATTTCAATTGTATCTTTTTTATTTGTTTTTTTTAACTGCTCACTTTTATTGTTTACACTCTTAGAATAAATGTTTAAAACTCTGTTTACACTATTATTAACCTTCATAATATCCCTCCAAATACAAAGGTAACCATCTATATTTATAGTATCGTATATTTTTCTATAAACTTTATAAAGAGTCTGCAAGTTATTTTCCCTGCAGACTCTTTACTCTATCGACATTGCTTATAATGCTGTTAATCCTGACTCCAAAATTTTCATCTATAACAACGACTTCACCCAAAGCTACCTTTTTACCGTTTACAAGTATTTCAACGGGCTCTTCCGTGAGCTTATCAAGTTCAACAAGGGAACCCGGCCCCATCTCGAGTATCTCCTTAATAGTCTTTTTTGCTCTTCCGAGAACTACAGATATTTCAAGAGGAACATCGAGAATTAAATCTATGTTCTGTTTCTCCTGATTTGAAAAGTGGGTTAAAGGAGAAAACTTTGCCTTTTGAATATTAATTTGTGGTTCTTCAACAGCCATATTTTGTTCTATAACTTTGCTTTGTGATGCATTATCTATCTTTGAAATTGGAGTCTCGTCGACAAAAAATTCTTCTTTTTGAATAATCTCTTCTTCATTTGACTGTCCTGTCATTTTATTTATTATTATCTTGGCTGTTTCTATGGATAAAAGAAGCATTATCTGGCTGTCTAAAAGGTCTTCAATAGTTAATCTAAAGGCTATTTCAACCATGTCCTCATTTGGATCCACATTATCGGAAAGGGTTTTAGAAGCATCATCCCATATTCTCGCTGTTGGAGGGGATATGTTTACAGGAAAATTAAGCATTGTCGATAGGGATGTTGCTGCTGAACCTATCATCTGATTCATAGCCTCAGATACTGCGCTTATTTCGATTTCTGACAGCGCCCTGTTAACGTTTTCCCCGCTTCCTCCCATCATAATATCAGCAATTATAGCCGCATCGGTGATTTTTATAAGTAAAAGATTTGCTCCCTTCAAATTTTCAGTATATAAAACCTCAAGGGAAACTATCGGAACCTCAAAACTCTCCTTAATTCTATTTATTGAAGTAATACTGACCTTAGGAGTAGTTATATTGACCATTTTGCCAAGTATAGTTGAAAGGGCTGTTGAAGCAGAGCCCATAGATATATTACCAATTTCTCCTAAAAGGTCTTTATCACTTTCTGAAAGAGGAGAGGATGGGGTGGTATTTACATTTCCAAGCAGTGCGTCTATCTCTTCCTGAGAAAGCAAACCATCATGCATTATTTTCCACATCCTTATCTATTATTTTTGAAACCTGAACTCCAATCTTTTTACCTATTAATCCAGGATAAACTTTAAAATGGGGAGCTTCTTCAATATAATAATCAATAGATTCGTTTAGCTTTCTATTAATTGGAATGCAATCCCCTACATTCAAACTCAAAAAATCCTCAACGGTAATTATGCTCTTTCCAAGTTCTGCAAAGGTATCAACCTTAACCCCCATCAAGTTGTTTTCCATTTTATTCCTGATTTCAATATCATCCTTCTCGGTTATAGATGTCTTATATTGAATTATCAATTTGTCTATATACTTTTCTACTGATATATATGGTATACACATATTCAAAAAGCTCTGATTATGACCTATTTCAACGGACATAGTAACAAGGGCAACGGATTCATTAGGCGCCATAACCTGATTTAATACCGGATTAGTCTCTAAATTTTCGAATTTAACTTCTACATCCAATATGTCTTCCCATGCCATCTTTAAATTTTCAAGAAGTTTTAAATCTATTTTCTTCATTATGTTTTTTTCTATATCAGTAAACTCTCGAATCTTTATTAAATTTTTTCCATTGCCTCCAAACAATATATCAACAACTTGAAACACGAACTGAGGCCCTGTTTCAAAGAGCATAAGCCCCGTAAAGGGCTCAAGAAAAAAGCTTATAAGTATCGTTGGATTAGGAATCGAATGTATAAACTCCTCAAAAGTTATCTGCTCAGTTGAAATAACCTTAATCTGAACAGAACTTCTAAGGTGTGCAGTAAGGTAGTTAGATGCAATTCTCGCAAAATTATCATGAACCATCTCAATGGTTCTTATATGTTCCTTTGAAAACTTGTTAGGTCTTTTAAAGTCATATTTTCTAATCTTCTGCTTTTCCTCTTGGCTGTGTTCTTCTATGTTTAATTCCCCTGATGATAGGGCTGACAGAAGGGCATCTATTTCATTTTGAGATAATACTTCACCCATACTATCCCCCCTTATCTATTAATGAGCGCCTCTCCCTCTAAAAGAGTTACAATATATTTATCGAAATTTACAGCTCCTTTTACAAACCCTGTATTATCATCAACTTTTTCTATCATATCATCAGATATTTCCACTACCTCTTCAACACCGTCAACGATAAATCCTGCTCTTTCATCGTTAATTTCAACTACTATTATGTTCTGCTCCTGTCCATTATTTTCAATATTTAAAAAGGTTTTTAAATCTATTATAGTTATAATGCTTCCTCTTAAATTTGAAAGACCTTTAACATAATAGGGTGCTGTGGGAACCTTTGTTATGCTCATCATCTTTTCTATTCCATGTACTATATCAGTTGTAAGAGCATATTTTTCACTTCCCAGATTAAATATAACTATCTGCATTATATCACCTCTATCCAAGTACTTTCTTTAGTGCTTCAAGTACTCTCTCAGGCTGAAAGGGCTTTACTATAAAATCCTTTGCTCCGGATTTTATAGCCTCCATTACCATAGCCTGCTGACCCATAGCTGAGCACATTATAACCTTAGCATTAGGATCTATTGCTTTTATTTGTTTAACCGCCGCAATTCCATCCATCTCCGGCATTGTAATATCCATAGTAACAACATCAGGTTTTTCCGCTTTATACATTTCAACGGCCTTTAAACCGTTTGGAGCTTCTCCTATGACTTCAAAACCATTTTTAGTCAATATATCCTTTAACATCATTCTCATAAATGCTGCATCATCAACAATAAGTACCTTTGGCATTTTTAAATCCTCCTTTTTATAATCCAAGATTGTTAAGAATAGTTTTTAAAGAACCTGGTTTTGGGATGAAGAAAAAATTAGTACCCTTCTCTTTCCCATCTTGTATAAAATTTGTATCTATTGCTAAAACATAATCGCTGTACTGCTCTGCATCAATAAAGGTGCTGCTAAGTATCGCCCCAAGCATATCAGCCGCAATAGCCGGGACTGATGTTAGAAGGCTAAGCCCCGTAAGTTTGCATATTGCATTTATGTAGGAATTTCCTAATATATTTCCTATCTCCTGATATACGGAATAATAAATTTCCTCGGAAACATCTTCATATCCTGTAAGAAGCATATCAGTTATACTTTTTGCTGTTTCATCATTCATAACAAAAAGAATATTTCCTGGGGCATCCCCAAAAACCTTCAGCATAACAGCAATTACCATGTCCTCTTCAAGTCCCATTGCTTCAAGCATATTTTCAAAGGGAAGAATATTAACCTTTGGAACAGTCATATCGATTTTTTTATTGAGCATTTGAGACAGCGCAGTTGCTGCATTTCCTGCTCCTATGTTTCCAACTTCCCTTAGGGCATCGATTTGGATTTCATTTAAACTATTTTCCAAAAATACCACCTACTTTACACAAAAGCTGCAACGTTTAGTATCAATGTAACAAGTCCATCTCCAAGTATGGTAGCGCCTACATATTCCTTAAGATTTTGAAGCATTCTTCCCATAGGCTTTATTACTATTTCCTGCTGTCCTAAAAGGGAGTCAACTAAAAGTCCTGCTGTTTTTTCTCCAACTTTAACAATAACTACATATTTTTGTTTACTGTTTTCATCCTCAACATTTAACTTATCTGAAAGCCTGACTATAGGTATTATGTTATCTCTATATACTATTACATCCTTTTTATTTGTCTTTTTAATATCATCTATATTCATGTTTATAACTTTTTCTATGAAGCCGAGGGATATTGCAAAGGTTTCCTGCCCGACTTTAACAAGAAGAGCTTGTATTATAGACAGCGTAAGCGGAAGCCTTATAACAAAGGCTGTTCCTTTGCCTGCCTCACTTATTACATCAACTGTACCTCCGAGAGATGAAATTTTAGTTTTTACAACATCCATTCCTACTCCTCTTCCTGATACATCGGTAATCTTATCGCTTGTGCTAAAGCCCTGCATGAATATGAGGTTTTTAATATCGGCAGCGCTCATTCCATCGGTTTCAATACCTATCTTTTTAGCCTTATTTTTAATCTTCTCAATGTCGAGGCCCTTTCCATCGTCCTCAAGACGAATAACTGCCTTGTTTCCTTCCTGATAAGCCATAAGCTTAATTGTACCTTTAGGGCTCTTGCCGTTTTTTATTCTTTCTTCAACAGGCTCGATTCCATGATCGGCAGCATTTCTTATAAGATGCATTATAGGCTCTCCTATTTCATCTATAACTGTCCTGTCGAGTTCAGTATCTTCTCCTTCAATAATAAGTTCTATGTCTTTATTTAATTCCTTTGAAAGGTCTCTAACTGTTCTTGGGAATCTATTAAATACCCTTTCAATAGGTAGCATTCTAACCTTCATAACAAGGTCCTGAAGGTCTAATGTTATTCTTCCAACCTGCTCTAATGTTTCGTGGAGCTCTGTCTTTTTTAAATCAATGCTTATCTGTTCAAGCCTTGTCCTGTGCATTACAAGCTCCCCGACAAGGTTCATAAATTTATCAAGCCTTTCAATGTCAACTCTTATTGACTGATGAGATTTTTTATTTGTTTTGTCCTCCTCTTTTTCATTTTTTCCATTCTCTAAGGAGGATGTATCTGCTATAGCCTCTTTAGCTGGTGCTGCTTCAGCTTCTGCCTCATTTTTTATCTCAAATACTTCAACCTTTTCTATTTCAGAAATTCCCATTATTAGATTTCTTATTTCTTCTATTTTCTTTTCTGTAATCAGCATAATGCTAAAGCTTCTATCGAATTTTTCCTGCTCTAAATCCTCTATAGATGGAACAGCTTTTATAAGCTCTCCGGCTTCTTCTAAAGTTTTATACACTAAAAAGGCCCTCGCTGATTTTAAAACGCAGTCTTTGTATAAAGTTGTATCTACTCTGTAAATTTTGTAATTCTTATCCTTTGCCTGCTTTATTATTTCTTTATCATAATCGTTTAAATCATACTCAATCTCATTTTTTTCATCCGCCGTATTAATATTAATAGCAGCTTTTGAGGATTGAATATTTTCAAGCATTTCAATTATTTCTTTTGTTTCAAATTTATCATCATTTCCTTCCTGAATGCTGTTTATCATATTTTCAAGAGCATCTACGCATTTAAAAAGTATGCTTACAACATCTGATGTAACACTTAACTCGTCCTTTCTAAACTTATCTAAAACATTCTCCATCTTATGAGTAAGCTCTGCAATGTCAGTAAAGCCCATGCTCCCTGCCATACCCTTTAAAGTATGAGCAGCCCTGAATATTGAGTTAATAGTTTCCTTCTCATCAGGGTTTTTTTCAAGGGACAAAATTCCATCATTTAGGTATTGCAGATTTTCAGCTGATTCTTCAAGAAACATATCAAGATACTGGGACATATCCATTTTACTTCCCTCCCGGTTTTTGGTATATAAATGTTCCTGCTTTTTCAAAGCCAAGCTCCCTGTAATTAAATATGCTTTCAGTTGCTCCAACAAATAAAAGAGCCCCCGGCTTCATAGCCTCAAAAAACTTTTTATAGATTTTATCCTTAGTCTCCTGAGTAAAATATATAACTACATTTCTGCAGACTATAAGGTCAAAATTGGACTCATAGCTGTCAAGAATTAAATCATGTTTTTTAAATTTAACCCTTTGTTTTATATTATCATTAATAATATAGTTTTCATTTTCTACTTTAAAGTACTTTTCTATTAAATCTTTGTCAACATTTTTAATATCATTTTTTGTATAAATGCCTTTTTTTGCAGCCTCAAGTATTGTTGTATCTATATCTGTTGCAAGTATTTCATGTTTTTTACCTAAGGTCAGCCTGTCCATTATTATTGCAAGTGTATAGGGCTCTGCACCGTTTGAGCAGGCAGCACTCCAAATTTTTAATGTATTTACCTCTGGTTTTAAAATATCCTTTATCTTTCTTTGAAGTTCTAAAAACATCTCCTTATTTCTAAAGAATTCAGATACGTTTATTGTCAGATGGTCTTTAAATTTTTTATTTATCGCAGAATCCTTTTTTAATATGTATATAAAATCTTCTTCATCCTTTGCTCCTACTCTGCCCATAAAGCTCTCAATTCTTCTAATGAGCTGTTTTGATTTATAAGCTTTAAGGTCAAGACCGTATTCTTTTAAGACAAAATTATCTATCTTTGAAAACTCCACTCCAATCACCTCCTGACTAAATCTATTATTTTTTCAGCAATTTTATAGTCAGGAAGGATTTCATCTACGCATCCAGTTTCAAAGGCAGCCTTTGGCATGCCATAAACTATAGATGTTTCTTCATCCTGAGATATTACATATCCTCCCAAAGACTTTATAAATTTAACTCCCTGCGCGCCGTCCTTTCCCATACCAGTAAATATTGAGCATAATGTATTACCTTTATAATATTCTCCCGCAGATATGAAAAGCTTATCAACCGCAGGTCTAACTCCATGAATTGAAGGAGATAAGTCGAGGACTATCTTTCCATCTCTAACAAGCATATGGTATCCTCCCGGGGCAATGTATACTGTGTTTTTTTGAATTTGTTCCCCATCCTTTGCTTCAACAACCTTAAGGCTGCTGTTTTTATCAAGCCTCTCAGCAAAGGCTTTAGTAAAGCCTTGAGGCATATGCTGCACAACAAGCACAGGAACTCCTAAATCCTTTGGAAACTTTGTAATTATATCATATAATACCCTCGGCCCTCCTGTTGATGCTCCAAGCAAAACTGAATCAATTTTAACAGTTTTTATTGAAGATATATCCCTCTGCCTTGTTGTTAGCACATCTGCATTAGATACTATATCTTCCCTTTTTGATTCTGTTTTAAGATTACTTACCTTTTCAAATCTTTTTTTAGAATGCTTTGCATATCTTACTTTTTCACAAAGTTCATTTTTTACTTTTTCAATGTCAAGAGATATTGAGCCCGATGGTTTTTGTATAAAATCAAAGGCCCCGCTATATAATGCTTCTATCGTCGTTTTCGAACCCTCAAAAGTCAGACTGCTTAGCATTATAACCTGTATACTCTGTATTTTTTTTATCTCCTTTAAAGCCTCAAGACCATTTACTTTTGGCATTTCAACATCGAGAGTTACAACATCAGGCATTAAAGATTTAGCTTTATTTATTGCATCTTCTCCGTTTTTAGCAGTGTCAACAACCTGCATATCTACCTGGCTGTTTATCATATCAGAAATCATTTTTCTCATAAATGCAGAATCATCCACCACAAGAACCCTTATTTTATCCATAGTAATTACAACTCCTTTATTTCTCTGCCTACTGTTCTTATGTATACCTTCATAGTATCAGATTCCACTATCATAGTTCTTCCTGAGTTTCCCCCCAAATCCTCTGCTAAAATAGGTATTCTCATTTCCTGAAGAACTTTTTTAACTGCTGCACCATTTCTTGCTCCTATATCCATCACAGGATTTTTATCGGGAAAGGAAAACATACTTGCCCCTCCTGCAATCTTAGCCTTAAGATATTTACTATCGGCACCACTTTGCTTTAATTTTTCAACAAGCATAGGTATTGCCTTATCAGCAAATTTCATAGGATTATTTTGATTTGTAAAACCGTTGCTGTCAGGAAGCATAATATGCGCAAGGCCTGCTATTTTATTGATATTGTCAAGCAATGCAATTCCAACACAAGAACCAAGGCCTAATGTTATAAGCTTGTCTGGAGGAGATGCAATATTCAAATCACCTATTCCTACCTTTATTTCTTTAACCTCCATACTATCTCTCCATTACTGCTACATTATTGAATTTAAAGACATCATTTCATCCCTTGAAAGTATGTTTTCTGTGTTAATTAATATAATTATTCTTTCATTTATTTTTATGATGCTGCTTATATACTTATTTGAAACACCCTTTACTATTTCTGGGGCATCTTCTATATTATCCTCAGCAATATCCGTTACTTCAGATACATTATCTACTATAAGCCCTGCCTTCTTATCTTCGTTTTTAACTACTATTATTTTCTGTTCTGATTTTATTTCTGTACTATTTAAATTGAATCTTTTCTTAATATCGATAACAGGGATTATGCTGCCTTCATATTTTATAACTCCTTTAATAAAAACAGGAGCCTCTGGTATTTTAACTGGTTCCATATACCCAAGTATTCTTTCAACTTGAGATATTTCAGCAGCGAATTCTTCACCATCGATATTAAAAACAACTATTTTCCTTTCCTTTGACATTATATCACCTCTATAATTTAAATTTTTCCACTATTATTTCGCCCTTTTGCACATAGGCTTTAAGGCTTTTACAGGGATACTCGATTCTATAATAGGAATCTCCAAAGGTAAGTATAGTGTTCTGATAAGCTACATTAGCCTCTATTATACCTTCCATAGAAGTTTTTAAAATAGTTCTAATACTCGCCTGTGAGCCTACTTCTCCTGCCTTAATATGGTTTTTGGCAAAAATATATCCTCCTCTTAAAACTCCTGAGTATCCGCTGAACATTACTTCGTTTAGAGCATAAATATTTGTGTTATAGCATCCTTTGCCCTTTATCTCTACATTGTTAGTGGCGTTTATTTCGCTGTTTTGGCAGTAATAGACTACAACATCAGCTATATTCACTTCATTTTGATAGGAGCTTATAAAGTTTTCTATAAAATCGATGAATTGTTTTAAAATTGAAAAGTTTGATATACTCTCGTTTTCAATTAATTTAAAAATGTTTATACATCTATCCCAAAAACTTGAAATTTCATCATCACAGTTATCCCTAATAAATCTATCCGCCTCTAAAACTTTATTTTTATCATCCTTTAATTGTGTATCAAGCAATATTTTAATAGCATGTACGGCTTGATTATTTAAATTAAATTTTCCGGTTTTTAGTATCTCTTCATACAATAAATTAATTCTCTTTAAAAAATCTTTAAAATATTTTATATGCTCAATCGCAGCATCATAATTGAGCTGCTTTTCTCCTGCCTTTATAACGCTTTTTATAATGCTTCCACCGATTTTAATGTTCCCTCCAGCAAAAACCTGAGAATCTTCTACATCCTTCATAATCATTATATCATTTTTAGATTTTACTTTCATTCCTGCTGTCACATTTCCCTTTATAACGATATTCCCTTTAAACTCCACATTCCCAGTTTTTATATCAACATCACCGTTTATCATATATACTGGGTTTACAGATATCCTTTCGTTTTCTAACTTTGGCATACCTTTAATAAGTGAAACTGCTCTGCTTCCGTTGTCTAATACTTCACATCCCGGTCCTTTTAGTATCTTTTCTATCTTTCTTTTCCTTGGTATAATCACATTTCCATAAACATCATATCCTATTTTACCATCTTTTCCTTCCTTTCTTACTGCAAGAACCTGTCCTTCCTCTACACATTCTATTTCCCCTATATTGTAAAAATCTACCTTGCCATCCTTTTCTACGGGGGCTTTTTTATCCTCTGTAATGAAATAATAATCTATTCTATCATCAACCGGCTCAGCAGGCATAAGCCCTTTTGCAATGAGGACTTCTCCTCCGTCAATAACATCATTGATGCTCTGCCACTGTACGCCGTATTTTATTTTCTTCTCATTAAGTATTTCTTCTATTTCTTCCTTAGTAAATTTTTGTGGATATTCTTCAATGTATTTTTCAGCTTCTATTAAGATTTCATTTCCCGGCTCTTTATCCTTTAATTTATATACAATTTTAGGTTCATAGTATACTTTAATAAAGGCCTGCATTTTATCTTCTGAAACTTTTATTTCTATATCTTTTCTACCTTCTTTATTTTCTAATTCTATATCTATTTTATCCTCTTCATTTACATAGGTTTTTTCTGTAATATGCCTACCGTTTATTTTAATTTTTACTCCTTCTCCTGATGTAATGCTTGGAGGAAGCTCCTTAGGGATAAATACTATTTTACCATCTGAAATACCTATTTTCCCTCTTTCCTTAAATCTTTTTATTTCAATGGTAACCTGTTTTTTGAAAAGACTGTTTTTTTCTTCAATAATTTCATAAACCAATTCCTCTTTATCTCTGTTAGTATCTTTAGAAGCATTTTCCACAGCCTCTTCAAGATTCTTTCCAGAATACCTCATATTACCCCCCCTATTTTTATATTATAACAGAAATATAAATTTTTCTATATATATGTATATTTCGGTCGAAATCAAAAAAAATTTAGCTTTAGCATAACATTTTTAAGGATAAAAATAAAAACCTGCAAGATTTATCTTGTCAGGTATTAAAAATATTTAAATTTAATTATTTTTTATATTTAAACTCACCTTTATACATAAGCATTCTATGAATCGCTATGCTGCTTGATGCCCAAAGCATTCCTGAAATCCACCCGGCAACAACATCACTCGGATAATGTACTCCTAAATATATTCTGCTGATTCCAACAGCAAAAGATATTATTATTAAAACAATTGAATAAAGATAGAATTTTTCTTTTTTTAATTTAATTATATAAAGTATATATATAAGGATAATGCTCCAGCATAAAAATATCATTGCATGTCCACTTGGGAAGCTGTATCCTCTAACCTTTATAATATTTAATCCTGTTGGCCTTGTTCTTTTAAATATAATCTTTAGCAATTCATTAAAAATCCAAACACCTGTTGTGTTTATTGCAAAATATAAGGATAATTTTTTTCTATTTTTATAAGCAAGTATTATCATTACTGCTATAGTTAATATAAACATGCAATTAAAATTTCCTATTGATGTTATTGCTATAAAGAATTTATTTAATATCTGGTTTCTGTTTCTTAAAACCATGTCCATTATTTTAATATCAAATGCCCAGCTTCCTCTTTCAAAGTAATCATCTGATAGCTCTAAAAAAGAAAAAAGCATAATAAATGAAATTGATATTGAGGTGTATAATATAAAAGCTGCCTCGTCATATTTTTTATATCTTTTATGAAGCCTGCTTACAGCATCCATTATTCTTTTAATTCTTTTTACAATAACCATATATAAAGGGTTTTTGCCCTTGCTAACTTTTCTCACGATATAGTAAATCAAAGCTATAAAAAGGGTTAAGGATATGGTTATTATTTCAAAATAATTAGTTAAATAAAATTTAGCAGTATCGCCGAAAAAGAAAATTATTAAACCTTCAAGAAAAAATCTGGCACCTCTTCCAATAAGAGAAGATACTGTAAATATTGAAAGTCTTACTCCAAAGGCACCTGCTGATATTGTAAATATTTTATAAGGTATAGGAGTAAAACCTGCTATTCCAACTGCCCATCCCCCATATTTATTAAAATAATTTTCAACCTTTTCTATTTTATCTTCTTTAAAGAGCTTTTTAAGTAAAGGTTTACCGAATTTCCTTCCAAGAAAATGTCCAAAAATCCCCCCAAGAGTTGATGATAAAGTAGTTAACAGGGCATACAATATAGCAAGGCTTCTATTCATAAAAGCCATTGGAAGCAAAAGAACATCAGGAGGTATAGGGAAAAAGGATGATTCAGCAAAGGATAAAGATATAAGCCCTATAATTCCATAGGATTGAACTAATTCAACAAAGCGGTTTAAAAATCCGTTCAATAAAATCACCTCCTAATAATTATATCAAATTAATTTAAAAATTGCATTTGCATTGGAAATATGTTTACAAAAAAGCAAAAAACACTACGAATAAACGTAGTGTATAATGCAAAATAATTGAGTAAGTCTATAAGCCGAGTTCTGTATTTGACGGTCATCTATCTAGGCTGCCTGTTACCAGACAGCTCAAGCAACCTTACCCGAAAGCACGCCGGGCCAGCGTAAAATGCTTTCCTATTTGGTCTTGCTCCAGGTGGGGTTTACAGAGCCACACTGTCGCCAGTGTGCTGGTGAGCTCTTACCTCACCTTTCCACCCTTACCAGGCAGCAAAGCTGCGCTCATCAGACAAAGCTGATTCTGGCGGTATATCTCTGTTGCACTTTCCTTAGAGTCGCCTCCACCGGGGGTTACCCGGCACCCTGCCCTATGGAGCTCGGACTTTCCTCTCCCGCATACGCGGCAGCGACCATCTGGCTTACTCAATATTAAGTTTTTATTTTATTCATAGTTTGCGAATTATCCTAACTTAAAGAAGTTGTCGGCTTCTGTCGCTGAACAGTTAAATGATATAACATTTTTAATAAAAAGTAAATATATAATTACTATATTTTTTAGCATATAATACCTTAAACTAATCTATAACATATAATATTACTCCGCAATGAGGACATTTTGTAATCTTTCTTTTATTCCTTGCTTCACTTATTATAACAGTAGGAACGTCTATTCCGCAACCAGAACATATTTCATCTTTTAAAGCACGCATTCCATATCCTTTAACATTTTTTATCTTTTCATATTCTTCAACTATCAAATCGTCAATCTCTTTCATAAGCAATTCTCTTTTTTCATTTAATTCCTTCACTCTTATATTTATTTCATTTGTAGCCTTAATATATTCTTCTCTGAGAAAATTGTAGCTGTCTTTTAGTTCCTTTGCCTTATTTAGAATATTTTCTTTATCCTTTTTAATTTTATCTAATCTTTCCAAAATGTTATAAACTTCTTCTTCCTTTTTGCATACTTCATATTTCTTTTGTTCCAATGATTTCTGCCATACATCTATCGTTTTAAGATTGCTCGTAGAATAAAGTTTGTTTTCAATTATTTTAATATCAGAGTTTATACTTTCAATATCCTTTGTTATATCATTAATTGAATCTTCTATTTCCTTTATATCCCTGCTTATTTCATCATATTCCTTTTTATATTTCTCATAATCCTCCCTATATTTTCTAATTTTTATTGCCATATCTTTGATATTTTTATTTTTTTCAAGGGATTTAATTTCATCATCAATTTTTGAAATCTCAAATAGTAAATCAATATCCATGCTTATCACCCTCCATAATATTTTTATAAAAAAAGGCATAAAAATCTATAACGATTTTTACGCCCTATAAAACGGATTAGTATTGATTTTTGACATTATACAATCAACTTCAAAGGAAGATTTAATATAATTTAAAATATATGGGAAAGCAGCAGCTTCTGTAAAATAATGTCCTCCATCAATTATATTAAGACCTTCACAATATGCTTCCATCGCTTCATGATGTTTTACATCGCCAGTCAAAAGAACATCGCACTTTTTTTTGATTGCATCTTTATAAAACTGAAATCCTGCTCCTCCAACAACAGCTATTTTTTTAATCTTCTTATTCTTATCTCCAGAAACATTTAAATAGGGTATGTTCAGTCTTTCTTTTACATAACTGCAAAAATCAATAAATCCCATTTCTACATCAATCTCTCCAGCTATGCCTGACCCCTGATATAATTTGTTTTCAAGCTTATAAATATCATAGGCAACTTCCTCATAGGGATGTGCCTTAATCATATTTTCTACAGCCTTTTTAATATCATTTTTTCTAACTATAGTTTCGATTTTAACCTCATCAACATATTCCATTTTATTTATCTGTCCTATATATGGTGAAGTCCCCTCAAGAGGCATAAAAGTTCCAATACCATTTGTATTAAAAGAACAGCTGCTGTAATTTCCTATATGCCCGCAGTCTGCGCTAAATAAAGCTTCTCTTACTTCTTTTTCATGAGATTTAGGAACATATACTGCTATTTTATAAAGTTCTTGGGCTTTATTTGCTGAAAGAAATTCTACATTCTTAAGAGAAAGCATACTGCCTATTGCGAAATTCATTCCATCTATAGAATTATCAAAATTCGTATGCAAAGCGTACAAATTAATATCGTTCTTAATTAAAATTTCAATTATTCTTGAAATATAATTGTCATCAGTAATTCTTTTTATAGGCTTAAATATAAGAGGATGATGGGATATTATCATATCTGCCCCGTTTTCTTTCGCTTCTTTAGCAACTTCAAGGTTAACCTCAAGACATACCAATATTTTATTTATAACTTTTTCAAATTTTCCAATAAGCAGCCCACAATTGTCATAGTCCTCCGCAAACTCTAATGGATACTTTTCTTCTATTTTATTTATTAAATCTTTACAAATTACAGGCATTTTATCACATCCTCAAATTCCTTTATAAGATTTTTAACTTCAATATATCTGCTGTTTTGATTTTCTATAGATAACTCTTTAAGTATTTTATTAAACTCTTCAATTTTAAAATCTATATAATCCTTTAAGAGGGGGTGCCTCTTTTCTATAAGTTTTAATCCTATATAATAATCTGCTTCTCTTTCATAGGTATTCATTATGCCTTCTGATGCTCTAATTATATGATAATACTTATTGTCCTCCTTAACAAGTTCTTCGTCATAGATTTTAAATCCTGATGATAAAAGATATTTTCTTAAAACTTCAGGATATTTTGCCGGCTGAAATATAATATGCTCAGCACTTTTAGCAATTTCAATTCCCTCGTCAATCAATGAACTTATAGTATATCCTCCCATGCCTGCAATTACTATTACATCGGCCTCACCTTTTTTTAAAACCTTAAGTCCTGAGCCTTTCCTTAATTCGATTTTTTCTTGAAGTCCATAATATTCTATGTTCTTTTTTGCTGTTTTTAAAGGGCCTTCTTTTATATCTGAAGCTATGGCCCTTTCACATATGTCATTTAAAACTGTATAAATCGGTATAAAACCATGATCTGTTCCGATATCTGATAGACAATTGCATTTTGGAATCATATTTACAATACTACTCAGTCTACTTGAC
The DNA here is from genome assembly GCF_900167605.1 of Caloramator quimbayensis. Lineage (GTDB taxonomy): Bacteria > Bacillota > Clostridia > Clostridiales > Caloramatoraceae > Caloramator_B > Caloramator_B quimbayensis. The sequence goes on along the minus strand of NZ_FUYH01000007.1, from coordinate 31,996 downwards.
AGTTTCATATATTCCTCCTGAAAACATTACTTTGCAGCTGCATTATCATTATTAATTATTGGAAGATTTCTAATAAAACTATTCAAATCTTTATAATCACCAATATAATCAGCATCTGTTTTGATGTTGTTTTTATTTATCATATAATCAGTAACTAAAAAGGTTTTAATTCCTAATTTGCCTGCGACTATATCTTCTTCAACATCATTGCCTATCATCATACATTCATGGGGATTTTTATCTATTATTTTCAGTATCTCCTCATAGTATTTTATATTGGGTTTGCAAAAATGCATTCTTTCAAAACTTGTTATTAATATAAAATCCTTATCATCAAGACCAGCCCAGTTTACTCTCTGCAGCAGTGCACTTTCTGGAAACACAGGATTAGTTGCAACAACTAATGTATATCCCTTTTCTTTTAATATTTTTATTGAATCAGTTACATACTCAGAGGGAGTAAAGATAGCTGAAAGTGTTTTATACTCGTTTTCATAAAAATCATCAAATATATTTTGTAAATTATCTTTATCTTTTTGGGATAGTTTTGTAAACTTATCCATGAACACTTCTTTATTTGTCTTTTGACAATCAGTATTAATTATCATTTCCATAGTGGATTCCCATAGATATTTTATTGTCTCTTCGGGTTTTAATATATCCTTTAGCTTATATACTACTTTTTTAAAATATTCTTTTTCAAAATCTTCCCATTTATATGGAAGAAGCGTTCCATCAAGATCAAACAATATAGTGTTTATCATATTAATGCCTCCCTTTAAAACAGCAATATTTAAGGCTTACATAATGTAAGCCTTAAATTAAATTTAATCGAGATAATCCTTAAGTTTTTTGCTTCTGCTTGGATGTCTCAGCTTTCTTAAAGCTTTAGCCTCTATCTGCCTTATTCTTTCCCTTGTTACTTTAAATTCCTTTCCTACCTCTTCAAGGGTTCTTGCACGGCCGTCGTCAAGTCCAAAGCGAAGTCTTAAAACCTTCTCTTCCCTCGGAGTTAACGTATCAAGAACATCCATAAGCTGTTCTTTGAGCATAGTATAAGCCGCCGCTTCAGCCGGGGCCGGTGCATCTTCATCCGGAATAAAATCTCCAAGATGGCTGTCTTCTTCCTCACCAATCGGAGTTTCAAGGGATACAGGTTCCTGAGCAATTTTCATTATCTCCCTGACCTTTTCAACTTCCATATTCATTTCCTTTGCAATCTCTTCAGCAGAAGGCTCTCTTCCTAATTCCTGAAGGAGATTTCTTGAAACTCTTATAAGCTTATTTATTGTTTCAACCATATGAACCGGTATTCTTATAGTTCTTGCCTGATCTGCAATAGCCCTTGTTATTGCCTGTCTTATCCACCAAGTTGCATAGGTTGAAAACTTGAATCCCTTGCTGAAATCAAACTTTTCAACTGCCTTTAAAAGCCCGAGGTTTCCTTCTTGAATTAAATCTAAAAACAGCATCCCTCTTCCTACATAGCGCTTTGCTATGCTTACAACGAGCCTTAAATTTGCCTCTGCAAGTTTTTTCTTTGCTTCCTGATCTCCCTGCTCTATTCTTTTTGCAAGCTCAATTTCTTCTTCTGCTGAAAGCAGAGGAACTTTACCTATCTCCTTTAGATACATCCTTACAGGATCATCTATGCTTATACCCTCAGGCAGAGTTAAATCGAGATCTTCTTCGAGAATCTGTTCAGGGTTAAAATCCTCTTCATCATTAATTACTTCAATATTCATAGACTCGAGAATTTCATATACTTTTTCAATCTGCTCAGGAGATATATCTACATCCTCTAAAGCATCCATGATTTCCTTATATGTCAATATTCCTGCCTTTCTTCCCTTGTCAATTAACTGTTTTACGATATTCATCTTCGCATTGTTGGCTTCTTTTTTCAATCGTACAACCTCCCTCAAAAGGATTACAATAGATTTAGCTGTTTTCTAAGTTTAATTAATTCTTGAAATAAAGCAGCAGATTTTTCTATATCATTAGCTTCCTCATATTTTTTTATATCAGCATTCAAATCATTTATCATGCTTTCAAGCTTATGCCTACGTATAGTTTTTATTAAATCTTCTGATAGCTTAAATAAGTCTTCATTAAATTCATACTCTATAAAAATAGAAGATATGTTACTGATATCATCATTGTTTTCAAATTTTAAAAGCAGTTCATTAGCATCGATTTTTTCTTCATTGCTGCATTTTTCAAATATATATTCAGCAGATATCTTATATTCATCAGTTATAAATTCTTCAGGTTTTATTCTTTTACTGATAAATCTAAATAGCTCTGAATCCTTAAGGCATAAATTTAAAATAAGCCTTTCTGCTTTTTTATATGCCGGCTCAACATTATAAATATTACCATTTACAATATTATCTCTCCTATTATTCTTGTTATTCTCATTATTAGATTTTTTATTCTTTAATTTTTTAATCTGCTCAAGTATGCTTTGTACTGCAATGCCTGTTTCATCAAAAACCTTTGCTGCAAAAAGCTGAACATCTATTGGATTATCGACTTCACTTAAAATGTTGGCTACTTCATTTATAAATAGGCTCTTTTGTTTAATATCCTTTAAATCTTTTCCATTTTTAGCCTTTTGTATTCTATATTCGAGCACTGGAAGAGCATTTTTCATAAGATTTTTGAATTCTTCAACGCCATAATTTTTAATAAATTCATCAGGATCCTTTCCCTTTGGAATTTCAATAATTTTGACCTCACATCCAGCAGATTCTAAAATCGAAAGTCCCCTTAAAGTTGCAGCCTGTCCTGCAGTATCTGCATCATAACAAATGAAAATATCTTTAGAATATCTCTTTAATAATTTTGCCTGCTCTAATGTTAATGAAGTCCCCAGTGAAGCTACAGCATTATTTACCCCATACTGATGAAGGGAAATGCAGTCCATATAACCTTCTACAATAATAATATTTTCTATTGAAGGCTGCTTAGCTGCAAGATTTAAACCGTATAAATTCGTTCCCTTTTTAAATACCGGAGTCTCCGGTGAGTTGAGATACTTAGGTTTTGAATCATCAAGAACTCTTCCTCCAAAACCTATGATTCTCCCTTTTATATCAATTACAGGGAACATTATTCTATTTCTAAATCTGTCATAATATCCTTTCTGTCCTTTTATTATTAAGCCTGCTTTTAATAGTATTTCTTCACTAAATCCTTTATTTCTTAGATTATTATATATGAAATTATAACTTTCAATGCTATATCCAAGACCAAATTTTAAAATTATAGTATCATCAACATTCCTTTTCTTTAAATATTCATAAGCTCTTTTGCTTTTTTTTAAATTGCTAAAATAAAGTCTCGCTGCTTCAATATTAGCCTTAAATATCTCATCCTTAACTTTATTTTCTTCATCAGTTTTTCTATCATTATCTGAAAACTCAATTGTAACATTTGCCCTATCCGCAAGATACGCAATTGCATCTATATATTCTATGTTTTTAATTCTCATTATAAATCCAATTACATTTCCTGAAGCTCCACAGCCAAAGCAATGAAAAAGCTGCTTATCCTGAGAAACGCTAAGAGAAGGTCCTTTATCATTATGAAAAGGGCAAACCCCCATGTAATTTCGTCCGCTTTTCCTTAAAGGAACAAATTCCGACACTACATCGACTATATCGCTTCTTTCTACTATTTTTTCGATTATATTCTGTGGAATTCGTCCCATAGCATCACCCTAAACTTATTATTATTTTCTACATAATATTTAAAAATCCTTCTTAATTATAATCATTTTGCAGTTTATATTTTTGAACTTTGTATTAATAAAAGTTTAAAAATTATTATTTTATTCTCACAAAAATATTAATATTCGACATAAACATTCAAATTCCTTTTTTTAAAATATTTTTCCATAAGGAATAGGTACAAATAGATTTATATATTCTGAAAGGGCATATCTATCTGTCATACCTGCAATATAATCACATACTACTCTTTCTTCTCCCCATTGTTTTATTCTTTCATAAAACTCAACAGGCATTTTATCTGTTTTATGTCTATAATAATTAAATAGTTCCTCAACACAATGCATAGCCTTTTCTTCTTCTTTTTTAGCACTTGAACCTATATAAACGTTTTTAAACATATAATCTTTAAGCTCCCAAGTTGCTTCTCCTATTTCACCAGTTAATTTAATTTCGCCATATTTAAAAGCATAATCTATAACACAGGTAATCATTGAGTTAATTCTTTGAGAATGGGTATATCCTAAAACTTTAATGCATTCTTTAGGCAAATCATTTAAAGTTATAACTCTGCCTCTTATAGCATCATCAATATCATGATTTATATATGCAATTTTATCTGCAAGTTTAACTATTTTCCCTTCATTTGTTTTTGCTTCAAGATTTCCTGAGTGGCATAGTATCCCGTCTCTAACTTCATATGTAAGATTTAGTCCGCTGCCGCCTTCGAGATAGTCAACAACTCTAAGGCTTTGTTCATTATGTTTAAATCCGCAGGATGTTATATCGTTTAATACTTTTTCTCCTGTATGTCCAAAGGGAGTATGACCAAGATCATGTCCTAGGGCAATTGCCTCTGTTAAATCCTCGTTTAATCTAATAGCTCTCGACATGGTTCTTGCAATTTGTGATACTTCAAGAGTATGGGTAAGACGTGTCCTATAATGATCTCCTTCAGGAGCAATAAATACTTGTGTTTTATGTTTCAGCCTTCTAAAAGCCTTTGAATGAATTATTCTATCTCTATCCCTTTGAAAATCCGTTCTGATATTGCACTTTTCTTCATTTCTTTGTCTTCCTGAAGAATTCTTGCTTAAAAAGCCTAAGGGAGATAATATTTTTTCTTCAATCTTTTCATACTCTTCTCTTATATTCAAGGTAATCACCACTCTTTATCAGTACATACATATTTATTATATACAACAAAAAAGTCAATATCCCTTCTTTTTATAAAATAAAAAATTTTTCTGATTTTTTTTAATAAAGCATTATTACCTTTAAAATTCATAGCATTTATCATTTTTTCATAATTTATAATATTTTATACAATATTTTTATAATTTTATATAATTCCTTATCCTATAAAATAATTTTATGGAAAACAGGTTTTAATGTATACTATTTTATTTTTTTTCATATAATTTTATAGCATATATTTGGGGTGATTTAATGGAATTATTAGGAACTGCAGATAATATTCTATTTCCCATCGATGAGCTAAAATCGCAGGTTCTATCGCACTATAACTTTGAAATATTAGATATTGAAAATATCAAATTTAAAGATACAGAAAAGCAAAGAGCAGTATATAAAGTTACAACTAACAAAGGTATAAAATGCTTAAAGAAAGTATATTATAAGGAAGATGATTTGTTATTTTTATACTCTGTTATTGAATGGTTAAATTTAAGAGGTATACACTGTCCTAAATTTATTTCAACAAAAAAAGGCTTTAAATTTGTAAATTATCACGATAATCTCTTTATTTTAACAGATTGGATTGATGGAAGAAAATGCGATTATGACAATATCGATGATGTTAAAGCTATTGCTGAAAACCTCGGAAAGATACATAAGTCTTCTAAAAATTTTTACCCAATTGATGGCAGTAAAATAAGGCAGTCAGATAAAGACTATCTTTATAGTTATAATAAACATTTTCTTCAGCTTCTTGATATATCAAACAGCGCCTTTAGGATTAAGGATAAATTTTCTAAGATATATCTTGATAATTTCGACTACAATATAGAAAAAGCAAAGGAAAGTATATATATATTATCTCAGATAGATTTCTCCAAAAAAATAGGAGATGATGTAAGCAATTGTGCGATATGCCATTTGGATTATGTAAATAAGAATATAATTTTTTCAAAGGATGGAAAACTTCATGTAATCGACTTTGATAGAACTATGCTTGATATGCCTGTACATGACATAAGCGTATTTTTAAGGAGAATATTAAAAAGAGAAAAAACTTCTTGGGATTTTGAAACTTTTATAAATGCTATGGAAAGCTATGAAAAAATAAGAAAGTTAAGTTATGATGAATATATGCTTTTATACGCTATACTTATGTTTCCTCAAAAATTTTGGAAGATATCGAGGGATTATTATAAAAATATAAAAGAATGCAATAAAGAATCTTTTATCACTATATTAAGAAAAGTAACTAATCAGCAAAAGGATCACGAAAATTTCTGTATAGAATTAAAAAAATATATTTTCAAAAAATTTAAGGAGTAGCTGTGCTACTCCTTAAATTTTTTATCTTGGATTTTTTACCTGAGCCTGGGCCGCTGCAAGCCTTGCGATTGGAACTCTGAATGGTGAGCATGATACATAGTTAAGTCCAACGTTATGGCAGAATTCAACTGATGAAGGATCTCCTCCGTGCTCTCCGCAGATTCCAAGTTTTATTTCTGGTCTTGTCTGTCTTCCAAGCTCTGCTGCCATTTTTACTAGCTTGCCAACTCCGTTTTGATCAAGTTTTGCAAATGGATCTGATTCAAATATCTTCTTATCATAATAATCATTAAGGAACTTGCCTGCATCATCTCTTGAGAAACCAAAGGTCATCTGAGTTAAATCGTTAGTTCCAAAGGAGAAGAATTCAGCTTCTTTTGCTATTTCATCTGCTGTTAGTGCTGCTCTTGGTATTTCTATCATTGTACCAACCATATATTTAAGGTTTACCCCTTCTTTTGCAATTATCTCATCTGCTGTCTTAACGATTATTTCTTTTACAAACTTAAGTTCCTTTATTTCTCCAACAAGAGGAATCATTATTTCAGGAACTATATTCCAGCCGTGTTTTCTATTTACTTCTATTGCAGCTTCAATAATTGCAGTTGTCTGCATTTCAGCGATTTCAGGATATGAAACTGCAAGACGGCATCCTCTATGACCCATCATTGGGTTGAATTCGTGTAAGCTTTCAACTGTTGCTTTAAGCTCTTCAAAGGTTAGACCCATTGTATTTGCAAGTTCTCTTATATCATCATCCTCTTGAGGCAAGAATTCATGAAGTGGTGGGTCGAGAAGTCTTATAGTTACTGGTCTTTCTTCCATAGCCTCATATATTCCTATAAAGTCTTTCTTCTGCATTGGAAGAAGCTTTGCTAGAGCCTTTCTTCTCTGCTCTTCATTTTTAGCAACAATCATTTCTCTAACTGCAGGAATTCTATCCTCTTCAAAGAACATATGCTCTGTTCTGCAAAGTCCTATACCTTCTGCACCAAATTTAACAGCCTGATGGGAATCTCTTGGTGTATCAGCATTTGTTCTTACCTTAAGCTTTCTTATTTCATCTGCCCATGCCATGAATGTTCCAAAGTATCCTGTAATTTCTGGCTCTACAGTCTTTATCTTCTGGCCATATACTTTACCTGTGCTTCCATCAAGGGATATGTAATCGCCTTCGTTAATTCTAACGCCATTAGCTACGAAATATTTTTCATCTTCGTTAATCTGTATATCTCCGCAGCCAGCAACACAGCATTTACCCATTCCTCTTGCAACAACTGCAGCATGGGATGTCATTCCGCCTCTTGCAGTAAGTATACCCTCAGCAGCAACCATACCTTCTATATCTTCAGGTGATGTTTCAACTCTGACAAGAACTACTTTTTCTCCAACTGCTCTATGCTCTTTTGCTTCTTCAGCTGTAAAGTAAACTTTTCCGCAGCCAGCTCCTGGTGATGCTGGAAGACCTTTTGCTATTTCCTTTGCACTCTTTAATTCTTCTTGGTCGAAAGCTGGATGCAATAACTGGTCAAGCTGCTTTGGATCAACCTTTAATACAGCTTCTTCCTTAGTATTAAGTCCTTCGCTAACCATGTCAACAGCAATTTTTAAAGCTGCAGGAGCAGTTCTCTTACCATTTCTTGTCTGAAGGAAATAAAGTTTTCCCTGCTCTATTGTAAATTCCATATCCTGCATATCTTTATAATGTTTTTCAAGAATATTAGCAATTCTCATAAACTCATTATAGCATTCAGGCATAACATCTTTTAATGTTTCTATGCTCTGTGGAGTTCTGATACCTGCAACAACATCTTCACCCTGTGCATTTATTAAATATTCACCGAATACCTTGTTTTCACCAGTTGCAGGGTTTCTTGTAAATGCAACACCAGTTCCTGATGTTTCACCCATATTTCCAAATACCATCTGCTGAACGTTAACTGCTGTTCCCCAATCTCCAGGTATATCGTTTAATCTTCTATATACGATAGCTCTTGGGTTGTTCCATGAACGGAAAACGGCTTTTACAGCTTCAAAAAGCTGCTCTCTTGGATCAACTGGAAAATCTGTACCTTTTTCCTCTTTGTAAAGCACCTTATATCTTTTTACAACTTCTTTAAGATTTTCAGCAGTTAAGTCAGTATCATATTTTGCACCATTCTCTTCTTTAACTGCATCAAGTATTTTTTCAAATTTGTTCTTATCGATTTCCATAACAACATCGCTGAACATCTGAATAAATCTTCTATAGCTGTCGAAGGCAAATCTTTCATTGTTTGTAAGCTTAGCAAGGCCTACTACTGTTTCATCATTAAGTCCAAGGTTAAGTATTGTATCCATCATACCAGGCATTGAAGCTCTTGCTCCTGAACGTACTGAAACAAGAAGAGGATTTGATGGATCTCCAAATTTCTTTCCTGTAATCTGTTCAAGTTTTTCAAGGTATTCGAATATTTGAGCTTTAATGTCATCCCCTATTTTTTGTCCATCTTCATAATACCTTGTGCAGGCTTCAGTAGTTACTGTAAATCCTTGAGGAACAGGCAATCCAATATTAGTCATTTCAGCAAGGTTTGCACCTTTTCCTCCAAGAAGATTTCTCATACCTGCATTTCCTTCACTAAATAGGTAAACATATTTTTTTGTCTGACCTGTCATTGTATGACCCCCTGTTTATTATTTTATATATTAATTTAATATAGACAACCCACAGGGACATATAAAGTCCCACATTTGAATAAAAAATATAATCTCTTTAACTATTAGAGCCTAATTTAACAAAAAGCTTAGTAATGTTTGTCTTTGATACTTTTCCTGTAATTCTGAAAACCTCTTTACCCTCATCAGTAACAATTTTTTCTATTACAGGAAGGCTGTCGACTTCGTGTTCGATAATCTTCTTTGCTGCTTCATAGGCTGTATCTTCATCAGTAACTGTAATAATATTAGGCATCCTCGTCATAATTACGCCTATTGGAACCTTATGTACATCTGTATTGCCTATTGCGATTTTAAGAAAGTCTTTTCTTGAAACTGCTCCAGTAAGATATCCATTATTAACAACAAATATTGTTCCTACATCATTTAAAAACAGCTGCAGAATAGCATCATAAACCATAGTATCTTCCGTTACTATAACAGGCTTCGTTTTAATATCAGCAACAGTTATTTCCTTAATGTAATCGTATATTATATTATTGCTGCCTTTCTTTGAATACAAATATCCAACCTTAGGCCTCGCTTCAAGAATTCCTGTCATAGTAAGGATAGCAAGATCAGGCCTTAATGCAGCTCTTGTAACCTTTAAGATTTGTGCTATTTGTTCACTTGTTATAGGCTGATTTTTCTTAACAAGTTCGATTATTTCTTCCTGACGCTTTGTAAGTTTTATATAAATCACCTTCTTTGCATAAAATGCAATAAATAATAAATTTTACTATTTATATATTATTATATAAATTGAAGAATTTAAACACAATACTTTTAAAAAAAATATTTTATATATAACATATAATGATTTTAGCTTTACTATATCTTTAAAATTATTTTATTATTTTTTTATTTAAATAATCAAAACTTTTCTTATTATCTATTTTATTTTAAATTGTTTTATTTTTCAACACAATTATTGCGCCAAAAAAAATGAATAAGTCAGTAAAACTGACTTATTCATTATCATTATTATCTTTTTCACCATCAAAAGCATTATTTTTATTTTTAGTAACATTTTCAAACCTTTGTGTTATATCGTCTTTTATGTTATTTACTGCATCCTCAGTTTTATCCTTCATTTCCTCAAACTTTTCTTTTACATCATCATAGGTTTCTTTTACAACTTCATTTACAACGTCTATTTTCCCATCAGGTCTTTCAATCTCTATTACTATCTTAGATGCTACTGCCGCAACAGCTCCTACTGCAATTAAAGCAGGATAGAATATTCCGAGGGCTCCAGCCGCAATTCCAGCTGTAACAGGAATATCTACCAGCACTTTGTTATCCTTTTTTACCTTTATTCTGCTTACATTACCTTTTTTTATTATGTCTTTAATCGTTTCAATCAAGTCATTGCTTGCATTAGCAAAGTTCTGAGTAAAGGATTTTTGATTCTGTTCAAAATCTATTAACGCATCAACAACATTGCCGTTATTCTTTTCGAGAAGCTCCTTTGCCTGTGCGTACCCGACTCCGGTTCTCTGCCTTATTATATCAATTTTTTCAAGGCTTATTTCTTCCATAAAATCATCTCCTTATTTGTTTATTTTATTCATAAGGCTTATACTTTTTAGTTCCTTATCAGTTTGATAGAAAATATATCTTGTCATTATATTTTGGAGGTAGTCAATAGTTTTCTCATCATATTTAATATTTCTCAAATCCTCTAATTTTATGTTTTTTATTATATGTAAATAATTCATAGTTTCTTTATTTATACCATAGTTATACTTATTGTCTTTACAATTCCTGCATACAGTTCCTCCATCTATTATGCTGAAATATCCTTCTGAAATTTTATCGCCGCATTTTAAACACTTTGAAATCTGAGGCATATATCCTCCAATAGATATAGCCTTAAAATCAAAAGTCAGCCTTAAAAGCTTTAAATTTACATCATCATGAGTTAATATATATAATGTTTTTAAAAGTAATGCTAACATGCTTACCGATTTTGCCTCATTTTCAGTAAGGCTGTCAATAAGCTCTAAAAAATATACACCATAGGATAGCTTATCTAAGTCCATAATAATAGACTGGAAGGAATCTATAATGCTGCTTTGGCTTAAAGTATAAAGACTTTTACCTTTATACAGCTGATACTCTCCATAGCAAAAGGGCTGAGTTGAAGCCATAAATTTGCTCTTTGTCTTTCGTGCTCCATGAGAAACAACATCAACCTTTCCAAGCTTATCTGTCAATATAGTAATGATTTTATCACTTTCTCCAAGCTTAATATATTTAAGTACTACTCCTTGTACGTTTATTAGTGACAAAATCATCACCTCCAATTTCTCAATAGCCCAAAGATTTTATCAAAGAAGGATTGTCTCTCCAATCTTTTTTAACTCTTACCCAAAGCTGCAGAAACACCCTGCTTCCAAGAAACTTCTCTATATCAATTCTTGAATCCTGCCCAATCCTTTTAAGCATTCCTCCGCCTTTTCCAATTATAATCGCTTTATGAGTATCCTTTTCGCAGTAGATAGTAGCATCTATATTCGTAACTCCAGTTTCTTTATCATCAAACATCCTTACAATTTCAACTGCAGTTCCATGAGGAACCTCATCTTTTAGATGGTGAAGAAGTTTTTCTCTTATTATTTCAGATATAACAAATCTTTCCGGCTGGTCAGTTATAATATCTGGAGGAAAATATTGAGGACCATATGGAAGATTTGATTTTAAAACCTCAAGCATAGTATTCATATTATTTCCCTTCAATGCGGATATTGGGATTACTTCCCTAAAGTTAAACTCCTTCATATAACATTCTATCGTTTTTGCAATCTCTTCTTTTTTAACCGAATCAACCTTATTTATAATAAGAAATACTGGAACTTTAGCATTCCTTAATTTTTCAATTATATGTCTATCAGAAGGATGTATATCCTCCTGAGGAGTTGTAATAAATAAAACAATATCGACTTCGCTGAGCACGCTATGAGCTGAATTTACCATCTGTTCTCCAAGTTTATGCTTAGGTTTATGTATTCCCGGTGTATCAAGAAAAACTATCTGACAATTATCGCCATTATATATTGCCTTTATATTATTTCTTGTAGTTTGGGGTTTATTTGAAATAATCGATAATTTTTCACCTATTATTCTATTTAATAGCGTAGATTTTCCAACATTTGGTCTCCCAATAATTGCTACAAAACCTGATTTGAATTCAGTCATAAATTATCTCCTTTCCAAATCTTTATTAGTGAATGCATAAGGAAGAAGCTCTGAGAGCTTATGAACTTTATATTCTAATTTTTGATTTGCTACTATAACTTCTAAATTCAACGAAAACTCAGAAAGAACCTGTCTGCATATACCGCACGGATAAGTATAATCGCTGCTGTCAGATATAACAGCTATTTTTGTAAATTTCCTATGCCCCTCTGATAACGCCTTAAATAAAGCTGTCCTTTCAGCACAATTTGTACCTCCATAGGAAGCATTTTCAATATTGCATCCGGTAAATACTTTTCCATCCTCTGTTACAATTGCAGCTCCTACTTTAAAATTAGAATAGGGAGTATATGCATTTTCCTTTGCCGCATTTGCAAGTTTTATTAATTCTATATTATCCATCGTATTCCTCCTTTTATTGTATCATAATATTTTATTATTATTCTATGTAATTTAATCCGCCCTTATATTATAGCATTATTTTCCTTTTTTAAAAATAAAAAGAGGTAAATACCTCTTAGAAAAGTTTAAATATTAATATTGAGACAAGTATACCTATCATAGCACCTACTACAACTTCAAAAACGCTGTGAATTTTTGCATCTACTCTGCTTTGAGCAACAAGAAAAGCTAAAAAATAGCAGAGAGTAATTATAAGGAACTGGTTTGTAACTAATGATATTGAAGTTGCAATTCCAAAGGCAAGAGCACTATGACCGCTTGGCATGCCCCCCCTTAAGGGAGTACCTTCTCCATAAATAGCTTTAATTATTATAGTTATCAATGTAGTAAGTATAAGACATATAAAAACTACGGTTGTATCCGACTGTTTTATTTTCATAAATACAGTTAAAGTAATAGGCTTTAAACGTTCAAAAAAGAGCAGATAACCTACAACTACAGAGTTTATCGCAGCGATAAGGACAGCACCAGCAGCAACGTTTTTTGCAATTTTAGCAAGGGGATGATAATAATTAGCTATCACATCAATTGTAGCTTCTATAGCTGTATTTATCATTTCAAGTACTATTACAAGAGTTATTGTTAGGAAAAGAATAAGTATCTCTGATTTTGAAAAATCAAAAAATAAACTCAGAAGAAGAACTAAAATAGCAATAACAAAATGTATCTTCATGTTGCGCTGAGTTCTGACAGTATAGATAATACCTTCTATTGCATTGTTAAAACTATCTGTTATTTTTTTTATTTTCATGTTTTAATTACTACCCCTTATAAGTCCTAATTTATCTAATATTTTTTCTTCCCTTTCTCTCATAATAATTCTATCGCTATCCTCTTCATGATCATAACCTAAAAGATGAAGTACACTGTGAACTGTTAAAAAAGCAATCTCTCTTTCAATAGAATGGCCGTATTCAATCGCTTGGCTCTGCGCTTTTTGAAGTGATAAAACTATATCTCCAAGAACAGCTTCACCCGTTTCAATATTAAAATCATTAATATCATTTATATCAATATCTTTTTTTTCAAAAAACTTAAAATCAAGCATAGGAAATGACAACACATCTGTCTCTTTATCTATAAATCTATATTCTCTATTAATTTTTTTAATACCATCATTATCAGTTAATATCACATTGATTTCAAAGGGTTTTGTAAATTTTTCAAATTCTAATGCTGTATTAATGCTTTTTTCTATAAGATTTTTTATTTCATCATTAAAATCAATTATATTTTGTCTATTATCAAACTCTATCAATTGTACCTTCTCCTTCCTTTGCTTTATCGTTTAAATCAGGATATTCTATACGATTATGAAATATTCCTATAAGCACTTTAATAAAAGATTTTTTTATAGTTTCAATATCTTTTAATGTAAGATCTGCTTCATTAAGCTGACCATCATTTATCTTATCCTCTATAACCTTTGTTACCATACTTTCTACTTCTAAAATTGTCGGGTTATTAAGGGAGCGAACCGCTGCCTCTACACTATCTGCAAGCATAATTATAGATGCCTCTTTACTTTTTGGTCTTGGTCCCTCATATCTAAACGTCTCTTCTGTTATATCTTCATTTGAATTGTTTGATGCTATTACATAAAAATATTTAACAAGGGTTGTACCATGATGCTGCTGAATTAAGCTTTTTATTGCACCGGGAAGTTTATATTTTTGTGCAAGTTCTATTCCGTCTTTAACATGGGATGTAATAATAAGTGCACTTAGTTTGGGAGTTATCTTATCATGAGGATTATCATTTGTTATCTGATTTTCTTTAAAGAAATAAGGCCTTTTTATTTTACCTATATCATGATAATAAGCTCCTGCCCTTGCTAATAGAGAATTAGCTCCAATTTCATCTGCAGCAGCCTCAGCAAGATTTCCAACAAGTATGCTGTGATGATATGTTCCCGGAGCTTCAAACAATAATCTTTTTAGCAGCGGCTGATTAGGATTAGAAAGCTCTAAAAGTTTAATTGGAGTAATAATATCAAACAATTGTTCAAATACAGGAAGTATTCCTAATGACAGCATCGCTGATAAAATTCCTCCTCCAATAGAAGCAAAGCATTGTATTATAATCTGCGTAATTTCCAGATTGTTATTTATAAAATTGCCTGATAAAGTTATAATACCATTAATTAATCCTGTATATACGCCGCTTATCAAAATATTGTTTCTTTCATGAACATTGCTTATAAATAGTATTCCTGATATCGAACCAACGATATATAAAAGCAGAGGTTCGGTGCTGAAATTTGTAATAAAGGCTATAACAATAACTGATGGAATACTAATAAAAAAGGCAGTAAAAGAATCAAATATAAGGCTCATGAGAATAGCATTCAAAGCCACAGGTATTAAATAACCGGATATTGTATTAATTCCTATTGTAAAAAGAGCGTTTATACATAAGGTTATTGAAATGATTGCTAATTTATTGTTCTCATAGTAAATATTTCTTCTGTATTTGTATAAATAAAATGAAATAATAAGTTCCATGAGTATAATAGTCAAAGCTACTCCTAAATAAAGCCAAATGTCTGTCAGCTTATTTTCCAAAAGCAAACCTGCTTTTCTCATTAAGTAAATATGTCTTGATGTTATAACTTCACCTTTAAGTACTATATTCTGATTCTTCTTATAAATAACTGGCTGCACCTGCTTTTTAGCCTCTTCTTTTAATTCGCTTGTCTGCTGAGAATCAAAATATAGATTAGGTTTTATCAAAGGAATTCCTATTTCTTTGCATATTTTTTTCAGAGAACTTTGCATAGAAGAATTTTCAACATAAAAATTAAAATCATCCTTTGCTCTTTTTATATCTTCTTCATTATTTACCATAATATCCTGAGATAAAATCTTTGATAAACAATTTTGTAAAAAGGACGTAATATTTTCAATTTCTTCATTCTTTAGCTGAATTATTACTTTATAATCCTCATCTTCTAAATTAAAAATAGATGCTGATTTTAATTTATTTATCTTTTCTTCATCTTTATCCTCTGATGATTTAATTTCATTAACTTTTTCAAAAAAATCCCTTACTTTTTTTACTGCATCGTTTTTAATTTCTATATTTTTGCTATATTTATCAGGCACTGATGAAATTGCTTTTTCTATCTTTTCCTGTGTTGAAATATCATCAGTAAAGTCTCTCGGAGCTTTAATATCTGATGGAGCAATATCTCCCTCTTTTAAGCTGTATTTTTTAGGTATTACTCCTATAGAAGATATAAGAAAAAGAATTGCAAAGGTTGTTATAAAAATTACCGCCTTTATGAATTTTGTATTTTTAAATATAGATTTTCCTAAAAATCTTTTGTAGTTTTCCATTTTATCACCTGTCTTTATTAACATCATATTTATCATATGCCTTTATTATTTCCATAACAAGTTTATGCCTTACTACATCCTTATGAGAAAAATAAATAAATTCAATCCCATCTATATCCTTTAAAATTTTTGTTACTTGTTTTAACCCTGAAACTTTCCCTTCACCAAGGTCTATTTGAGTTATATCTCCCGTAACAACAATTCTTGAGCCGTATCCAAACCTCGTTAAAAACATCTTCATCTGCTCAGGAGTTGTGTTTTGAGCCTCATCAAGTATTATAAAACAGTCATCTAAGGTTCTTCCTCTCATATATGCAAGGGGAGCTACTTCTATTATACCTGATTCCATATACTTTTGAAATGTATCAACTCCAAGTATGTCATAAAGTGCATCATATAGCGGCTTAAGATAGGGATTTATTTTTTCTTGAAGATCCCCTGGAAGAAATCCTAATCTTTCCCCTGCCTCAACAGCAGGTCTTGTTAGTATTATCCTGCCAACTTTTTTATCTTTTAAAAATTTAACCGCCATTGCAATTGCAAGATATGTCTTTCCAGTACCAGCAGGACCAATTCCGAATACTATTTCATTTTTCTTAATAGAATCAATATATTTTTTTTGACCAAGAGTTTTGCATTTAACATATTTGCCCCTTGCAGTTACAATAACAACATCATCTATAATCTTTTGAAATTCCTCTGATTTATACTCCATAACAAGACTTATTATATAGTTCACAGTATGCAGATTAATAGTTTCTCCTCTTTTTATAATTTCCAATAATTTAAGTATAGTATCTGTTGCAAGTTCAACATTTCCATCTCCAGTAACCTTTATCTCATTTCCTCTGCTAATAATATTAACATTAAAAGTCTGCTCTATAGCCTTTATATTTTCATCATATTTTCCAAATAAGTTTATGACATCCTCTACTTTGTCTATCTCAATTCTGCTTTCTTTGTCCAATTTTTATCCTCCTTCTATTTAATTGCCTGCATTAGACATATATTTTCTTCAGCAACATACAATAATCTTACCTTTACTTTATTATTTCCCATAGTTTTTTCTATCTTTTTATCTATTATCTTCACATCTTTTGGAAGATACTGCTTAATTTCATTTTCAGCTTCATTTAGAGCAATTTTATAAGCTTCATCATAGTCAATAGTCTTATATTTATAGGCTAACTCATAGTAATATTCAGTAGTCATTTCTACAGGCATCTTTAAAGTACCTATTTTTAGCAGCTTTTTATCTATTATTTTATCATATTTTTGAAAGTCAATGTTATCATTTTTTAAATATATTTTTTTATCATTTATATTATAGTAAACTTTTTTACATACTCTTCCTGTTCTCTCTTCATATTTATAATTTAAGTCTATTTCTTTAACTGATTCATACCATGTTTTTGCAGTTACATCGCCAATAGCATGAACTAATCTTACTGGTAAATTTTGATTATCAGTCAATATGCCAGAAATTAGAATCTGGCCTTTTTTAACATAATCACCCTCCTTTATTAGAGACTTTCCCATATAAGTTGATACTTTTAATATAATTCCATCCTTTGCAGCTATTATATTCATAGGTTCATTTAAGTTCAATATTGAAGGAGGCATTTTTCTCTCAACGACTTCAATTCTGACTTTAGTTCCCTCAAGTCTTATAGTTACAACGGAAAGCTCCTTAATATCCTTTAATATTGAATCTTCTATGTCTCTAATATTAAGTTTATACTTTAAATTTCCTTCCTTAAGCCCCGCATTTTTTGCAGATTCATATATAAGCTTTGAATCAACAGTTTTATTGCCGCTTATTTCGATTTGCCAAATTATATTAAGCATATAAATAATTATTGCTAAAAATACACCTATGCCTAATATAAAAATTTTTCTTCTTAATGCCTTTTTATATATAAAATGTATACCTGTTTTTTTTATTATTTTTACTTTTACTCCTGTTTTTTTAACTACCTCTCTCAACATTCCATATTGATAATATCTCATTTTAAAAAGGGTGGTTGTAAAATCGATTCTTTCAACATCCCAAAGATTAATTCCATTATTAACAGCCATGTTTATAAATTTTTCAGTATTAAGCCCCTCTGCTTTTACGATGATATATCCATTAATAAATTCCATAGAATTTTTTTTACTCATACTCTGCACCTCAATAAATGAATTCGATACCGTCGAATATTCCCTTAATAGTTATATATTCCTGATTTATTTCTTTAATTTCTAAGTCTTTACCAGAAATTTTTATTATTCCGCATCCTGAATTAATTCTTAATATGTTCTGAGAGTATTCTATTATTCCTTTATGATTTTCAATCGTTATTTCAATATTGCCTGTCATTTTTATATTTGGCACTCCAAAGGATACATCTTTGGGTATATCCAAAGATTCTGATAATCTGCTTTTAAAATTATTAATATTATTTTTTTGCATATAATATCCTCAAATAATTTCTTTACAATATAATTATGCTGTTTTTCTTTTTAAAATAACAAAAGGGCTGCAAACAGCACCCTTTTATAAAATACTAATATTTAAATTAATTAATCAGCTTTTTACGTCTCAATTTAAAAATTATATTCGTTAATAATTCTGATTCATTTATATATTTTATAATTATATATGAATCGATTATGTAAACTAAAATCGATGCAGAAAGAAAAATTATTCCCTGCCTTAAATCCCTTGAAAAGAGTATTGAAGTACATAAACAAACAAACCCAAAAGTACCTATAAATTTATATTTTTTATAATAATTTTTTACTGAAAGCAATATAAACCCTGCAATAAAAAGTACAAAGGTCCACCAAACAGTATTTCCTGAGAGTATGCTGCCAGTAAAATAAATAGAAATACCTAATACTCCTAAGGTGCCTAATATCTTATAGGATTTAATAGAACTTTCAAGCAAAACAAAGGTAATACCAAAAAGAAGCAGAAGCATTGCATAATATGGATTTGAAATAATTTCTGATAATTTTACTTTAATATCCTTTTGTGCATAAAAAATTCTTTTTCCTCTGTATACGCTGTTTATAAGCTCATCCATGTTATTTACTACTCCGTCACAATAGCCGAATTCTTTGGCTTTTTTTGCTGAAAGATTTAAAAGTTCTCCTTTTATCTTTAAATTAGGAATAGAAGTGCTATAATCAGCCATCGATAGGGCTATATCTCCTTTTCTTCCTGTAGATTCTGCCTGATTTTTCAAAATAGAATTCCACAGGGAAATATTATAATTGTTAGTTGAAAGTAAAAAGGCATTACCTATAGTTGCATCTTTAGCCATATATATTTTATGACTTGATAATGCAATAATAACTCCAGCTGATTCAGTTTTGCTTTTTATATAAGAATAAATTTTGAAAGATTTTCTGTTGTTTATTATTATTTCCTGAATTTTAATTGCATCCTTTAATCGTCCTTTTGAAGTATCCAAGTCGAGAATAACAATTTCACAGTTTAAATCCTTTGCCGTTTTAAATTGATTAGAAACAAAAGCTGAAACTGCTGGGCCTATTTCTCCTTTGATTGGAATTATGTATACTCCTTTATCTGAAGCCACTGCTTTGTGATTTATAATAAAAAAAATCAAAAATAAAAATATGTTAAAAAGATTGAGCAGTGTTCTTTTTTTCAAAAGCATCACCTCTTAACATATTTTAACATATTTTGTATTTTGTGTACATATACTTATATTTACTTTGATAAGAGAAGAAAATTAAAAAGACCCGTAATCGGGTCTTATTATTGTAAAATCTGTCTTACTATTTCATTTATAAGCTTTCCATCAGCTCTTCCTTTGACTTTTGGCATTATTGCTGCCATTACTTTTCCTATCTCTTTTACACTTGTAGCATTTACCTCTTTCACAGCACTTTTAACAATTTCAATCAGTTCTTCTTTAGATAACTGCTGAGGAAGGTATTCAAGCAAAATCTCTATTTCTCTTTCAGTCTGCTGAACAAGATCCTGCCTGTTCCCTTTTTCAAACTCAAGGATTGAATCCCTTCGTTGTTTAACTTCCTTAGATAGGACAGCAATTACACCTTCATCATCAAGTTTTGAGCCGTCAGCTTTTTCAGCCTGAAGTACAGCAGCTCTTGCCATACTAATTACATTAGACCTGAAACTGTCTTTATTTTTCATAGCAGTTTTCCAGTCTTCCTGTAACCTATCCTTGAGAGACATGACTACCCTTCTTTCGTTATTTAAACTTTCTCTTCCTTGCAGCTTCAGATTTTTTCTTTCTCTTTACGCTTGGTTTTTCATAGTGTTCTCTCTTTCTAACCTCTGCAAGGACTCCAGCTCTTGCACACTTTTTCTTGAATCTACGGAGTGCACTATCAATTGATTCATTTTCTCCAACTCTGATTTCTGACACCTGTTCTCCCTCCCTCCGCTATTTTCAATTATGCATAATTTTAAGATCAAGTGCTGTGAAGTTCGTACTTTATTAGTACCTATTATATTATATATTATATGTGTAAATACTGTCAATAAATAATACTAAATTCTTCATCAACCTGGAGGCCACTGCATATCTCTTCCACCTAAAAGATGAAAATGCAAATGAGGTACTGTCTGTCCTCCGTCTTTCCCGCAGTTATTAACAATTCTAAATCCACTTTCGCTAATTCCTAAATCCTTTGCTATTTTTTTAGCTGTTAAGATTATATGTGATACTATGAGAGCATTATTTTCATCAATCTCTCTTACTGATTCAATGTGCTCCTTTGGAATAATTATAATATGTACAGGAGCTTCGGGATTAATATCCTTAAAAGCCACAACTTTTTCATCTTCGTAAACTTTAGCTGAAGGAATTGTTCCTTCTACAATTTTACAAAATATACAATCCATTGTTTTCACCTCCATTCATAATATTTTATTCAACATAAAATATTATTTTCCTTCTTTTAATTTCAATCTATTTTATTATTTCTCCTACAGCCATATTCTTTAAATTCTCTATCAATCTTACATTTAATATTTTATCCCTAATTTCTTCATCAGAATTGACCATAACCCTTATATAGTTGGTAGTATATCCATAAAATTTATTATCATTTCCTTCTTCAAACAAAACCTTCATTTCCTTATTTATAAATCTTTCAATAAAACTTCTTTCTAATTCTTCATCGAGTTTTATTAGTTTTTCGCTTCTTTCTTCTTTTATAGATGCAGGTACTTGATTGGGAAGTTTTTCAGCCTTTGTGCCATGTCTTGTACTGTATTTAAAAACATGCATCTTTGATAATTTTATATCTTTTAAAAATTCATAGGTAGTATTAAACTCTTTTTCAGTTTCCCCTGGAAATCCTACAATAACATCAGTTGTTATTGATACCCCGTCGATAAACTCACGAAGCCTATTGACTATATCTTTATACTGATACGTTGTATATTTTCTGTTCATTCGCTTTAAAGTTTCATCACATCCGCTTTGAAGGGATAGATGAAAGTGGTTGCAAAGTTTTTCTACCATACTTAAACGCTTAATCCTATCATCTGTAAAAAAGGTCGGATCAACTGAACCTATTCTTATACGTTCAATACCATCGATGCTGTTAATTTGTTCAATCAAATCAACAAGATTTATATTTCCTAAATCCTTTCCATAGGAAGCAACATGAATTCCAGACAATATGATTTCCTTAAATCCATTTAGGGCTAAATTGTTGACCTCTTTTATTACCGAATTTGGATTTTTACTTCGAACCGGCCCCCTTGCATAAGGAATTAAACAATATGAGCAATACCTGTCACAGCCATCCTGTATTTTTAAAAATGCCCTCGTCCTTTCCTGATACTCATCGATTTCCATTTCTTCAAAGTCTCTTATATTCATTATATTATCAACATGTTTTATTTGCTTTTCTTCTTTTAAAAATTCCTCAACTAATTTAGGTATTTTAACTTTGTCAGATGTCCCTACAACAACGTCTACCCCCTCAATAGATGCAACCTCGTCGGGAGATACCTGCGAATAGCATCCCGCTGCAACAACGACTCCCTTAGGATTTTGTTTTTTTGCCTTTCTAAGCATGTTCCTTGATTTTTTGTCACCTACGTTTGTTACAGTACATGTATTTATAACATATACATCAGCATAATCATCAAAGTTTACTATTTCATATCCTTCCTTTAAAAAAGCCTCAGCTATTGCCTCGGTTTCATATTGATTTACTCTGCATCCGAGTGTATAAAAGGCAACTTTTTTCATCTGCTTCCTCCCATATCACAAGCTTCATATAAAACTATTGTAGAAGATACAAATCCTGCAGTTTCTGTTCTTAATATTCTCGGTCCTAAAGTTACAGGCACAATGCCATTTTCTATGCAGATTTTTATCTCCTCATCCTCAAATCCTCCTTCAGGGCCTATAAATATTCCTGCATTATTAAAGCTTTGTTTTTCTTTTAACAAATCTTTAAAATCCTTAACTTTTTCATTTTCATAGGGTATTACTGATACATCCATTCCTTTTAACTTTTCAACAGCATCTTTAAATTCTATTGGTTCTAAAACATCAGGAATAATTCCCCTGTCGCTCTGTTTTGCCGCCTCCATGGCTATTCTGTTCCATCTTTCAATTTTTGCTGATATATCTTTGCTTTTAATATCTACGACAACCCTTTTAGTTATTACTGTCTGTATGGTGCAAACTCCTATCTCAACACATTTTTGCACAATCAAATCCATCTTTTGAGCCTTAGGAAGGGCTTGAAATAAAGTAATTTTTACTTTTGGTTCTGTCTCATTTTTAAATTTTTCAGCTATACTGCATGTAACGCTTTTTTTATCAAAGGTTTCAATAATACTGATATATTCATTTCCATTTCCATCTGATATTTTTATACTCTCGCCGCATCTTAACCTAAGAACCTTTGTAATATGGTTTACATCCTCACCTGTAATTATAATCCTATTATTTTTATAATCTATATTTTCACTACTTATGAAAAACTTATGCATAAATCCTCCTTAGTTAACCTTTGCAGATATTGCAACCCATTCTCCCATCTGTTTTATGTCGCAGATATTAAAGTTAGATTTATTAAACTTCTCAATAATATCCTGCTTTCTATCCTGAATAATACCTGATACTATAAAAATACCGCCTTCTTTTAAAAACGGCTTTATAGTATCGGCTAATTTTAATATAATATCAGCTATAATATTAGCTACAATAACATCAGCTTTTCCCTCAACAACATCCGTTAAATTCCCTAATCTTATTTTAACGTTGCTGACATTATTATACTGTATGTTTTCTCTTGCGGCATCAACAGCAACTTCATCTATATCAACTCCAATAACTTTTCCTGCTTTAAGTTTTGATGATGCTATTGATAGTATGCCTGAGCCAGTACCTATATCGAATACTGTATCTCCTTCTTTTATGTATTTTTCAAGAAGCTCAATACACATTATAGTCGTCTCATGAGTTCCAGTTCCAAAGGCCATTCCAGGGTCAAGTTCTATGATTATTTCATCATCTTTAGGGCTGTATTCCTCCCATTTAGGTTTTATAACTATGTTTTTGCCTATTTTCGTAGTTCTATAATATTTTTTCCAAGAGTTAGCCCAGTCTTCCTCAAAAACAACATTTGTTACTATTTTTCCCTCTCCAACATCTATTCCCATATCAATTAATTCTTTTATTTTATTATTTATGTACTCAACAATCTTATCTATATCATCATCCTGACTGAAATACCCCTTTACAACTGCTGCACTGTCTTTATATTCTAAAATAGAAACATCTGCAAAATCCCAGCTCATCTCTCCCTGATTTCTGTTTATTATATCATTAGGATCCTCTATTGCAACACCTTTTACATCAAGACCATAGAATATTCCTGATATAGGTTCAACAGCTGCGCTGCTTGTTATAAGTTTTACTTCTATCCATTTTCCCTTCACACTCTTCATCCTCTCTTTTTTTTATTAATTATACTACAATATTTATATTGTGTAAAAATATACAACTAAAAAGGTCAGATGCAGCATTTCTTTACATCTGACCTTTTTATTATCCTCCAAAGGCATCTTTGAATTTATCCACAAAGGATTTTTTACTTTCTTTAGTATCCTCTCCAAATTCAGCAGCAAGTTTTTGAAGAAGTTCCTTTTGTTTATCAGTTAATTTTTTAGGAATTTCAACCTTTAATTCTGCAAAAAGATCTCCTCTTCCTGTTCCTCTAATCCTTGTTATTCCCTTACCTTTTAATTTTACGATGGTCCCTGGCTGAGTTCCTGGAGAAATAGTATACTTTTCTTCTCCCTCAAGGGTTGGAATAGTAATTTCTCCTCCAAGTATTGCCTTTATAAAGGAAACAGGTGTCTCACAAATTATATCAAAGCCTTTTCTTTGAAATAACTTATGAGGTTTAACTCTTATATTTATATATAAATCCCCTGGCGGTCCTCCTTTAAGTCCCTTTTCACCTTCACCTCTTAGAGGAATAGTATTTCCAGTATCTACTCCTGCAGGGATGTTTATAGATATTATTTTCTTTTTTCTTATTTTCCCTTTTCCACCACAGTCAGGACATGGAGTTTCTATAATTCTTCCTTCTCCATAACATCTGTCACAGGTAGTTACGTTTACAAAACTGCCAAAGGGAGTGTTTCTTTGCATTTTAATCTGACCTGTTCCATTACATTTTGGACATGTCTTTGGAGTTGTGCCAGGTTTTGCTCCCGTACCATGGCATTTTTCACAGGTTTCATACCTGAATATTTCAATATCCTTTTTAACTCCAAAGGCTGCCTCTTCAAAGGTTAAATCGAGATTATACTCTAAATCAGCACCTCTTTGAGGGCCATGCTTTTGCCTTCTTCCTCCAAAAACATCTCCAAATATATCTCCAAATATATCTGAAAATCCTTCAAAACCTCCAAAACCGCCAAAGCCTGATGCGTCAAAGCCTCCAAAACCTCCCTGCCCATTAAAGTCAACAGTTCCGAATTGATCATACTGTGCTCTTTTCTGCGGGTCAGAAAGGACTTGATAAGCCTCATTTATTTCCTTAAACTTTTCTTCAGCATTTTTATCTCCAGGGTTTTTATCAGGATGATATTTAAGTGCAAGCTTTCTAAAGGCTTTCTTTATATCCTCATCTGATGCATTCTTTTCAACTCCAAGTATTGCATAATAATCCTTCGCCAATAGCTTCACCACCTTCCGCATACAGATAGGAGGGACTGTAATCCCTCCTTAATACTATTTATCGTCCTTTACATCGTAGTCTGCATGAATATCGTTGGGATTTGCGCTGTCTTGTGGATTACCCTGTGCATTTCCTCCTGCCTGCTGATATATTCTTGAGGAAATATCATAGAATTTTTGAGTAAGTTCATCTGTTGCACTCTTTATAGCTTCAGTATCTGTACCATTTAGTGCATCCTTTACCTTCTTTAATTTTTCTTCTATTTCTGTCTTATCCTGAGGTGAAATTTTTCCTTCAAGATCCTTTAATGTCTTTTCAGTCTGATAAACTATTGAATCAGCATTGTTTCTAACTTCTATTTCTTCTTTTCTCTTTCTATCTTCCTCAGCGTATTTTTCAGCTTCCTTAACTAATTTATCTATTTCATCATCTGAAAGATTTGTTGAAGCAGTAATAGTTATATTAGCTTCCTTGCCTGTTCCTAAATCCTTTGCTGAAACGTGAACTATTCCATTAGCATCTATATTAAAGGTAACCTCAATCTGTGGTATTCCTCTTGGAGCTGGTGGAATTCCAGATAAAGTAAATCTTCCAAGAGTCTTATTATCCCTTGCCATAGGTCTTTCACCCTGAAGAACATGTATTTCAACGGATGTCTGACCATCAGCTGCAGTTGAGAAGATTTGGCTCTTTCTTGTTGGTATAGTTGTATTTCTTGGTATTAAAGTTGTAAACACACCTCCGAGTGTTTCAATTCCAAGGGATAGAGGTGTTACATCAAGAAGAAGTACATCCTTTACCTCTCCTTTTAATACTCCTGCCTGTATTGCAGCTCCTACTGCAACGCATTCATCTGGGTTTATACCCTTTGTAGGCTCTTTTCCTGTAAAATTCTTAACGAGTTCCTGAACTGCTGGTATTCTTGTGGAACCTCCAACTAAAACAACTCTGTCTATCTGATTTATTTCAAGTCCTGCATCCCTTAAAGCATTTTTCATAGGCTCTAATGTTGCTTGAACAAGATCAGAGGTTAATTCATTAAATTTAGCCCTTGTTAATGTAACATTAAGGTGCTTAGGTCCTGTTGCATCTGCAGTTATAAATGGAAGATTTATTTCTGTAGATAAAGAAGTTGATAACTCAATTTTAGCCTTTTCTGCAGCTTCCTTTAACCTTTGCATTGCCATTTTATCGCTTCTTAAGTCAATTCCGTTTTCAGCCTTAAAAGTATCGCAAAGATAATCCATTATCTTCTGGTCAAAATCGTCTCCTCCAAGATGTGTATTACCATTTGTTGATTTTACTTCAAATACTCCATCTCCAATTTCAAGTATAGAAACGTCGAAAGTTCCTCCTCCAAGGTCGTATACAAGGATTTTCTGATTTTTATCCATTTTGTCAAGTCCATAGGCAAGTGAGGCTGCTGTAGGTTCATTTATTATTCTCAAAACTTCAAGACCTGCTATTTTTCCTGCATCCTTTGTTGCCTGCCTCTGGCTGTCATTAAAATATGCAGGAACTGTAATAACAGCTTCAGTAACTGGTTCCCCGAAGTAGCTTTCTGCATCTGCCTTAAGCTTTGCAAGTATCATTGCAGATATTTCCTGCGGAGTATAAGCTTTACCATCAATATTTACTTTATAATCAGTTCCCATATGCCTTTTAATTGACATTATTGTCCTGTCAGGATTAGTTATAGCCTGTCTTTTTGCTACCTGTCCTACTATTCTCTCACCATTAGGTTTAAAAGCAACAACAGAAGCTGTAGTTCTAGCACCTTCAGAGTTTGGTATAACTACAGGTTCTCCTCCTTCCATAAATGCCATACATGAATAAGTAGTACCAAGGTCGATACCTATTACTCTTCCCATAATTCTCTTCCTCCTTCATATTATTAAACTATTTGTTAATTAGCTACTTTAACCATGCTGTAACGTAGAATTTTGTCTTTATATTTATATCCTTTTTGCAGGACTTCAATTACTTCGTTTTCTCCAAAGCTTTCATCTTCAACATGCATTACTGCATTATGAAGTTCCGGGTTGAATTTTTCCCCCAAAGCATTTATTTCTTCTATATTCATTTTTGCCATTATATCCTTAAATAATTTTACAACCATTTTAATGCCTTCAATAAGGCTTTGATTTTCATTATTATACTCTAATGCCCTCTCAAGATTATCAAACACAGGTAAAATATTCTTTACTGCATCCATAATGCCGTCATCGTATATGCTTTCTTTTTCTTTATTAGTTCTCTTTCTATAGTTGTCAAAATCAGCCATTGTTCTTTTAAGAATATCGATATATTCATTTACCTGTTTTTCTTTTTCTTCATATTTTTTTTGAAGCTCATTATATAGATTTTCATAATCAGGCGCTTCATCATTTTTATCATTTTCCTGAGACTGCTGCTCTTTTTCTAATTCATTTAAATCTTCATTAAAATTCTTATCATTTATTTCTTCATTCATATTAGAATTATTATCAGCAGTCTCGACCTTATTCACAAAATTCTCATCCGCCACTTTATCACCTTCTAACAAATTATTTTATTCATCTAATTGATTTTTAAGTATATAATTTAATGTATCTGTTAGATACTTTAATATACCGATTACCTTTGCATAGTTCATCCTCGTTGGACCTATAACTCCAATCTTCCCTAAGGTTTTATCCCCTATTTTATATGAAGCCTTTACAATGCTGCAATCTTTAACTTCATCATATATATTTTCTTTGCCAATGGAAACAGTTATATTGCTGTCATCCTCTGAAAAAATATCAAGAAGTTTTTCTTTATGTTCAAGAAGGGAAAGAAAATTTTTAGCTTTTTCTATATCGTTATATTCGGGATAATGGAATATGTTAGTAGTACCATCAAGGAATATATCGCAGTCAAAGGACTTAAGGCTTTCATTGAGTACAGGTATTATAGAATTTAATATTTCATTATATCCCTTCATTTCAAGCTGTATTGAAGATATAACGGATAAATCAATATCTTCAATAGTTAATCCTGTAAGCTTTTCATTCAGCATATTGTTTATTGCTGTTAAAGTATTGCTTGATATAGGTTTAGGAATTTTAATTTTGCAATGTCTCACTATTCCTGTATCGGTTACTATTACAGCTATAATATCTGTAAGGCTCATCTGTATCAGCTGAATAGATTTTACAGAACTTTTCTTTACCGATGGAGATAGTACGGCAGAGGTATATTGGGTTATACTTGATAAAACTTTTGAAATCTGCTTAATAATATTATCGATTTCATCTATTGTAGTTCTATCAAAAAAGTTTCTGACTGCTTCTATCTCATAACTTGAAGGTCTTTGCAGTTCCATAAGCTCATTTACAAAAAACCTGTATCCTTTATCAGAAGGGATTCTCCCTGCAGAAGTATGAGGCTGTTCAAGATATCCAAGTTCCTCAAGGTCAGCCATTTCATTTCTAATAGTTGCAGAGCTGATTCCCATCTCATATTTTTTAGCAATCGTTCTTGAGCCAACTGGTTCTGCTGTATCTATATAGTCTATTATAACTGCCCTTAGGATAGTTCTTTTTCTATCACCTAAACTCATACTCCCACTTCCTTTTTGTTAGCACTCTAATGTATTGAGTGCTAATTATTACGATAATAAAATATCACTATTGAATAATTTTGTCAATATCCCCACTATTTTTTATTTAAATTTTCTACTTCAAAAAATTTATAAAAACTTGATTAGAAATATCTATTCCTTTGTCTGTAAGCATAATATTTTTCCCATCATCAATTATGAGATTTTTTTGTTTAAGAATATTAATTTTATCTCCATAAACATCATACACATCTTTATTAAATCTTTTTAAAAATCTTTCTTTTTCTATTCCTTTTGTCATTCTAAGCCCCATAAACATAAATTCAGACATCTCATCATAGGTTTCAATTACTTCACTTTCCTCTATAGCATTCCTTAAATAAATCCCTTCAATATATCTATCTATGTTTTTATAATTTGAAAATCTTTTATTTTGAACATAAGAATGAGCCCCTGCCCCAACTCCTATATATTCTTCATCCATCCAGTAAGTTATGTTATGGCTGCATTCATATCCTTCCTTTGAAAAGTTAGATATTTCATATCTTTTAATACCTTTTTTATTTAGAGATTCAACAGCATAATAATACATTTGCCTTTCAGTATCCTCATCTATTAATGTAAGCTGATTTTTTTCATACATTTCATAATAAAGCGTGCCTTCTTCTATTATAAGGCTGTAGCATGATACATGACTTGGGTTCAGTTTCAATACATTTTCAATAGTTTGAACCCAGTTACTCATAGTTTGATTTGGAATTCCAAACATTAAGTCTATGTTTATATTGCTAAATCCAATTTTTTTAAGCATTTCATAGCTAATTAAAAAATCCTCGACTCTATGGATTCTTCCAAGTCTTTCTAAAAGATTATTCTGCCATGCCTGAAGTCCAATAGAGATTCTGTTTACTCCGTATTCTTTCAATATCCTTGCCTTCTGGTCATCTAATGTACCTGGATTTGTTTCAACCGTAAACTCATCGGCATTAAACTTTTTAAGTTCACTAAGAAGTTTTTTAAGGTTTGATATAGATAAAATGGTGGGAGTTCCCCCACCAATAAATATTGTTTTAAATTTTGACTGATTTATTCTTTTAATTTCTGTTAAAAGAGCTTTAATATAATCATCCTGTATATCTAATCTTACATAGGAGTTAAAATCACAGTAAAGACATTTTTTTTTGCAAAAGGGTATATGAACATATAATGAATTTATCATTGTTCCACCTTCAATACAGACATGAATGCTTCCTGTGGAACCTCAACAGTTCCAATCTGCTTCATTCTCTTCTTTCCTTCTTTTTGCTTTTCAAGAAGCTTTTTCTTTCTCGAAATATCTCCTCCATAACATTTTGCAAGAACGTCTTTTCTTAACGCTTTAATGGTTTCTCTTGCGATTATCTTTGAACCTATTGCAGCCTGAATTGGAATTTCAAACTGCTGTCTTGGTATAACTTCTTTAAGTTTTTCAGCTATAGCTCTTCCCCTGTAATAAGCTCTTTCCTCTGGTACTATTTGCGATAGAGCATCTACTATATCTCCGTTTAATAGAATATCAAGCTTTACAAGTTCAGATTTTTTATATCCTGAAAATTCATAATCGAGGGATGCATATCCCTTTGTTCTCGATTTTAATGCATCAAAAAAGTCATATATTATTTCATTTAAAGGCATTTCATAATGAAGCATGACTCTTGTAGTTTCAAGATACTCCATATTTTTGAAAGTACCTCTTCTTCCTTGACACAGCTCCATTACAGCTCCTACAAAATCGTTAGGACATATTATAGACGCATTTACAATAGGCTCCTGCATATAATCAATCTCTGTAGGCGATGGCATATTCGTCGGGTTTGTAAGCTCAATAACATTTCCATTTGTCAGTATTATTTTATATATAACGCTCGGCGCTGTAGTTACAAGATCGAGGTTATATTCTCTTTCAAGCCTTTCCTGAACTATCTCCATATGCAAAAGCCCAAGAAAACCGCATCTGAATCCAAAACCTAAAGCTACTGATGTTTCAGGTTCAAAGGTCAAAGCAGCGTCATTCAGCTGAAGCTTTTCAAGAGCTTCTTTTAATTCTTCATATTTAGAGCTGTCAGCAGGATAAAAGCCGCTGTACACCATAGGAACCGCAGGTCTATATCCAGGAAGAGGCTCTTTTGCCATCCTTTCCGCTTCAGTTATAGTATCTCCAACTCTTGCATCTCTTACATTTTTAATACTTGCTGTAATATAGCCTACATCTCCAGCTTTAAGTTCATTAACCTCCATAAAGCTTGGCCTAAATATACCTACCTCCGTCACTTCATATTCTTTTCCTGTCATCATAAGTTTTATTCTTGTACCTTTTTTAACTGTTCCGTCCTTTATTCTAACGTAGCAGACAACTCCCTTATATGGATCATATATACTGTCAAAAATCAATGCTTTTAATGGTCCTTCTATATAGCCGTCTGGAGCAGGTATTTTTTCAATTACAGCCTTTAAAACTTCTTCAATTCCTATTCCAACCTTTGCTGAAATCAATGGAGCATCTGAGCAGTCAAGACCAATTATATCTTCTATCTCTTTTTTAACTTCATCAGGTCTTGCACTTTGCAAATCTATTTTATTTATAACAGGAACTATTTCAAGATTATGATCAAGGGCAAGATAACAGTTTGCTAATGTCTGTGCCTGTATACCCTGAGTTGCATCAACAACAAGTATAGCGCCTTCGCAGGCTGCAAGGCTTCTTGAAACCTCATAATTAAAGTCTACATGGCCTGGGGTATCAATAAGATTTAAAATATACTCATCACCTTTAGAATCAGAATAAACAAGCCTTACTGCCTGTGATTTTATTGTTATTCCTCTTTCTTTTTCAAGTTCCATTGTATCAAGAACCTGATCTTCCATTTCACGTTTCGTCAGGGTACCTGTTGCTTCAATAAGCCTGTCTGCCAAAGTCGATTTCCCATGGTCTATATGAGCTATTATACAAAAGTTTCTAATCTTTTCTTGTCTTTTGCTTGTCATACAATTCCTCCTACCTATTCATGTGTAGAAATTTTATATCTCCTATATTATAAACATTTTAAACTTATAATAAATCAAAGTAAATTATAACATATATTTTATCTTCTATGTCAATAAAAAAACATTTTTATTCATAATCGGGTCTTTGACAGTTGCAATACAAAAAAAGTGCCTTAAAGCCTTGATACAGGCTTATTTTTTTGTCAAATTTTAAATTTTCATAGTGCACAATG
>NZ_FUYH01000022.1 GCF_900167605.1 Caloramator quimbayensis | reverse complement strand
ATTCATTAATGAAATACAATTAATTTACAATTATGGTAATGCGGATGTTGCAAAGATTTTTTTCAAAAGTTTGTATTTAATTATTGCAAAACACATTAATCTTTATTTATATTTTTACCATATTTTAAAACTTCAACATCGGTAGTAAATACAAGTCCTTCATTAACCATTTCCTTTATTATTGGAAGTGCCTTCTCTATGTTTTCCACATTATCAACAACCTCAATTATAATAGGAAGGCTTAAGGATAAGTCCATAACCCTTGCTGTATGAAGATACCTGCCCTCACCATAGCCTTCAATTCCTCTTGTTACTGTAACCCCTGCCATTCCTATCTCTTTGAGTTTTAATACGAGAGCATGATAAAGATTATGACCTTTATACTTTGTATCTTCGCTTAAGTAGATTTTTAGGAGTTTACATTTTTTATTAATATCCATGTTTATCCTCCTGATTTTAAAATATTTTTAAAATCTAAAACCTTTCTAAATAAATAAACTGCCTATCTTTAACCCTATTGTATAACCTATAATTCCCAATATCAAGGTTGATAGTATATAAATAAAAGCATTTATTTTTTCGTTTTCCTGAAAAAGATTAAACCCTTCATACATAAAGGTTGAAAAGGTAGTATATGCCCCTAAAAAGCCATCTCCTAATAATATATACACATTTTTATTCGAGTTTAGACTGCTAAGAATTCCTAAAAGCAATGCGCCTGTAATATTTATTATAAAAGTTCCTATAGGATAGGTGGTACTATGTTTCTCAGCTATCATTTTTCCAAGTTTATATCTTGTTATACTTCCCAATGCTCCTCCTACCCCAAGAAGTAAATATTCCATCACTCAATCTTCCCTTCATACTCTTTATTGCTTTCATCTTTAACTATCTTTGATATTACTTCTCTTGCAAGAATTATTCCAAAATAGGCAAAAAAAAGCCCAAGCATAACCGATACAGTTACATAGGATAGTGCAGAAAAATAAAATCCTTTTTGAATTAATATTACACTTTCTTTGCAAAGAGTTGAAAATGTAGTAAAGGCACCTAAAAATCCTGTAGCAATTCCAAGCCTTAAATCTATGTCAAATTCCCAAACTTCAAGGGCAATTGTTAAAATCATAGATAGCAGAAAACTTCCAGCAATATTTATAATAAGGGTATTTAAAGGAACATTTTCATTATAATTATATATTTGTATGCTCTTTATTATAAACCTTAAAACCGCTCCAACTGCTCCCCCAAAAGCAATAAAAATATATTTTCTCATAATGCATCCTCCTTAATTTATCTTGCCCAACTTAATAACTCATATTTGTCCTATTTATTTTAAAAATTGTTAACAAGTCATGCCTCATCAATAGCCACAATGAATATATGAAAAAGTTTTAGGCTTGTCAAACAGGAGGGACGGTTACTTATTATATTAATTACTAATAATATTTTATTCATGCCCCCCTAATTTTGCAGATATTGTGTATGAAATAAGTAACCGTCCCTTTGCCTGTAATTGAGCAAAATAAGTAACCGTCCCTTGGCTTGTACTTGTCAATTGGTTGTCACTTTTTCCCTCTATTCTCCGTCTCTGGTGATAGGCACAAAAGAAAACAAAAAATCCTGCAAATAACCAGTTGTTATTTGCAGGAGTCATCAGCTTAAAGCATTTATGGCGAACTCCATCACCAAAATTACGATATAAATATATCATATAATATATCATTTTACAAGAAGTGCACTTCTATATCCTGTTCTTTTTCATTATATCATTATCAAAAAATATGCTGTCTACTACTTTTTTCAGAAGTTTATCATAAACTACTATATTTACTCCGTTAGATAAATTTGCATATTCTTTGTCATCAATCACTATACTTGGGATATTCTTATCATCGCTGCAGGTTTTGATTTTTATTTCAGCACTATCTAAGGTTAAATCCTTTGCTATTTTTTCTTTGCTAATCTTTTCATCTATGCTTTTATTGTTTAATACTGCTATATAATTATAATTTTCTTTTAAATTGAGCCCTATGCTTTTTAAAGAATCCTCAATATTTAAAGGTTTATAATCGCTGCAGCTTACTATTAAAGCATAGTTTTCATTGTTTAAAAGCTCTATATACCTTTTTATATCCTTTTCTCCTCTCAGCTGAATAGCCGCTCTAACCTGATTATAATATTCATAGTCTTTATTCCAATTCTCATAGTTTTTATCATCTCTATGATCCTTTAAATCATAGTTATCTTTCAAAAACTTCCCTAAATGAAGAGAAACCTTATCTGCACCATATATATTAACATGACCTCCATTAGCCATATCATTTTTAAAGTCAAATCCTATTTCATCTAATATATTATTGTAATTTATAAAAGGAATGCCGTTCTCCTTTGCTATCTTATCTACCATATTAAACATTTCTGCAGGTTTTTCGTGCCAAATCATCGTCCCGTTTGTGATGTTATAATCATAGGGTGCATTAATAAACACTAATTTAAAGCCTTCCTTCTTTGACATCTCTATTATTTTATATAAATACTTGTATGACTTTGGCGGAAGATTAGAAACTTCATTGGTTTTAGAATTATATGTGTTATCTTTTCCATAAATTATATGTTCCGCATCAAAGCCCTTTGCATAGTATGTCTTATTAAGGTCGGGATAAAAATCCTGCTCCGTAAGCTCCTTCCACCTGCTATGATATTTTATAATCCTAAAAACATAACTTATCCAATGTGGCCTTGGAGTACAGTTTAAAATAGCCTCATACTTGTTTATAGAAGGCCTCATATTATCAAGAACATATCTGATATATCCTTCTTCCCCAAAATTACGGATAAGCCCCAAGTAATATAAGTCTACAACTACTATTGGATTTTTCTGCTTTTTTAGAACCTCTTTTAAAAGATAATAGGTTACATCTATAGGCTGTCCACCCGTAGCATAATTAAAACTTGTAATTCCATATTCTTTCCACAAAACGTTTGGGTTAATAGTTCCATTCATGTGGCTTGAACCCATTAAAACTACATCGTACTGCTCCTTTGAAGCATAAAGCCCCTGATATAGTTTTGCTCCATGGTCAGTCTTTATTGTAAAGACTGAACCTAAAAAATATACAAAAGTGAGTAAAATTATAGAAAAAGCAGTTGCTTTATAAAAGGCTTTTTTTATCACTTATTTTCCTCCTAAAACTGAGAATATATAAACTGTTTAGCGCTATAGGCAGGTCCATATATTCCAAAGATTAATATAACTATAATAGCTGCAAAATATAAAACCCATCTGAATGCACAATTTTGCTTTGAAATCTCAAGGCGAAGGCTTTTATTTCTCTGCAGTATATTGACAATTAGAATTACTGCTATTCCAAGCAGGGCAATAAAAAAGTCTTTAGAATCTAATCCTAATTTATATATATCCCCATTTACTAATACAAAGGGGTTAAAATAATTCATATTCTTTATAATTATTTTTGCATTTGTAAAGGAATCCGCCTTAAAAAATATCCATGCAAAATCGACTAAAATAAAAGTAATTATAATCTGAAAAAACTTATAGCTGAAGGTATCAGTTTTAATATTAAATTTATTAACAATACCTTTTTTTATAGGTTTAAATATGTCTGAAAGTATTAAATAAGCCCCATGAAGAGCTCCCCAGATTATAAAGTTAACAGCTGCCCCGTGCCAAAGCCCGCTGACTAAAAACACAATCATTATATTTATATAATTTCTTATTTTGCTGCACCTTTTTCCTCCTAAGGGTATATAAAGGTAATCCCTGAACCATGTGCTAAGGGAAATATGCCATCTTCTCCAAAATTCCTTTATTGATTTTGAAAAATATGGTCTCTCAAAATTTTTATAAAGCCTGATTCCTAAAATTTCCGCAATTCCCCTTGCAATATCAGAATATCCGCAAAAGTCGCAATATATCTGAATGGCGAAAAATATATTCGCAATTATTATTTCAAAGCCTTTATATTTAGAAGGCTCGCTATATACAGTATTAACTAAAATAGCTAATCTGTCCGCTACAAAAAGCTTTTGGAAAAATCCCCACAGCATAAGAAGCAGCCCGTTTTTTATTCTGTCATAGTCAAAGGAGTACTCTTCATCAAATTGATGAAGAAGGTGCTTTGATTTTCCTATAGGACCTGCTATAACCTGTGGAAAAAAGGATACGAACAAAGCATACTTTGCTAAATTCCTTTGAACTTTTACATCCTTTCTATACACATCAACGGTATAGCTTAAGGCTTGAAATGTATAAAAGGAAATGCCAAGGGGAAGAAGATAGTTAAATTTAGGAGTATTTAACGCGATATTAAAATTAGATAAAAGCTTTTGCATAAGACTATTAAAAAAGTTGCTGTATTTAAAAACAAACAATATTCCTAAATTTATTGCAAAGCTTAAAAAAACCCATGTTTTTTTTAATTTTATTGATTTTCTCTCATCTTTAATATTATCTGCTCTTTCAATTAAAATACCGCTTAAATATGTAACTAATGTAGATATGACTAAAAATATTGTATATTTTACGCTGTAACTCATATAAAAGATATAGCTTGAAATTAAAAGCCACACCCACCTGAATCTTTTAGGCATAATAAAATATACAAAAACTGCAAAAGGGAAAAAAACTGCAAAATCCACCGAATTAAAAAGCAAGTAAAAATACCTCCCCAAACAATATTAATTCTACAAAACTTATTTATAACACTAAAAAAATTATATATCTATTATTAGTTAAAATCAATTATGGAAGGTAAAATTAATAAGCTGCCGTAAGACATAAATAAATTTACTCATCAAGCTGTAATCTCATAACATTTACTGTATGTTTCTTTGCTGTAAATTCCATATCAACTTCTTTAATCTTTTTATATCCTAAGTTAGACCAAAATTTCATAGCCTTATGGTTATCTATGACTACACCTATTCTAAAAGATTTTGCACCTAAATTAGATGCCCATTCACTCAAAGCCCTATGCACATTTCTTCCTAAGCCGTTGCCTCTTTCATCTATCTTTATCAGCATTAAACCAAGCATCCATTCACCAGCATCAGGAAAATCTCTTACAATATCAACTATACCTGCCAACTCATCATATTTAAATATCCCCAAAACATATTTATCTTCATAACTTTTATTTGGTGGTAAATCAATAAATATTTCATCAACATCTTTTTTAGACGGTAATACTCCCTCGATTAAAAGATAATAATCGGAACATTTCTCACATAGTTCCTTAACGATATTAAAATCATCAGCGCAAAGAGATTTAATACTATATCCATTCGTTAGATTAATATTAATAGTTTCCATAATATACTCTCCTGTCTAACTAATAAATCTGAAATGTTTTGCTTTTTTTCCTTATATATCTTTCAATAGCCTTCTCAAGATTATTACTCGTTATCATTTCTATCATAATGTGTGAAGTATTTAATACTATTTTATATATCCTCCATGAAAAGACAATCTATATATTTCAATACCATCAAAGCATATTGCCTCATGCCGTTAAACTCAGATATATCTCCATGCCATGAAATACATATATTCTGCCTATATAAATTGTTCTACTTCTTCCAATCGAGAATTTTTAAAATATCATCTTTTGTTCTCAAGCCTTTACCTCTTCTTACGCTTATTTTTGCAATTAAATGCGACATGAAATACTTGATTTCTATCATCGTAATTACATTCAAAATAATAGTGCATTCCATAGAGTCGATATAATTCTTCTGGCTTATCCTCATTTTCTATAAATATGTATGCTTCCAAAAAATCTTCATTAATATTATTTTCTATGATGTCCTCATATTTTCCACTATTGGCAACCAACGAGAGATTTCTCATATGTTCAATCTTACTTGTATCAATAGAAAATATAAATGTTCTATTGGCTTTAGTAAATCTGGTAAATAATTTTAACAATGCCTTCCTGACTTCAAAAATATTATTGTATCTATCTTCAGGCAATAACTTTACCATTTTTTCAATTATGCCTTTCAATTCTATATCAATTCCACCAGTTTTAATTAGTTTGGTTTCAAACTCATCTACCGTTGGAGGATCATCACCAGTAAAAATAAAATATAGTACAGCACCCAATGAATATATATCACCCTTTTCAGTGGCATTTTCACTATGTTTGTGAACCTCTGGAGCGGCATATTTATTAGTTGCAAATTGGTACAATGTATCTGTGTTTACCATATCTTTTATTTTACTAATACCAAAGTCGATTAATTTAACTTGCTTGTCTCGTGTAATTATAATATTTTTAGGATTAATATCTCTATGTATTATGCTATTTTCGTGTGCTATCTGGACTGCATTTATCAACTGTTCAACAATATGAAATTTTTCGGAATTACTTAACTCTATAACATCAGTTTTTTGAAGCGTTTCTCCTTCAATATACTCCAAAAAAACTCGTCCACATTTTCCATATTTTTTATCATTATAAATATCATAATGCTCTAATCTAACTATATTACTACAGGTTCTCAGTTTAGTTAGCGCTCCAACTTCCCTCTCAAAAATGACATTATACAAAGGTTTAAGGGGTAAAGATATTATCCAATAAAATTAATTAATCCTTCACAATCTACTTATCATACAGATTACGAAGGATTTATTTTTCTCTCCTTATCCCTTTCCCCTTATTCCTCCCACTCAAAATAGAACAACTTTATTCCCTATTATCTATTCCATTTTTCCCATTTAATTCTATCTAATAACCCATGACTAATCGATAGCCGCAACGAATACATGAAACATTTTCACACTAACCGTCCTATTTTCGGAACATCTTTATTTTCATCAATTTTATTCTGCCAATCAATCTTGCGGGTTTGCGGGGATAGAATGGAATGAGTTTATTTTATACTCACATATAATCTTGTCCTTTCAAAATGTAAACGCATTTTATAAAAAATGTGAAAGAGTGATGATATATTCTTAATTTGCTATTTACTTTTCAACGATTGGCACCCACAACTCATGTTTAATTTTATTTCCTGGTCCTAGAAAATGCTCAATACAAGGTTGGTTTGCAAGTTCATAGCCTGATGCAGGAAGCCATTCTGAATATAACCTTTTCCAAGCATCAACAACATTAGGAAATACGGCATATGTGCATGGTGGAATTATTAGTTCCTCCATGCCATTAGGTACTTCGGAGTCATATCGTACCCCCATGAAGTAGTCAAATTCCTCATCCATGATAGACGCCTCTTTGCCACAAATACCTACAAGGCTCTCAAGTTTGCATTTCGGATTTATCCAAGACATATCAATTAATGTTTGCATGAAGCCATCTTTATTGGATTTTCTCCACAAAGCAGGAATCTCTTTAAATGCACGAGAAGTTTTTACACATTGTCTTTTTCCAACAAAACGCAATTCAAAATCAATTTTCTCAATACGATATTCCATTTCAACATCCCCTTTTATTGTAATTTGAAAGGAGATTCGAGGAAAGGCTTTTAACTGTACACTGTTCTCCCTGACGGCATTAGGCGTGACACCATGTAGTTTTTTAAACGCCCTAGTAAAAGCATCAGATGAGTCATAACCATATTTCAATGCAATATCAATGATTTTTTCATTGCTTGTTTGAATATCAAAGGCTGCTTTTGTAAGGCGTCTACGACGTATATACTCTGAAAGAGAAATTCCTGTTAAAGATGAAAACATCCTTGAAAAGTGATACTCAGAGCAGCAGGCTGTATGAGCAACCGAAGAATATTCGATTTTACTATCAAGGTTGTTCTCAATATAATCTATAGCCGCATTAAATCTATCAAGCCAATCCACATTATTTCCCCCTTTCGTAAATTATTATATAGGAGATACTTGTAGTATACCCTGCAAACCATGCCTAAAAATGCAGGGTTGTAAAAGACAATATATTAATTATCTTTACTTCGCATTTTATAAATTATGCGCTTTAAATAAAACTGAAGATTATGCTCATACTCTGTAAAATGTTTTTTTCTTATCAATTTTCTGTTTCAGATTAAAACAATCATTTAAATGAACTATTTGATGTCTTGTAATTGGCATTAAAATAATGCCTGCTACATCTTTTTTACCCCAAAAATCCAGTAGCCAAATGGAATCTGGATTGTTCAATACGCCACCATCATTCAAAATCTTCTCTGTATCTTTTCTCTCAATTTTACGTTTCATATCCTCATATTTTAAACACGACAATATTTTTTGCGTTTGCATCCCAACAGTAATTCTATATTTTAGCAATTCCTCTATATTAATACGTTTGCTGAAATCCATTATTTCATCATCTGTCATTGCATTTCCTGTATCAGTGACATCGATTCTTAGCCGTGTAAGCCAATCACTACTTAACACTTGTTCCGAATGGTTTACTAAAATATTAATAGTTAAATCTTCGATTCTTGTTATATGCCAAATATTCCAAGCAATAGTAACATCCTTGTCTGTCGGCATAATAGTATAATCTTTTTTCTGTAATCCGTCACAAAGCCCATCCATAATCGTTGGTTCTTTTGCGTTGCTTACTTCTGCAAAATGTACCGACCCATGCATAAAAATGAATAATTTCTTAGATTCGTCAAACTTTTCGGGTTTTCTTATCATTTCTTTCAAATGTTTTTGTTTTGAATTCCATTCTGATATTATACTCACTGTTGTTCCTCCCACTCATAGATTATATAAAATAATCTTTGTTGCACATTTTCATACTTTTATGACTCTTTAACAGCCTACTATTGAAGAAATATATGAATTTAATTTAATTCATACAATTCTTCGCTTGCTATTAAAGATACCTACGGACTTTTTTACAGTATTCCATATATTCTTCACCATAAATCTTTTTCAAAGAATCTTCCTCCCGAAGAACCTGACGATTAAAAATCCATATGCCTGCAATTAAGTGCAGCAATAATATCCAGTTTGAAAAAATCAAAAATATCCCAAGTAATACAAATCCAAAAGTAGTATAAATCGGATTGCGGCTGATTGCAAAAGTGCCTGTTGTTATTAAAGGACCTGGTTGTTCTTCATCTATTCCAACTCGAAAACTTTTGCTAAAAGAAATCAGAGTTAACAGGAAAAATATTAGTCCTAGCATACACAACACTACACCAAACCAACGGGCAACCTCATTGCTAAATAATCCGGCTCCCAATTGGGGTAAGTTTAAAACACTGGAAAACACAATATAAAAAAACAGCAAAGCAAATGGAATAATCAAGAAATCTTTTTTATCCATCTGGCCAAACTTCATGGCTTTAATACCCATTTTACGCAATTGAAAAACACGAAACAAAACCATTATTATAAGTAAGATTATCGTTGCTATTGCAAAATACCCCTGCATAATTACCGCCCCTTTTCTTCCTCATATATAACTATTATACATTAAATTTATTAACACAACTTTATTATCTATTTGATGTGACTTTATTATTTTTAACACAAGTTTTTTATCTCTGACACAACTTTTTTATTTTCCTTCTTATCTCTTAACCCTTTTTAGAATAAAACTTAATCCTAAATATGTATACACATAAAAATTCATGTCAAACCCCCACACTCCTAAAACCCTTGTCCCTTCTCACCTTAACCCTATTCCACTAATTCTTTCCATATAAAAAAGTCATGTCAAAAATCACCCATTTTCCTTATTCCCCTCTCCTATTTTCTTCCTATTTTCCCTCTCATTTTAGATAAAAAAGTCGTGTCATAAATAGGGATAAGTATCAAGGGAAAAGGGGAAAGTTTTAATCAATATCTTTCATCAATACTCCCTTCTAATCCTTTAAAATCGATACTTTTAACCTTATACCTTACCCCTTTACCCTACTCATCCTAAAACAAAAATCATGGCTCCAATAAGGTTTTCTACCCTATTTTCACCATGACTTTTAACACAACTTTTTTATTCGTGACACGAGTTTTTTTGGGGTATACACTATTTGCCTTATAAATTGGTTATTCTCTAACATTTCTAATATCAGCGCCCCCATTATCCCGAAATACTCTATCTAGTGTTCATCTGCATCAGTTTCAAATTCCATAAATTCCCCTTCTTTTTGAGGGTCAATCCCTAACAATGTATAAAAGTCTACCACTTCTTTCGAAAATGTTTTACAATTCCTGCAAGCAAACCTTATTCATCATAGTATTTATTCCTTTAAGTTTCCTTTATTCTTATTAATTTTTATACATTGCATACTTCTTTTATAATCCGCCAATTATATAGGACAACACATCAAATTTACTGAGTAATACTGATGTTAATATTGTAAATATCAATACCTTTAAATATTGATATTTATTTTTGGGTAAAATGCAAAACAGTATGATA
This sequence comes from Caloramator quimbayensis, assembly GCF_900167605.1. Lineage (GTDB taxonomy): Bacteria > Bacillota > Clostridia > Clostridiales > Caloramatoraceae > Caloramator_B > Caloramator_B quimbayensis. Next base: position 33,966 of record NZ_FUYH01000022.1, on the reverse strand, counting down.
GCAGCAATCAAATAAAATCCTGAAACTGGGGAAAATGTATAAAGAAAGTTATACCCTTCTGAAACCAGCATCCCAATAGGAAGAGCAGCACACAGTGCTGCAAACCATCCACTCCCCCTACTAAACCAGACAGCGTAGGCAGCCAGCGGAGATGCTAAGACAATTAATCCCCAGCGAATAAAATAATATACGGGAAAGAAGTTAAATAACTTCATTGAATATATGTAATAAGCCAGCAGCATTCCCACAAAAAAGGTAAAAACATGAATTGCTCCCACTTTGGGTGTTCTGCTCCGTGCAGCAATAATAGCAGCAATAAACACCCATATTCCAATTCTTGAACTTATATTGCTAATTATATTAATCAAACTGCCAATTGCACTATTAGAAGGTATGGTGTCAACGTATTTTGCCAGGAATCCAGAAAAGATTCCTAAAACAAAAAATAATATAATTCGGATTGCTTTTTCCTTGATATTTGACATGGTATCATTCCCTATTCCCTATTTTATTTGCTTGTTTTATATATCTTATCGCAGTAGTTTTTAAAAGCCAAAACATCCTCATAAAATTCTGTTTTAAATACCAAAATGCTTACTGCTATAATAATTATGGCTGGGACAACCAAATATAAAGCACCGCCAAAAGCATCTAAAATATTTAGCATGCGCAGCAGTCCCAAAACCAAATAGACAGGCAGTAAACCAAAGATAAAAATATAAACTCCTGAAAGTAAAAACATTGTTATTTTAAATGCTATCCTGTTGCCTTTACAGTACAAAAATATGTTAAATAGAATTATTCCGCTAATAAATGTTTTTCCCGTTAATCCTTTAATGCCGTTAGATACTAAACTTATAGCAATATCTGCAAGTAAAAGAAAAATTAAAATAATTATACCTGTATTTACGATTTTCCTGCCCCTGTTAGCCTGTTCACTGCTAAAAAGCAAAATTATCTACCCCTTCTAATAAACTAATTGGAGAATTATTTAACCACATATTACCATATATAACCAATAAATCTTAAAAAACTTCCAGCATTTTATTATTTGACATTTAACGATAAATAAAATGCTTTCAATTCATCCTTGATATCCTGTGATAAGTAATGCCATCTAATATTTTGTATGGCACCTTCCAAGGCATACAACCTGTTTATGCAAGCACTGCTATCAATACTTCTAATACGCAGAAATGCTTCTTTACTTCCTAATTCTATTAACTGTCCAGGCGTTTCCACTCCTGCTTTTTTTAATTGCTTTTCCAATTCTTTGCCTATGTTTGGCATATCACTTAATTTAGTCATTTCGCCTATCTCCTTTACTGAAATGTTTGCTTCAAATATCCAACTGTTTGACGCAAAATATAAAAATATTGTTTAATTGTTGACCCTAAGATTATGCTCATTTAATTTGCTCTGGATTATAGATAATACTTCATTAAAATTTACATCTGCTGTATTTACCGATATCGCAATAGGGGGATAATTTAATTTCAAGTTTGCTTTTATTACTTTTTGCTTTGCGGGAGAAATTCTGTGCAATAATTTATCTATATCATAAACATCAATTGCTATGACTCTTTGTGTGAAAATTCTTATTTCAGAAATAGATTCAATTTCATTCCAAGCAATATATCCTACACTGCTTGCAGATGACATATCAGTGATACCATCTTCTGTAATCACCAATAATGGTTTTGGATTTAATGCTCTTTTAACAGAATATATCTCACAAGGAACAAAAAAAACCATTCCTATTATTCCGATTATTATATAAACTATATTCTTGTGAATTGTTCCAAATGCTAAAACAAAGACGCATGCAAGCAACATAACAATTCCTAATATTATAAAGCCTATTGATTTAACCTTGCTTTGTTTAATTATAATCTCATTCATTTATTCATCCCTCCCAAATTATTAAACCATATTCATAATATCAAACAAATGTGTTTTTTAGATTATATCATATGTATTTTTAATAAATCATCCAAATATTACAATTCTTATAAACTCATATCCTCCAGCACTCTTTTAACCTCCTCTACCACCTGCTTCCTATACCTGTTTCCTACTCCATCCATATTGCTGCCCCTTTCACCTTGCACCTTTGTCACTGTTTCCATATGCTCAAACCCAGGGCTCTTCTCCGAAATGTCTGTAATTTAACTCTTTTATAAAAAGTTCATCTGCTCCTATACCAAAAAACCTTGCCAGTACCAAACAATAACTTTATTTTCATTTTAACAGGACTTTCCTTTCTAGTAAAAATATTTTTTGTTTCTAAATTTTTATCTACATGAGTTTTAGAAACAGAAAAAACAGGGTATGTTCTATAGGAAACGCAAATAAAGTCCTTACATAGATTCCCTGCAATTACCAATCCTCTTATACCTTAAACCCTTATCAAACTCCGTATTTTCAATACTTTTTTCTGTTCCCTATACCTTCCAATATCACAACTTTATTTTCATAATAAAAGAACTTTAACATCCGTAAAAATACCTTTTCTTTTTATAGAATTTCTTCTTCATCATTTCTGAAACAGAAAAAATACGTCAAGTTCTTATAAAAAGTAAATAATGTCCTTATCCCTTTACCCTTTTATCCACATCTCCCTAATATTTTTTATACTTTATCCCCATTCTTGCATCAAGAAATGTGGTTAAAACCTTAATCTAAGGACTTTATTTTCTTTTTGTAACTACTTTTCTGTCATGAAAGAACTTTTCTGTTTCTAAAATTTTTACCCATATGAATTTTAGAAACAGAAAAAAAGCCCTATGTTATATCTAAAAAGTAAATAATGTCCTTTCATAAAATTCCTTTATTTCCCTTTTCCCTTAAAGCCTAAAAATACATGAAAGCCAATATTCCCAATACTTTCCTTTATACCTTATCCCTTTAAATAATACAACTTTATTTTATTTTTGAAACAACTAATTAAGCCCTATTTTAAGCCTAAAATATTTCCTATTTTCCTTACCCCTTTTTCCTTAATCCTAACTATATGTAATCCAAACAAACTCCTTTCCTTTTTCAAATAAACTCCTTTCGCCAACACCCCTCAAACCCTTGATACCACTGCCTTGTTATCTTGTCCCTTATTTCCCATTTATACCCTTTCCCCTGTTTCCTGTCTCTTAAAGTCCTTTCATTCCTCAATTTTTGGGGCAAAAAATGAAAATAAAGTGCTTTTAGGATTGAGGTTTAAGGGGGAAGGTTTAAGGGGGGATTTTGTCCATTTTTCATTCCATTTTCTTTTCCATTCAATCTTCTAATCCATTGATTTATCTTAATTTCGGCCTTGCTCCTTATTCCTTATCCCTTAAAACTAATACATAAAAAAACATGGCTTACTGGGCTTTCCTTTGCCCTAATAAAACCATGTTTTCTGTAAGAACTTTATTTTCTTCCTATCGATAATTTGCAAAATGATAGGAGTTTATTTGAGGTATACAACATCTACCTTCTCCTATATCTCTCTTCTTCCCTCAAGGGCTTTGCTTAATGTAACCTCATCGGCGTATTCAAGATCAGCGCCTACTGGAATACCATGGGCTATTCTTGTTACCTTAACCCCGAGAGGCTTTATAAGCCTTGCGATGTACATAGCAGTAGCCTCTCCCTCAACGTTAGGATTTGTTGCTATAATTATTTCTTTTATATCAGGAGTAATCCTCCCTAAAAGCTCCTTTATTCTAATATCGTCAGGGCCTACTCCTCCAAGGGGGGATATAACGCCATGAAGCACATGGTAAAGTCCCTTATACTCCCTCGTCTTTTCCATAGCAATAACATCTTTAGGTTCCTCAACCACGCATATAAGATTGCTGTCCCTTGATGTATTTCTGCAGATAATACAAGGGTCATCGTCAGTCAGATTGCCGCAAACTGAACAATACTTTATATTGTTTTTTGCATTAATAATCGCACTTGAAAGCTTTTCAGCCTCTGACATATCCATATTAAGTACATAAAATGCCAGCCTTTGTGCCGTTTTCGGGCCAACTCCAGGAAGCTTTGAAAACTCCTCTATAAGACGGCTTATAGGTTGCGGATAAAAGTTCAAAGAAATCACTCCTTAAAAGAGGCCCGGAATATTTAATCCCCCTGTAATTTTCCCCATCTCCGTTGCCATCATTTCTTCAGCTTTGTTTAGTGCCTCATTAACAGCAGCAAGTACTAAATCCTGAAGCATTTCAACATCATCTGGATCAACAACTTCCTGCTTAATCTTTATATCAAGAATCTGTTTCTTTCCATTAGCAACTGCAACAACAGCACCGCCGCCTGATGATGCCTCAACTGTCCTTTGTTCAAGCTCAACTCTCATATCCTCAAGCTGCTTTTGAAGCTTTTGAGCCTGCTTTAATAGATTGTTCATATTTCCTCCCATAGGAGGCATTCCACCTTTCATACTATAACCTCCTTAAACTTCTTACCTTATTATATGCATTTTCCTTCTTATTGTAACATTACAAAGATTACTATTCAATTACTTCAATAATATCTTCTCCAAGAATATCCCTTGCAAGTTCTATGCTTTTATCTATATCGCTTTTATTATCAATAATCTTAAGGGCTACTTTAACTGATTTGTTTAATACCTTCGAATAATATTCATCAATAGTATTTTTATTATCATTTGAACTTTCTATGTTCTTTTTACTGAAAGCATACTTTTCATCAAACCCTATTATAATATTGTTTTCCTTTACATCTATTACATCTCCTGGGGCAAGGTATGCATATAAAACCATCTTCCTGTTTGCTCTTAAAAGATTTAAAACATCTTGAAAGGCGCCTCTTGCCTCATCCAAAGTAACCTCATCCATCGATACCTTACCTGCAGTTTCAGGCACATCTTTTTTTACGACAGTTTTTGCTGCCTCATCCTTAAGCTTTGCTCTCTTAGGTTTTTCCTCTTCTTTTTCTATATCATCAGCCTTTATCGTTATTGATTTTGATTTTAATTTTTCTTCAAGCATATTTATTCTGCTTAAAATAGTTTCAGGCGAAGTATCAAATTCAGCTCTGCAGTATTTAATAACTGCCATTTCTAAAAATATCCTCGGCAAAGATGTGTATTTAGAATTGTTTTCAGCCTCTGACAGAATATTTATAGCCCTCATTATATCTTCGCTTTTTATCTTTCTCGACTGTTCCTTTATAAGACTTATAGTTTCTTCGCTTACATCTATAATTTCCTCAGGACGTTTGCTTATTTTCACCATAAGAAGATTTCTAAAGTGCATAGTAAGTTCAGTAATAAAATGATTTACATCCTTTCCTCCTAAAAGAATGTTGTCTATAATTTTTATAGATTCCTCTACGTCTCCTTTTATCATTGAATCTGTAAGGGAAAATATGAACTCGTTGGATGTAAGTCCAAGCATGGATATTATATCGTTATATTCAATTTTCCCCTGCGACATCGACATTGCCTGATCGAGAATTGAAAGGGCATCTCTCATAGCCCCGTCAGAAAATCTTGCAATCATCTTTAAAGTTCTATCCTCAGCGAGTATTCCATTTTCATCAACAATTTTTCTCAGCCTTTTTACCATGTCTTCAGACTTTATTCTTTTAAAATCAAACCTCTGGCATCTTGAAAGAATGGTTGTAGGAACCTTTTGAGGATCTGTTGTTGCAAGAATAAAAATAACATAGGAAGGGGGTTCCTCAAGGGTCTTTAAGAGGGTATTAAAAGCCTCTGTTGTAAGCATATGCACTTCATCTACTATGTATACTTTATACTTTGCCCTTTGCGGGGGATACTGTACAGTATCTATTAAATCCCTTGCATTTTCCACTTTTCTGTTTGAAGCTGCATCGATTTCAACAACATCTATTAAAGTTCCAGAGTTTATCTCCCTGCATATTTCACATTCATTGCATGGATTGCCATCCTTAGGGCTTAGGCAGTTAACCGCCTTTGAAAGTATTTTTGCAGTTGATGTTTTCCCTGTCCCATGGGTTCCGCAAAAAAGATATGCATGGGGAATCCTTCCTGATATAACTTGATTTTTTATTGTCCTTATTATATTCTCCTGACCTATAACATCTTCAAAAATCTTAGGCCTAAGCTCCCTGTAAAGCGCTGTATAGGACATAATATCACCTCTTAAAAGCCTAAAAATAGCTTCTTTTATATACAATTATAATTATTATAATATTTTTACTCAAGGGTAATAAAAAAAGGTCTGTAAACAGACCATATTTTTTATATTTAAGGCCGTGCACCCTGCTTTGATATTGCTCATCCGAGCGTTACCCGGGCAGTTGGCTCCGACCAGGCACACCCACGGCACACGAAAGGGTTCACTTACCGCTGCTTCCTCCCGGACCTGACGGGGTTCATGAATTTCCGTTGCGCGGGACCCAATCCTCAACACCACTTTTCCGAGGCAGACCTCACATAAGCAAACCTGAGCAGGGAATTCAATCCTGCTATAGCGGGTTGCAGGTTACAGGGCACCGCTGCCTCCCCATCTAGCACGGCCAAATCTTAACTTTTTAAATAAAAATGGCGGAGAGAGAGGGATTCGAACCCTCGGTACCCTTTTTATGAGTACACACGATTTCCAGTCGTGCGCCTTAGACCAGCTCAGCCATCTCTCCACTTTTATTATTGTGTTTTATGTGTCTTGACTTATACTATTATAAAGAAATTATATCGCTATGTCAATATTGTATTTAATACAGCATATAGAATAATTTTCTATAAACACTCATATTCTCTCTTGATATGCAGCAAAGGGCTTTAAAAAAACTTAAAGCCCTTATTTTTATTATTCTGCTGACTTTTCTTTTTTTATTGACATGTCAAATACATTCTTGCTGTCAAGATATTCATATATATCAACTAAAGCTTCCCCAAAGCGCTGATAGTGTACTACTTCTCTTTGCCAGAGGAATTTTAATACCTTTTTTATATCTTCCTCATCAGTTAAAGCTATGAGGTGTTCATAGGTTGCCCTTGCCTTCTGCTCTGCTGCCATATCCTCATGAATATCAGTAACAGGGTCTCCAAGAGTTGCAATATATGCTGCTGTCCACGGAACACCATTTACATCTGTTGGGAACGGAGCATTATCGTGCTGTACATATTGTCCTCCAAGTCCAGCCTGCTTTAATTCTTCAGGAGTTGCATTATGCAATATCTGATAAACCATAGTTGCTATTATTTCAACATGGGCAAGCTCCTCAGTGCCAATATCATTTAAAAGAGCCTTAGTCTTTCCTGTTGGCATTGTATATCTCTGATTTAGATATCTTACTGCTGCTCCAAGTTCCCCATCGGGTCCTCCATACTGAGCAACTAAAAGCTTTGCCATTTTAAGGTCTTTGCTTTTTATATGAACTGGATACTCCAGTTTCTTTTCATAAATCCACATTCATATCCCCCCTATTCTCCACTTTCCCAAGGCCATGGCTCATTAACCCAAGTCCATGGATACTGGCTCTGGCTGTATCCAAAATTAGTAAGCATGCCATACTTCTCTTCATACTTTTCTTTTAAAGCCATAAGTTCCTTTGTAAATTTATTAAAATCCATCAGAGCCTGCTGATTCATAGGATGATTATCGAGATAAATATTTAATTCAATAACTGCAAATTCGAGTTCTTTAATCCTTTTCATCATATCTGAACGTGACATATTTCCAAAATACATGTTATCCATTTTATCCCCTCCTATTCCATCGATTTTATAGGATAAGGAACGTAGAGATTAGGAAACAGAGTACCCTTTAATAAAGCCTCATCAAGAGGGAACATGTTTGTATAGGGCTGGTCAGGAACAAATGCCCTCGATATTGTAATTTTAATACCATTGGGTATAGAGATTTGCTTTTGCATATACATTCGATTCATACATGGGAAATAGAATTGATCCACATCCTTCACTCCTATAATTTTTAAATACAGTATATAATATTCAAATAAAATACAAAAAGTTACATAAAATAAAACAATCCCCTAAAATTTATTCTAGGGGATTGTTAATCTTAACTATATTTAATTTATATATGGCGGAGAGAGTGGGATTTGAACCCACGGTGCGCTTTTAACGCACACACGATTTCGAGTCGTGCACGATAGACCACTCCGACATCTCTCCACATGATACACTTAAATATTATACTAAAATGATGATGATAAATCAATAAACATAATCTGTTATATTTTATATGCTCTTATTTTTTATTATCTTTTCTTCTTAAAAAATTCCTGCAAAAGAGTCCTGCATTCCTCTTCAAGTATTCCTGATGTAATTTGCGCTCTATGGTTCAGGCTGTTATTAAAGGCAACATTTAATACGCTGCCGCAGGCTCCTGCTTTATAGTCAAAGGCACCAAAAACTACTCTTTCAATTCTCGAATTTACAATAGCCCCAGCACACATTGAGCATGGCTCTAAAGTTACATATAAGCTGCATCCTATAAGCCTCCACCCCAAAAGCTTTGTGCAGGCATCTTTAATTGCAATAATTTCAGCATGGGCTGTTGCATCCTTTAATGTTTCTCTTAAATTATGAGCCCTCGATATTACAATATCATCCTTAACTATAACAGCACCTATAGGAACTTCATCTAAAACAAGAGCTTTTTCTGCCTCTTTTATTGCAAGGTACATAAAGTATTCATCCTTTGTCATAAATACCACCTTTAATATCTTTTATATAAAAAAAGTACATAGCATCTGCTACATACCATAGTCACGGGTGATAGGTCCATACTTTTAATTATCTATTTTGCTAATTTTAAATACTCTACATCATAGGTGTTTTTCATAGTTACCTTTTCAACTTTATCCATCTTTTCGTTTAAATTTTTTATATCTTCTGACAAGCTCTTTATAGATAAAGTTAATATTTCCTTTGTTTCTCTCTGCTCTTTAATAATTTCCTCTAATTTTCTTTCTGTTTCCTCTTTATTGCTGCTATAACCTTCAAACAGTACAGAAATTTTAGGCTTAATATCATTTTCCATTGTAAAATTAATCTTTTTTACTTCTTTTTCTAAACCGTCAATTCTTCCATTTACATCTTTAAAACCTTGCTGCATTTCAACATACATTTTCTCTTGGCTACTTTTTAGCTCTACATACATTTTCTCTTGGCTACTTTTTAAATCTGCATACATTTTCTCCATAAATTCAAATAATTTTTCATTGTCCATATTTTCACCTCCGCTAATATTAATTATAATACCTAAAACTTTTTTTGACTATAACAAAGTAATAGAACTATTTTATATTTCCTAATAGAATTTTTGTTTGTATTTTATTTAAAAAGCTTTTCATGATTTAATTTTGTTTTTTATTTTAAGGAAAAATTAAAAGTCCTTGAAAGTTAGTATCTTCAAGGACTTTCGTGGTGCACCTGAGAGGATTCGAACCTCCGGCACACGGTTTAGGAAACCGTTGCTCTATCCTGCTGAGCTACAGGTGCATATTAAGAACACTTATTATTATATTAATTAATTTTTCTATTGTCAATGTTATATGCAGGAATTTTAAAATTGATTATTCTAATTTTGTTTATTTTTTACTCTTTTTAAATTGCTAAAGCCTATAATACTGTTCAATAAACTTTCAGCTTTCTTGAAAAGCATTATTCTTTCCTATCAGTATTATAGGCTTAGCACTCTTTATATAAAATATACTCTTCATTTTATATCACTTATAGAAGCAGATTCATATTATGCTTTATATATATTCTTTACCAATAACTTCGCCTTCAATGCCTATTGTCACAACCTTAATAGGTATATTAACACCTGATCTGTCACGGGCAGTTTTAGCCGCCATTGAAATTCCTCCGCAGCATGGCACCTGCATTCTTAGAACTGTTATGCTCTCTAAATCGTTTACCCTTATAATCTCCTCAAGCTTTTCAGTATAAAATTCTATATCATCAAGCTTTGGACACCCTACTACAACAGCCCTGTCCTTTAGATAATCGTTGTGATAGTTTCCGTAAGCAAAAGGAACACAGGTTGCAGTAATTAAAAGATCCGCATTTTCAAAGTAAGGTGCGTTAGGTGGAACAAGGGCAAGCTGTACAGGCCACTGTCTTAATTTTGATGTTACTTTTACATCTGACTGTTCCTGAGCACTCCTGTTTATCTGCCTCATCTGGCTTCCAGGGCACCCTGTATGGTGCATATGTGCATGTGCTTTTTTTGCATCATCCTTTTTGCCTAAATACTCCTTTACTGCCTCTTCGTCAAACTCCTCTGCTTCTCTTTCAATAATTTTAATTGCATCCTTTGGGCAATGTCCAAGGCAAGCTCCAAGCCCATCACAATAGGTATCGCTAACAAGCCTTGCCTTTCCATCTATAATCTGAATGGCTCCCTCTGCGCAGTTTGGCACGCAAAGACCGCAGCCATCGCACTTTTCTTCATCTATATGAACAATCTTTCTCTTTGCCATATTAACCCTCCTTCAATATTAATATAAATCGATTATAAACTAAATACAACAGTTAAAAGCATTTTAAATCTTTCCTTTGCATATACTGCATGGGGAATGTTTGCAGGCATAACGATAGTCTGCCCCTTATTAAGAAGGAATTTCTCTCCCCCGATTGTAACTTCGCAAGTTCCATCTATAACATAAACCATAGCATCGCCTGGGGCTGAATGGGTGCTCACCTCTTCTCCCTTATCAAAGGCGAACAGAGTAATGCTAAGTGGTTTTCCTTGGCATAATGTTCTGCTTATAACCTTACCTTCACCATAATCAACAAGGGATTCTAAATCGAGAACCTTTGCAAAATCAATATTCTTTAAAAAATTCTGTCCCTGCATAATAAACTTCCTTTCATTATAATATTTAGGGTTTTATCAGGGTAAAACTATTATGTGTTGTTTTACCCTGATGCTTTATATTTACTTTTTCTTAATGAGTCAATTTTTATTCTTAATTATCCAAGCATCTTTTCAAGGTCAGCCTTTGCATCACCGCTTATAAGGTTTAGGTTGAAATTATTTACAAGGACATCTACAACCTGAGGTGATAAAAACTCTGGAGCCTTAGGTCCTATATATATGTTCTTAACTCCAAGGCTGAAAAGTCCAAGAAGTATTGCAACAGCCTTTTGCTCAAACCATGAAAGAACTATAGTTAAAGGCAAATCATTTACTGTGCAGTTAAATGCCTCAGCAAGAGCAAGAGCTATTTTAACAGCAGATATTGAGTTGTTGCACTGTCCAAGGTCTATATATCTTGGGATATTTGTACCCGGTACTGTTCCATAATCAACATCGTTAAACCTGAACTTTCCACAGGAAGTTGTAAGAAGTACACAGTCCTTTGGAAGTGATGTTGCAAGCTCTCTATAATAGTCTCTTCCCTTAGTCGGGGCATCGCAGCCTGCTATTGTAAAGAACCTTCTTATCTTTCCAGTTTTTACTGCATCTATTATTTCAGGTGCTAAACTTAAAACTGTGCTGTGATGAAAACCAGTTATTAATGTTTTATCAGATTCTATATTTGCTTCTTTAAGGGACAGTGCCTTTTCAATTATTGGTGTAAAGTCATCATTTTCTATTTTAGTAACTTCTTCAAGTCCTGTTACATCATAAGTGTATATTCTGTCCTTATATGTTCCATTTAAAATAGGCATTACACAGTTTGTTGTAACAAGTATTGCTCCTGGGAACTCTTCAAACACTTTTCTTTGGTCATACCATGCCTTTCCTACATTCCCCTTAAGATGAGAGTATTTCTTAAGCTCAGGATATCCATGGGCTGGTAGCATCTCTGAATGTGTGTAAATATTAATTCCTTTACCTTCAGTCTGCTCTAATAGTTTTCTTAAGGCATAAAGATTATGTCCAGTTACAAGTATTGCATGGCCCTCAACCTTATCCTCTGATACAACAACCGGAGTTGGAATGCCAAGATAATCCGTATGTGCCTTATCTAAAAGTTCCATAACCTTAACTGTTGCACTTCCAACCTTTAAAGCCATGTTTATGTTGTCCTCAAGATTGAAATTAACATTAGTAAGAGTTGTATATAAAGCCTCCTGAGTTATAGCATCAACTTCAGCATCAGTATATCCAAGCTGTCTTGCATGTACTGCATAGGCCGCAACCCCTTTAAGTCCAAGTATTATTGTATCCTGAAGGCTTGCAATTGTTGGGTTCTTGCCGCACACTCCAAACTTTGTGCATCCTCCCTTTGGTGTTTGCTCACATTGATAGCAGAACATATCCATAAAAAATTCCTCCTTTAAATTAGAACTTTTCTTTGCTTTATGATTAGATTATAATAAATTTTAAGGTCAAACTCGGTAACCGATGTTACCATATAAAAAAAGGAGAAATTTTCTATGAAAATTGAGCAATATGTAAAAGACCTTAAAAATTCAGATTTATTTAAAGAATACGATGATAAAAACATTATAGAGTTATTTAAAGAGTTAAACTACAAAATAGTTGAATATAAAGATGAAGATGTGATTTTTTTTGAAAACGAAGAATGCAGAAACTTAAGTTTAATTTTAAAAGGAGGCGTCAGAATTCAAAAGATAGATTCCTTAGGGAAGGTTTTAACTGTAGCAGAATTTTTTGCCTTTGACGTATTTGGTGAAAATCTCATATTTGGAAACAGAGATAAATATCCCATGACCGTTGTTTCAAAGGGGAGCTCTGTTATTTTGCATATTGATAAGCAGTCAGTAATAAAGCTTTGTATTAAAAATCAAAAGTTTCATCTCGAATTTTTAAAAACAATTTCAAATAAAGCAATAGTCTTAAGCACAAAGCTGAAGGAAGTAACTTTAAAAACTATAAGGCAAAGAATATGTGAATATCTTTTATGGCAGTATTCCATTCAAAAAAACAATACTATATTTATCGGAATGTCTAAAAAGGAATGGGCAGATAAGATAGGAGTTCAAAGGCCCTCCTTATCGAGGGAACTTATAAAGATGAAAGAGGAAAATTTAATAGATTACGATAAGGATACAGTAACGATTAAAAACATATCAGAGCTTGAAAACTATATTGTTTAAACACATGCAAAAAGCCTCTAATTCAAAAGTTAGAGGCTGTTATATTTTTATGAGTTCTATGCAGATTTATTTAAGTACTCCCATCCTATTGAAAGGAAACAGAGTAAATATGGCTTTACCTTCTATTTTATCAGCTTTTATATAACTGTACTGCCAATATCTGCTGTCTAAAGAATTAGCCCTGTTATCGCCAAGGAAAAAATATTCACCATCAGGTACCACAAAGGGCTCTGAAGCAGTATAATCGTCCTTATTAACTACATAGGGTTCTTCATATTTTTTACCATTTATATAAACTGTTCCATCCTTAATATCTATTTTATCCCCCGGAAGACCTATAAGCCTTTTTACAAGCCTCTCACCAAGCTCATCGGAATAGAATACAACTATATCTCCCCTTTTTAGATTTTCAGGATGATAAACCCTTGTTACAAATATTCTATCCTGAACTTTAATAGTTGGATACATGGACTCTGTAGGAACTAATATCTTAAAAAATAAAAATTTATTTATTGCAAGGGCAATTATAAAAGCTATTACTATAGGTATTACCCATTCTTTAACAAAAACTTTTATGCTATCCAATGCCTTTCCTCCTTTAGGACAAAAATACTATATAGATTATGGTATCACTATTTTATAATTTTTGCATTAAAAATTTACCAACAAATTAATAATTCACACTTTATTAAAACAATATTCCAAGATTCAACATATAATATCATATAAATTGCACCCAAAATAAAGTAAGGTGAGGAGCTATGCTAAAATTCAAACCACTTTCAATCAATGATAAGGCATTGTTTGAAAAATATATTAAGCCCTATAAATTTTTCACCTGCGATTTTTCCTTTATAGACTTATATATGTGGAGGAATTTATTCCATGTTGAGTACTGTATTTATGATGATGCATTAATAATCAGAAAAAAAGAATTTGATGAACCATACTTTTTCCTCGAACCCCTTGGATATAGAATGGATAATCTTGAAAAAATATTGAATGAACTTAAAGATTATAAAAATGGAGAGCATCTGATAAAATACGCTGAATCACACTTTATAAAGGATTTAAAAGCGCTTTTGCCGGATAAATATATAATAGAGGAAGACAGGGACAACTTCGATTATATATATGATACTAAAAGGCTCATTTCACTTTCTTCAAACTCCCTTTCAAAAAAAAGAAACAATTATAACCATTTCGTAAAAAATAACATCTATGATGTAAAAATTTATAATGAAAGCCTTTTAAAAGACTGCATATATATAATAGAAAACTGGTACAAAAATTGCCCAAAGCTGCATTTTCTTTCCCATGAAATCGAAGCAGTACACGATGTTCTATTAAACTTTTCAATTTTAAATCTGCAATGCATGGTAGTGTATGTATATAACGAACCCTGTGCTTTTTCAATAGGGGAGATACTAAATGAAAACATGGCAGTAATTCACGTTGAAAAAGCCGATAGAAGTATAAGGGGGCTTTACAGCTTTATAAATAAACGCTTTGCAGAAACTTTTTACAAAGATATACTCTATATAAACCGTGAAGAGGATTTAGGAATAGAAAACCTTAGAAAAGCAAAACTGTCCTACAATCCCATATTTCTTGAACCAAAATATATAATAAAATAAGAGCTGCTATTGCAGCTCTTTTGCACATATATCAACTATTTTTAATATAACTTCAACAGCCTTTTCCATAGACTCCTTGCAGATATATTCATACCTTCCGTGGAAGTTATGTCCTCCTGTAAAAAGGTTTGGTGTTAAAAGTCCCTTAAAGGTTAAAGCCGAGCCGTCAGTTCCTCCTCTTATAGGCTTCACTTTTGAAGTAATATTGCATTCCTTAATAGCCTTTAATGCTATATCTACAACCTTCCTGTCCTCTTCTATCTTCTGCCTCATATTATAATACTGATCCTTAACCTCTATAACGATTGTATCTTTTCCATATTTATTATTTAATTTATCAACATTATCAACAATGAATTTTTTTCTTTCTTCAAATTTATCTTTATCAAAATCCCTTATTAAAAAGCGAAGGTTTGTTTTTTCAACATCTCCTCTTATAAAAAGAAGATGATAAAATCCCTCATACCCTCCCGTCCTTGAAGGTATTTCATCCTTTGGCATCATATCTATAAGCTCATTGGCAATAAGCAGGGAATTTTTCATTTTGCCCTTAGCATCCCCGGGATGGCTGTTTACACCATTTATAGTTATCCTCGCATCAGCAGCATTAAAACTTTCATATTCAAACTCACCAAGGGCTCCCCCATCAACAGTATAAGCAAAATCAGCCCCAAACTTCTCAAGATTAAATTTTTCCGTACCCCTTCCAACCTCTTCATCGGGAGTAAAGGCAGCTTTTATCGTACCATGGGGAATTTCAGGATGATTTATAAGATACTCAAGTACCTCAACAATCTCTGCAATACCTGCCTTATCATCGGCTCCAAGAAGGGTTGTTCCATCGGTTGTAATAATAGTCTTTCCTATGTAGTTTTTAAGATGAGGATGCTCATCTACAAGCATTATAATATTTTTCTCATCATTAAGAACAATATCCTTACCGTCATAATTTTCAATTATATTAGGCTTTATACCATCCCCTGCCATCTCTGGGGATGTATCCATATGTGCTATAAAGCCTATCGTTGGGACATCTTTTTCTGTGTTTTTAGGAAGAGAAGCGTATACATATCCATATTCGTCCATCGATACATCCTGTATGCCTATTGACTTTAATTGCTTTACTAAAAATTCTGCAAGTTTAAGCTGATTTTTAGTACTTGGAGTAGTATCTGATTCATCATCAGAGCGGGTATCAAATTTAACATATTCTAAAAATTTCCCCAAAACGCCTGACATCTTATCATCTCCTTTATTTTTCTAAATATTATTATAATACAACACATTTAAAAGTTAAAACAATGAGCCTTCATTTGAAGGCTCAATTGCATAAAAAGTATTCAATTCTGTCAATATCAATACCAACATAAACCCATCTTCTCCCATTCCATCTCCAGCCTGCTATAGAGTTCCTCCCAACAAAGGTCAGATACATCCAAAAGGCTCTGCCGTTTCTAAGCCATATATAGGTGAATCTAAACAGGCACTTTCTAATAGCTCTTGGATCAACTGCACTAAAGCCCTGGGTCTTTGGTTTTGAAGGAGCAGATAAAGGAGGCATGTTCTTTGGAGGTCCCGCTATAGATGGATTAAAGGACGGTCCAAAAGGAAACTGGCGATTATCATCATAGGACCTCATGTTTAATTCTTCCTGCATTTCAAATCCCATTCCAAACTGCTCCATTATATTTCCGATTGGGACTTCATAAAATTCAAAATCCATACTTTCTCCCCTTAAAATAATTTCATTACATAATATGAATCAGGAGAGAAAAAAGTTAATATTTTTATTCATTTTTACCGCAGCATTTTTTATATTTCTTACCGCTTCCACAGGGACAAGGATCATTTCTCCCTATTTTATTCTCCTTAACAACTGTATGATCTATATTATACTGTTTTCTTATTTCCTTTCTTTTCTCAGATGTAAGTATATTATCCCAGGATTTCAGCTCATAGAGCCAGCTTGCCTTAGCATCTATCATGTTATAAAAGAGCTTCTCAAAATTTATATCAAGTTTTATATTTGAGTCCTCTTCAAGGCTTTCAAGCTCAAGCATTTCATTTAAACTCGTATTTATGCCCTGAAGAAAACCTAAAACCTCTTCACTGCTTAAATTATACTTTTCTCCAAATCCCTTAACTGTTGTTTCAATAACATTCTCTTTGTTTTTAAGTATATCATCATAAATGTCCATTTCTTTTTTTAAATATTCTTCCCAGAACTTATCGTATTCTTCCTGCGTCCTTGGCATGGATGCAATTTCTTCCCACTTTTCAAATAAACTCATATCTATTCCCCTTTTCTTATAATATTCCTTTGATATTATATCATCTTTTTTATGTTATAACTATTTTTTTATAATCAAATAAAAAAATCCTTTCATATAATGATATAGTAAAACAAAATATGAGGTGATTTAATGTATAACTATCCCTTCAGCGAATGCTATAACTGCCCACTTTACAGGATGAAGCCCCAAGTATCCTACGTAAGAATTCTTCACGCATCTCCCAATACACCTGCAGTTGATGTATATGCCAACGATAAAATAATAGCTAAAAATCTTTCCTATAGAAATTTTACCCAATATATAGGAGTTCCTGTTGGAGAATACAGAATAAAGGTCTTTAAAGCTAATACAACTCAAAACCCACTAATAGACACAAGCATTGAACTTCCAGGCTCCTCTGCTTTTACAGTTGCTGCAATTGGTATGCTTCCGAATATAAACCTATTCCCAATTGTAGAGCACAAAAAACCCCTTAATCCAGACAAACTATATTTAAGATTTGCCCATCTATCTCCCGATGCGCCTGCTGTTGATATAGTAACTCCCGATGGAAATAAACTTTTTGAGGATATATCCTATAAAGAAGTTGCTGATTATATAGAAATAAGTCCCGGTACCTATTCTGTAAATGTAAATATAGCGGGCACAAATAATACTGTTTTAACTGTACCAAACATCAGGCTTCTGCCAAACAGATACTATACTATATATGCAGTAGGCCTTGCAGGAGGAAAGCCCTCACTTCAGGTACTCATTCCTCTTGATGGCGCATCATATTTAAGGGAATAGGTAAACTATTCCCTTAATCTTTACTGTATTTAAAATAAACATCACAATGGACATATCGTTCAAATACATTAATATCATTTATAATATCCTTCCTCTTTGAAATCAAAAATGATATAGCTTCCCATAAAAGTACCCATCCTCCAATGTTAAACCCCTGAAGTGCAGTGTTTAAAAATATATTAGATTCAAATTGTTTTTCCAATACCAAGGCTAAAAACAAGAGAGAAAAGGAAATAAAGGCATATAAAGCCACTCTTCTGTAAGACTGCCTCAGCACTCGTATCTCTCCTCTTAAATAAAAGGAATAGTAATTTTTAAGTTTTAACGCTATAAGCCTCTCCGCCTCTTCATTTCTTACCTCATTTGATATGTAAAAACATATTTCTATATCATGTTTAAAGGGTATATCATAGGAGCAGCTCCTCAAAAAAAAGTCTAAATCAGGATCCAAATCTCTCTTTTGAAAGGGAGCGTTGTCCCAATCGTTAAATATATCCGTATACTTATTAAGGGATACCTCTATAATATAGTTTCCTGTATCAGGATTTCTTTCATATATCTTTTTAAGATAATCTTCCCTTTTGGATTTTTTTAAAGCCATAAGTCCACTCCTTAATAAAGGATAATATATATTTAGCTTTTCCATTTTTTAATGTAAAATTATATACAAATATATTCATTTTGGAGGATTTTTATTATGGAAATATACAGAGCCTATTACATGTCTAAAATAGGTATGCTTGAAATTTTAGGAAACGAAGATGGTATATCAGCTATAAACTTTGTTAATGGGAAATTGCAGCCGACCAAGGCAAGTGAAATCCATCCAAGCCTTATAGACTGCATAGATCAGCTTCAAAGATATTTTGAAGGAAGCTTAAAGGAATTCAACGTTAAACTAAATATTGCAGGTACAGAATTTCAGAAAAAAGTTTGGAATGAGCTTATGAAAATACCCTACGGAAAAACAGTAAGCTACCTATATATTGCAAAATCCATTGGAAATGAAAAAGCTGTAAGAGCCGTCGGAGGAGCCAACAATAAAAATAAAATACCTATTATAATCCCCTGCCACAGGGTAATAGGAAACAATGGAAAACTTATAGGTTATGCAGGAGGATTAGGGATAAAGGAATGGCTTTTAAAGCACGAAGGAGCGCTTAAGCATAATTATTAAAGTTTTTAAATTATATTCCTTGTATCAAACTTATAAAGCCCATAAACTTAAAGCCAACCTTTTTCACTCATTAATAAGCTCTAAGCCTTGATTCCTTAAAAATCAAGGACTTCTATAAACTCGCAAGCTCAAACTAACCAAAGTTTTAAAATTTTCAACGTCATCAACGCAAGAGCTTTTAAAATTCGTTTTATATTAGCTTTAGCAGTTTTATGGGCTTTTCTTTATAAAAAATGCCATAAAGATGCACGAGTTTGTCACTTGTCAACTGGGTGACACTATTTAACAAAATACTTATTTATTTCATCTATGCTTTGCATGTCTAAAATATATTCAACTATAATTTCTAATGTAGCAACATCTAACTCCTGTATTTTCATTTTTAATTCATTAGGTA
The DNA here is from genome assembly GCF_900167605.1 of Caloramator quimbayensis. GTDB lineage: Bacteria > Bacillota > Clostridia > Clostridiales > Caloramatoraceae > Caloramator_B > Caloramator_B quimbayensis. The sequence continues at coordinate 14,636 of NZ_FUYH01000022.1, read as the reverse complement.
TTATGCCAAATTTCTTTGTTAATAATTTTATTGCTGTTTTTGAAAGTGCTATAGTTTCTCCTTTTTCTATACCTTTTTCTATACCTTTTTCTATACCTTTTTCCATACCTTCTCGTCTAAATATTTCTGCTAAAGTCATAGCATACTCACTCCCTTCTACAAATATTTTCTCTATATCCTTAGTTATCTCCTTAAAATCACTTTCTGTCATTTGTTGATATGAACTAAATATGTATCTTATATATGTTTCAAAGTAATGCAGCCCTGTTTGTTTATCCTCAAGTTCAGATAAATACATTGCTGCATTTAATATCGTTTTTTTCATCTTACTTACATCATCTGAAAATATATTTCTTAATATTGATAGCATTATTCTTAACTGTACTCGTCCCTTTATATCCTCATCTTTATATCTTGATATATCATACAGTAGATATTCAAAGTTTGGTATATATTTTTTTATTTCTTCTGTAAGCTCATCATATCCTTCTATTATTGTTCCTAAATCATTTCTTATGTTCCATTTTTCACTTCCATGATATACTACAAGAGGAATAATTATTGGTAATTTACCCACTCCCTCCTTCTTTATGCTCATCTCCCATATCTCTACAATATATCTTAATAACTGCAGGGCTGTTTGTTTACTTACATAGCTTTTGTGTTCAAATAGAAAATATATATATCCTTCCCTATTACTTATATTTACCTTAAACAGCATATCTGAATATACTTCTTGGAGCTTTTCGTTTATAAAGCTATCCTTCTGAAGTACCAATGTTTCTAAATCTATTAGTTTTACTATTTCTTGTGGTAGATAGTTTATCATAAAATCCTTTGCTACATCTATATCAGAAAAGGTTTCTTTGAAAAATTTATCGTGGGGATTTTGTATTTTCATATTTTCACCTACTAATTTTTCTACATTGCCTCAATTAATAATATCAATAAATATATTCTTTAATTTTATATTATTATATTTAATCCTTTTTTTCAACTTGTATACATACAATCAACAATGTGTCATCTTTATTCCACCTAAAAGTTATGGCTGCCATCAAAAAAACATAAAAGCCCCGATTTCTCAAGGCTTCTATCTATCATATAAATAGAACGTTCAAATATATCTTTGGATGATTATTTTAACTTTTATCCTGCAAAAAACCATCCACATTTTTGTAAACTCCATTATTATTACCTATTCTCTTTAATTCTATAAAACTAATTACTTCAAACCCTATACTTTATTCTACCTTCAGCCACCATAGATACTGCAGTGCTGTCACCATCTTCATCCAATTCTTCCACTTCATTTTCACACATCTTTTCAACCTGCTTCATTACTATATCCATCGCCTTTTCTGCCTGCTTTGGCGGGTAATCATATTTTTTAAGCAGCCTCTTAATAATCGTCCTCATTTTAGCCCTTGCCGAATTTCTTTTGCTCCAGTCAACTGTTATGCTGCTTCTTATAGCTTCAGTTAATTCATGTGCTATTTGTTTTAGAACATCATCACTCATAAAAAGTTTTACTGCATCATCTGATGTTAAGGCATCATAAAAGGCTATTTCATCTTCTGAAAGACCAAGACTCATATCTTCTTCTCTTGCCTTTTTTATTTCCTCTGCAAGTTTTATAAGTTCTTCAATTACTTCTAAATTTGTTATTGCTTGATTTTTGTATTTATTTAATGCCTTATCCAGCTTTTCTGAAAATTTTTCAGATTTTACTACATTTCTTTTTTCTATTGATTTTATTTTTCCTTCAAGAAGTTTCTTTAACATTTCAACAGCAAGATTTTTATACTTTATAGATTTTACTTCTTCTAAAAATTCATCTGATAATATTGATATATTAGGTCTTTCAAGTCCTAATGAATCAAAAACATCAATAACTTCCTCCGATATTATTGTCCTTTGTAAAAGCTGATTTACTCTGTGCTCTATTTCTTTTTTTGAAAGTTTGTTTGTTGCCTTATTCTCAAGCTTTACAAGGCTTGCCTTTACAGCTTTAAAATAGCAGACCTCAAGGGCAGAAGCTCTTCCTTCCTTAGTTGATGCACAAAGTGAATGGGATTTAGAAAGTTCTACAACTGTATTTTTAAATTCCTTTTGCTCCTTTTCTTCCATTGAAAGCACAAAATCCATCCCCGCTGTAATAGCTCTTATTCTTTGCTTCTCAGTTCCGTTTACATATCCTGAGTAATCTAATTTATGGAACATATCTTTTAAAACTTCAAGTTTTTCAAGCATTATTGAAACTGCAACGGATGTATCTATTCCTGTTGTCTTTTTATCGCTTTCTGTATAAACCTTAAGTGCCTTCTTTAAGCTTTCGAATATTCCTATATAATCAACAATTACACCACCTGGCTTATCTTTAAAAACTCTATTTACTCTTGCAATTGCCTGCATTAGGTTATGTCCCTTCATTGGCTTGTCAATATACATTGTGTGCATTGAAGGAACATCAAATCCTGTAAGCCACATATCCCTTACTATAACAATTTTAAGTTCATCGTTTATATCCTTCATTCTTTTTGCTAGTATTTCTTTCCTTTGTGAACCGCCTGTTAGATGTTTTTGCAGCTTTTCTTCATCCGATGCATCCCCAGTTATTACAACTTTAATCTTTCCTTTATTTAAATCATCACTATGCCAATCCGGCCTTAAATTTTTTATTTCTTCATAAAGATCTGCACAAATTCTTCTACTCATGCAGACAATCATAACTTTCCCATCAATTGTTTTTATTCTTTCTTCAAAATGATTTACTATATCCTGTGCTAAAAGTTTTAATCTATTAGGTGAACCAACAACCGCCTCAAGTCTTGACCACTGCCCTTTATATTTATCCTTTAGTTCATCCTCCTGTCCCTCCATAAGCTCTTCAAATTCTTCATCTATTTTCTTTAATTCTTCTTCCTCCGCCTCAAGCTTTATTATCCTGTTTTCATAATATATTTTTACTGTTGCTCCATCTTCAACAGCCCTTGTCATATCATATATGTCTATATAATCCCCAAAGACTTCTGTTGTTGATTTAGCCCCTGCTTCACCTTCTATTCCAATAGGCGTTCCTGTAAATCCTATAAAGGAAGCATTCGGCAGGGCATCTCTAACATATTTAGCATACCCATATTTTACATCACCAGTTTTAACATTAGTTTTTGGATCAAAACCATATTGGCTTCTATGGGCCTCATCTGCAATTACTATTACATTGTGTCTGTCTGTTAAAACAGGCATTTCGCCTTCTTCTATTTTGAATTTTTGTATAGTAGTAAATATTATTCCTCCTGCTTCTCTTTCATTAATAAGGTCAAATAATCCATGTATTACTTTTGATTTTTCTTTTTTGTTATTTTCTTTTTGTTCGTCAGAAAGTTTTCTTACATCTGCCTGAACAGGATCTTGTCTTAATATATCTTTTGCCCCGCAAAAAGTATTATATAGCTGGTCATCAAGGTCGTTTCTATCGGTTATAACCACAATTGTAGGGTTGTTAAATTTTTTAACAAGCTGTGCAGCATAAAATACCATTGTAAAGCTCTTTCCTGAACCTTGGGTATGCCATACAACACCAATCTTTTTATCTATTGAATTTATAGCTTTCTCTGTATTTTCTACTGCCTTTTTTACAGCAAAATATTGATGATATGCAGATAGTATTTTATTAAGTTTTATTTTATCTCCAATCTTTCTGCCCTTTGAATCATAGTCTGCTGCACTTGTTTGTTGGTATGTTAAGAAGTTTTCTACAATGTCAAGTAATCTATCCTTCCTTAGCATACCTCTTAATAAAATTTCATACTGTGGAATAGATAGTGGCTCTACATTTATACCATCTATACTTCTCCAGTTCATAAACCTTTCAAAGTTAGCTGTTATTGTCCCTGCCTTTGCATTTATTCCATCTGTTATTACTATAAATGCATTATAGTAAAAAAGTGTTGGAATATCCCTTTTATATGTTTGTATTTGATTATATGCCTTTTCTATTCCTACATTTTCATCGGTTGAGGATTTAAGCTCCATTACAACAAGGGGAATACCATTTACAAATATAATTACATCTGGTCTTCTTTTTTCTACTTCTTCTATTCTGAATTGATTTACCACCAAAAAATCATTTTTATCTATATTTATAAAGTCAATTATATATGCCTTTTCTGTTTTGATTATTCCATTCTTTTTAAATGTAACGTCTATTCCTTCAACCATAAGTTTATGAAAGTATCTGTTGTTTTCTTCAAGTATCGGGCTGTTGAAGGTTATTATTTTCCTGTATGCCTCTTCTATTGCATCCTCTGGCAAAGTAGGATTAATTTGTCTTAAAGCATCTAATACTCTGTTTTTTAATATTACTTCTCTAAAGTCTCTTCTTTCAGGATTATCGCTATCTGGTGCAATATCTGGACCATACAGATGTTCATAATCAAGCTCATCAAGTATTTCTATTGTCGCCTCTTCAAGCTGCTGCTCTGTAAAATCAATTAATAAACCCATTTAAATCCCCACCTTTGATTAATTGAAATAGAATTTATACAATTTTATTAACTCTCAAATACTTTATTTTATATTTATTTGGTATTTTTTTAATAATTCTTCTGCAATCTTTTCTCCCTTTTCTGTAATAAAAGCTGATTTAGCACGATATGAGCCTGTGATTAAATCTTCATCAGTCAGTTCATTTAAAATATCAAAGTCATATCCTTTCCATGTTCTTAGATATTCCATGCCAAACTGTTTTTCCTTCCATGATGTTAAGTACATAAGCATTAATGTTAGTTCTTTAATTGTATTTTTTATATCCTCAGACATTTTTATATTCCTTTCTTTTATTATTTTGAGGCACCCTAATTTCACCAGACATAAGCTTTGGAAGAAGGGTATCACGAAGTTGGGAGAGATTATTTACTTCAAATGTTCTTATGGAAATTTGTTTGAATATTTTTTCTGTAATATCGTAATATTTTTCTAACAATTCCTTTTGGGGTAATATTATTTTTAATTTATTTATATTATCTTTATTAATATGTTGCTGTGCTCCTCCTGTTTGTAAGTTAATTAATTGTTTTATCTGCATTTTCATTAAAGGATAAATAAATTCAGCTTTATATAATTTATTTTCTAAAATACCAACCAAAGACTGATTAGTACAACTGTCAATTTCTAACAATGAAATTTTACCCAGTGTAGCTCCTGTTATTGCAATAACAATTGTTCGCCTTGGTAGTAGTTTTGTAGAAGATTCTTTTAATCCCTTTTCAGTTATGTATTCTGTAGGCTCAATTATTCTAAAATCATTTGCTTTTGCTGAATTACACCAAGGTATAGTTCCATTTTCCCAATATTCTTTCTTTTCCCTTTTAGGTGTTCCTCCTAAAGATGTTTCTAAAATTTCTCCTAACCTTCTTACCTCCCACCCCTTAGGAATAGGGCCAAGTTCACTTTCTACCATTTCACCGCCGCTTGACTTATATGGCTCTCCATTTTCGTTTGGAAATTCAAAATCCACAAAATAGTGTTTAAAAATTGTTTGGGCTATTTCTTCTAATACTTTGTTTATCCTGTTGTTTATTTCTATCTTTTCATCAATGTCTGATAAAATTTTAGCTATGGCCTTTTGCTCATGAAGGGGAGGAAGAATAATTTTAAATTCACTTAATACTTTACCTGATACTTCTTTAAATGTTGACCCATTAGCTATTTGTTCAATCTCATTCTTCTTATATTTCATTAAGTAATAAACGAAAATATTATAAGCTATTTCATCATTACAAATAATATTTTTATATCCTTGATTAGTAGCTAATTCTTTACCTGCTATAGCTACATATCCTATAGGTGCTCTCGAACTAAATAAAACTGTTCCCTTTGGCATTAATTTAGCACTTGAATTTTCAAGACCTTCCTTTGTAATAGAACGTTCACCTTTATATATATATCTTTCATAAAAACCCGATAAATCTTTGGGTGTAATCCAACTAACATTTCCATCCCAATATTTAGATTCTTTTGTATTAGGAGTTCCTCCACCAACTACTTTTCCAATTTCTCCAATTACTTTTACATCCCAATCAGCTGGAATTAATCCCAATTCTGTCTCTCTCCACTCATTACAGCTCATATCCAAGCCCCCTTAAGTTCTTCTTTATCTCTTCCTCAAGGTGTCTTGATTTTGAAAACAGTTCTGCAAGCTCACTTGTTAAGTTCTCCATCTTCTCTTCAAAATCAATTCCATCACCTTCAACTTCTTCTATTCCTACATATCTTCCTGGGGTTAGAATATATTCATGCTCTCGTATTTCATCAATTGTTACTGATTTGCAAAATCCTTTTATATCCACATATTGGCCATCTTTATTTCGCCAATTATGATAAGTTTCCGCAATTTTCTTTATGTCTTCATCTGAAAGTTCTCTATGTCTTCTATCTACAAGCTGTCCAAGTTTTCTTGCATCTATGAATAAAAACTCATGTCGTCTGCTTCTGTATTTTGGATTGTTTGCTTTGTTTCTGTTTAATATCCAAAGGCAGGCTGGAATTGCTGTTGTGTAAAATAATTTATCTGGCAAGGCAACTATACAATCAACAATATCTTCTTCTATTAAATTCTTTCTTATTTCTCCCTCATTAGATGTATTTGAACTTAATGAACCATTGGCAAGAACAACTCCTGCTACTCCATTTGGTGCTAAGTGATATATCATGTGTTGCAGCCATGCATAGTTTGCATTTCCTGCTGGAGGAATGCCATACTTCCATCTTGCATCCTCTGTAAGTTTTTCTCCACCCCATTCACTAATATTAAAGGGAGGATTTGCTAAAATATAATCAGCCTTTAAATTTTTATGCAAATCGTTATGGAATGTATCTGCATTGTGTGGCCCTAAATCACCATCAAGCCCGTGTATTGCAAGATTCATCTTACATAGCTTCCATGTTGTAGGATTAAGTTCTTGACCATAAATTGATATATCATCTATCTTACCTTGATGTTCCTGAACAAACCTTTCACTTTGTATAAACATACCTCCACTGCCACAGCATGGGTCATATATTCTTCCTTTATAAGGCTCAATCATTTCAACTAATGTTTTAACAACACTTTTTGGTGTATAAAATTCTCCTCCGCCTTTGCCTTCCTTTTCAGCAAACTGATTTAAGAAATATTCATACACTCTTCCTAAAATATCCTTTTGACCGTCTTGATAAAGCTTAATATTTGAAATAACGTCTATAAGTTCACCAAGCCTTCTTTTATCAAGCTCTGGTCGTGCATATCTTTTATCGAGGACACCTTTTAAGCTTGGATTTTCCTTTTCTATTAAAAGCATTGCGTCATCTATTATTTGTCCTATCCTTGGATCCTTTGCATTGTTCTTTATATTGTCCCATCTTGCCTCTTTTGGTACATAGAATATATTTTCTGCTTCGTATTCATCCCTATCTTCTTCAAATCCTTCTCCTTCTTCTAATAGATACCTATACTTTTGTTCAAACCTGTCAGAAATATATTTTAAAAATAATAATCCTAAAACTACATGCTTATATTCTGCCGCATCCATACTTCCTCTTAATATATCCGCAGCTTTCCAAAGCTGTTCTTCAAAACCTACATTTGCTGTTGACATTTTTCTGCCTCCTTAAATTTAATTCTTTCAATTATTTAATATTTCCACATCAAATTATATTTCCCTTCAAGTTTTCTAAAAAATTAAAAAGCAGGCATTCTAAGTAAATACCTGCTTAAAATATTGACAAAAGTTAAAACCTAAAGGAATTAAAACTTTCTACAAAAAAGTCTACTGCTGGTAGCTGCTGAGATATCTTTAATTCTATTCCTACCTTTTGGCATAAGTCTTTTATTATGCAATACATATATTTATCCCTAACATAAATCGTTTTAGGTATGCCCATTTTAAGTATGTAGCTAATAACCACATTAAATATTACATTTATTTCATCATCTTCGGGAACCATCACATGCTGTTGCAAAACCATACCATTTTTTATGTCAGATAAAATACATAATCTCATTGCCAAAGGCTTATCATATTTTTTATCATTAATTACTGAATTCAAATATGCTATATCTAAATTTAAAATTGCTTTATTTGGTTTTTTAGATTTTAACCTTTTTATAAGCACTTCATCATCTAATGTTGGAACTTTATATTCTATTTCGGGCATAAACACAGGCATTTCTTTATTTATCCACGTATTGTTTTCTTTATCAAACATTCTAAGCAATGTATTTCCGTCTTCAAAATTTACTTTTAATCCATCATTTAGTTCTTCTAATGCAAAATATAACTGTTTTAGAATTTCAGTCATTTTAATAACTTCACTCTTATCAGGCATAAATGGCATATATATTGGATCATAAACTTTAAAGTAAATCCAATTATTCTTACCTCTAAATTTATATCCTAACTTTTTTATTATTTCATATTCATCTTGAGTTAATTCTTCTCTATTTCCATAATTGCACAATATACACTTCTGATATCTCACAGATTGATTTGGGGGCATTTCTTCACTTTGTGATAGTAAAAAGAAGTTATGTATTGCCTCTAATCCTATATATGCACCTATTCCACAAAAATTACCACCTTTTCCCATTATGCTGCAAATAGTAGGCTCAGATTCTTTATCAGGCATTATGGTTATCAAATCCATATCCCATAATTTTTCCCAAGGCTTCATTTCTTTAATCTTTATTGCAGCTTCATATAATTCTCTCCACTCTTCTAAGGTGGCTTCATAACGCATAATAAAACCTCCTTTATACTCCTTCTCTATGTTTTTGTTTAAGATTTCTTATTTCAAACATTAAAAATGTTGCTGTAAGAAGTGAAGATAAAAAGTCTGCTGTTGGGCCTGCAAGCCATACGCCCTTTAATTTAAATATTCGTGGCAATATTAAAAGCAACGGTATTAAAATAATAACCTGCCTTGAAAGGCTTAAAAACATAGAATGCTTTGGTTTTCCTACAGCCTGAAAATAGTTTGAACTTACTATTTGAAAGCCAATTATAGGAAGCATAGATAAAAATATTCTAAGTCCATTTGAGCCTATTTTTATTAGCTCCTTATCCGTTCTATTGAATATACTAATAATAGCAACTGGAAAAAGCTGAACTGCAACAAATCCTATAGTACAAATTGTGGTTGCCGCAAGTATCGCAAGCTTTAAAGTATGTTTTACTCTATCGTATTTTTGTGCTCCATAGTTGTAGCCTATAATAGGCTGAGCACCTTGATTTATACCAAATATGGGCATTAAAATCAGCATGGATATGCTGTTTATAATCCCCATAGCAGCAACTGCTATATCTCCCCCATATTTTACAAGGCTTCTATTTAAAATTATAGTAACAACGCTTGCAGCAAGCTGCATGGAAAAAGGAGACATGCCAATTGAAAATATTGAAAGAATTATATTTTTTTTAAGCCTTAAATTTTTTCTATGAATCTTAAGCATGCTTCTTTTGCTGAAAAAGTATGACAGAACCCATACAGCACTTAATGCCTGCGATATTATTGTTGCAATAGCTGCCCCCTTTATTCCCATATGGAATACAAAAATAAATACAGGGTCGAGTATTGTGTTCGTTACAGCACCTATTAGCATTGTAAACATTGCGTTCTTTGGATTTGCATCAGCCCTTATTAAATTGTTCATACCAAAGCCAACGCTTTGAAATATAACTCCTGACAATATTATAGTTATATAATCCTGCGCATATTTTATTACTGCATCCCCTGCCCCAAAACTTCTTAAAATCCTTCTCTCAAAAATCAAACCAAAAATCATAAGAAGGGAAGATATAATTATAAGAAGTACAAGGGCGTTTCCTACTATTTCTTCTGCCTCATCACGTCTTTTTTGCCCAAGCCTTATGGATACAAGAGCAGCAGAGCCTATTCCAACGAGCATTCCAAAGGCCATTATAACCGTAGTTATGGGGAAAGTTATTGCAATACCTGATATAGCAAGGGAGCCTACTCCCTGTCCTACGAATATTCTATCTACAATATTGTAAAGAGCATTTACAATCATACCAACAATAGCAGGTATTGAAAATTTTAAAAGAAGCTTTCCTACTTTTTCTTCTCCAAGCTGTTTTGACCTATCCATATTATCCTCCTGTCATTATGAAATATGTGAACAAATATTATGATAGCATAAAAAATAAAGGATTAATATATTAATAAAAAGGATTTACAGTAAATTTGCAAAGCCCATAATACTTAAAGCTCATAAACTGCACAGCCAATCTTTTTCACTCATTAATAAGCTCTAAGCCTTGATTCCTTGAAAATCAAGAACTTTTGGAAACTCGCAAGCTCAAACAACCAAAAGTTCTAAGATTTTCTGCGTCATCAAGGCAAGAGCTTCTAAAATTCGCTTTATATTGGCTTTAGCAGTTTATGGGCTTAAACTTAATCAAAACTTTTAAATAGAATTTGTCACTTGTCAATTTGCAGTACTATTATGAACAATTTTCAGCTGCAGGAATTGAAGTCTTCTCATCATATGCCTCAAGCCCTCTCATAAATAGAGAAGCAACAAATACAACTCCTCCAAGTATAATCCACCCCTGCTCTATGCTTATATAGGAAAGAGCTTTTCCCATTCCCATAGGTCCTAATGTGTAGCCAAGGCCTAAAATCATAGGAAGAACTGCATTCATCCTTCCTCTGTGGGATATAGGCGTATGGTTTGCAATAAAGGGAGATGTATTTATTGAAAGAACTATTTCTCCAATTGTAAATATAAATGCTGAAACGAAAAATAAAGGAAGGGTACTAATTAATCCAAGCATCCCAAATCCTACTGCATATAATATTCCTCCATAAAACATACATCTTATGTTTTTTATTTTTTCTGTAAGCTTTGTTACAATCGGAGTAAAGAGCATAACGATAAGCCCATTAAAACTTGCAATAAAGCCGTAATATTTCGGACCCATTTCTTTAAAGTTCTGACTTGCATGCATTGGAAGCATAAAGGACCACTGTGAATATACAAAATTATATCCAAAAATTATAAGGGCAAAATAAAGAAGAATTGGCCTTCTTAAAAGCACCGAAATAACTGAACCTTCTTCTCTTTTTTCTAAAGCCCTGCCTTCATCCTCTATATCCTGTTTTGTAAGATTAATAGTTTCCTTTACGTATATCCCAACGAGTATAAGAGATATTATAGTTGTTGCCGCATCCCCTATAAATACGATTGGAAGATGCCTCTCAAACAAAAAACCTCCTATAATGGGGCCTACTGCAAAGCCTATATTCCACCCCATATATACGAGAGAATAGGCGCCCTTTCTATTTTCTGGAGTTGTAAGGTCAGCAAGAAGTGCATCATAGGCAGGACCTGATATTGAATGACAGGCTCCAGCTGCCATAATAACATACATCATGTTTATAGTCGGTTTCATAAAACCACATATTATATACATCAATGTTCCAAGAAATCCAAAAACCATTATTAATTTCTTTCTCCCAATAGTATCAGCAAGCTTTCCTCCAAGTATGGATACAGGCATCATCAAAAATCCTGCAAGACTGATATATAAGCCTGCCTCTGATTTTGAAAGCCCAATCTTCTGAGTTAGTATTAATGTCATAAGAGGCATTACAAAGCTTCCTACTGAGTTAACTATTCTCGATATGAATATAACATATATCTCCTTTGGCAGTCCTCTATAGGGATTTAAAAGATTAGATATTCTTCTCATTCTATCACCTCCGAATTCTTTAAGCCTCTGCAAATTGACAATCAAATATCCCTATCCTTCCTTAAAAACATCTTGATGAATCCCCCCTAAAATAAAAAGCTATAGATGATACAGCCATCTACAGCCTTAATTTTCATATTTTATCAAAAATTTTTAGATATTTTAAAGCGCTACAAGCAATGCATAGTATAGCTTTAAAAATAAAACATGAACTATAAATTAAGGTTTTATATCGGGCTGTCTTAAACCAAAAAATACAACACAAATAAACCTAAATAATAGGTTAAAAATTGTATTGATATTTATATTTTTTAGTTAAGAACAACCTCCAACATTATTAAAACCCCTTTCCTTAAACTAAGCTTATTATAAAGTATCATGAAAATTTTGTCAACAAATACAATTTGTTAAATATTTATTTTAATTGAAAAAAGCATCTTATTTGCTATAATTATTTTAATATTCAAACTACAGGAGAAGAAGATGGAAAAGATAAAAAGATTTTTGTTTAATTTAGCTGGAGAAATTTATATACCTGAATGCGCCTCTTTAAATTATAGAAAAATTATTCATATAAGCGATACCCCAACTGTAATATATGGAAGCATCATAAGGCTTATTAAAAATACAAAACCTGATATTTTAATACACACCGGAGATGTTGCTGACGATATTAAACTTCAGATGGCTCCTCAGCTTATAAACAGCTATAGGGTAAAAGTTACAAGATTTTTATCATCCCTTTCTCCTTATGTTAAAGATAGAATAATAGTCGTACCTGGGAATCACGATGATTTCGAAACTTTAAAATCTATAAATTCAATTGAAATAATAACTGAAGGAAGTATATTGAACGTAGATGGAATAAGCATTGGATTATCCCATGATTTTTATAATCTTCCTAACGAATGTAATTTATATTTATACGGCCATGACAAAATTATAACAAACCAAAAAGAATATTTGAATGGAATAGATAATATTAATATAATAAATATAGAGGATATGAATATAATTAAACTTCACTATCCATCTGGAACAGATGCGCATAGAACAAGAAAAAAGAAAATGGGGATTTAGGAGGTTTTTTATGTTTTCATTTGTTAGAACAGGTCCAAAGCTCATCGTTTTTGGAAGCGATAACGTTTGTGAATTATCAAACTTTTTCAAAGATAATTTAAAGGGAATTTCTGTTGGTTTAATACAAGCTCTTGAGATAGCGCAGGAGGATAACACCATAATTTTTATTACAGAGCCGGGGAAAAAAATAGCCCGCCTTGAGGATGTAAAGTCTATAATTTTAGTTCCTGAGAGGTCAGATTATCTTTTTTCTTCAATATTAAATTTAAATGCCTATTCATATATAAAGGACTCCCATATAGCACCAGGTACAGTTATAATGAGGGTTTTAGGAAATACAGAAAAAATAATAGAAAGCATAAGGCAAACCTACGACGGCAAGATAATGTCTATTGAAAAATGCCTCGATATTGGCATATCCAATCAAACTATATTGAGCTTTACCGAAAAGCCCATAAACAAAAATCTTAATTTAAAGGATTTTAAAGATGAGCACATGCTTATTGACATGCCTCCTCATATTCTCCATAAGAGGCTTATGAGCCAGTCATTAAGATTTTTAAACGAGGGGCTCGAGGACAAAAATTGGTATGATCTTCAGATTAGAATATACGACAGATACAGTAAGTACCGCCTCCATTATGAAAGACTGTCTATTGTACTTGATAACCTCGAATCGGGGCTTGTACTTGGTGAATCCTATGCAAAGGACTACCCGAGGTTTTTAATGAGCGTGCTTGTATATCAGATAAGGCTCTTTACATTACTAAATCCTATTGAAATCAAAAAAATGCTTCTATCAATGGAATACCTTGAGGATGGAACAAGAATTTCAGACTTAGACCTTATTTATAAAGGGAAAAAGGTTGACTGGGTTGAAGCCCTTGAGCCTTCAACTAAAGGATTTACAAGGCAGGAACTTGGCATGAAATTCAGAGAAGAAACTTTTAAAAAGCTTACTGCCGATAATATAGAAAAGATAAAAAAATATGATGAGGAGATAATCGCAACACGAAAATAGTAAACTTAAATATTATAACTTCCTCGTATTCCTTTTTATGAAACATATTAACTATTATTTAAGTATTATATATATATTAAGGTTCTATAATAAATGTTGGGGCGTAGCCCCAGCATATTTTTTTACAAAAAAATATGCACCTGTTTTAGATGTTTAGTGTAAAATAAAAATACAACGAATTGCAAAAATAAATAATTCTGATAACTGTATTGAGGTTTATTTAGAAATGAAAAGAAAACCTCACACTTGTCCTTGTTGTAATTCTCAAACTAGTAGAGTTCACGACTATAGAATTCAATGTGTTAAACATCTTCCTTTATTCTTAAAATCTACTGTACTTATTATTAAAAAACGTAGGTACCGCTGTAATGTTTGTGGTAAAAGATTTTATGAAAATATTGAATTCCTTCCTCGCTATCATAGAATTACTAATCTTCTGTGTTTTGCAATAATTAAATACAAACTTTTGAAAAAAATCTTTGCAACATCCGCATTACCATAATTGTAAATTAATTGTATTTCATTAATGAATTTTGGAGCCTCCAGCTGGGGCCGTCAAATATTAGTAAATGACTGTGATGGACCATCCTATCAAGTATAGCGTTTGTTAGCTTTTCATCGAAAAAAATACTGTTCCATTTACTGAATTCAAGGTTTGTAGTTAATATTATGCTTTTTTTCTCATAGCATCCTGCTATAACCTGGTATAATAGTTTAGCCCCTTCAATGTCAATTGGAATGTATCCCCATTCATCGCATATCAATAGGTCTACCTGGTC